>NZ_CP134605.1:5430000-6053750 GCF_031844685.1 Streptomyces sp. ITFR-21
CGCGGCAGTGAGACTGTGGGGGATAAGCTCCATGGTCGAGAGGGAAACAGCCCAGAGCATCGACTAAGGCCCCTAAGCGTACGCTAAGTGGGAAAGGATGTGGAGTCGCAGAGACAACCAGGAGGTTGGCTTAGAAGCAGCCATCCTTGAAAGAGTGCGTAATAGCTCACTGGTCAAGTGATTCCGCGCCGACAATGTAGCGGGGCTCAAGCGTACCGCCGAAGTCGTGTCATTGCAGTATTGACTCCTAACGGGGGCTGTGATGGGTAGGGGAGCGTCGTGTGCCGGGTGAAGCTGCGCCGTAAGGCAGTGGTGGACGGTTCACGAGTGAGAATGCAGGCATGAGTAGCGATACAAGAGTGGGAAACTCTTGCGCCGATTGACTAAGGGTTCCTGGGTCAAGCTGATCTGCCCAGGGTAAGTCGGGACCTAAGGCGAGGCCGACAGGCGTAGTCGATGGACAACCGGTTGATATTCCGGTACCCGCTTTGGAACGCCCAGTACTGAGTCTTCTGATGCTAAGGCCGTGAAGCCGCCTGCTGAGTCTTCGGATGAGGTGGGAGTGGTGGAGCCGCTGGTCCAGGGAAGTAGTAGGTAAGCGATGGGGTGACGCAGGAAGGTAGTCCAGCCCGGGCGGTGGTTGTCCCGGGGTAAGGGTGTAGGGCGTTGCTCAGGTAAATCCGGGTGACATGTGTCTGAGACCTGATGCCGAGCCGATTGTGGTGAAGTGGATGATCCTATGCTGTCGAGAAAAGCCTCTAGCGAGTTTCATGGCGGCCCGTACCCTAAACCGACTCAGGTGGTCTGGTAGAGAATACCGAGGCGTTCGGGTGAACTATGGTTAAGGAACTCGGCAAAATGCCCCCGTAACTTCGGGAGAAGGGGGGCCATTTCTGGTGATCGCCCGTGCGGTGTGAGCTGGGGGTGGCCGCAGAGACCAGCGAGAAGCGACTGTTTACTAAAAACACAGGTCCGTGCGAAGCCGTAAGGCGATGTATACGGACTGACGCCTGCCCGGTGCTGGAACGTTAAGGGGACCGGTTAGTCGTGCCTTCGGGTGTGGCGAGGCTGAGAACTTAAGCGCCAGTAAACGGCGGTGGTAACTATAACCATCCTAAGGTAGCGAAATTCCTTGTCGGGTAAGTTCCGACCTGCACGAATGGCGTAACGACTTCTCGACTGTCTCAACCATAGGCCCGGTGAAATTGCACTACGAGTAAAGATGCTCGTTTCGCGCAGCAGGACGGAAAGACCCCGGGACCTTTACTATAGCTTGATATTGGTGTTCGGTTCGGCTTGTGTAGGATAGGTGGGAGACTGTGAAGTCGCGGCGCCAGCCGTGGTGGAGTCGTCGTTGAAATACCACTCTGGTCGTGCTGGATGTCTAACCTCGGTCCGTGATCCGGATCAGGGACAGTGTCTGGTGGGTAGTTTAACTGGGGCGGTTGCCTCCTAAAGGGTAACGGAGGCGCCCAAAGGTTCCCTCAGCCTGGTTGGTAATCAGGTGTTGAGTGTAAGTGCACAAGGGAGCTTGACTGTGAGACTGACGGGTCGAGCAGGTACGAAAGTAGGGACTAGTGATCCGGCGGTGGCTTGTGGAAGCGCCGTCGCTCAACGGATAAAAGGTACCCCGGGGATAACAGGCTGATCTTCCCCAAGAGTCCATATCGACGGGATGGTTTGGCACCTCGATGTCGGCTCGTCGCATCCTGGGGCTGGAGTCGGTCCCAAGGGTTGGGCTGTTCGCCCATTAAAGCGGTACGCGAGCTGGGTTTAGAACGTCGTGAGACAGTTCGGTCCCTATCCGCTGCGCGCGTTGGAGTCTTGAGAAGGGCTGTCCCTAGTACGAGAGGACCGGGACGGACGGACCTCTGGTGTGCCAGTTGTTCTGCCAAGGGCATGGCTGGTTGGCTACGTTCGGGAGGGATAACCGCTGAAAGCATCTAAGCGGGAAGCCTGCTTCGAGATGAGGGCTCCCACCCACGTGATGGGGTAAGGCTCCCAGTAGACGACTGGGTTGATAGGCCGGATGTGGAAGCCTTGTGAGGGGTGGAGCTGACCGGTACTAATAGGCCGAGGGCTTGTCCATGTGTGCTCGCGTCCACTGTGTGGTTCTGAAACAATCAGCCGCCGTATTCCCTGCTCCTGTTTTTGTGGGGTGTGTGGGGTGGTGTGTGTTTCGTGGTGTTTCGGTGGTCATAGCGTTAGGGAAACGCCCGGTTACATTCCGAACCCGGAAGCTAAGCCTTTCAGCGCCGATGGTACTGCAGGGGGGACCCTGTGGGAGAGTAGGACACCGCCGAACAAATATTATGAATGCCGTGGTCTCCGAGCTTTGTCTCGGGGACCACGGCATTTTTGTTTCCCGTTACTTCACGTTCTTTCGTGCCGGGACTCCGACCGGGGTGATCGTGCCCTACATCGCGCCGGGCGCCCACCACCTGTACCACCTGTACACGGTCCGGGCGCCGGGGAACGGCCGGCCGGACCGGGACGCCTTCGCGCGGGCCCTGGCCGTACGCGGGGTCAAGGCGACGGTGAGTGTGCCGGTGCCAATGCGCCGCATGCCGGCGCACCGGTCGGGGGCCGTACTGCCGCAGACCGAGCTGGTGGCCGCGGACAGCCTGTCGCTGCCGGTGCATTCCGGGATCACCCAGCGGGAGTTGACGCACGTCGCCGACGCGTGCAATGCCCTCGGCGGACTGATCTGACCGACCGGCGACCGTACCGCCGGCTACGGCCCGGCCGGTGTTTCACCGCACACCCGTTCATGCGCTACGATCTTTTCGTTGTCCCGCCCCAATAGCTCAGTCGGTAGAGCGTCTCCATGGTAAGGAGAAGGTCTACGGTTCGATTCCGTATTGGGGCTCTTAAAGGTGAGGCCTCCGCTATAGGGCGGGGGCCTCACCTTTTTGCCGGGTCTGATGCGGGCCTGATCCGGGTCTGACCGGCGTCCGGTCCGGAACCGGACCCCGCGAGGGGTCCTACTTGGGTACGCGCATCGCCAGGATCGCCATGTCGTCCGAGGGCGCGTCGGAGGCGAACCGTTCCACCGCGCGCTGGATACGCGCCGCGACCGCGCCCGCCGTCAGCCCCGTGCAGGTGGCCAGGACTTCGGCGAGCCCGTCGTCGCCCAGCATCCGGGTGCCCTCGCGGCGTTCGGTGACGCCGTCGGTGACGCACAGCAGGACGTCTCCGGGGTCGAGCGTGATCGACTGCTCGAACAGCTCCAGGTCGTCCATGACGCCCAGCAGCGGCTGCGGCTCGGCGGCGGGCTCCACCGTGCCGTCCGGACGCAGCCGGAGCGGCAGCGGGTGGCCGGCGCAGACCATGCGGAGCACCGCGCTGCCGTCGTGCTGCGGCCACAGCTCGCCGTAGAGGAGGGTGAGGAACCGGCTGCGGGCGCCCTCGTCCAGGATGGCGGCGTTGAGGCGCTCCAGGACCGCGGGGCCGCCAAAGCCCTCGCGGGCCAGCAGCCGCAGTGCGTGCCGGGCCAGACCGGTCACGGCGGCGGCCTCCGGGCCCGTACCGCAGACGTCGCCGATGGCGAAGCCCCAGCAGCCGTCGCGGATCGGGAAGAGGTCGTAGAAGTCGCCCCCGACCTCGTTGCCCTCGCCGGCCGCGCGGTAGACCACCTCGACCTCGACACCGGGCACGTGGGGCAGCTCCGGCGGCAGCAGGCTGCGCTGGAGGGCCTGGCTGATGGCCGTGCGCTCGCTGTAGAGGCGGGCGTTGTCCAGAGCCAGGGCGGCTCGCCGGGAGAGGTCCTCGGCGAGCTCCAGGATCTCCTGGCGGAAGCGCTCGTCGGTGGGCTTGCCGAGGGTGAGCATGCCGATGACGCGGTTGCGGGCCACCAGCGGCAGGACGACCGTCTCGCCGCCGACCGCCGCGGCCGTGGCCAGCTGGACGCCGGGGGTGTTCGCCGGGCGGTTGCGCGCCGCGGAGGCCGCTCCGACGCCGAGGCTGCGCAGCGACGCGCGCAGCGCGCTGGAGTGGGCCACGTCCGAGGGGTCGGTCCAGATACGGGCGCCGGGGGTGGGGTCCGGGTCGGGCGGCCGTACCTGGGACAGCAGCGCCTTGATGCCGTCGATGCGGTCCTCGTCCTCATGGAGGACGAAGGCCAGCTCCGGCTCCGACTGCGACTGCTCGGCGATGGTGTAGACGGCGCACCAGCTGGCCAGCGTCGGTACGGTCATCTGTGCCATCAGGGCGAGCGTCTGGTCCCGCTCCAGCGTGCCCGCCAGCAGGTCGGAGGCTTCGACCAGGAAGGACAGCGAGCCGCGGCGCAGCCGCTCCAGTTCGGTGAGGCGGGCGCTCTCCACGGCCAGCGCGATCCGGTCGGCGGCGAACTGCAGCCGCAGCGCCTCCTGGTTGGAGTAGCGGCCCGGGGCCTCGGCGGCGACCCCGATGGAGCCGGTGAGGCGGCCCTCGACCTTCAGCGGCACGGTGACGACCGAGCGCATGCCGGTGCCGGACAGCAGCGGTACGGCGCCGGGGACGGCGGTGAGGTCCTCGTGCACGGCGGGCATCCGGGCGCTGCCGTAGCGGCCGGTGCCGGCCTCCACGGGGACCCGGGCGAAGCGCTGCCGCCCCGAGGGCAGGCCGGTGGAGGCGCGTACCTCCAGCTCGGTCTCGTCGTCGGTGGCGAGCAGCAGGTAGGCGGCGTCGCCGTCGAGCATGTCGCGGGCGCGCTCCACGGTCCGCTGGAGCAGGCCGTCGAGGTCGTCGGGGGCCGGGGAGCCGATGAAGACCTCGAAGGCGTCGGTGCTCCTGCCGCGCTGGGTCAGGCCGGAGTCGGAGTGGGCCGGCCCGCGGGTCGGGCTCTGCAGGACGGCGCGCTCCTCGGCGCGTACCAGCAGGCACACCGTGGACGGCTCGCCGGCGCTGTCGCGGACCCGCAGGTGGGAGCCGTAGACAGGCAGTACGCGCCCGTCGGCGTCCCGCAGGCCGTAGGTGCCCTCCCAGCGGGAGAGCTGGAGTGCCTCGGCGAGGCCGATGCCGGTGCCGGGGGTCTGCGGCCAGGCGGTGATGTTGGCCAGCGACCTGCCGAGTATGTCGGCGGGGGTGTGGCCGAAGAGCTCGGCGGCGTCGTCGTTCCAGCGGGTGACGGTGCCGCGGTTGTCGGCCTGGACGACCGCGACCCGGACCCGTTCGTCGGCGACCGGCAGCTCGGCGATCGGCAGCACGGGGCCGGCCGAGCGGGTGCCCGCGGGGCGCTCGGGCAGGTCGAGCTGGAACCAGACGTCCTTGCCCGCGGCGGTGTACTCCACGCCCCAGCGGCTGGCCAGCGCGGCGCACAGCAGCAGGCCCCGGCCGCCTTCGCTGTCGCCGTCGCGGAACTGCCGGCTGCGCGGCTGCATCGGGATCTCGCGCTCGGGATAGTGGTCGGAGACCTCGACGCGGACCGCGGTCTCGTACCGCAGACAGGTCACGTCGGCCGCGGTGCCGGCGTGCACCACCGCGTTGGTGACGAGTTCGCTGGTGAGGACCACCGCGTCGTCCACCACGTCGGCGAAGCCCCAGCCGTGCAGGGTGTCGCGGACGAACGCCCGGGCAACGGCGACCGACCGCCCGACAGGTTCGAAGCTGGCCGCTGCCCGCGCCGTGATCACCGGTCTCCTCACTGCTGCTCGTGGCCTGACGGGCGCGGTGGCCGTGCCCGTCGAGGTGGCGCCGCGCTGCTGGACTCTCATCGCCGGCTCCTGGAGGTGTGCGCCCGTCGGGGGGCAGACCCCCGACACCAGAGCCAGGTTACTGACCCGCAGGGACGCGGCGTGCGCCGGTTGCGGGTGTTTCCACCCGGAAACGTGCCGCGTTGCATATGCGATGGTGCCGAACTGTTATGGCCGGGCGGGGCCATGGTGAAACACTGGGCTTGCTCGTACAGCAGCAAGCTTGCACATCCGCAGGTCGGTCGACCCTCCAGGAGGGACACGGTGGAGTCTGGCGCATCGGCGCGGGGCACAGTCACGCGTACGAAGAACGGGCGATCCCGTGGCAGCGGGACCGTAGAGGTCGATTCGGCCGCGCTCACCAAGCTGCTCGGGGCGCTGGCCGCGATGCGGGACGGCAACTTCCGCAAGCGGCTCATGGTGTCCGGCGACGGGGCGATGGCCGAGATCGCGGCCGTCTTCAACGAGGTCGCGGACCGTAACCAGCACCTTACCGGGGAGCTGGCCAGGGTACGGCGGGTGGTCGGCCGCGAGGGCAAGCTTAAGGAACGGCTGGAGACCGGGGCCTGCGAGGGCGCCTGGGCGGCGGCGATCGAGGCGTCCAACGCGCTGGTGGACGACCTGGTGCGGCCGGTGTCCGAGGTCGGCCGGGTGCTGTCGGCGGTGGCCGAGGGCGACCTGGTGCAGCGGATGGACCTGCGGGCGCAGAACGCCGACGGGTCGGCGCATCCGCTGCGCGGGGAGTTCCTGAAGGTCGGCCGTACCGTCAACGGGCTGGTCGACCAGCTGTCGGCGTTCACCGACGAGGTGACGCGGGTGGCCAGCGAGGTCGGCACCGAGGGCAAGCTCGGCGGCCAGGCCAAGGTGCGCGGGATGTCCGGGTCCTGGAAGGACCTGACGGACTCGGTGAACACCATGGCGTACCGGCTGACCGCGCAGGTCCGCGACATCGCGCTGGTCACCCAGGCGGTGCTCAAGGGCGACCTGTCCCGCAAGGTGACCGTGCACGTGGCCGGCGAGATGCTGGAGCTGAAGAACACCGTCAACTCGATGGTGGACCAGCTGTCCTCCTTCTCCTCCGAGGTCACCCGGGTGGCCCGCGAGGTCGGTACCGAGGGTGAGCTGGGCGGGCAGGCCCAGGTGCCGGGTGTGGCCGGGGTGTGGAAGGACCTGACCGAGTCCGTCAACGGCATGGCCGGGAACCTGACGGCCCAGGTGCGCGACATCGCGCAGGTGACGATGGCGGTCGCCAACGGCGACCTGACGCAGAAGATCACCATCGGGGCGCGCGGCGAGGTCGCGCAGCTCGCCGAGACGATCAACGCGATGACCGAGACGCTGCGCACCTTCGCCGACGAGGTGACGCGGGTCGCGGGCGAGATCGGTGCGGAGGGCCAGCTCGGCGGGCAGGCACAGGTCCCCGGCGCGGCGGGCACCTGGAAGGACCTCACCGATTCGGTGAACACCGCGTTCCGGAACCTGACGGCTCAGGTGCGGGACATCGCGCAGGTGACGACGGCGGTGGCCGGTGGCGACCTGTCGCAGAAGGTCACGGTGGACGTCTCCGGCGAGATGCTGGAGCTGAAGAACACCGTCAACTCGATGGTCGGGCAGCTGTCCTCCTTCGGCGACGAGGTGACGCGGGTGGCCCGCGAGGTCGGCGTCGAGGGCATCCTCGGCGGGCAGGCGCAGGTGTCCGGGGCGGCCGGTACCTGGAAGGACCTCACCGATTCGGTGAACACCGCGTTCCGGAACCTGACGGCTCAGGTGCGGGACATCGCGCAGGTGACGACGGCGGTGGCCGGTGGCGACCTGTCGCAGAAGGTCACGGTGGACGTCTCCGGCGAGATGCTGGAGCTGAAGAACACCGTCAACCGGATGGTGGACCAGCTGGGCTCCTTCTCCGCGCAGGTGACCCGGATGGCCACCGACGTGGGCACCGAGGGCCGCCTCGGCGGGCAGGCCCGGGTGGACGGGGTCTCCGGCACCTGGAAGGACCTGACGGACTCCGTCAACTTCATGGCCGGCAACCTGACGTCCCAGGTGCGGCAGATCGCGCAGGTCACCACCGCGGTCGCGCGCGGCGACCTGTCGCAGAAGATCGACGTGGACGCCCGGGGCGAGATCCTCGAGCTGAAGAACACCATCAACACGATGGTCGACCAGCTGTCGTCCTTCGCCGAGCAGGTCACCCGGGTGGCGCGCGAGGTCGGCACCGACGGGCGGCTGGGCGGGCAGGCGCAGGTGCCCGGCGTGGCCGGGGTGTGGCGCGACCTGACCGACTCGGTGAACTTCATGGCCGGCAACCTCACCGGTCAGGTCCGCAACATCGCGCAGGTCGCCACGGCCGTCGCGCGCGGCGACCTGTCGCAGAAGATCGACGTGGACGCCAAGGGCGAGATCCTTGAGCTGAAGAACACCCTGAACACGATGGTCGACCAGCTGTCGTCCTTCGCCGAGCAGGTCACCCGGGTGGCGCGCGAGGTCGGCACGGAGGGCATCCTCGGCGGCCAGGCCGAGGTCAAGGGCGTCTCCGGTACCTGGAAGGACCTCACCCAGTCCGTCAACTTCATGGCGAACAACCTGACGTCCCAGGTGCGCAACATCGCCGACGTGACCAGCGCGGTCGCCCAGGGCGACCTGTCGCGGAAGATCACCGTCGACGCGAAGGGCGAGATCCTGGCGCTGGTCACCACGGTGAACACGATGGTGGACACCCTGTCGGCGTTCGCCGACGAGGTGACGCGGGTGGCCCGCGAGGTCGGCACCGAGGGCCAGCTCGGCGGCCAGGCGCGGGTGCGGGACGCCTCGGGCATCTGGAAGGACCTCACCGACAACGTCAACCTGATGGCCAACAACCTGACCAGCCAGGTCCGGTCGATCTCCTCGGTGGCCACCGCGGTCGCCAACGGCGACCTGACGAAGAAGATCGACGTGGACGCCCGGGGCGAGATCCTTGAGCTGAAGAACACCATCAACACGATGGTGGACACCCTGTCGGCGTTCGGTGACGAGGTGACGCGGGTGGCCCGTGAGGTCGGCACCGAGGGCATCCTCGGCGGCCAGGCGCGGGTGCCGGGCGTGGCGGGCACCTGGAAGGACCTGACCGAGTCCGTCAACGGCATGGCGTCCAACCTGACCGGCCAGGTGCGGCAGATCGCGCAGGTCACCACGGCGGTCGCCCGCGGCGACCTGTCCAAGAAGATCGACGTGGACGCCCGGGGCGAGATCCTGGAGCTCAAGACCACCATCAACACCATGGTCGGGCAGCTGTCGGCCTTCGGTGACGAGGTGACGCGGGTGGCCCGCGAGGTCGGCACCGAGGGCCGCCTGGGCGGTCAGGCGCGGGTGCCGGACGTCTCCGGCATCTGGAAGGACCTCACCGAGTCGGTGAACCTGATGGCCAACAACCTCACCTCCCAGGTCCGCAACATCGCCCAGGTCGCCACCGCGGTGACCCGCGGCGACCTGAACCTGCGGATCGACGTGGACGCGGCCGGCGAGATCCTGGAACTCCAGGACTACATCAACACCATGATCGTCCGGCTGCGCGAGACCACCCTGGCCAACAAGGAGCAGGACTGGCTCAAGGGCAACCTGGCCCGTATCTCCGGCCTGATGCAGGGCCGCCGCGACCTGGGCGACGTGGCGGCGCTGATCATGAGCGAGCTGACCCCGGTGGTCTCCGCGCAGCACGGCGCGTTCTTCCTGACCGAGGACACCACGGAGGCCGGCGAGGAGTACGAGCTGCACCTGATGGGCAGCTACGGCTTCTCCCGGAAGTCGATGTCCACGGTGTTCCTGCCCGGCGAGGGGCTGATCGGGCAGGCCGCGGTGGAGAAGCGCAGCATCCTGATCGAGCACGCACCGCCCGGGTACCTCAAGATCACCTCGGGGCTCGGGGAGGCGCCGCCGTCCCACGTGATCGTGCTGCCGGTGCTGTTCGAGGGCCGGGTGCTGGGCGTGATCGAACTGGCCGCGTTCCAGCCGTTCACCCAGATCCAGAAGGACTTCCTCAGCCAGATCACCGACATCATCGCGATCAGTGTCAACACCATTTCGGTCAACACCAAGACCGAGGGGCTGCTCAAGCAGTCCCAGGAGCTGACCGAGCAGCTGCAGGAGCGCTCGGCCGAGCTGGAGAGCCGGCAGCGCGCCCTGGAGATGTCCAACGCCGAGCTGGAGGACAAGGCCGAGCTGCTGGCCCGGCAGAACCGTGACATCGAGGTGAAGAACACCGAGATCGAGGAGGCCCGGCAGGTCCTGGAGGAGCGCGCCGAGCAGCTCGCGGTCTCGATGCGCTACAAGTCGGAGTTCCTCGCCAACATGTCGCACGAGCTGCGCACCCCGCTCAACTCGCTGCTGATCCTGGCCAAGCTGCTCGCCGACAACGCCGACGGCAATCTGTCGCCGAAGCAGGTGGAGTTCGCGCAGACCATCCACGGCGCCGGCTCCGACCTGCTGCAGCTGATCAACGACATCCTGGACCTGTCCAAGGTCGAGGCCGGCAAGATGGACGTCTCGCCGACCCGGATCGCCCTGGTGCAGCTGGTCGACTACGTGGAGGCCACCTTCCGGCCGCTCACCGCGGAGAAGGGCCTGGACTTCTCGGTACGGGTCTCCCCGGAGCTGCCGGTCACCTTGCACACCGACGAGCAGCGGCTGCTCCAGGTGCTGCGCAACCTGCTGTCCAACGCGGTGAAGTTCACCGACAGCGGCTCGGTGGAGCTGGTGATCCGCCCGGCCGGTCCCGAGGTGCCGCAGTCGATCCGCGAGCAGCTGCTGGAGGCCGGCACCCTGCGGGGGGTCGACCAGCCGCTGATCGCCTTCTCGGTGACCGACACCGGTATCGGTATCGCGGCCGGCAAGATGCGGGTGATCTTCGAGGCGTTCAAGCAGGCCGACGGCACCACCAGCCGCAAGTACGGCGGCACGGGTCTGGGGCTGTCGATCAGCCGTGAGATCGCCCGGCTGCTCGGCGGCGAGATCCACGCCGACAGCCAGCCCGGCCGCGGCTCGACGTTCACGCTGTACCTGCCGCTCAGCCTCGGCGAGGTGCCGCCCGCGGTACCGCAGCTGCCGGCCGGCGGCTACGGCTCGGAGTTCGACCAGGGCGGCCAGGGGCGTACCCGTAGCCCCGGCAGCAGCCTGGCCCGGCTGCGCCGCCGATCGGCGCTGCCGCCGGCCGCCGCCGCCAACGGCTATGGCGGCCAGGGCGGTGGCCAGGGCGAGCGGCAGAGCGCGGGCGAGCTGCCCGAGCCGTGGTCGGACGACACGCAAGGGGAAGGGTACCCGGGCTTCGTCGGCGGCTTCAGCGGCGAGAAGGTGCTGATCGTCGACGACGACATCCGCAACGTCTTCGCGCTCACCAGCGTGCTGGAGCAGTACGGCCTCACGGTGCTCTACGCCGAGAACGGCCGGGAGGGCATCGAGGTCCTGGAGCAGTACGACGACATCGCCGTGGTGCTGATGGACATCATGATGCCGGAGATGGACGGTTACGCCACGACCTCGGCGATCCGGAAGATGCCGCAGTTCGCCGGGCTGCCGATCATCGCGCTGACCGCCAAGGCGATGAAGGGGGACCGGGAGAAGGCCATCGACTCAGGAGCGTCGGATTATGTGACGAAGCCCGTGGACACCGATCATCTGCTCACGCTCATGGAACAGTGGATGCACGCACGCTGACCGGCGTGCGGGCCGGTACGGCTCGGTGGGTCGCCGAACGGGTGGCCCCGCCGCCCGGCCGGCGTGTCGGCAGGCGCGGGCGGCCAGGCAAGGCGTATTCTTCGCCGACCCGTTTGTCGGATGAGGTGTGGGGGCGTCGGAATCAGGGAACCTTCTGGTCCCCGCCTACGTTTTCGGTGTGTGTTGAGTGACCTGGCGGTGACAGGGTGTGGCGAACGACGGGGTGCGGCTACCATGACCGGCACAAGGACGGGCGGCATGACGGAGCTGTCCCCGGGGGCGGCGACCGGCACAGGACCGGGGCGAGGAGGGCGGGCCATGGTGCAGAAGGCCAAGATCCTCCTGGTCGATGACCGGCCGGAGAATCTGCTGGCGCTGGAGGCCATTCTCTCGGCGCTCGATCAGACCCTGGTGCGGGCATCGTCAGGGGAGGAAGCGCTCAAAGCGCTGCTGACCGACGACTTCGCGGTGATCCTGCTCGATGTCCAGATGCCGGGCATGGACGGATTCGAGACCGCGGCGCACATCAAGCGGCGGGAGCGGACCCGGGACATCCCGATCATCTTCCTGACCGCGATCAACCACGGGCCGCACCACACCTTCCGCGGCTACGCGGCCGGCGCGGTCGACTACATCTCCAAGCCGTTCGACCCGTGGGTGCTGCGGGCCAAGGTGTCGGTCTTCGTGGACCTCTACATGAAGAACTGCCAGCTGCGCGAGCAGGCGGCGCTGCTGCGGCTCCAGTTGGAGCAGGGCCTGCCGGTCGGCGCCGGGATCAACGGCGGCAAGGGCAAGGAGTCGGTGGGCATCATCGCCGAACTGTCCGCCCGGTTGGCCGCGGTCGAGGAGCAGGCCGAAGCGCTCGCCAAGCAGCTCAACGAGTCCGGCGACGGCGCCGCCGTGGCCACCGCCGCGCACCTGGAGCGCAAGCTCACCGGACTGCGGCGGGCCCTGGACGCGTTGGAGCCCGGCACCGGGGGCGGCGTCATCAGGCAGCAGAACTCCGACTAGGGTCCGTCGTCGACCGACGAGAGCGCGGCACGGCAGACGTGCGGGTGCGGGTCCCGCGGCGCCGCGGCGATCCGAACGACGGACCCCGGGGTGCGATCCGGTGTCCGGCGCCGCCGGCGACGGACCCGCCTGGCGCCTGCCCGTGGACCGGCGGCCGTTCACCGGCCGCCACGACGGGTGCGCGGCGGCCGGGCCGCGTCACCGGCGGTCGGGGCCCGCGGTCGGGGCTCCGGGCCGGGGAGCCGGTGGTCGGCGGGCCGGACGGTGAACGGCGGGAATACCGCTGCCGGGCGGCTGGTGACGTGGCGTCAATCATCTCATCGGCGCGACCCGACACGAACGGGCGTATCCGGCGGCGGGCATGCCCCCCGGCCGAAGGGCGGTAACCTCGCCTCCATGGCCTCCCGTACGTCCGGCACCGCCAAGAAAGCCCCGGCGAAGCCAGCGGCGAAGAAGCCCGCGGCCAAGAGACCCGCGGGAAAGAGCGCTCCCGCCAAGAAGGCGGCGGCGGCCAGAACCGCGCCCAGACCCGCGCCGAAACCCGCCCCTTCACCGACCAACGGCCTCTACCGCATGGTGCGCGCGGTCTGGCTCGGCTTCGCCCACGGCGTCGGCGCGGTCTTCCGCGGCATAGGGCGCGGCGCCCGCGGCCTGGACCCGGCGCACCGCAAGGACGGCCTGGCGCTGCTGCTGCTGGGCCTGACTCTGGTGGTCGCCGCCGGCACCTGGTCCGACCTGGACGGCCCGGTCGGCGACCTGGTGACGATGCTGATCACCGGCGCCTTCGGCCGGCTCGACCTGCTGGTGCCCCTTCTGCTCGGCGCGGTCGCCGTCCGGCTGATGCGCCACCCCGAGCGGTCCGAGGCCAACGGCCGGATCGTGATCGGCCTGTCCGCGCTCGTCATCGGCCTGCTCGGCCTGATCCACATCGCCTGCGGCTCCCCGGGCCGCAGCGAAGGCGCCCAGGCCATGCGGGACGCCGGCGGACTGATCGGCTGGGCCGCAGCCGCCCCCTTCCTCCACACCGTCGGCGCCGCCCTGGCCGTACCGCTGCTGCTGCTCTTCACCGTCTTCGGCCTGCTGGTGGTCACCGCGACCCCGGTCAACGCCATCCCGCAGCGGCTGCGGTACGCGGGCACCAAGCTCGGCCTGTACGCGCCGGCGCCGGACCCCGAGGCCGTACCACTGGAGGACCTCTTCGGCGAGGGCGGGCAGTCCGGCACGCCCGAGGACGAGTCACCGGTACGGCGGCTGCCGCTGCGCTTCAGCAGGACGCCGGTCGACCCGGACGCGGACCCGTACGACGTGGACCGCGACGGCGCGCTGGAGGGCGCCGCCGAGCCCAGGCCGCGGCGCAGGCCCAGGCGGCGCGCCGGGCCGGGGGACGGCCCCGACGCCGTCGACGTGGCCGCCGCCGCCGCTGCCGCGCTGGACGGCGCACTGCTGCACGGCGTCCAGCCCTCGCCCCTGGTCGCCGACCTCACCGGCCGGGTCAGGAAGCAGGTGCCGGCCGCCCGCGCGGAGGAGGGCGAGGACGGCGACGAGACCGGGGACGCCGGGTACCCCGGGTACGCGGCGGCGTCCGCGGCCGGCGGCGCCGTCCCCGACCTGACCAAGCACATGGACGACCCGGGCGCGGGCGTGCCGCTGCCGCCCCGCGCCGAGCAGCTCCAGCTCGCCGGCGACATCACCTATGCCCTGCCCTCCCTCGACCTGCTGGAACGCGGCGGCCCCGGCCGTACCCGCAGCGCCGCCAACGACGTGGTGGTGGCCTCGCTCACAAAGGTCTTCAAGGAGTTCAAGGTCGACGCGACGGTCACCGGCTTCACCCGCGGCCCGACGGTCACCCGCTACGAGGTCGCGCTGGGCGCCGCGGTCAAGGTCGAGCGGATCACCGCGCTCGCCAAGAACATCGCCTACTCCGTCGCCAGCCCCGACGTACGGATCATCAGCCCGATCCCCGGCAAGTCCGCGGTCGGCATCGAGATCCCCAACAGCGACCGCGAGATGGTCAACCTGGGCGACGTCCTGCGCTCCGCCGAGGCGGCCGGCGAGGTGCACCCGATGACGGTGGCGCTCGGCAAGGACGTCGAGGGCGGCTATGTGATGGCCAACCTCGCGAAGATGCCGCACGTCCTGGTCGCCGGCGCCACCGGCTCCGGCAAGTCCTCCTGCATCAACTGCCTGATCACCTCGGTCATGGCCCGCGCCACCCCCGACGAGGTCCGGATGGTCCTGGTCGACCCCAAGCGCGTCGAGCTGACCGCGTACGAGGGCATCCCGCACCTGATCACCCCGATCATCACCAATCCAAAGCGGGCCGCCGAGGCGCTGCAGTGGGTGGTGCGCGAGATGGACCTGCGCTACGACGACCTCGCCGCGTACGGCTTCCGGCACATCGACGACTTCAACGCCGCGGTGCGCTCGGGGAAGGCCAGGACCCCCGAGGGCAGCGAGCGCGAGCTGACGCCGTATCCGTACCTGCTGGTGATCGTGGACGAGCTGGCCGACCTGATGATGGTCGCGCCGCGCGACGTGGAGGACTCCATCGTCCGGATCACCCAGCTGGCCCGCGCGGCCGGAATCCACCTGGTGCTCGCCACCCAGCGGCCCAGCGTCGATGTCGTCACCGGTCTGATCAAGGCCAACGTGCCCTCCCGGCTGGCCTTCGCCACCTCCTCGCTCGCCGACAGCCGGGTCATCCTGGACCAGCCGGGGGCCGAAAAGCTCATCGGAAAGGGTGACGGACTGTTCCTGCCGATGGGCGCGAACAAGCCGATCCGCATGCAGGGCGCCTTCGTCACCGAGGAGGAGGTCGCCAAGGTCGTGGACCACTGCAAGGCGCAGCTCACGCCGCGCTACCGCAGCGACGTCACGGTCGGCAGCGCCCCCAAGAAGGAGGTCGACGAGGAGATCGGCGACGATCTGGACCTGCTCTGCCAGGCCGCGGAGCTGGTGGTCTCCACCCAGTTCGGCTCCACCTCGATGCTCCAGCGCAAGCTGCGGGTCGGCTTCGCCAAGGCCGGCCGGCTGATGGACCTGATGGAGTCGCGCGGCATTGTCGGCCCCAGCGAGGGGTCCAAGGCGCGCGATGTCATGGTGACGGCCGACGAGCTGGACGGCGTACTCGCGGTGATCCGTGGCGGAGGAGTGTCGTAGGACTGTCCCGGGCGTCCCCCGGGCGCATGGCGAACGCCGCCGGGACGTGTGCCCCGGCAGGAGTCGGGGCACGTTCCCGGGTAACCGTTCCTCCGCCCCACACGTCCAGTTCTCACGGGTGAAGCGGCCCGCCGCAGCCCGAGTGGCGGACACATACCGGCCGTCCGGTTGCCCCCGTGTTTCGAACCACCCCTAGACTGAACTTCCAGCAGGTGGCTGCACGCTCGAAAGGCGCTCTCGTGTCCATCGGCAACTCGCCCCCCGACGACCGGCCCTCGGTCGGCCGTGCCCTCGCCCAGGCCCGTATCGCCGCGGGCCTGTCCGTCGACGCGGTGAGCACCACCACGCGGGTCCGCGTCCCGATCCTGCAGGCGATCGAACAGGACGACTTCTCCCGCTGCGGCGGTGACGTGTACGCGCGCGGCCACATCCGCACCCTCGCCCGCGCCGTGGGGATCGACCCCGAACCGCTCGTCGAGCAGTACGCGGCCGAGCACTCCGCCGAGACCGCCCCCGCCCCCGTGGCGCCGCTGTACGAGGCCGAGCGGATCCGCTCCGAACCGCGCCGCCCCAACTGGACCGCCGCCATGGTCGCCGCGATCGTCGCGGTGGTGGGCTTCGTCGGCTACACGGTGGTGTCCGGCGACGGCGGCGACGGCGACACCTCCGCCACCTCGCCCACCGCCTCCCCGAGCTCCACCGGCCCCTCCGGCCGGTCACCGCAGGCCAACGGCGTACCGAAGCCCCCGGTGCCGTCCGGCAGCGCCATCGCGGCGGCCCCGCCCGGCAAGGTCACCGTCAAGGCCAGCGCCGAGGGCGGCACCAGCTGGATCCAGGCCACCGACGGGAACGGCAAGCAGCTGTTCCAGAACTCGCTGAAGAAGGGCGAGTCGGTGACCTGGACCGACGACAGGAAGATCAAGCTGGTGGTGGGCAACGCCGGCGCCGTCCAGCTGTTCGTCAACGGCAAGGACATCGGCCTGGCCGGCTCCAAAGGACAGGTCGCCCACCTCACCTACACCCCGGGCGACCCCACCCAGGGCTGATGTGTGCGCGGCGGTGTTCGAACCGCCGCGTACAGGTGGCCGTACCCCCTGCGGGTAGTCTGGGCTCATGCCCGAACCCCGTACCGTCGCTCTTGTCACGCTCGGCTGCGCCCGCAATGAGGTGGACTCCGAGGAACTCGCCGGCCGGCTCGCGGCGGACGGCTGGCGGCTGGTGGACGACGCGTCCGACGCCGACGTGGCGGTGGTGAACACCTGCGGCTTCGTGGAAGCGGCCAAGAAGGACTCGGTGGACGCCCTGCTGGAGGCCAACGACCTCAAGGGGCAGGGCCGCACACAGGCCGTGGTGGCGGTGGGCTGCATGGCCGAGCGGTACGGCAAGGAGCTGGCGGACGCCCTCCCCGAAGCCGACGGAGTGCTCGGCTTCGACGACTACGAGGACATCTCCGACCGGCTGCGGACGATCCTGGCCGGCGGCGTCCACGCGTCGCACACCCCGCGCGACCGGCGCAAGCTGCTGCCGGTCAGCCCGGCGGAGCGGCAGCAGGCGCGCGTGGCGCTGCCGGGGCACGGACAGGGGGCGGCGGAGGACCGGGCCGCTGTTCCCGACGGGGCGGCGGCCTCGGACGACCCGGCCGCTCCCGGCGGATCGGCCGCCCCGCAGGGCCCGGCCGCCGATCTCCGCGACCTGCCGGCGGGCGTCGCCCCCGCGTCGGGGCCGCGGGCCCCGCTGCGGCGCCGGCTGGACTCCGGCCCGGTCGCCTCCGTGAAGCTCGCCTCCGGTTGCGACCGCCGGTGCAGCTTCTGCGCGATCCCGTCCTTCCGCGGCTCCTTCATCTCGCGCCGCCCCTCCGACGTCGTCGGCGAGATCCGCTGGCTCGCCGGGCAGGGCGTCAAGGAGGTGATGCTGGTCAGCGAGAACAACACCTCCTACGGCAAGGACCTCGGCGACATCCGATTGCTGGAGACCCTGCTGCCCGAGCTCGCCGCGGTGGACGGCATCGAACGCATCCGGGTCAGCTACCTCCAGCCCGCCGAGATGCGTCCCGGCCTGATCGAGGTGCTCACCGCCACGCCGGGCGTGGTCCCGTACTTCGACCTGTCCTTCCAGCACTCGGCCCCCGCCGTCCTGCGCGCCATGCGCCGCTTCGGCGACACCGACCGCTTCCTGGATCTGCTGCACACCATCCGGGCCAAGGCGCCCGAGGCGGGCGTCCGGTCCAACTTCATCGTCGGCTTCCCCGGCGAGACCGAGGACGACCTGGCGGAGCTGGAACGCTTCCTCGGCTCGGCCCGGCTGGACGCCATCGGGGTGTTCGGCTACTCCGACGAGGAAGGCACCGAGGCGGCCACGTACGACCGCAAGCTCGACGAGGACGTGGTGGCGGCCCGGCTGGCCCGGGTCTCCCGGCTCGCCGAGGAACTGACCGCGCAGCGCGCCGAGGAACGGCTGGGCTCCACGGTGCGGGTGCTGGTCGAGGCAGTGGACGAGGAGACCGGCGAGGTCACCGGGCGGGCCGACCACCAGGCGCCGGAGACCGACGGCCAGGTCGTCCTGACCCCGGCCGGAAGCCGGTGGGAGCCTGCCGTCGGGACGTTCGTCACCGCGAAGGTGACCGGTACGGAGGGCGTCGACCTGATCGCCGAGCCGCTGGGTGTGCAGGAGACCTGTCACGGGGACGACGAGGTGGGCAGATGAGCGGAGCCTCCTCCACGCCCGCGTCCGCGTCCCCGTCCACACCGCCCCCAGGACCACCCTCGCGGCCTTCCGTGTCGCCTTCGCCGGCGCCCTCAGCCACGCCTTCGCCGGCACCGTCCGGCCCGTCCGCTCCGTCAAAGGCTTCGGCGGCTTCGGCGGCTTCGGCGGCTTCGACGACGGCGGCGGCGGTGTCGGTGTCGGCCGCCGAGTCCGTGCCGTCCCTGGCCGGGCCGATTCCGCCGGTCGGGCCGGTGACCGCGAACGGATCCGTACGCCCGCCGGCGCCCACCGGGGCCTCGGCCGCCGCCGACCACCTCGGCGACCCGGCGGAGCCCAAGGCCCGGCTGATGAACGTCGCCAACCTGCTGACGATGATCAGACTGGTGCTGGTGCCGGGCTTCGTCCTGCTGCTGGTGCACGGCGACGGGCACGACCCGGCCTGGCGGTCCTTCGCCTGGGCGGCCTTCGCGATCGCCATGATCACCGACCTGTTCGACGGCGAAGTGGCCCGGCGCTACGGCCTGGTCACCGACTTCGGCAAGATCGCCGACCCGATCGCCGACAAGGCCATCATGGGCGCGGCGCTGGCCGGACTGTCCGCGCTGGGCGACCTGCCCTGGTGGGTGACGGTGGTGATCCTGGTCCGCGAGCTGGGCATCACGCTGATGCGGTTCTGGGTGATCCGGCACGGCGTCATCCCGGCCAGCCGGGGCGGCAAGCTCAAGACGCTGGCGCAGGGGGTCGCGGTCGGCATGTACATCCTGGTGCTGACCGGGCCGCTGGCCACCATCCGGGCCTGGCTGATGGTCGTTGCGGTGATCCTCACGGTGGTGACCGGCCTGGACTACGTACGGCAGGCCGTCGTGCTGCGGCGGGCCGGACTGGCGGCCGAACGGGAGCGGCGCGCATGACGGCGGCCCGCGAGGTGCTGCGGCTGCTGGCGGAGCACGGCTGGACGCTGGCCGTCGCCGAATCCCTCACCGGCGGTCTGGTGGCCGCGGAACTGGCCGCGGTGCCCGGCGCCTCCCGCAGCTTCCGCGGCTCGGTGACGGCCTACGCGACCGCCCTCAAGCACGAGATCCTCGGAGTCGACGCCGCCCTGCTGGCCGCCCGCGGCGCCGTGGACGCCGAAGTGGCCCGGCAGATGGCCGCGGGCGTACGGGACCGGCTCGGCGCGGACTGGGGTATCTCCACGACCGGAGTCGCGGGCCCCGATCCGCAGGACGGCAAGCCGGTCGGCACGGTCTTCGTGGCGGTGGCGGGGCCGGTTCCGGCGGGCGGTGCCGGTGCGATGGCGGCGCCGGCTCCGGCGGGCTGGCCGGCGGCCGGTGCCGAGGGGGTGGAGAGCGCGGGGACTGTGGTGGCCGTGGAACTGAGCCTGACCGGTGACCGTACCGCGATCCGCGACGCCTCGGTGGCCGCGGTCCTGGAACTGCTCGCCGCGCGCTTGAGGAGGAGTACGGTTGCGCATCCGGGATTCGGCCAGAGTCTCTGATAACGGTCCCGGTACGAGTCCGGGCGCGGAGGATAGGGAAGAGGTCGGGGGGAAGGGATGTTTACAGCCCTGAGTGAACACGTCTCGGCTCCCCGCACGGCCGGTGCCGGAGGCGGTACGGTGGGGCCAGGCAGATGCGGTTACGCGGTCCGAGGAGGGAGCCACCGATGATCCTGCTCCGTCGCCTGCTTGGTGACGTGCTGCGTCGGCAGCGCCAGCGCCAGGGCCGCACCCTGCGTGAGGTCTCCTCGTCCGCCCGGGTCTCGCTCGGCTATCTGTCCGAGGTCGAGCGGGGGCAGAAAGAGGCGTCCTCCGAACTGCTCTCGGCGATCTGCGAAGCCCTGGACGTGCCGATGTCCGAGGTCATGCGTGAGGTCAGCGACGATCTGTCACTCGCCGAGCTCTCGCAGTCCGCGGCCACCGAGACCACCGCCGCGCCGATGCGGCCCCTGCTGGGCGCGGTCACGTCTGTCACTTCCGTCACCTCCGTGGCCTCCTCCGGTCCGGACGAGCGGATCACCATCAAGGCCCCCAAGAAGCCCGCCGAAGCCGTCGACGTCGTCGCCGCCTAGGCCGGGGCTCCGGCCCCCTCCCCTGTTCCTCTCACACTTCCCTGTTCCTCTCACACTTCGCGCGGCGGCCCGCCCGGGACATGTCCCCGGGACGGGCCGCCGCGCTTTGCCATGTGTACGCCGCCAAGGCAGGGTAGGCGAAGAGGGTCAGCGGGGGATGAACCGGACCTGAACGCGTCGATCCGCGAGGAGAACAGCGCATGACTGTCGTGAAAAGCCCTCTGTCCCAGCAGTCCCTGAAGACCGTCGGTGACGCTCTGCAAGGCGCACTGGTGGACCTGGTGGACCTCTCGCTGGTGGCCAAGCAGGTGCACTGGAACATCATCGGACCGCGGTTCCGCTCCATCCACCTCCAGTTGGACGAGGTGGTGTCGGCGGCCCGCACCGCGTCCGACACCATCGCCGAGCGCGCCTCGGCCCTCGGCATCTCCCCCGACGGCCGCGCCGGGACGGTCGCCAAGACCAGCGGCATCGACACGGTGACCGACGGCTGGGTCAAGGACGCCGAGGTGGTCGAGATCATGGTCGCCGCCCTGGGCTCGGTCATCACCCGGATGCGGGAACGCATCGAGTCCACCGACGAGCCGGACCCGGTGACGCAGGACCTCATCATCGGCATCACCGCCCAGCTCGAAAAGCAGCACTGGATGTTCCAGGCGGAGAACGTCTGAGCCGGACAGCGACCCCCGCAAGGCGCTGAGCCGCAGGAACGGCCGGGTTACACCGTATGCGGCGGCCTCCACGGACGAGATCCGTGGAGGCCGCCGCACGCGGTCGGACCTCGGTCGTCGGTGTGCCGCGACAGGCCGTGGACCGGATACGCCCTCGCGCGGCGTCCGGATTCCGTGGCGAGGGCGGCGAGGCGGTCGACGGTCTGGTCCGGGCGGATTCCCCGAGGCGGCTTTCCCCTGGCTTTCCCCCTGGCCGTCCCCCTGGCCGTAGACCGGCGGTGAGTCGGTGGCGGGGTCGAGCACGGTGTCTGCCGGGCCCCGGAGGCTGCCGGTCGCGTGGGCGTTGATCTCGCGCACCGAGCGGCTCACCCCGTTAGCGTCGGAGAGGCGGCGCCGGGCGTTCCGGGCGCAGAAGGTCCGAACGAGCGGCTGCCGGACGGGTAGGACGCGGCAGTACCTGACCTCGGGGCCGGGAAGACTGTCCGGGCCCCGCAGGGGCCCGGGGGGCCGGGGCGAGGAGGCGGCGATGCGTGTACTTCGGCTGCGGGGGCAAAGCGTTGTGCGCGCGGCGATACGGGGCAGGGCCGGGCAACGGGGCACGGGGCGGCGTGCGAACCGCGCGGACGGCCGGGGCCCGAGCCGTGAGCGGGGTCGTGAGCGGGGCCTGGACCGGGGCGGGGGCGCGCGCCGACGGTCGGTGCGGGTCGGTCGGTGGGTCGTCGCCGTGGTGGGCGGGCTGCTGTGGTGGTGGGTGGTGCTGCGACTGGCGGTCCGGCCGCAGGCCGCGGGGCCGTGGGAGGGCGCGGCGGCCATGGCGGGCTGGAGCCTCGGCCTGATACCCCTGCACGCCGTACCCGCCACTGCTGCCCGGACGGTCAGCCGTCGCCGGGCGCCGGGCCGGGCTGGCAACGCGGGCACCAGTACGCCGCCCGGCGCTGATCCTCCCGGCCATGCCGCCCGCCCCTGACCGGGGTGCCGCAGCGCAGACACGGCCGCCCCTCCCGGCCGTACACCCAGTTCGTCCGGCCCCGCCGGGTGTCCCCGGTCGTGACGTGCCCGGGGCGTGACCGGTTCGCCTCCAGCAGCCGCTTCGCCAGTACCACCAGCTTCTCCGGCACCCGTACCTCCCCGAACGGCGTCCACGGGGTCACCCCGCGCAGAAAGCACAGTTCCGACACGTAGACGTTGCCCACCCCGGCCAGATTCCGCTGGTCGAGCAGCGCCTCCCCTAGCGGCCGGTCCGGGCTCGCCGCCAGCCGTCTCAGCGCCCGCGCCGCGTCCCAGTCCGGCCCGAGCAGATCAGGACCCAGGTGCCCGACCACCTCGTCCTCCTCGGCGGTCGGCAGCAGTTCCAGCACCGGCAGCCGGTAGCCGACCGCGACCCGCTCCTTCGTCTCCAGCACCGCCCGCACCTGATGCGCCGGCCCGCCCCGCCACCGCTCCCCGGGGCCGTACAGGTGCCAGGAGCCGTCCATCCGCAGGTGCGAGTGCAGGGTCAGGCCGTCGGACAGCCTCGTCAGCAGGTGCTTGCCGCGTGCGGCCACCTCCAGTACCCGGCGGCCCGCCAGGTCCACCGTCGCCAGGCTGGGCACCCGCAGATCCGTACGCTGCAGCGGGCGGCCGGCCAGCGCGGCGTGCAGTCGGTGCGCGGTCAGCCAGACCGTGTCTCCCTCGGGCATCCCTCCATTCTGGCCGACCCGGCAGGCTTCCGGGCCGACCGTCCCGTCCAGCTTCTCTCCGTTCCGTCCTCCCGGGGCCGTCCTCCCGGGGCCGTCCTCCTGGGGCCGGGAGGACGGTCAGCGGTCGTCGCGCAGCCGCAGGCCGCGGGGGGTGGCGTGGAAGCCCGCCGCTTCCAGCGCCCGGCCCAGCGGGGAGGTCAGCGCGGACTCCCCATTGGTCCGCTCCACGGTGAGCCGGCCCAGCGCTCCCTCGCGGACCGCCAGCGCCAGGGCGTCAGCCGCGGCCTGCACCCGTATCCCGTCCACCGGCCAGGACAGCAGCGTCTTGCCGCCCCGCTCGACGTAGAGGGCCAACTCGCCGTCGGTGAGCACGACCAAGGCGCCCGCCTTCCGCCCCGGCTTGTGGGTCACGCCCGGCGGCTGCTCGGGCCAGGGCAGCGCCGCCCCGTACGGGTTGGCCGGATCGGCGGCGGCCAGTACCACCGTCCGGGACCTGCTGTGCGGTTCCTCCTCCCGCTCCCGGGCGGTGTTCAGCGCCCGCAGCCGGTCCACGGCGCCGTCCATCGCGAACTGCGCCGCCCCCAGACCCTCCACCACATAGCCGCGCCGGGCCTGTCCGGTGTCCTCGAAGGCCGCCAGCACCCGGTAAGCCGCCGAGAAGCCGCCCGCCACCCCCTCGGCGGCCACCGCGCCACGGGTGACCACACCGTGCCGGTCCAGCAGGGTGTGGGTCAGGGCGTGCGCCCGCAGAGTCGGATCGGGCTCCAGCGCGGGCAGCAGCGACCAGCGGCCCGCAGTGGTGGGCGGCCCGCCGCGGGAGGCGGTAGCGCGCGGGACCCTGGCGGCCGGCGAGCTGTACCGGCCGCGCGGCACCGCCCTCGGCGCCCGGTGCGCGGTGGCCCCGGCGGTGCGGCCCGAGCCGAGCAGCGCCCGCAGCGGCGCCAGGGTGTCGTTGGTGAGCCGGCCCGACCAGGCCAGATCCCACACCGCGTCGGCGATCTGCGGGTCGGTCGCCTGCTGCCCCGCGGCCCGTACCAGGTCGGCGATCTGCCGGAAGAACAAGCCATAGCCGCCGTCCAGAGCGGCCAGTACCGCCTGGTGCAGCGGGCCGGGCTCCAGCGGCCGGGCGGCCGGCAGCAGCAGCGGAGCGCTGTCCGCGGGGTAGAGCGAGACCCAGCCGTCCTTGCCGGGCAGCGCCCCGGCGCCGGCCCACAGGATCTCGCCGGAGGAGGTCAGTTCGTCCAGCATCGGCGGGCTGTAACCGGTGACCCGGGACGGCAGCACCAGCCGCTCCAGGGCCGAGGCGGGCACCGCCGCGCCCTGCAGCTGCTCCACCGCCCGCGCCAGCCCGTCCATGCCGCGCAGGCTGTGCGTGCCCACGTGCTGCCACTGCGGCAGGAACACCCCGAGCGTCGCCGGCGGCACCGGCTCCAGCTCCTGCCTCAGCGCCGCCAGCGAACGCCGCCGCAACCTCCGCAGCACCCCCGTGTCGCACCACTCCTGCCCGGCCCCGCCCGGCCGGAACTCGCCCTGTGCGACCCGGCCCGATGCCGCAAGCCGGTGCAGGGTGCCGTCCGCCACCGCCGCCCCCAGCCCGAACCGCGCGGCCACCTCGCCGGTGGTGAACGGCCCGTGCGTACGGGCGTAGCGCGCCACCAGGTCGCCCAACGGGTCCTTCACCGGCTCGGTGAACGCCACCGGCACCCCGACCGGAAGCGCCGTTCCCAACGCGTCCCGGAGTCGCCCGGCGTCCTCGACGGCCGACCAGTGCGCCGCCCCGCCGATCCGCACCCGGATCGCGCGCCGCGCGGTCTCCAACTCCACCGCCCACCCGGGATCCGCGCCCCGGGCGGTCAGTTCGCCGGTGCTGAGCGGCCCCAGTATCCGCAGCAGATCCGCGACACCCTCCGCGTCCTTGATCCTGCGGTCCTCGGTGAGCCACTGCAACTCGCGGTCCAGCTCGACCAGTACGTCGGCGTCCAGCAGTTCGCGCAGCTCCGCCTGGCCCAGCAGCTCCGCCAGCAGCCGCGAGTCCAGTGACAGCGCGGCCGCCCGCCGCTCCGCGATCGGTGAGTCCCCCTCGTACAGGAACTGCGCCACATAGCCGAACAGCAGCGAACGGGCGAACGGCGACGGCTCGGACGTGGTGACCTCCACCAGCCGCACCCTGCGGGCCTCGATGTCGCCCATCAACTCCACCAGGCCCGGCACGTCGAACACATCCTGGAGGCATTCCCGCACCGCCTCCAGCACGATCGGGAAGGATCCGAACTCGGAAGCGACCTGGAGCAGTTGGGAGGCACGTTGCCGCTGCTGCCACAACGGGGTGCGCCGGCCGGGGCTGCGGCGCGGCAGCAGCAGCGCGCGGGCGGCGCACTCGCGGAACCGTGAGGCGAACAGCGCGGAGCCACCCACCTGGTCGGTGACCAGCTGCTCGATCTCGCCCTTGTCGAAGGCGACGTCCCCGGCCCCCACCGGCGACTGCTCCGGGTCGAACTCCGCGCCCCGCTGTTCCGGATCGACGTCCAGCAGGTCCAGGCCCAGCAGATCGGCGTCCGGCAGGCGCAGCACGATGCCGTCGTCGGCGTGCATCGCCTGCGCGTCCAGCCCATACCGCTCCTGGAGCCGGGCGCCCAGCGCCAGCGCCCACGGGGCGTGCACCTGGGCGCCGAACGGGGAGTGGACGACCACCCGCCAGTCGCCCAGCTCGTCACGGAACCGCTCGACCACGATCGTCCGGTCGTCCGGTACATGGCCGCACGCCTGCCGCTGCTCCGCCAGGTACGAGAGCACGTTGTCGGCCGCCCAGGTGTCCAGGCCCGCCGCCGACAGACGCGCCCTGGCGGCCTCCGGCGTCAGCGCCCCGACCTCGCGCAGCCAGGCTCCCAGCGCCCGGCCCAGCTCCAGCGGCCGGCCCAGTTGGTCGCCCTTCCAGAACGGCAGCCGCCCCGCCGCCCCCGGTGCCGGCGACACCAGCACCCGGTCGCGGGTGATGTCCTCGATGCGCCACGAGGTGGTGCCCAGGGTGAAGACGTCGCCGACCCTGGACTCGTAGACCATCTCCTCGTCCAGTTCTCCCACCCGGCCGCCGCCCTTCTTCGGGTCGGCCCCGGCGAGGAACACCCCGAACAGGCCGCGGTCCGGGATCGTGCCGCCCGAGGTGACCGCGAGCCGCTGGGCGCCGGGCCTGGCCGTCAGCGTGTTCGCCACCCGGTCCCACACCAGGCGCGGGCGCAGCTCGGCGAACGCGTCCGACGGGTAGCGGCCGGCCAGCATGTCCAGCACCGCCACGTACGCCGAGTGGGGCAGCGACGCGAAAGGCGCCGCCCGGCGCACCACCGCCAGCAGCTCGTCCACGTCCCAGCCGTCCATCGCGGTCATCGCCACGATCTGCTGCGCCAGCACGTCCAGCGGGTTCGCCGGCACCCGCAGCGACTCGATCGCGCCCTGGCGCATCCGTTCGGTCACCACCGCGGACTGCACCAGGTCCCCCCGGTACTTGGGGAAGACCACCCCGGTGGACACCGCTCCCACCTGATGCCCGGCCCGGCCGACCCGCTGGAGCCCGGAGGCGACGGAGGGCGGCGACTCCACCTGGACGACAAGATCGACCGCGCCCATGTCGATGCCCAGCTCCAGGCTCGACGTGGCGACCACAGCCGGAAGCCGTCCCGCCTTCAGGTCCTCCTCCACCAGTGCCCGCTGCTCCTTGGACACCGAACCGTGGTGGGCCCTGGCCAGCACCGGCGGCGCGCCCTTGGCTGCGCCCGACTCGGCCATGATCTGGGCGGGGGAGTGCGCTTCGGCCAGCGGCTCGCCCTCGGCCCGCTCGTAGGCGATCTCGTTCAGCCGGTTGCACAGCCGCTCGGCGAGGCGGCGGGAGTTGGCGAAGACGATGGTGGAGCGGTGCGCCTGCACCAGGTCGGCGATCCGCTCCTCCACATGCGGCCAGATCGAGGCCCGCTCGGCGGGGCCGGCGGCCGGCCCGGTGTGCTCGGCCACCGGCGAGCCGCCCAGCTCGCCCAGATCCTCCACGGGCACGACCACCGACAGGTCGAACTTCTTCCGGGAAACCGGCTGGACGATTTGCACCCGCCGCCGCGGTGAGAGATAGCGGGCGACCTCGTCCACCGGGCGGACGGTGGCGGACAGCCCGATCCGGCGGGCCGGCCGCTCCGACAGCTCGTCCAGCCGCTCCAGGGAGAGCGCCAGATGGGCGCCGCGCTTGGTGCCCGCCACCGCGTGCACCTCGTCGAGGATCACCGTCTCCACTCCGCTGAGTGCCTCCCGCGCGGCCGAGGTGAGCATCAGGAACAGCGACTCGGGCGTGGTGATCAGGATGTCCGGCGGCCGGGTGACCAGGGTGCGCCGCTCGGCGGCGGGGGTGTCCCCGGAACGGATGCCGACGCGTACCTCGGGCTCGGGCAGGCCGAGCCGCACCGACTCCTGGCGCAGGCCCGCCAGCGGGCTGCGCAGATTGCGCTCCACGTCCACCGCCAGCGCCTTCAGCGGTGAAATGTACAGCACCCGGCAGCGGCGGCGGGCCTCGGCCGGCGGTGGGACGGTGGCCAGCCGGTCCAGCGCGGCCAGGAACGCCGCCAGCGTCTTGCCGGACCCGGTCGGCGCGACGACCAGCACGTCGGAGCCCTCCGCGATGGCCGACCACGCCCCTGCCTGGGCCGCGGTCGGCTCGCGGAACGCCCCGCTGAACCACGCGCGGGTGGCGGGGGAGAACGCGTCGAGGCTTGTGTGACCGGTCATGGCATCCATCCTGCCTCGCGCCACCGACACCGCGCCGAGCACGATCCGGGGAGCTGTGGACAACTTCTGGCGTGGACACGTCGGCGCGGCTTGCCACAATGTCCGTATGACCGCCACCACCCCCCGTGAGCAGGCCCGGCACTGGGCCCACCCCGGACTGCCCGGGGTCGACCTGCTGCGGGCCCGGTACATCCACCACACCTTTCCTCGCCATGCTCATGACGGATATGTGATCGCCGCGGTCACCGGCGGTGTCGAGGGCATAACTCTGCCCGGCGGCGCGGTGCGGGCCGGGGCGGGCAGCGTCGTACTGATCAATCCCGAGTCCCCGCACTCCGCGTACGCGGGCGGCGACGACGGCTGGAGCTACCGGGTGCTCTACCCCGCGCCGGGCGTCGTCGCCTCCGTCGCCGCCGGGACCTCCGCGCTGCGCGGCACGCCCGCCTTCACCGCGACCGTGCTGGCGGACCCGGCCACCGCCGCCATGATCACGGACGTCCACCGGGCCGCGGAGAACGACAACGCGCTGGCCGCCGATACCTTCCTGCGGCTGGTCCTCGCCCGGCTGCTGACCCGGCACGGCGCCGCGACCGCCCGGCCGGGGCCCGCCCGCGACGGCGGACGCAGCGCCGCGGCCAGCGCCCGCGACCTGCTCGCGGCCAGGCTGACCGCCCCACCCAGCCTGGCCGAACTCGCCACGCGGACCGGCACCAGCCCCTTCGCCCTGCTGCGGTCCTTCAAGAACGCCTACGGACTGCCGCCGCACTCCTGGCTGACCGGCGAGCGCGTACGGGCCGCCCGCCGCCTGCTCGCCTCCGGAGCCACCCCCGCGGCCACCGCCGTCACCGTCGGCTTCACCGACCAGTCCCACCTCAACCGGCACTTCACCCGCATCGTCGGCGTCACGCCCGGCGCGTACCAGCGCGAACACCGGATCTCTCGGACGTGGACAGACGCAGGCATCCGCGGTCGTCCGGTCGCCGACCGGGCGGAACACGGGGGACCGGACGACCCGCGACCGCGCCGGCGGGCGTGCAAGAACGTACAAGACCGCCCGGCCGCGGTTCCGTAGCGTCGGCCGGGTGACCGCACCACCGATAACCAGTCAGGACACCGTCCGACGGCTGGCGCCCGCCGCCCGCGCCGCCGTCATACGGGACGCGCTCGGCGTGGGCGTCGCCGTGGGGCTCTCCGGATTCGCCTTCGGAGTGACCTCGGCGGGCGCCGGACTGTCCGTCGTCCAGACCTGCGCCCTGTCCCTCCTGGTGTTCACCGGCGCCTCCCAGTTCGCCCTGGTAGGCGCGCTCGGGGCCGGCGGCAGTCCGTTCGCCGCGGCGGCCGGGGCGTTCTTCCTCGGCACCCGCAACGCTTTCTACGGGCTGCGGCTGTCACAGCTGCTGCGGCTGCCCGCCGCGGTACGGCCGCTGGCCGCCCAGTGGGTGATCGACGAGACCTCGGCGGTGACCTTCGCCCAGCGCGGCCGGGCCGCCGCCCGGCTCGGCTTCACCGTCACCGGCGCCAGCCTCTACCTGCTGTGGAACCTCACCACCCTGGGCGGCGCCCTGGGCGCATCAGCGCTCGGCGACCCCGACGCGTGGGGGCTGGACGCCGCGGGTCCCGCGGTCTTCCTCGCCCTGCTCGCGCCCATGGTCAAGGGCCGCGCCGAACGCGCGGTGGCCGTGTTCGCCGTACTGCTCGCCCTGGGATGCCTGCCGCTGCTGCCTGCCGGCGTCCCGGTGCTGGCGGCCGCGCTGGCCGCGCCCGTCGTGACGGCCGCCGACCGGGCCAGGGGTGCGCGCGGCGTACCGGACGACCGCGGCGCGGGAGAAGAACGGGAGGAGGGGACGCGATGAGTACCTCGGCGGACACCTGGATCGCGATCGGTGTGACCGCGGCCGGCTGCTACGCGGCGAAGCTGCTGGGACTGTCCGTGCCGGCCGGACTGCTGGAGCGGCCGGTCGTCAGGCGGCTGGCCGCGCTCGTCCCGATCGCTCTGCTGGCCGCCCTGACCGCGCTGCAGACCTTCGGCACCGACGGGCCGCGGCTGACCGTCGACGCCCGGTCGGCCGGGCTGGCCGCGGCGACCGTCGCGCTGCTGCTGCGGGCCCCCTTCCTGGGGGTGGTGGGCGTGGCGGTGGTTGTCACGGCGGCGGTGAGGGCGATCTCCGGCATGTGACCGGGCGCGCGATACTGGCACCCATGCGGTTGACGGTTTTCTGGGAGCGGATGCGCGCGCATTTCGGCGACACCTACGCCGACACCTTCGCACGCGATCATGTGATGTCGGAGCTGGGCGGCCGTACGGTCGTCCAGGCGCTGGACGACGGCTGGGAGGCCAAGGACGTGTGGCGAGCGGTGTGCGCCGCCATGGAGGTCCCGGCCTCCCGGCGCTGAGAACGAGAGGGCGGCCTTCGCGACGCCGGGTCGTTCAGGTAATAGTGCAAACGGGTTGATATCAGGACTTACCGCCAGACAGGACCCAGACTTGCCCTGTGGCAGCGAGCGACGGGACCCCGGACCCGGGGGCGGGTGAGCCGGGAAGGCCGCGCGCCCGGATGCCCGGCTGGCTGCCCCGCGCCTTTCTGCTCGCGCTCGCCCTCGTCGCCTGCTTCCACTTCGCGCACTGGGTCTTCGGCCGGCTGGTCGGCCTGCTCGTCAACGTCCTGGTCTCGTTCTTCTGCGCACTGGCCATCGAACCCGCGGTGAACCGGATGGCCGGACGCGGCATGCGCCGGGGCCTGGCCACCGGGCTGGTACTGCTCGTGCTGCTGTGCGCCGCCGGTGGCTTCCTGCTGGCGCTCGGTTCCCTGCTGGCCGACCAGATCACCACCATCGGGCACAACCTGCCGCAGTACGTGGACGACGTGGTCGTCTGGGTCAACGACACCTTCCACACCCACCTCGACACCGGCAACCTCCGGGACAAGGTGCTGCACTCCGACTGGGCGCGCAACTACCTGGCCAACGGGGCCAGCAGTGTGTGGGGTCTGTCGACCACCGTCATCGGCACGCTGTTCCGGCTCTTCACCGTGCTGCTGTTCACCTTCTACCTCGCCGCCGACGGGCCCCGGCTGCGCCGCACGCTCTGCTCGATGCTGCCGCCCGACCGTCAGGCCGAGGTGCTGCGTGCGTGGGACATCGCGGTCGTCAAGACCGGCGGCTACCTCTACTCCCGCGCGCTGATGGCCCTGATCTCGGGTGTCGCCCACTACATCCTGCTCCAGGCGCTCGGTGTGCCCTACGCGCCCGCGCTCGCGGTCTGGGTGGGCCTGGTCTCGCAGTTCATCCCCACCGTCGGCACCTACCTGGCCGGCGCGCTGCCGATCCTCATCGCCTTCACCGAGAACCCGTGGGACGCTCTGTGGGTCCTGTGCTTCGTGGTGGTCTACCAGCAGTTCGAGAACTACCTGCTGCAACCGCGGATCACCGCGCGGACCGTGGACATCCACCCGGCGGTCGCCTTCGGCTCGGTCATCGCCGGAACCGCGCTGCTCGGCGCGGTCGGCGCGCTCATCGCGATCCCCGCGACCGCCACTCTCCAGGGGTTCTTCACCGCCTACGTACGGCGCTACGAGGTCGTCGAGCAGCCGGCCGAGTGAGCACCGGACACCCGAGTCCCCGTCCGGGCCGTCGAGTCGTACCGGGCCGGCGCCCGGACGTGGGAAACGCCCGCCGCGCCACTCGGCCGCCGCGGTTGCTTGACATGAAAATCGAACATCCATTCTCATGGGGAGGCCGGGCAGCCTTTCTCCCCGTCCCGGCACGGGATTTCGCCCGTGCCGGGAGAGTTGTCCACAGTTCGGGGGCGACGTCCGAGCGCGTTGTCAGTGGCAGGCGCTAGCGTCGTGGACGTGAAGCGATCGAATCAGACATCCCGGGTGGAACCCATGGCAGGAAACGACCGCGAGAAGGCGCTTGACGCCGCTCTCGCACAGATTGAACGGCAGTTCGGCAAGGGCGCCGTCATGCGTCTCGGCGACCGGCCCAACGAGCCCATCGAGGTCATCCCCACCGGGTCGACCGCTCTGGACGTGGCCCTCGGCGTCGGCGGTCTTCCGCGCGGCCGGGTCGTGGAGGTGTACGGGCCGGAGTCCTCCGGCAAGACCACCCTCACCCTGCACGCGGTCGCCAACGCGCAGAAGGCCGGCGGCACGGTGGCGTTCGTGGACGCCGAGCACGCCCTGGACCCCGACTACGCCAAGGCCCTCGGCGTCGACACGGACAACCTCATCCTGTCCCAGCCGGACACCGGTGAGCAGGCCCTGGAGATCGTGGACATGCTGGTCCGCTCCGGTGCCATCGACCTGATCGTGATCGACTCCGTGGCAGCCCTCGTGCCGCGGGCCGAGATCGAGGGCGAGATGGGTGACTCGCACGTGGGTCTGCAGGCCCGCCTGATGAGCCAGGCGCTGCGCAAGATCACCAGCGCGCTCAACCAGACCAAGACCACCGCCATCTTCATCAACCAGCTCCGCGAGAAGATCGGCGTGATGTTCGGCTCGCCGGAGACCACCACCGGCGGTCGCGCGCTGAAGTTCTACGCCTCGGTCCGGCTCGACATCCGCCGGATCGAGACGCTCAAGGACGGCACCGACGCGATCGGCAACCGCACCCGCGTCAAGGTCGTCAAGAACAAGGTCGCGCCGCCCTTCAAGCAGGCCGAGTTCGACATCCTCTACGGCCATGGCATCAGCCGCGAGGGCGGTCTGATCGACATGGGGGTCGAGCAGGGCTTCGTCCGCAAGTCCGGCGCCTGGTACACCTACGAGGGCGACCAGCTCGGCCAGGGCAAGGAGAACGTCCGCAACTTCCTCCGGGACAACCCGGACCTGGCGGACGAGATCGAGAAGCGGATCAAGGAGAAGCTGGGCGTGGGCGTGCCGAAGCCCAAGGTCGAAGCCCCGGGCGCACAGCCGGGTGCCGACGCGGCAGGCCCGGCCGAGCTTGCCAAGGCGGAAGTCCCGGCCCCCAAGAAGGTGACCAAGGCCACCGCCGTCAAGAGCTGACGTCATGGCGTTCAGCTCCCACGAACGCGGCGGCTCTTCCGAGTCGAGGGCCTCGCGAGAGCCGCCGCTTGATCCCGAGGAGCAGGCGCGGGCGTTGTGCCTGCGCCTGCTCACCGGGACTCCCCGCACCCGCCGGCAGCTCGCCGACGCCATGCGGAAGCAGGAGATCCCCGACGAGGTCGCCGAGTACGTGCTGGAGCGGTTCCAAAACGTGGGCCTCATCGACGACCAGGCGTTCGCCAACGCCTGGGTGGAGTCCCGGCACCGGGGCCGCGGACTCGCCCGCCGCGCCCTCGCCAGGGAACTCCGACATCGCGGAGTGGACGCGGAACTGGTGACCGAGGCGGTCGGGTTGCTCGACTCCGAGCAGGAGGAGCGGACCGCCCGCGAGCTGGTACGGCGCCGGCTCCCCGGCACCCGCGGCCTGGACCGCGACAAGCGCATCCGGCGGCTGGCCGGAATGCTGGCCCGCAAGGGCTACCCGGAAGGGCTGGCCGTCAAAGTGGTACGTGACGCGCTCGCCGCGGAGGGCGTCGCCGAGGAAGGGGAGGAGGAATCATGGCTGTGGGACGACGAATAGCGCGCGGCACCGGCCGGACTCCGCCCTCCGCCCGTACCGCCGCCACCCGCCGACGGCACGACCTGGCCAGAGCCGGGGCCGTTCGTCCGCGGACAGCAGGACCCGCCCCGGCGGCAGGGCCCGTCACATCGCCCGACCGCTGACACGCCCGAGCGCCGGCCGGAGCCGGACCGGGGCACCACGGGGCCCGCGCGGCCGACCTGCCGGCTCGTCGCGCCGCCGGATCACCGACCCGCCGGATCACCGACCCGCCGGCTCGCCGCGCCGCCGGTCCTGCCGCCGCCGTGGCCCTGCCCGCCGCGTTCCGGGCGGTCGGGGCGCCCCGGGGAGTCGCCGCCGGCCGGCACGTCCTCCCCGCCAGGATCCTCGTCCGACACCGGGGGGCCGCCGCGTGCCAGGTCCGCGGCGGAGTACAGCTCCGCGGGGCGGCAGCCGATCATGGCCGTCACCAGGCGCCCGTCCGGCCGGATCAGCAGAACGCTGTGCGCGGTGGCGCCCGGATAGTTCTCGGTGACGAGCAGCTCGGCGGAGGTGGGCAGCGCGGCGACCGCGGAGGCCAGTCTCGGCATCAGCCCGGCGGTCAGCCAGTGCCGGGACTCCCACACCCCGGTGCCGGGGGCTACCAGGAGCACGACCAGTCCGCGCCCGAGCCGTTCCCGGAGCCGTCCCACCGCGCCGTCCAGAGCGGTGACCTGTACATCTGCGACCACACCGCCCGGGGGCGTGGGGGACCCGGCGGTCAGCGGCGAGCCCCCGGCCCTGCCGCCACCGCCGCGCGGCGCAGGCAGGGACAGCGGCGAGCGGCTGTACACCGGGGAGGCGGCGGCGCCGCGCCCGAGGTGGCTGTCGGTCAGTAGTTCCGCCTGCTCCCGCGCCGAACCGGACAGCAGTGTGTGCCGCACGCTCTGCCAGGTACCGCTCGACCGAAGCAGCGGAAGCGCCTGGTCGGTGGCCCGCAACCGCGCGCCGACCGCGCCGCGCCGCTCCGCCTCGTAACTGTTCAGCAGGAGGCCGGAGGCCCCTTCATGCCAGGCCAGTGACAGCTTCCAGGAGAGGTTCTCCGCGTCCCGCAGCCCCTCCTCGACGCCCTGCGCCCCCAGCGCGCCCACCAGATGGGCCGCGTCCCCGGCGAGGAAGCCGCGCCCGACCCGCCACCGCCGGGCCAGCCGCTGATGCACCGGGTAGTCCGCCGAGCCGATCAGCTCGTAGGGCACCACCTGACCGCACCAGGCGGTGAGGGTGGCGCGGACCCGCTCCACCAGTGCGTCGGAGGTCAACTGCCGGCTCTGCACGGGCAGCAGCCAGTCCAGCCGCCACAGTCCGTCGGGCAGCGGCCGGGCGGTGATCTCCTGTCCGGCCGGGGCACCCGGCGGGTCGCGGTGCAGCAAGGCCACACCGGGCTCGGGAAGCTCGGTCCGCAGCACGGCCACCGCGTGCCGGTCGACCGCGGTACGGCCGGGGAAGCGCACCCCCAGCAGTTTGCGGACCGTGGACCGCGAACCGTCGCAGCCCACCAGGAAACCGCCCCGCCACCAGGTCTCGTGCGAGCCCCGGGTGTGCACGCTGATCCCTCGCGCGTCCTGCTCGACCGCGTCCACCCGGCAGCCCGCCACGATCCGTACCGATCCGCAGGTCAGCAGCGCGTCCCGCAGCCCGCGCTCCAGCCGGTGCTGGGCGACGTGGACCGGCGCGTCGGTTCCGTCCGGGGCGAAGTCGACCCGCAGCACCTCGGTACGGCGGCGCAGCGTGCGCCAAGCCGCCCAGGCGGTGGACTCCCGGCGCAGGGCCGCATAGCCGAGACGTTCGACCAGGGCGGCGGTCGCCGGGCTGAGGACAGCGGTACGCGGCCACCGCGGTCCGTGGGCGTCGCCCATCGCCTCCGCTTCGTCGAGGAGAATGACAGGGACATCGCGGCGGGCCAGCGCGAGGGCGAGAGCCAGGCCGACAGGACCCGCCCCCGCGACGATCACCGGGTCCATGGAGCAGCCCCCGGAAGAATTGCGGTCACAAAGCGTATGCAACCCACTGCGCCTGCCCACGTCAAGCGAGGGCCGCGGCTCGGCGCGGTGCGGTGTCCGCACGCCCGGCGCACTTCACGCACGGTCCGGCGCCCGCGGTGCGTACCGGCTGGGTAACGGTCCGCCGCATGAGCCGGTACCCCCTTGACGCACCCCGTCCCGATCGGCGTGGATTCGGTCGGGAGGGACGCCGCCGCAGCGGAAAACGATACCGGCCGGCGCCGACGTGGATGAGGTGGACGCCGCCGACAGCGAAGAGGTGAGGCATGCGACTGCTGCTCGTGGAAGACGACGACCGGGTCGCCGCCGCCCTCTCCGCCGTGCTCGGCAAGCACGGTTTCGAGGTCCGGCACGCCCGCAGCGGCGAGGAGGCCATCCAGGCGGTCCTGCCGGACGGCGGCCCCGGTTTCGACTGCGTCCTGCTGGATCTGGGCCTGCCCGACCAGGACGGCTTCGCGGTGTGCAGCCGGATCCGGCGCCTCACCGCGACCCCGGTGATCATGGTCACCGCGCGGGCCGACGTACGGTCCCGTATCCACGGCCTCAACCTCGGCGCCGACGACTACGTGGTGAAGCCGTACGACATCGGTGAACTGCTGGCCCGTATCCACGCCGTCAGCCGCCGCCCTCCGCTGCGCCCGCCCGCCACCGGCCGCACGGCCGACACCGACCAGCCGGCCGCCGCGCCCGCCGCGTCCGCAGGACCCGGACCGGCCGGCGGCACGGCTCAGGTCGCCGGGAAGCCCCTGCTGCTCGGCCGGGTCGCCATGGAGCCGCTCACCCGGCGGGTCACCGTCGACGGCGCCCCGGTCGCCCTCACCCGCAAGGAGTTCGACCTGCTGGCGCTGCTCGCCCAACGGCCCGGCGTGGTTTTCCGCCGTGAGCAGATCATCAGCGAGGTGTGGCGTACCGCCTGGGAGGGCACCGGCCGCACCCTGGAGGTCCATGTGGCGTCGCTGCGTGCCAAACTGGGCGCCCCGGCGATGATCGAGACGGTGCGCGGAGTCGGCTACCGGCTCGTCGTCCCGGCCGGCTGACGGCCCGGCCGGAGAGGACCGCCGTCTTGCGTTCGCGACTGCTCCCGCTGCTCATCATGCTGATGGCCGGCGTGCTGCTGGCCCTGGGTTTCCCGCTGGCCGCCAGCCAGGCCGCCGCCCAGCAGCAGCGCGTGGTGGTGGACCGGATCGACGACACCACGCGCTTCGCCGCGGTCGCCCAGTTCGTCACCGCCCAGGACGAGACCGTGCCCGACGGCGGCTCGGCCGACGGCGAGCGGCTCTACACCCTGGAGTCCGAACTCACCCGCTACCAGCAGCTCTACGGGATCAGCGCCGGCGTCTTCTACCGCGACCGCACCGCCATGGCCGCCGCCCCCGTGGGCTGGGGCGTACCGCCCGACGGCGAGCTGTTCGACTCCTACTACTCGGCGCTGCTCGGCCGCCGCGCCCACAACCCGCAGCAGGTGTGGCCCTGGCAGTCCCGTACCCTCGCGATCTCCTCACCGATCGTGCGGGACGGCGACGTGGTGGCGGTCGTGGTCACCGACTCGCCGACCGGGGCGCTGCGCTCCCGCATCCTGCACGACTGGCTGCTGCTGGCGGCGGGCGAACTGGCGGCGATGGCGATAGCGGTGCTGCTCGCGGTCCGGCTGACCGGCTGGGTGATGCTGCCGGTCGCCACCTTGGACCGGGCCACGCACGACATCGCCACCGGCCGGATGAAGTCCAGGGTCGAGCCGGCCGGCGGACCACCGGAACTGCGCCGCCTGGTCCGCTCGTTCAACGAGATGGCCGACAACGTGGAAGCGGTGCTCGACCAGCAGCGGGCGTTCGTCGCCGACGCCTCCCACCAGCTGCGCAATCCGCTGTCGGCCCTGCTGCTGCGGATCGAGCTGCTCGGTCTTGCGCTGCCCGACGGCAACACCGAGGCCGAGTCGGTGAAGGAGGAGGGACACCGGCTCGCCCAGGTGCTCGACGACCTGCTGGGACTTGCCGTCGCCGAGAGTTCCGGCACCCAGTCCGCCCCGACGGACATCACCGAACTCGCCCGCACCAGAACCGCTGCCTGGCGGGCGGTCGCCGACCAGGCGGACATAGCGGTCGAGTTCGCGGAGCCGCCGGGGAGTGCGGCGGTGACGGGCTGGGCGGACGCGGTGGCCTTGTCCAGTGCGCTGGACGCGGTGCTGGACAACGCGATCAAGTTCACGCCGGGCGGCGAGACGGTGACGGTACGGGTCGCCGCCGACGGCGCGCGCATCGCGATAACCGTCGCCGACGGCGGCCCCGGCCTCAGCGACGACGAGCTGGCCCGGATCGGGGACCGTTTCTGGCGCAGCGCCCGCCACCAGAACGTGCAGGGCTCCGGACTCGGCCTGTCCATCGCCCACGCCCTGCTCACCCAGGGCGGCGGCACGGTCGCCTACGAGCGGCGCGACCCGCACGGCCTGACGGTCACGCTGACCGTGCCGCGCACCGCCGAGGCCGAAGCGCGGTGAGCGCGCCCGCGGGCCGCACACGGGACCAGGGCTCGATCCCGTGGCCAGGTGCCCGCAGGCCGGGCGGGGCTACGGCTTGACGGACCGGTAGTAGCGGGCCGCGCCCCCGTGCAGAGGCAGCGGATCGGTGAAAACCGCCGTCCGCAGGTCCACCAGTTGCGCGGCGTGCACCCGTTTGCCGATCACGTCCCGGCTGTCGATCACCGCCCGGGTCAGCCGCTCCACCAGGCCCGTGTCGGCGCGATCGGTGGTGACCAGCAGATTCGCCACCGCGACGGTGGCCACCGCCCGGCCGTCCTGCGCCGAGGGGTAGGCGTCGGCCGGCATCACCGCCTGCCGGTAGTACTGCATCTTCCTGCCCATCGTGTGCAGCCTGGGCACCAGGTCGCCGAGCTGTACCAGCCTGATCCCCATGGTGGTGGACAGTTTCGTCACCGGCGCCGTCGGCAGCCCACCGGACCAGAAGAAGGCGTCCAGCCTGCCGCCGGCCAGCATCGCCGGAGCCTGGTCGATGCCGACCGGGAACGGGTCGATGTCCTTGTCGATGTCCAGTCCGGCCGCCATGAGCAGCCGCCGGGCGATCAGGATGACCCCGGAGCCCGCCTGGCCGACACCCACCCGCAGTCCCCGCAGATCACGGGCGGACCGTACCGGGGAGTTCTGCGGCACGACCAGTTGCACGTAGTCGTCGTAGAGCCGGGCGCAGGCCCGCAGGTCCTTCCTGCCCGGCCCCTGGTAGTCCGCCACCGCGTCCGACGCCGCGATGGTGAAGTCGGCGTCACCGGCGACCAGGCGCTTGATGTTGTCCACCGACCCCTCGGTCTGCATCAGGTTCACCCGGACTCCGGGCAGCGCGGTACGCAGGTCGTTCTTGAGCAGCACCCCGTACGTCTCGTACACGCCGTTGGCGACACCCGTGGCGAACGAGACCGGCGCCCTGGGATACGAGGGGCCGTCCGACGGCAGCAGCCACCACAGCAGCAGCGCCAGCGCGGAGGCAGCCGCGAGCACGGCCTGCAGGGCGCGCCTGCGGCGGGACGACCGGCCGCCGAACGCCGACCACAGCCGTCCGCCGAGGTGGGGGCCGAGGTGGGGGCGGAGGCGGGAGGGGTCCATGCACCGCGATCCTGCCAGCCGGGACCGGCCCGCGGAAGGCGTCACCCGCCACTGGAGACCCGCCGGCACGGGGTGCCGCGACGGGGGAGGGCGAATCCGTTCGGGGGAAGCCCGGGGAGCGCCTACCCTTGTGGCATGACGGCGCAGGACACGCTTCCCCGCAGCTACGAGATCCGTACCTACGGATGCCAGATGAACGTCCACGACTCCGAGCGGCTGTCCGGGCTGCTGGAACAGGCGGGATACGTCCGCGCACCCGACGGCTCCGACGGTGCCGACGTCGTGGTGTTCAACACCTGCGCGGTGCGGGAGAACGCCGACAACCGGCTCTACGGCAACCTCGGCCAGCTCGTGCCGAAGAAGGCCGCGCGCCCCGGGATGCAGATCGCGGTCGGCGGCTGCCTGGCGCAGAAGGACCGCGACACCATCGTCAAACGGGCGCCGTGGGTGGACGTGGTCTTCGGCACCCACAACATCGGGCAGCTGCCGGTGCTGCTGGAGCGTGCCAGGATCGCCGAAGAGGCGCAGGTCGAGATCGTCGAGTCGCTGGAGACCTTCCCCTCGACGCTCCCCTCGCGCCGGGAGTCCGCCTACGCGGCCTGGGTCGCGATCTCGGTCGGCTGCAACAACACCTGCACTTTTTGCATCGTGCCCGCCCTGCGCGGCAAGGAGAAGGACCGCAGGCCGGGCGACGTGCTCGCCGAGGTCGAGGCGCTGGTCGCCGAGGGCGTCATCGAGGTCACCCTCCTGGGCCAGAACGTCAACGCCTACGGCTCGGATATCGGCGACCGCGAGGCGTTCGGCAAGCTGCTGCGCGCCACCGGCGGCGTGGAAGGCCTGGAGCGGGTCCGCTTCACCTCGCCGCACCCGCGGGACTTCACCGACGACGTCATCGCCGCCATGGCCGAGACGCCCAACGTCATGCACCAGCTCCACATGCCGCTGCAGTCCGGCTCCGACCGGGTGCTCAAGGCCATGCGCCGTTCGTACCGGCAGGACCGCTACCTCGGCATCATCGAGAAGGTGCGCGCGGTGATGCCGGACGCCGCCATCACCACCGACATCATCGTCGGCTTCCCCGGCGAGACCGACGCGGACTTCGAGCAGACGCTGCACGTGGTGCGGCAGGCGCGCTTCACCCAGGCGTTCACCTTCCAGTACAGCAAGCGGCCCGGCACGCCCGCCGCCGAGATGGACGGGCAGATCCCCAAGGCCGTGGTGCAGGAGCGGTACGAGCGGCTGGTCGCGCTCCAGGAGGAGATCTCCTGGGCGGAGAACAAGAAGCAGGTCGGCCGCACCCTGGAGGTGCTGGTCGCCGAGGGCGAAGGGCGCAAGGACGACGCCACCCGGCGGCTTTCCGGGCGTGCCCCCGACAACCGCCTGGTGCACTTCGAGCGGCCCGCGGAAGCCGTCAGGCCCGGCGACATGGTGACGGTCGAGGTCACCTACGCCGCCCCGCACCACCTGCTCGCCGAGCGGCCGCCGCTCGCGGTGCGCCGTACCCGCGCCGGCGACGCCTGGGAGCGCCGCACCACGGCTCCCGCGCCGCAGCCGGCCGGCGTCATGCTGGGCATCCCCACCATCGGGGCACCGGCGGCTGTGCCGGGGCCCGCTGTTCCGGCGGACGGCTGCGCCTGCTGAAGGCGCCTGTCGGGCACCTCGCCGAGGCTCGCGAGCCGGTGCCCGGCGTCCTAAGGACGCGAGGTGCGCCGTCCGGCGTCCCAAGGCGCCGGGCACGAGGCGTTGTCGGAGGGCGCCGGTAAGGTTCCGATCATGCTGGTCGCCGCCGCCGTCTGCCCCTGCCCTCCGCTGCTGGTCCCCGACGTGGCCGCGGGGGCCGCCGACGAGCTGGACTCGCTGCGGGCCGCGTGCGCGGACGCGGTGGGGGTGCTCGCCGCCTCCAGGCCCGAGCGACTGGTGGTGGTCGGCCCCGCCGAGGGGCCCGCCCGGGGCGTCTTCGCCCCGGGCGCCGCGGGCTCCTTCCGCCCTTTCGGGGTGCCGTTGGACGTCACCCTGGGAGAGGCCGCCCAGCCGCCGCCCGAGGCGCTCACGCCCGCGTACCCCGCGGCTGCCGGATCCGAGCACACCAGACCGCCCGGGGGAGGGGCGAGGCCCGGGAACGCAACGCCCCCCGCGGACGTACCGCCCACTGACGACGTACGCCCTCTGCCGCCGTCCCTGGCCGTCGCGGCCTGGCTGCTGCGCGGCTGGAGCGAGGTGCCCGTGGAAGGGCTCGGGGTCGGGGAGCGACTGGAGCCGGAGCGCTGCGCGAGGACCGGGCGGGCCCTGGCCGGATCGGCCGGGCGGGTGGCGCTGCTGGTGATGGGGGACGGCAGCGCCTGCCGCACGGTCAAGGCCCCCGGCTATCTGGACGAGCGGGCGGTGCCCTTCGACGCGGTGGTGGCCGAGGCGCTCGCGGGCGCCGACACCCGGGCGCTGGCCGCTCTCGACCCGGAGCTGGCCGAGACCCTCAAGGTGGCGGGCCGCGCGCCCTGGCAGGTGCTGGCCGGCGCCGCGGAGGGGGCGGGGCTCGGCGGCGAGCTGCTGTGCGAGACGTCGCCGTACGGGGTCGGGTACTTCGTCGCGACCTGGACCTGAGATCCGGGATCCGCGCCGGGGCCCCGGATCCGGGACCGGGGATCCCGCCCTGATCCGTACCGGGGTCCGTGCCCGTGCCGGGAGGCCGAAACCTGTGCTCCGGGTCGGGCGCCGGCCCCGGAGTCGGCTGCGGACGGGCTGCGGACGTGGACGAGCCGCGGACGGTGGAAATCCGCGGCTGTCCGGTTCAGGTGCTGCGCGTGTCCCGGGGCCGCGCACCGGCGGCCTGACGCGCTCAGGTCGGGTTGTTGCCCTTGTCCCGGTCGTCGTGCAGGGTGTCCTTGGCCTTGTCCGCCCCGGAGTCGATCCGGTCGCCGTACTTCCCGCCCGTTTTCGAGTCGAGTGTCTGGCTGCCCCGGCTGGTTCCCTGCCCCGTCGTGTCCCCGTGCTCGCGCGCGAGGCCCTCGGCCTTGCCCTTCGACATACCCAGCTTGTCCTTGAGCGTGTTCATGAAGCTCATCAGGCACCTTCCCTCGAATTCCCTCGAATTCCCTCGAAGACCGCGGCCGGGGGCGGGCGGGGTGCGCCGTTGCACCCGATGGTTCGGCACGAAACCGAAATCGCCACATAACGCCCTACCTGTCCTGATTCTACCCGCGTCGCCGGGTTTTCGCCCGGTCGGCCCAGAGCGCTCATTCGATCGAGTTCGGGGCCTGATCTTTGCGAGACTGACAGTGTGAAGAACCGTGTGATCGCCGTCGTCGGACCCACCGCGGCCGGGAAGTCCGACCTGGGCGTCGCCCTCGCCCAGGCACTGGGCGGCGAGGTGATCAACGCCGATTCGATGCAGCTCTACCGGGGAATGGACATCGGCACCGCCAAGCTCACTCCCGAGGAGCGGCAGGGGGTCCCGCACCGCCTCCTGGACATCTGGCACGTCACCGAGGCGGCCAACGTCGCCGACTACCAGCGACTGGCCCGCGCCGAGATCGACCGGCTGCACGCCGTGGGCCGCGTCCCCGTCCTCGTGGGCGGGTCCGGCCTCTACGTGCGGGCCGCCATCGACGTACTGGAGTTCCCCGGCACCGACCCCGCCGTACGGGCCCGACTGGAGGCCGAGCTGGACATGCGCGGGCCCGGCGCCCTGCACGCGCGGCTGGCGGCCGTGGACCCGGAGGCGGCCCGCGCCATCCTGCCGGGCAACGGGCGGCGGATCGTGCGCGCACTCGAGGTCGTGGAGATCACCGGCCGGCCCTTCACCGCCAACCTGCCCAGCCACGAGTCCGTCTACGACACCGTGCAGATCGGCGTCGACGTCCCCCGCCCCGAACTCGACGAACGCATCACGCTGCGTGTCGACCGGATGTGGGAGGCGGGGCTGGTCGCTGAGGTCCGCGCGCTGGAGGCCGTCGGCCTGCGCGAAGGGCGTACCGCCTCCCGGGCGCTCGGCTACCAGCAGGTGCTCGCCGAGCTGGCCGGGGAGTGTACGGAGCGGGGGGCGCGCGCCGAGACGGTACGCGCCACCAAGCGCTTCGCGCGCCGCCAGGATTCGTGGTTCCGCCGCGACGACCGGGTGCACTGGCTGTCCGCGCGGGGCGCGGAACTCACGGATCAGGCGCTGACGTTGCTCGAAGAAGCGGTCACAGCCTGATCACGTGATGGCATCGGGACGCTCCGGTGTCCAGGACGGGCCGCCCATGCGTGCCATTATCGAGCTTCAGGAAGGCTACGGTGTCGGAGACGGTGGAGGGCGCGTGGCGATGGCAGTCGGCCCACGCGACACCCCACCGGGGCGCGACGGAACGGCGAATTCGGGCATGTCCCAGACGGCGCGGGGGAATCACGCGGTTCCCGAGTCCCGTGCGCACCACGAATCGTTCAACTCCCTTGAGGCCGAAGAGTCCCTCGACCGGGTCGGGCCCTTGGAAGCGGGGGATCCCCTGGGCCCGGTCGAACCCCTGCATCCTCTTGAAGCACTCGACCCGCTGGACCCCCTGGAGTCCGCCGGGCTGCTCCCGCCCATCGAGGAAAGCCAGTCCTTCGGTGAACTGCGGCCCCAGCGACGACTGCGGATCTGGCAGCTCGCCCCGATCATCGCGCTGGCCGTCGGCGGCTCGCTGATGTTCGCCTTCCCGCTCGCTTTCGAGTCCGGCGACGCCGGGCCGGTGGTGGCCATGCTGGGTCTGCTGCTGTGCTGCTGCGCCGCCGGCTGGGGACTGACCGCCGCCCGGCGGATCGGCCAGACCTGGCCGGGGCTGCCCGTCCGCGGCTCCGGCGCCCGCCCCGACTGGCGGTACGTCGCCGGATACGCCGCCGCCATCGTGCTGCTCGCGGTGCTCGCCGTCTGGCGGGTGGCCCGGCTGCGCTGAGCGGGGGTTCTCCACAGGGCACTCCTGCGAGCCCGCGACCCCCGGCGCGGTCCGCGTACGATCGGATACGTGACCGACGACCGCTCCGCCGCCGCACCGCTCGCCGCCGTCGCGTTCCTCAAGGGACACGGCACGGAGAACGACTTCGTGATCGTTCCCGACCCGGACGGGCTGCTCGACCTGTCCCCGTCGGACGTGGCCCGGCTCTGCGACCGCCGGGCCGGCATCGGCGGCGACGGCCTGCTGCGGGTCGTCCGCTCGGCCGTCCACCCGGAGGCGGTCGCGCTCGCCGCCGAAGCCGAATGGTTCATGGACTACCGAAACAAGGACGGCAGCACCGCCGAGATGTGCGGGAACGGCGTCCGGGTCTTCGCCCGGTACCTCCAGCGTGTCGGCCTGGCCGGCCCCGGCGACCTGGCCGTCGCCACCAGGGCCGGGGTGCGCCGGGTGCACATCGCCAAGGACGCCGAGGACGGCGCCCCGGGCGACATCACGGTGCGGATGGGCCGCGCCGTCCTCCCCGGCGGCGAGGTCACGGTCGGCGTGGACGGGCGCAGCCGGCCCGCCCTGCACGTCAGCATGGGCAACCCGCACGCGGTCGTCTTCGTCGGCGGTCTGGACGAGGCCGGGGACCTGCTGCGGGCACCCGTCGTCGCCCCCGCCGAGGCGTACCCGGCGGGCACCAACGTCGAGTTCGTGGTGGACCGCGGCCCCCGCCACGTGGCGCTGCGGGTGCACGAGCGCGGCGCGGGCGAGACCCGCTCCTGCGGTACGGGTGCCTGCGCGGCGATGGTCGCCGCCGTCCGCCGCGACGGCCTGGACCCGGCGGTGACCGGCCGGCCCGTCACGTACACCGTGGACGTGCCCGGCGGCCGGCTGGTGATCAGTGAGGGCACCGACGGCGAGATCGAGATGACCGGGCCCGCGATGATCGTCGCCGAGGGCCTCATAGACGCCGCCGGGCTCGCCGGGTGAGCCGCCCGGACGGTCGGACGGCGGGGCACCCCATATCCCATGCCGAGGGCGTAACGGGACGTATGCGGTCGAGCACCCCGTACACCTTCGCTCGAACGGGTGACGGGGATCACTCTCGGCGAGAGGGTGACTGCCGCACGTGGTGGGCTCGATAGCATCAATCACCGGCGCGGCCCCGGGTCGTGGAGGGCTCCCGCAGCCGGTTCACGCTGCCGGAGGGCCGATGAGCGCAGACAACGCGGTGAACGCGGGACGGCCCGCGCTCGACGCGGGACGGACCGTGGCGGACCGCAGGCGCGGTCTGCGCCGTATCGACCTGCGGCTTCTGGGCCGGGCGGCACTGCTGGGCGGCCTCGGCGGTCGGGAACGGCTGCCCGGCGCCATCGAGCATCTGATCAAGGTCCACCGCACCCGCCACCCCGCGGCCGGCCCCGAGGCCATCGAACGGCTGCGGCGCGCCTACGTCCTGGCCGAGTCGTCGCATCGCGGCCAGATGCGCAAGAGCGGTGAGCCGTACATCACCCACCCCCTCGCGGTCACCATGATCCTCGCCGAACTCGGCGCCGAGACCACCACCCTGACGGCCTCGCTGCTGCACGACACGGTCGAGGACACCGAAGTGACGCTCGATCAGGTGGAGCGGGAGTTCGGCAAGGCGGTCGCCTACCTGGTGGACGGCGTGACTAAGCTGGAGAAGGTCGACTACGGTGCCGCCGCCGAGCCCGAGACCTTCCGCAAGATGCTCGTCGCGACCGGCAGCGACGTCCGGGTGATGTCCATCAAGCTGGCCGACCGGCTGCACAACATGCGCACCCTCGGCGTCATGCGGCCCGACAAGCAGGCCCGGATCGCCAAGGTCACCCGCGACGTACTGATCCCGCTGGCCGAGCGGCTCGGCGTCCAGGCGCTCAAGTCCGAACTGGAGGACCTGGTCTTCGCGATCCTCCACCCCGAGGAGCACGCCAGGACCCGGGCCATGATCGAAGCCCACGCGGCCGACCCCGACCCGCTTGCGGCGGTCGCCGACGACGTGCGCGCGGTGCTGCGCGATGCCGGTATCGCGGCCGACGTCGACATCCGCCCCCGACACGCCGTCTCCGTCCACCGGCTGCTGCTCAAACGCGGCGGCGCCCGGCTCGGCGGCTGCGACTTCGGCCGACTGCTGGTCCGGGTCGCCGAGGACGCCGACTGCTACGCGGTCCTCGGCGAGCTGCACACCTGCTTCACGCCGGTGATCGCGGAGTTCAAGGACTTCATCGCGGCCCCGAAGTTCAACCTGTACCAGTCGCTGCACACCGCGGTCGCCGACGACCAGGGCCGGATCGCCGAGGTGCTGGTGCGCACCCACCGGATGCACCGGGTCGCCGAGGCGGGGGTGATCGCCCTCGGCGACCCGCACGCCGGGGCGGGGGCCGGGACCGAGGCCGCCGCGCCCGCCGACAGGGAGAGCGGCCCGACCGCCGGAGACGGGGGCGTGCGGGTCGACCCCACACAGCCCGGCTGGCTCGCCCGGCTGCTGGAGTGGCAGCGCGCCGCCCCCGACGCCGACACCTTCTGGACCGCGTTGCGCGACGACCTCGCCCAGGACCGCGAGATCACCGTCTTCACCAGCCAGGACGGCGGCGCCTCCGGCACCGTCCGGCTGCCCGCCGGAGCCAGCTGCGTGGACGCCGCCTACGCGGTGCACAGCGGCTTCGGGCACGCCTGCGTGGGCGCCAGGGTCAACGGCCGGCTCGCTCCGCTGGGCACCCGGCTGCGCGACGGCGACACCCTTCAGCTGCTGATGGACGAATCCGCCACCTCCGGGCCCGACCGGGGCTGGCTGGAGCACGCCATCACCCCTGCGGCCCGGATCGCGATCTCCCGCTGGCTCGCCCAGTACCCCGCGCCGCCCGGCGAGGCCCAGGCGAGGCGGGGTCCCGCACTGCGCCCGGTGGCCGCGCCCGACACCTCGCCCGCCGCCGAACCGGTGGCCGTCACCGACCTGCCGGAGGCGGCCGTACGGCTGGCCCGCTGTTGTACGCCGGTGCCGCCGGACCTGGTGACGGGATTCGTCATCCGCGGCGGCACCGTCGCCGTACACCGCGCCGAATGCCCCACCACCACCCGGATGACCGCCGCCGGGCGCACCCCCGTGCCCGTCCGCTGGCGCGACGGCAGCCCGGCCGGGGGATACCGGGTCACCCTGCTCGCCGAGGCGCTCAGCCGGCCGCGGCTGCTCGCCGACCTCACCGAGGCCATCGCCGCCCAGGGCATCGGCATCGTCTCCGCGGCGGTGGACCCCCCGCAGGAGCACCGGGTGCGCCACTCCTACACCGTGGAAATGCCCGATCCGCTGACGCTGGGCGCCCTGATGCGGGCGATGCGGTCGGTGCCGGGTGTCTACGACGTGTACCGGGCCCGGCCGGCCGTGGCCTGGGCCGACCGGGGCGAATGAGGGAATTCCACCGGCCCCGTATTTGTTGCAGCGTCGGTGGTGCCCGCCCGGTGTGCCGGAGGGTTCGGCGGGGAAAACTCCCGTGACCTATGCCGTTGCGCGTGGGAGCATCGATCAAAACGGCGCGCCACAGGCCGCCGGACCGTTGACCGTACGACCAAAGGATCCAATGACCTCCACCTTCTCTTCCTCTTCGGACGACCGCCAGCGCCTTCCCGAGAGCCTTCGGGCCGACGCCCTGATGGAAGAGGACGTGGCCTGGAGCCATGAGATCGACGGTGAGCGCGACGGTGAGCAGCTGGACCGCTACGACCGCGCCTCTCTGCGCCGGGTCGCGGGCCTGTCCACCGAACTCGAGGACATCACCGAGGTCGAGTACCGGCAGCTCCGGCTGGAGCGCGTGGTGCTCGTCGGTGTCTGGACCAGCGGCACGGTGGACGACGCCGAGAACTCGCTGGCCGAGCTGGCGGCCCTCGCCGAGACCGCCGGCGCGCTCGTCCTGGACGGCGTGATCCAGCGTCGCGACAAGCCGGACCCGGCCACGTACATCGGCTCGGGCAAGGCCCGGGAGCTGCGCGACATCGTGATGGAGACCGGCGCCGACACGGTGGTCTGCGACGGTGAGCTGAGCCCCGGCCAGCTGATCCACCTGGAAGACGTCGTCAAGGTCAAGGTGGTCGACCGGACCGCCCTGATCCTCGACATCTTCGCCCAGCACGCCAAGTCCCGCGAGGGCAAGGCGCAGGTGTCACTGGCCCAGATGCAGTACATGCTGCCGCGACTGCGCGGCTGGGGCCAGTCGCTGTCCCGGCAGATGGGCGGCGGCGGCGCCGGCTCCTCAGGGGGCGGCATGGCGACCCGTGGCCCCGGTGAGACCAAGATCGAGACCGACCGGCGGCGGATCCGCGAGAAGATGGCGAAGATGCGCCGGGAGATCGCGGAGATGAAGACCAGCCGCGACCTCAAGCGCCAGGAGCGCAAGCGCCACAAGGTGCCGTCGGTGGCCATCGCCGGCTACACCAACGCGGGCAAGTCCTCGCTGCTCAACCGGCTCACCGGCGCCGGCGTCCTGGTGGAGAACGCGCTGTTCGCCACCCTGGACCCGACCGTGCGCAGGGCGGAGACGCCGGGCGGGCGGCTGTACACGCTGACCGACACCGTCGGGTTCGTCCGGCATCTGCCGCACCACCTGGTGGAGGCGTTCCGCTCCACCATGGAGGAGGTCGGCGACGCCGACCTGATCCTGCACGTGGTGGACGGCTCCCACCCGGTGCCGGAGGAGCAGCTGGCCGCCGTCCGCGAGGTGTTCCGCGACGTCGGCGCGCTGAACGTGCCGGAGATCGTGGTGGTCAACAAGGCGGACGCCGCCGACCCGCTGGTCCTGCAGCGCCTGCTGCACAACGAGAAGCACGCCATCGTGGTCTCCGCGCGCACCGGCACGGGCATCGACGAGCTGCTCGAACTCATCGACCGGGAACTGCCGCGGCCGGACGTGGAGGTGGAGGCCCTGGTGCCGTACACCCACGGTGGCCTGGTCTCCCGTGTGCACGGTGGCGGCGAGGTCCTCTCCGAGGAGCACACCGGCGACGGCACTTTGCTCAAGGTGCGGGTGCACGAGGAACTGGCCGCGGAGCTGGCGCCGTTCACGCTGGTCACGCGGCACTGAGCGGGTATCGCGCGTCCTGGGACGACGAGTAGGGGCCGGCCTCCTGAGGAGGCCGGCCCCTACTGCCTCAGGCGGTCGGCCCTACCGCGTGAGTGCGCGTCCCGTGCCCGGCGTCCCTTTGCGCCGACTCGGCGGTCAAACCGGCCGCGCTCAAACCGGCCGCGAAAACCCGGCACTCGCCCCGGCGGTCAGCTGAACTTCCGGCTCATCCCGTCCAGCATCTTCTCCGCCTCGGCGCCCAACCGCGGTCCGGCCAGCCAGGTGTTGGTCGCCGGACCGATCGACGTGTTGCTGACCAGCGCCCTTTTGCCGTCGGGTCGAGTGGTGAACCAGCCGCCGCCCGAGGAGCCACCGGTCATCGTGCAGCCGATGCGGTACTCGGCCGGCGCGTCCGCGGCCACCGACAGCCGCCCCGGCCGGCCCACGCAGGCGTACATCCGCTGCCCGTCGAAGGGCGCGGCCACCGGGTAGCCCCAGGCGCCCACGGCGCCGATCCTCGTCACGGGCGGCGCGTCGAACCACACCGGCACCGCGGCACCGACCGTCTCCTCCAGCGATCTGCCGCCGGTCCCCTCCTCAGGGGTGACGTGCAGCACCGCGAAGTCGTACGCCGATCCGCCGCCGCCGCTCGGCGAACCGGACGCGATCCACTCGTCGGAGGTGCTCGCGCCGTCCGCCCACCACACGCCGTAGGGCGCCAGCACATCACGCGGGGCGCCCTTGAGCGCAGCCGTGTCGAGGCCTTTGTCGTCATAGGAGGGGACAAAGGCCACGTTGCGGTACCAGCCACCCGACTCGCCGGCGTGCACGCAGTGCCCCGCCGTCCAGACCAGGTCGGACCTGCCCGGGTGGGCCGGGTCCTGCACCACCGTCGCCGAGCAGGCCATCGACCCCTCGGGACCGTCGAAGAACAGCTTCCCGACGCCCGGCGCGCTGTCGTGATAAGGCGTCGCGACAGGACGGGCCCGGACGGGCGCCGGCGCCGGGTCGGTCCAACCCCGGTCGGCGTCGATGCCTGTAGAGACCCCCTTGCCGCCCTGGCCGGCGGCCTTCATCCGCTTGTCGCTCCACAGGCCGTCGATGATCGGATTGACGAAGTCCGCGGCCCTGCGCAGCCAGGTCGACCGGTCCCAGTTCCTCCAGCCCCCGTCCCGGTACGCCTTCTCCCACTTCTTGAGGTCCTTCAGGCTGGTGGGGAAGGACGTCGGCAGGGCGGGCGGTCGACGACCGGTACCGGTCGTCACCGAGCCGGCGGGCCGCGCGCCCGCGTGGCCCCCGGACCCCGACCAGCCGCAGGCGGTCGCCGCGGCCGCCAGCAGCATGGCAGCGGCCATGGCGGCCACCACGGGTCCGACTCTCCGTGACCCGGACGATGACATGGGCGGTCCCCCTCCCTGAACGTCGGCGCGCCGCACGGTCCTTGACGCTGTGGGGGACGATCGGCCGCCCGGCACGGTTCCGTGCGGAAAGTTCTGCGGCCGCCCGTGATCGGTTCGTCACCGCGTCGTTAGTAGAGGTGGGGGACGACGAGACGGGACGCCGAGCCGGAGGAGAACGCGTGGTGGCTTTGTCGAGTGCGCCGGGACGACCGGTGGCAGCGGCCTCCGCCCTCACCGCGGGCGAGGCGATTCTCCGCAGGCAGGCGCAGCGCGAGTCCGCCGCGCGCACCTACGCCCGCGCGTTGCCGGTGGTGCCGGTGCGCGCCCGGGGGATGACGGTGGAGGGCGCGGACGGCCGCCGCTACCTGGACTGCCTGTCGGGGGCCGGAACCCTCGCGCTCGGCCACAACCACCCCGTCGTCCTGGAGGCGATCAGGGCCGTCCTGGACTCCGGGGCGCCGCTGCACGTGCTCGACCTCGCCACGCCGGTCAAGGACGCCTTCACCACCGCGCTGTTCGAGACCTTGCCGGCCGAGCTCGCCGAGCGCGGCCGGATCCAGTTCTGCGGCCCGGCCGGCACCGACGCGGTGGAGGCGGCCCTCAAACTGACCAGGACCGCCACCGGTCGAGGTGGCCTGCTCGCCTTCTCCGGCGCCTACCACGGCATGACGGCCGGCGCGCTCGCCGCCACCGGCGACACCGCGGTACGGGCCGCGGCCGGCGACACCGACGCGCGCGTCACCCGGCTGCCGTATCCGTACGACTACCGCTGCCCGTTCGGCGTCGGCGGCGACCGGGGCGCGGAGCTGTCGGCGCGTTGGACCGCGCACCAACTCGACGACCCCAAGGGCGGCGTGCTGCCGCCGGCCGCGATGCTGCTCGAAGCCGTGCAGGGCGAGGGCGGGGTGATCCCGGCCCCCGACGCCTGGCTGCGGCGGATGCGCGAGATCACCGCGGCCCGCGGTATCCCGCTGATCGTCGACGAGGTACAGACCGGTGTGGGCCGTACCGGCACCTTCTGGGCGGTCGAACGCAGCGGTGTCGTGCCGGACGTGATGGTGCTGTCCAAGGCGATCGGCGGCAGCCTGCCGCTCGCGGTGATCGTCTACCGCGAGGAACTGGACGGCTGGCGGCCCGGTGCCCACGCCGGCACCTTCCGCGGCAACCAACTCGCCATGGCGGCGGGCACGGCCACCCTGCGCTTCGTGCGGGAGCACGCGCTGCACGAGCGGGCCGAGACGCTCGGCGCCCGCATGACGAGCCGGCTGCGCGGGCTGGCCGCCCACCAGCCCTGCGTCGGCGACGTACGGGGCCGCGGCCTGATGATCGGCGTGGAACTCGTCGACACCGAGGCCGAACCCGACGACTACGGGGCGCTGCCCAACGCGCCGCAACTCGCCGCCCGCGTCCAGCAGGAGGCGCTGCGGCGCGGCCTGATCGTGGAACTCGGCGGCCGGCACGGCAGTGTGGTGCGGCTGCTCCCGCCGCTGACCATGACCGACGAGCAGGCGGAAGCGGTGCTGGAACGGCTGGCCGGCGCGATCGAGGCAGCACGGGCCGCGACGCGCGGGGGCCCGGCGTGAAGCGGGCGGCCGGCCCGGTCCGGCGGCACCGCCCGCTCCGCACCCCTGACCCCTCCCCATGGGCGACCGCCCCGACCGCACCGACCCGTGGAGTCCCGGAATGAACGCGCCTTCACCACCGGCCACCGCGGCCGCGGACGCGGACGTCTCCGCGGTCGCGGACGCGTCGGCGTCCCACCGCGGCCGGCGGGTGCCGGCACAACGGGTCGACACCGGCCCCGGCACCGAGCCATCGGGGCACCCGGAGCCGTACGCCGCCGCCGACGCGATCGGCGTGGAGAACCTGCTGCGCTGCTGGGCACGGGAGACCGGGCTGTCCAGGCCGGCCGACGGACTGCTGCGGATCCCGCTGCCCGCCAGCGGCACCGAGGCGCACGCGGCCGTCCACCACTGGTCGGCGACCGGTCACCACCGCTTCGGTCCCGTCCTGCCTGCCGCCGACCGGCGCCCGCTGACCGCCGTGGAACTGGCGGCGCTGCTGGCCCGCGAGGGGGACGCCGACCCCGCGGAGGGCGCCGATCTGGTGGCGCGGGTGGCCGACTCGGTACGGCGCAGCGCCACCTTCATCGCCGAGCGCCGCGAGCGGCCCGGCCCCGCCGTACCCGAACTGCCCTTCCTGGACTCCGAGCAGGCCCTGATCCTCGGCCATCCGCTGCACCCGGCCCCTAAGGCCCGCGAGGGGCTCGGCGAGGGCGAGAGCGCCGCCTACTCGCCCGAACTGCGCGGCAGCTTCGCGCTGCACTGGCTCGCCGTCGACGCCTCCGTGCTGGCCGCCGACTCCGGCTGGACCGAAGACGGCCGCACGGTGCCGGCCGCCGATCTGCTGACCGCGCTCGCCGGACCCGGGCTGGAACTGCCCGCCGGAACCGCGCCGCTGCCGCTGCACCCCTGGCAGGCCCGGGACATCCGGCACCGGCCCGGCGTACGCGCCCTGTTCGACGCGGGGCTGCTGCACGACCTCGGCCCGCTCGGCGAACCCTGGCACCCCACCTCCTCGGTACGCACCGTCTACCGGCCGGGCTCGCCCCTCATGCTCAAGCTCTCGTTGGGCCTGCGCATCACCAACTCCCGGCGGGAGAACCTCCGCAAGGAGCTGTTGCGCGGAGCCGAGGTGCACCGGCTGCTGCGCGGCGGCCTGGTGACCCGCTGGCAGGCCGCCCACCCCGGCTTCGACATCGTTCGGGACCCGGCCTGGCTCGCGGTGGACACCGCCGACGGCGAACCCGTCCCCGGCCTCGACGTGGCGCTCAGACACAGTCCTTTCGGCGCCGGCCACTCAGCGCACTGCGTGGCCGGCCTCACCTCGCCGCGTCCGTGGCCCGGACTGCCCGCGCCCGCTCTGCGCTCCCGGCTGGCCGTCCTGGTGGCGGCCCTCGCCGGACGCACCGGCAGGTCCGGGGCGGCCGTCGCCACCGAATGGTTCCTGCGCTACCTCGACGCCGTGGTCAAGCCGGTGCTGTGGCTCGACGGGCAGGCGGGCATCGCGCTCGAAGCCCACCAGCAGAACACCCTGGTGCTGCTGGACGCCGAAGGCTGGCCCCGCGGGGGCCGCTACCGTGACAACCAGGGCTACTACTTCCGCGACTCGCACCGCGCCGCCCTCGAAGAACAGCTCCCCGGCATCGGCACGGCCAGCGACAGCTTCGTCACCGACGACGTCGCGGACGAGCGCTTCGCCTACTACCTCGGCATCAACAACGTCTTCGGCCTGATCGGCGCCTTCGGCTCCCAAAGCCTGGCCGACGAGCAGGTACTGCTCGCCGCCTTCCGCCGCTTCCTCGCCGCCGACCGGCAGGGCAGCAGCCTCCCGGACCGGCTGCTGCACTGCGCCCGGCTGCGCTGCAAGGCCAACCTGCTGACCCGGCTGCACGGACTGGACGAACTCGTCGGCCCGGTCGACACCCAGTCCGTCTACGTCACCATTCCCAACCCGCTGGCCCGCTGATGCCTTCCGCCGATTCGAGCACCGAGGACACGCTCGACCTGAGGCTCCCCACCGAGGTCCTCGCCCTCTTCGCCGCCACCCCGCAGTACGGGGACTCCGCGTCGGCGCCCGGACTCCCGGAGCGGCCGGCCGGCTGCTCGGGCGTCCACGGCGGCCCTGCCTGCCCCAGCCGCCCGGCCGACCTGCTCGACCGCGTCGCCGGCTGGCCCGCCGCCGAGACCTCAGCCGGGTCCTTCCGGCTCGTCCCGGTCCGGCTGGAGCGCGACCTGGCCCTGGTCACCGGCTGGATGAACGACCCGGCGGTCGCCCGGTTCTGGGAGCTGGCCGGCGACCCGGGCGTCACCGAGGGCCACCTGCGCCCGCAACTGTCCGGCGACGGCCGCAGCGTCCCGTGCCTGGGCGTCCTCGACGGCACTCCCATGAGCTACTGGGAGGTCTACCGCGCCGACCTGGACCCGATCGCCCGCCACCACCCGATCAGGCCGCACGACACCGGCGTCCATCTGCTGATCGGTGATGCCGCCGACCGTGCCCGGGGCCTGGGCAGCGTCCTGCTGCGCGCCGTCTCCACGATGGTGCTCGACAACCGGCCCGCCTGCGCCCGCGTCGTCGCCGAGCCCGATCTGCGCAACACGCCCTCCGTCGCCGCGTTCCTCAGCGCGGGCTTCCGTCTTGGTGCGGAGGTCGACCTCCCCGGCAAACGCGCGGCTCTGATGGTCCGCGACCGCGCGCTCCGCCATCTGCTCTGACCGCTCCCCTGCGGGCGCCCACTCGATTCGGCACGGTACGGCCGACATGCCGTCAGCCGCCGGCCCATCCTCAGGCATACGGCTCCCGGGTCCGGCGCGGGCTGCGATGCGGGACGGGCCGTGACCGGAGGGAGCGGGGTCGCCATGGGCGCCATCGGTGCGGACGGGAGCCTGCGGACCTGCCCGGAGTGCGGCACTCCCGGCGTCCGGCCGGGTCAGCTGGTGTGCGGGGGCTGCTTCGTACCCTTCTCCCTGATGCCGTCCCGCCGGTGCCCCGGAACCGATCCCGACCCCACCGACGCACTGCCCGAAGCCGCCCCGGACACCGAACCGATCCGGATCATCGAGCTGTCGCCCGGCGCCGCCGCCCGGCAGACCGGCTCGGGCACCCCGCCCAGCGCCCTACGGCTGCTCTTCCCGGGTGGCGAGACCGTGTCCGTCGAGCCCGGTGTACGCCTCAGGTGCGGCCGCGAACCCCGCCTGTGCCCCGATGCGGCGTTCCTCGCCGGCTACGGCAGCCTGTCCCGTGTCCACGCCACGGTCGCCGTTGAGACCGACGGTTCCGCCTGGATCACCGACGAGAAGTCCACCAACGGCACCTATGCGTACGGTCACCGACTGGCCTCCGGACAGCGGGCCGCGCTGCGGCCCGGGGACACCGTACGGCTCGCCGCCGACATCACCGTTCGCGCCAGTCGGCGCGCAGGGTCAGCACCTTCACTGCCACCGGCCGCCCAAGGCGCTCGTCGACAGCCGCGTATACGTGCCCGAAGCCGCCGCCGCCCAGCGACTCCGCCAGCCGGTAGCGGCCGCCCAGGAACGTACCGGGCCCTGTTCCGGCAAAGGCCCGGCCCTCGCTCACCTCTGTCCGCCCCCGCCGGTCCCGCCGTCCCCGCCGGTCGAGCCGTCCGGGTCGTCCTGACCGTTTCGGCCGTCCGTGGACGGGAGGTCCGGTGAGAGGCCCAGCATCGTCGGCGCCGCCACGGCCCCGGCAGCCGGCCCAGGGCCGACCGTACCGTCCGTCGCGTCCTCCTCGAAGACGAACCGACGGCCGCTCGGCAGCAGTTCCAGCCGGTCGTGCAGCATGACGGAGTCACCGGGCCGCGGCCGCCACAGCGTGCCGTGGCGCAGCGGCAGCAACTCGTCTTCGGCCGGCCGGTTGTGGCGGATCCGGGTGCCGTTGGCGCTGCGCTCGTCGACGACGGTCAGCGCCTTGCCGTCATAGGAGAGCACCACGTGGGTGCGGCTGACGGAGACCACCGACGCGTCGCCGATCCAGGCGCCGAGCGGCACCCCGCCGTCGGCCGGGGCCCGGCCGACCGCCAGCGGCTCGCCGGCCGTCACCATGAAACGGCCCTTGACCGTGCCGCCCATCAGCACCTTCACCTGGGCGCGGCGCGGACGCGGCCCCGCGTCGGTGAGCGGCTGGCCGTGCGTCGGGCAGAGCACACGGTCCCTGCGGCGCCTGGGCAGCGCGGTGCTCGGCCGATCCCCGCCCCCGAAGAGCGGGCAGCCGGGCTCCGGGCAGTGCCCGTCGCGGCTGAGCACCGAGTGGTGGGCGGACGGCGCCCAGCGGCGCAGCACTCCGGCCTCCAGCAGCAGCCCTTCCTCCTCCTTGCGGGACACCTGCCACTCGGCGGGCACCGGCTTGATCCGCGGACGTACCCCGATCCGGCCGTCCGGCCCCAGGAAAGGACGCAGGAAGCGACCCCGGGAGCCCGGAAGCCAGGGGTAGGCACGGTGGAAGTCGAGGAAGTTGTCGGCGCTGACCACCCGGAGTTCCAGGGCGTCCGCCAGCTCCAGGATGCGGTCGTCGGCGCGGGGCAGCACCTCGAGCAGTCCGTCGCGGTATCAGCGGTCCAGCCGCCGGCGCTCCTCGGCGGTCAGCCGTCCGTCGGTGAGCAGCGAACGGTCGGTGATCGCGTACACCTGTACGGTCGCGTCGCGCGCGAAGGCGGCCAGCGCGTCCAGCAGGCCTTCGAGTCGGGCCAGGTCCGCCGGTCTCCCGCCGCCGAGGACCGGTTCACGGACGACGTCCGCCACATCGACGACGTATTCGGCGGCAGAGGCATCCAGCGTCAAACGGCTCTCGCACCGCATGTGACCAGAAGCTAGCACCGGCCGACCGGAGTGGTCCGGGGAACGATCGGCCCGGCTGCGTACCGGGACCGGCGGTGGCCGAAACCGGTCCCGGGCGCCTCGCGCGGGCGGCGTTGTCAGTGGCTCGCCGTAGGCTGGCCCCCCTATGAACGCCATGCCCTCACCCGCACTCACCGACCTGCTGCACGCCGCCGTCACCGCCGTCGGCGGCACCGAGCGGCCCGGTCAGGTCACCATGGCCGAAGCCGTCGCGGCAGCCGTGGACGACTCGTCCCATCTGCTCGTCCAGGCGGGCACCGGCACCGGGAAGTCACTCGGCTATCTGGTGCCCGCGCTCGCCCAGGGGGAGCGGGTCGTGGTGGCCACCGCCACCCTCGCCCTCCAGCGGCAGTTGGTCGAGCGCGACCTGCCGCGCACGGTGGAGGCGCTCAAACCGCTGCTGCGCCGCGAGCCGCAGTACGCCATGCTCAAGGGCCGGTCGAACTACCTGTGCCTGCACCGGCTGCACGAGGGCGTGCCGCAGGACGAGGGCGAAGGGCTCTTCGACCCCTTCGAGGCCGCCGCCGCGACCAGCAAACTCGGCCAGGACCTGCTGCGGCTGCGGGACTGGGCGGACGAGACCGAGACCGGTGACCGGGACGGGCTGACCCCCGGTGTCTCCGACCGCGCCTGGAGCCAGGTCGCGGTCACCTCCCGGGAGTGCCTCGGCGCCACCAAGTGCGCCTACGGCGCGGAGTGTTTCGCCGAGGCGGCCCGGGAGCGGGCCAGGCTCGCCGAGGTGGTGGTCACCAACCACGCGCTGCTGGCCATCGACGCCATCGAGGGCGCGCCGGTGCTGCCCAGCCACGAGGTGCTGATCATCGACGAGGCGCACGAGCTGGTCTCGCGGTTCACCGGGGTCGCGACCGGCGAGCTGTCCCCGATCGGCGTCAACCGGGCAGTCAAACGCGCCGCCAAGCTCGTCAACGAGAAGGCCGCCGACGCGCTGCTGGGCGCCGCGGAGGGCTTCGAGCGGGTGATGGAGCTCGCCCTGCCCGGGCGGCTGGTGGAGATCCCCGAGGACCTCGGCTACGTTTTGGCGGCGCTGCGCGACGCCTGCCGCCAGGTGATCACCGCGCTCGGCGACACCCGTGACAAGTCCGTGCAGGACGAGGACGCGGTGCGCAAGCAGGCCATGGCCTCGGTGGAGCACATCCACGAGGTCAGTGAGCGCCTGGTCCGCGGCGCGGAGGACGACGTGGTGTGGTGCGAGCGCCACGACCGGTTCGGGGCGTCGCTGCGGGTCGCGCCGCTGAACGTGTCCGGGCTGCTGCGGGAGAAGTTGTTCACCGATCGTTCGGTGGTGCTGACCTCGGCCACCCTGAAGCTCGGCGGCGATTTCAACGGGGTCGCCGGGACGCTCGGGCTCGCCCCGGAGGGCACCGAGGGCGAGGACGTCCCGCCGTGGAAGGGCATCGACGTCGGCTCGCCCTTCGACTACCGCAAGCAGGGCATCCTCTACGTGGCCCGGCATCTCGCCCAGCCGGGCCGGGACAGCGGCCGGGAGGACATGCTCGACGAACTCGCCGAGCTGATCGAGGCGGCCGGCGGTCGTACCCTCGGGCTCTTCTCGTCCATGCGCGGCGCCCAGGCGGCCGCGGAGGCGATGCGGGGGCGGCTGGACCACCCGGTGCTGCTGCAGGGCGAGGAGACGCTGGGAGAGCTCATCCGGCGGTTCGCCGACGACGCCCGCACCTGCCTGTTCGGCACGCTGTCGCTGTGGCAGGGCGTGGACGTACCCGGCGCCAGCTGCCAGCTGGTGGTCATGGACCGGATTCCGTTCCCGCGGCCGGACGACCCGCTGATGAGCGCCCGGCAGAAGGCGGTCGAGGAGCACGGCGGAAACGGCTTCATGGCGGTGGCGGCGACGCACGCGGCGCTGCTGATGGCCCAGGGCGCCGGCCGGCTGATCAGGGCGACGGGGGACCGGGGCGTGGTGGCCGTACTCGACCCGAGGCTCGCCACCGCCCGCTACGGCGGTTTTCTGCGGTCCTCCATGCCGGAGCTCTGGTACACCACGGACGGCCGGCAGGTGCGGAAGTCGCTGGCGGCCATCGACGCGGCGGCGAGGACGGCTGAGGCGGCCGTACAGCCGGTCTGAGCGGCTCCCGCTCTCCCTCTTCTGCCCCCGCCCCTGCTCCCCCTGCCCGCGGGCGCCCCGGACAGGGGGAGCCCGCGGACGCAGAAGGGCCCCGGAACCGGCGCAGGGGTTCCGGGGCCCGGATGGAGAGGCCAGGCGCTCAGACCCGGCGCAGAACCGCCACCACCTTGCCCAGGATGGTGGCCTCGTCACCCGGGATCGGCTGATAGGCCGCGTTGTGCGGCAGCAGCCACACATGGCCGGCGTCCCGCTTGAAGCGCTTCACCGTCGCCTCGCCGTCGAGCATCGCCGCGACGATATCGCCGTTCTCCGCGACGGGCTGGCGCCGTACCGTCACCCAGTCGCCGTCGCAGATGGCCGCCTCGATCATCGAGTCGCCGACCACTTTGAGTACGAACAGTTCGCCGTCGCCGACCAGCTGCCGGGGCAGCGGGAAAACGTCCTCGACCGATTCCTCGGCGAGAAGCGGGGCCCCCGCCGCGATCCGCCCGACGAGTGGCACATAGGACGCGGAGGGCTTGCCGGTCGTGTCGGTCGGCTGCGGATGACCGGCGTCCGAGGCGCGTACCTCATAGGCGCGCGGCCGGTGCGGGTCGCGGCGCAGAAAACCCTTCCGTTCCAGAGCCATCAGTTGATGGGCCACGGAGGAAGTGCTGGAGAGACCGACCGCCTGGCCGATCTCGCGCATGGAGGGCGGATATCCGCGCCGCTGCACCGAGTCCCTGATGACCTCGATTACCCGGCGCTGGCGTTCGGTGAGTCCCGAGCTGTCGGCGCGAATCCCCGGGGGCCGTCCGGGAAGTGAGCGCGTGGGCTTCGGGGGGCTGTCTTCGTTCATCACGTCCAACGCGCCGATTCGATCCGGGGAGCGGTCAAGTGCGGTCAATGTCGCTGTGGCGCTCTCTGCGGTGGCGGTCACGGCGGCCCCTTTCCAGATGTTCTCCACCGCATGGACTGCGGTCGGCCCGTTCGCGGCACGGGCAGTTAGTACAACGGTAGTGGGTTTCGAAAGGTTGCGCCAAACACACGTTCGAGTGAATTTCCATAAATCCGCTGACGTGATCAAGGTACCGGGTGTATTGCTCGAATGGAAGTTCGATTCCCAAAACTGCCGGTGCCGCGGCTCCCCGGCGGCACGGCTCAGTGTGTCACCGCCGTCCCCGGCGCGTTCACCGAAGCCGTATCCTCGATCTTCCCCTACGCTCTGACACGCCGCGACCCCGGTCCGTGGCTCCGGCGCGTCGAGGGCCCCGGGTGGACACGCTCACCATATCTAGTGGTTAGATGGGCCCCGGCCACCACAAGTTGTGGTCACGGAGTTCGCGCTGAGACGGTTTCCACGCCGTTCGCAGCTGTGCGAGGTCCCCGGAAGCCGTTCGCCGCGCGCTCTCACCGCCGGTGAGGAAGGGATGTGGAAGACCCGTGCACTGCCCCTTCTGCCGACACCCCGACAGCCGCGTCGTCGACAGCCGCACCACCGACGACGGGACCTCGATCCGCCGTCGGCGGCAGTGCCCGGACTGCGGCCGTCGCTTCACCACGGTCGAGACGGCGTCCCTGATGGTGATCAAGCGCAGCGGGGTCACCGAGCCCTTCAGTCGCAACAAGGTGATCGCCGGCGTGCGCAAGGCGTGCCAGGGCCGCCCGGTCACCGAGGACGCTCTCGCGCAGCTCGGGCAGCGCGTGGAGGAGGCCGTCAGGGCCACCGGCAGCGCCGAGCTGTCGACCCACGACGTGGGCCTGGCCATACTCGGCCCGCTCCAGGACCTCGATCTGGTGGCCTACCTGCGCTTCGCCAGCGTCTACCGGGCCTTCGACTCGCTCGAGGACTTCGACCGGGCCATCACGGAGCTGCGCGAGCAGCTGCCACCCACCACTCCTGGCGGGCTCGACGAGGAGCTCGGGGTCCGCACGCCGACCGGTGCCGACGGCTGAACACCGACCGGCCGGGTGCTGACCGGCCGGGCGCTGACCGGCTGAACGCCGGGCGACCGGGTGCCGACCCCAGGACCCAGGACTCGCCGAAGCGCCGCTGTGCGGCGCCGAGGCGCCAGAACAACACCGTGCTACGGGAAGAAACCCGGCACATCAGGGCGTTTTCACCCGTATAGGGAGGCGGAATGACCGAGACGACGAACGGCGCGGCACGCGGTTCGCGCACCAGGGGACCGAAGGGGAGCAAGGGACTGCGCGTCGAACGCATCCACACCACGCCGGGCGTGCATCCGTACGACGAGGTGGTCTGGGAGCACCGCGACGTCGTCATGACCAACTGGCGCGACGGCTCGATCAACTTCGAGCAGCGTGGCGTGGAGTTCCCCGACTTCTGGTCGGTGAACGCGGTCAACATCGTCACCAGCAAGTACTTCCGCGGCGCGGTGCGGACCCCGCAGCGGGAGCAGAGCCTCAAGCAGCTCATCGACCGGGTGGTGCGCACCTACCGCGCGGCGGGTGAGGAGCACGGCTACTTCGCCTCCCCGGCGGACGCCGAGGTCTTCGAGCACGAGCTGACCTACGCGCTGCTGCACCAGGTGTTCAGCTTCAACTCCCCGGTGTGGTTCAACGTCGGCACCACCCAGCCCCAGCAGGTCTCGGCCTGCTTCATCCTGTCCGTCGACGACTCCATGGACTCGATCCTCGACTGGTACAAGGAAGAGGGCATGATCTTCAAGGGCGGTTCGGGCGCCGGCCTGAACCTGTCCCGTATCCGGTCCGCCAAGGAACTGCTCTCCTCCGGTGGCAACGCTTCCGGACCGGTCTCCTTCATGCGCGGGGCCGACGCCTCCGCGGGGACGATCAAGTCGGGCGGTGCCACCCGCCGCGCCGCCAAGATGGTCGTCCTCGACGTCGACCACCCCGACGTCGAGGCGTTCATCGAGACCAAGGTCAAGGAGGAGGAGAAGATCCGCGCCCTGCGCGACGCGGGCTTCGACATGGACCTGGGCGGGGACGACATCGCCTCGGTCCAGTACCAGAACGCCAACAACTCGGTCCGGGTCAACGAAGAGTTCATGAAGGCGTACGAGACCGGCGGGAAGTTCGGCCTACGGGCCCGGATGACCGGCGAGGTCATCGAGGAGGTCGACGCCAAGGCGCTCTTCCGCAAACTCGCCGAGGCCGCCTGGGCGTGCGCCGATCCCGGTATCCAGTACGACGACACGATCAACCACTGGCACACCTCGCCGGAGACCGGCCGGATCACGGCCTCCAACCCGTGCAGCGAGTACATGCATCTGGACAACTCCAGCTGCAACCTCGCCTCGCTGAACCTGATGAAGTTCCTCCGCCAGGACGACCAGGGCAACCAGGAGTTCGAGGCCGAGCGCTTCGCCAAGGTCGTCGAGCTGGTCATCACCGCGATGGACATCTCCATCTGCTTCGCGGACTTCCCGACCGAGAAGATCGGCGAGACCACCCGCGCCTTCCGCCAGCTCGGCATCGGCTACGCCAACCTCGGCGCGCTGCTGATGGCGACCGGCCACGCGTACGACTCCGACGGAGGCCGCGGTCTGGCCGGTGCCATCACCTCCCTGATGACCGGCACCTCCTACCGGCGGTCCGCCGAACTCGCCGCCGTCGTGGGCGCGTACGACGGCTACGCCCGCAACGCCGACGCCCACAAGCGCGTCATGCGGCAGCACTCGGACGCCAACACCGCGGCCACGCGGGTCGACGACCTGGACACTCCGGTCTGGGCGGCCGCCACCGAGGCGTGGCAGGACGTGCTGCGGCTCGGCGAGAAGAACGGCTTCCGCAACGCCCAGGCGTCGGTGCTGGCCCCGACCGGCACCATCGGCCTGATGATGGACTGCGACACCACCGGCGTCGAGCCCGACCTGGCGCTGGTGAAGTTCAAGAAGCTGGTCGGCGGCGGCTCCATGCAGATCGTCAACAACACGGTGCCCGCCGCCCTCAAGCGGCTCGGCTACCAGCAGGAGCAGGTCGAGGCGATCGTCGCGCACATCGCCGAGCACGGCCACGTGATCGACGCGCCGGGCCTGAAGCACAAGCACTACGAGGTCTTCGACTGCGCGATGGGCGAGCGGGCGATCTCCGCCATGGGACACGTCAGGATGATGGCCGCGGCGCAGCCGTTCCTGTCCGGCGCGATCTCCAAGACGGTCAACCTGCCGGAGTCGGCCACCGTCGAGGAGGTCGAGGAGGTCTACTACAAGGGCTGGAAGCTCGGCCTGAAGGCACTGGCGATCTACCGCGACAACTGCAAGGTGGGCCAGCCGCTGTCCGCCAAGAAGAAGGGCACCCAGGACGCCAAGGCCGAGGCTCCGGCGCCGGCCGGCGGGGCGGCCGCGGTGGAGAAGGTCGTCGAGTACCGCCCGGTCCGCAAGCGCCTGCCCAAGGGGCGCCCGGGGATCACCACGTCCTTCACCGTGGGCGGCGCCGAGGGCTACATGACGGCGAACTCCTACCCGGACGACGGTCTGGGCGAGGTCTTCCTGAAGATGTCCAAGCAGGGCTCCACCCTGGCGGGCATGATGGACGCCTTCTCCATCGCGGTCTCGGTCGGCATGCAGTACGGGGTCCCGCTGGAGACCTACGTCTCGAAGTTCACCAACATGCGCTTCGAGCCGGCCGGCCTCACCGACGACCCCGACGTGCGGATGGCGCAGTCCATCGTGGACTACATCTTCCGCCGCCTCGCGCTGGACTTCCTGCCGTTCGAGACGCGCTCCGCGCTCGGCATCCACTCCGCTCCGGAACGCCAGCGGCACCTGGACACCGGCTCCTACGAGCCGGCCGACGACGAGGTGGACGTCGAGGGGCTGGCCCAGTCCGCCCCGCGCGAGCCGGAGCCGACGCGGGCGCCGCTCACCGTGGCCAAGCCGGCGGCGGCCACCCCGGCTCCCAAGGAGGCCCACAGCTCCACCGAGCTGCTGGAGATCCAGCTCGGCCTCAACGCGGACGCCCCGCTGTGCTTCTCCTGCGGCACGAAGATGCGGCGGGCGGGCAGCTGCTACGTCTGCGAGGGCTGCGGGTCGACCAGCGGGTGCAGCTGATCCGGATGCGTTGTGACGCGGCGCGGTACGGCCTTCAGCCGCGGTGCGGCTGAGGCGCTGACCCGGCCGATCAGCAGGGGGCGGCCGCTGGGAGACCGGCGCCCGCCCCCTGCGCCGCCGCGGACCTCCTCCGGTCCGCTGCCCGCGCCTGCTTTGCCCCTCGCCCCCGCCCGCGGTTCCGCGCGGCTTGCGCGCAGGCGGGAACAAGCCCAGGGTGCGAGGTGATGGTGCTGGCGGAAGACCGACTCGGTACGGGGGCACGGCCATGGCAGGACTGGACATCCGTTACGTCGGCGGTCCGACGGCGGTCATCGCGGTCGGCGGGCTGCGGCTGCTGACCGATCCGACCTTCGACCCGCCGGGGGACTACCCGATCGGGGCGCGGGCGCTGACCAAGACCGCGGGACCCGGCGTCACGGCCGCGACGCTCGGTCCGGTGGACGCCGTACTGCTGTCGCACGACCAGCATCCCGACAACCTCGACCGGTCGGGGCGGGCGCTGGTGGCGCGGGCGCCGCTGGTGCTGTCCACGCGCGCCGCGCGGGAGCGGCTGCGGGGCACGGTGAGGGCGCTGCCAAGCTGGGAGCACACCGAGCTGCCGCGCCCCGGGGGCGGGGTCCTGCGCGTCACCTGGGTGCCCGCGCTGCACGGCCCAGATGGCAGCGAGAAGCTGGTCGGCGAGGTCACCGGATTCGTCCTGTCCGGCGAGGGCCTCCCGACGGTGTACGTCAGCGGTGACAACGCCTCGCTCGACCTCGTACAGGCCGTCGCCGACCGGTTCGCCCCCTTCGACGCGGCCCTTCTGTTCGCCGGGGCCGCCCGTACCCCGCTGGTACCGGACGCGCCGCTCACCCTGACCAGCGAGCAGGCGGCGCGGGCGGCGGCGGTACTCGGCGCCCGCGCGGTCGTACCGCTGCATTTCGAGCACTGGGGGCACTTCACCGAGGACGGTGACAGTCTGGAGGCTGCTTTCGCGGCGGCCGGCCTGGGCGGGCGGCTGCACCGGCTGAAGCCCGGCGGGTCCGTGACGTTCTGATCGTCGTCGGCTTGCGGCTGCGACGGCCGCGGAGGCCGCGACGGCGGCGAGGGACGGTGGCGTGGTGCGGCGGGGCCGAGGGGCCGCCGCAGGCCGGACCGGATCCCGCGCCGGCCGTTCGGCGGGCGGTCGCGGCGCCCTGACGCCATTACGATGGCGCGGTGCTGGTGAAGTGGATACGCTGCGGCGTCGTCGATCGACCCGGGTTCGACCGGGGGCAGCGCGGGTGGGCCGCGCTCAGGGAACAGTCCGGGTTCCGCGGCCAGGGCGGCGGCTGGAGCCGGGCGCAGCCCGGAGTGGCGCACCTCTTCGCCTTCTGGGACGAGCGGCGGTCGTACGACGCGTTCATGGCGGGGCCGCACGACGGCATGGCGACCGCCCAGCACGGCACCTTCGAGATGCTCGCCGTCAACCTCTTCGAGCACCGGCTGGACGTGAAGGTCGGCTTCGAGCCGAGGTTCGCCGACGCGGACCTGCTGCGGGTGGCGCTGTGCAAGGTGCGGCCGGAGCGCGTCGACCACTTCACCCTGATGCAGCAACGGGTGTGGAATCCCGCCATGGCGGGCTCACCGGGCATGCTGCGCGGTGTCTTCGGCCAGGGCACGGTCAACGACTTCCTGGTGCTGTCGATGTGGAACTCCGCCACGGAGCACGGCAAATACCGGGAGGGAGCGGTGTCCCGGCTGTCCGAACGGGCCGAGCTGGACGACGACGTGCTGTCCGTGGCCGGCGACGTGGTGGACGTCGAGCAGGCGTGGACGGTCTGAGGGCGCGGCCGTGAGCGCCGTCGGGCCGGTCCGGCCGGGGCGCGGTCGGCCCCGGCCGGGCGTGGCGGCGCGGAGCCGCGGCCCTTGCCGCCGTGGCGCGCAGCGGAACCGGCCGGGCAATAGGCTGACCGTCATGGGACGCCCTCGCCGCATCGTGCTCATCCGGCACGGCGAGTCCCAGGGCAACGAGGACGACACCATTTACGAACGGGTGCCGGATCACGCCCTGGAACTCACCGCCGAAGGAGTTCGGCAGGCCCGGCGGGCCGGTCCGCGGCTGCGCGAGCTCTTCGGCGGCGAGCGGGTGCAGGCGTATGTCTCCCCGTACCGCCGCACCTGGCAGACCTACAACGAACTCGGCCTGGACCAGCGGCTGATCCGGGCCCGCGAGGAGCCGCGGCTGCGGGAGCAGGACTGGGGCAACCGGCAGGACGTCGAGGACATCCAGCGGCAGCGCAAGGCCCGTGACTCCTACGGTCATTTTTTCTACCGGTTCGCGATGGGGGAGAGCGGCGCCGACGTCTACGACCGCGTGGGCTCCTTCCTGGAGACGCTCTACCGGGCCTTCGCCCAGCCCGACTTTCCGCCGAACGTCCTTTTGGTCACCCACGGGCTGACGATGCGGCTGTTCTGCATGCGCTGGTTCCACTGGACCGTCGAGGAGTTCGAGACCCTGTCCAATCCGGCCAACGGCGAGACCCGGATGCTGCTGTCCGGCAGCGACGGCCACTACTTCCTGGACCGGCCGTTCGAACGCTGGGTCACCCCGGACCCGCCGAGTGCCGGCCGTTGGTGATTTCCGGCCATGGCCCGGCCCAAGGCCCGGCCCAGGGTCGGGTCAGGATCGGGCCGAGGATCGCCCCGGGGGATCCGTGACACCGGGATTCCGCCGGTCAGCGGGTGTTCCGGGCCGTTCCGGGCGCCGACGCGGGGCGCATCCCGGCCCGTGCCCGTTCCACCGGCTTGATCTCCCCCTGTGGCAGGCGGGTTGCCGAGGGGTAGGCTAAGGCAGCCATGCCGTACGAACCCCCAACCCACAGCGTCGAACGCTCGATGCGCGCCACCCTCGGCGTCCGGACCGTCGCCGGTGTGGACGAGGTCGGACGAGGCGCCTGGGCCGGACCCGTCACCGTCTGCGCGGCGGTCACCGGGCTGCGCCGCCCGCCCGAGGGCCTCACCGACTCCAAACTCATCACACCCAAACGCCGTACCCGGCTTGCCGCGGTGCTCACCGGCTGGGTGACCTCGTACGCGCTCGGCCACGCCTCACCCGAGGAGATCGACAGCCAGGGCATGACCGCGGCCCTCCGGCTGGCCGCGGTACGCGCCCTGGAGCAGTTGCCCGAGCGGCCCGACGCGGTGATTCTCGACGGCAAGCACAACTACCTGGGCGGATCCTGGCAGGTGCGCACCGTGATCAAGGGCGACCAGTCCTGCGTCGCGGTGGCCGCGGCCTCCGTCATCGCCAAAGTGCGCCGGGACGCGGCAATGGCCGAACTGGCCCCCCAATACGCCCCCTTCGCTTTCGCGGACAACGCCGGATATCCGTCCCCCGTTCACCGGGCGGCCCTTGAGGAGTACGGGCCGACCGGGCTGCACCGGCTTTCGTGGTCGTACCTGGACGCCATGCCGCGCTGGCAGCACCTCAAGAAGGTGCGGGAGGGCGTCGGGACAGGGGAACAACTCGGTTTCGATTTCTGATTTTGGCCCCGTACACCGCTGCGCATTCGTGCCGCGTTTGATAGACATCAACTCATGCCTCTCACCCCCGAGGAGCCTCAGATTCACGAGAGCGTCCCGGGTCCCCGCACTGCTCCGGCCGCCGGCCGGAGTGCGTCGACCCCCCGTCCCGTTCCCGGCCCGCCGCGACCCGCGGCACCACGGCCCGCACCGCCTAAGGAGGCGTCGCCGGCCGGCGTACGTCCCGGCCGGCCCGGTCCGAGCCGCCCCGCCGGTAACGGCACCGCCGCCGTCCCCCCGGGGCCGGCCACCCCGGCCGCCGCGGCGAACCCGAGCGGAGCGCCCGACCAGCGCGCCGCCGCTACCGCGCAGATCCAGCTCATCCCCGCCCCTGCCGACGGCGCGACGGACGCCGCCGACGAGACGGTGGACCTGCTGCTCGACACCGGACGGGCCCCCGGCGAGATCCTGGTCCTCACCACCGGCGACCCCCATCCCTGGGCCGCGCACGAGCTCTCCTTCGGTGAGGACTCCTACTGGGCGCAGCACGACGCCGGCGACGACGTCTTCTACGCCGACATCAGAGCCCCGCGGATCGGTGACCGCCCGGTCGTGATCGTGGCGCTCAACGGCGGCTCCGACGAAACGATGCCTCAGGCCCTGGCAGGGGCGCTCTCGCACGCGGGAGTGCTGCTGATCGTGTGCGGGGACCCGGCACGCATCAACACGCTGTTGGGCGCTGCCGCCGGTTCCTGAGCGATCCGGGTGGTGTTCGCCTGGGCGGTCGCCCGGCGGACCGGTGGGTCGGCCGGTGCCACCGGCGCGGTCCCGTCGGTCCGAGCGTCACTGGACGGCGGCCCGGCGCAGCGGCTGCGGGCCTCCGCCGGGGACGGCCGGCGCCGCACCGCCCGGCCGCCGGGACCAGGAGGCCGCGTTCGGCGTGCGTCCGCTGCGGTTCTCACCGATGATGTTCCAGCCCGCCCGGGTGAGCGTCACATACGAGCCGCAGCGCAGGCCGTGCAGGGTGCAGGCGTCCCGCAGACCCCACATCCAGGCGCCGTCCTCCTCCGTCCAGCCCGCCTCGCCGTCCCGGCAGAGCATGAGCACGGCGGTCCGTACCGGCTGGCGCAGCCGCAGGTCGTGCGGGATGACCCGGCGCAGATGGGACAGCAGGGCGTTGCGCCGCTCCCAGCCGTCCGACACCCCGGGGCGGCCGGCGAAGGAAGCACTCGCCCTGATACGGCCGTCCGGATCGTAGACCGCGACCACCGCGGTCGACGGGGCCGGCAGATGCCGGGAGTGCAGGTCCTTGACCACGTCCCGCGGACTGGCCGGCAACGGCGCCCCGGCGCCGGTCCATTCGGCCGGTTCCAGGTTGCGCGACGCGCGGGAGATGGCCGTCGTCGACGTCCCCGTGATGAAGCCGATAGTCACGGTCCTCCCTTCACGGATACACCCGTAGACCGGGCGCGGGCGCACACCGGTCAGAGGGCTCCAAGAGCCGATCGGGGATCCGAAGGCAATTCTTCCCCCCGCAACTGCTGGCGGCAACGGGCAATCGCCCGCGCCGACCGGTATGGACCTGTCCGCCGCATAGATCCCGCCAGGTCCGGTGGCTCCTGGTGGCCGATCGGTCCTGCACGGCCAGGACCAGCGGGAACGCCGCCGTCGCGCCCGCCTGCCGCAGCGTCCGCGCGCCCGCCGCGAGGGACCGTCCGGTGTCCGCGGCATCGTCCACCACCAATGCGGCCCCGGCGCCGTGCGCGGCGCGGACGCCTCGGCCGGGGGTGGGGTCCCGGTGCGGAGGTCCGCCGCGGCCGTCCTCGATCGGTACGCGGCCGGCGGGCCGCGCGTGAGGCGGCTGTCACGCGGGGTGAAGTCGCCGATTGTCCTTGCCATCGGGTTGCATGGGGGCATGGACAACCTGGAACTGCGCGCCGAAGCCGATGCCGTCCTCGCCGAGCTCGTCGGTGACCCCGGGGGCTCGACGCGGTTGCGGGAGGACCAGTGGCAGGCGGTGGCGGCTCTGGTGGAGGAGCGTCGGCGGGCTCTGGTGGTGCAGCGGACCGGGTGGGGCAAGTCGGCCGTGTACTTCGTGGCCACCGCTCTGCTGCGCCGGCGCGGCTCGGGGCCCACGGTGATCATCTCGCCGCTGCTGGCGTTGATGCGCAACCAGGTCGAGGCGGCGGCGCGGGCCGGTATCCGGGCGCGCACCATCAACTCGGCCAACCCGGAGGACTGGGAGACGGTCTACGGGGAGGTAGAGAGCGGCGAGATCGATGTCCTCCTCGTCAGTCCCGAGCGTCTGAACTCCGTGGATTTTCGCGATCAGGTGCTGCCGGAGCTGGCGGCCGCGACCGGTCTGCTGGTGGTCGACGAGGCGCACTGCATCTCTGACTGGGGGCACGACTTCCGGCCCGACTACCGTCGGCTGCGCACGATGCTGGCGGAGCTGCCGGCGGGTGTGCCGGTGCTGGCCACGACGGCGACGGCGAACGCACGGGTGACCGCGGACGTGGCCGAACAGCTGGGCACGGGGGGCGGGGACGCCCTGGTCCTGCGGGGGCCGCTGGACCGGGAGAGCCTGCGGTTGGGGGTGCTGCGGTTGCCGGACGCGGCGCATCGCCTGGCGTGGCTGGGGGAGCGGCTGGGGGACCTGCCGGGCTCGGGGATCATCTACACGCTGACGGTCGCGGCGGCGGAGGAGGTCGCGGCGTTCCTGCGGCAGCGCGGGTATCCGGTGGCCTCCTACACGGGGAAGACGGAGAACGCCGACCGGTTGCAGGCGGAGGAGGATCTGCTGGCGAACCGGGTCAAAGCACTGGTGGCGACCTCGGCGCTGGGGATGGGCTTCGACAAGCCGGACCTGGGTTTCGTGGTGCACCTGGGGTCGCCGGCGTCTCCCATCGCCTACTACCAGCAGGTGGGCCGTGCGGGACGCGGGGTGGACCACGCCGATGTGCTGCTGCTGCCGGGGCGGGAGGACGAGGCGATCTGGGCGTACTTCGCTTCGGTGGGCTTCCCGCCCGAGGAGCAGGTCCGGCGCACGCTGGCGGTACTGGAGCAGGCGGGCCGTCCGCTGTCGCTGCCGGCGCTGGAGCCGCTGGTGGATCTTCGGCGCTCGCGCCTGGAGACGATGCTGAAGGTCCTGGACGTGGACGGGGCGGTCAAGCGCGTCAAGGGCGGCTGGACCGCGACAGGGCGGCCTTGGGCGTACGACGCGCAGCGGTACGCGTGGGTCGCCCGGCAGCGGCTGGCCGAACAGCAGGCCATGCGGGACTACGTGGCGACCACCGGGTGCCGGATGGAGTTCCTGCAGCGGCAGCTCGACGACGAGAAGGCGGTCCCGTGCGGTCGCTGCGATTCCTGCGCCGGAGCCTGGTTCGATCCCGCCGTGTCTCCCGGGTCGCTCGCGGCGGCGACAGGCGAGCTGGACCGTCCGGGGGTCGAGGTCGAACCCCGCAGGATGTGGCCGACCGGACTCGCCGCGGTCGGAATGGACCTCAAGGGCCGAATTCCCGCGGGCCAGCAGGCGGTCACCGGGCGGGCGCTGGGAAGGCTGTCGGACATCGGCTGGGGCAACCGGCTGCGGCCGATCGTGTCGGCGCAGGCCACGGACGGGCCGGTGCCCGACGATGTGCTGGCCGCCGTGGTGCGGGTGCTCGCCGACTGGGCCCGCTCGCCCGACGGCTGGGCCGGCGACTCGGCCGAGGCGGTGGCGCGGCCGGTGGGGGTCGTCACCATGCCGTCCCGCACCCGCCCGCAGCTGATCGGCTCACTGGCCGGGGGACTCGCCCGCGTGGGCAGGCTCCCGCTGCTGGGCGGCCTGGCGTACACCCCGCAGGCCGACGACCAGGGCGCGCACCGCAGCAACTCCGCGCAGCGGCTGCGCGCCCTGGTCGCCTCGTTCACGGTGCCCCCTGAACTGGCCGGCTCGTTGGCCGGCGCCCCCGGTCCGGTCCTGCTCGTCGACGACTACTCCGATTCCGGCTGGACCCTGGCCGTGGGCGCCCGCCTCCTGCGGCAGGCCGGAGCCGATCAGGTACTCCCCCTCGTCCTCGCCCTGGCCGGGTAGGCGGCGCCCGCCGGCGCCCGGCCGGCCTGTCCCACGCTGCGGGACCGTGACGCGGCACAGCGCGGCGGCGACAGCCGGCACCGCGAACGGCCGGCCGGGTACGACGGCCGCCGCCGCCCACCCCGGCGGCGGTCGGGGGACGGGCACCGGGCGCCGGGAACTCCCGTACGCCTGCGACCCGCGCACCACCGATCTGCAGCCGTCTTCGGCACTTCGATCGGACCCGCGGTCCGCCGACGCCGTTCCGTGACCGGTGGATAGCGTCGAGCAGAGTTATCCACAGGCCTTCAGGGGGGTCTGGTGCGAAACATGCGGGATGCGTCATCGTCGAACCATGACACAGAGCAACGAAACACATCACGCACAGTCATCGCAGGCGACCGACGACATCAAGGTCACCCTGCGCGGACCCGCGGAACTCGCCGACGCCCTGCCGTATCTGATGGGCTTTTATCCGACGGACAGCCTGGTGATGCTGGCGCTGCACGGAGAAAACCGCCGGTTCGGCGGACGCCTCCGCCTCGGTCTGCCGCAGGACCCCGAGGAATGGCCGGAGGTGGCCGGGCAGCTCGCGGACTGCCTGGTGGAAAACAGTACGCGGCGCGGTGCCCGGCCGGACTCCGTCGTCATCTTCCTCTGCCAGGATCCGCGCGCGGGCGAGGCCGCCGGCTCCGTCGTGGAACGCCTGCGACCACTTGCCCAGCGGCTGAGGCTCGCCTGCGGCGAGTTGGACGTCCCCGTCGTGGAAGCGCTGTGCCTGTCGGCGGGCCGCTGGTGGTCCTACTGTCGGCCCGACACGGCCGCCGTGCCCGGCGACGGGCAGGAGCTTCCGCCGGCCGGCAGTACGGCCATGGCCGCGACCGCCGCCTACGCGGGACTGCCTGTTCCCGGTTCCCTCCGGGACATGGAAGCCCGACTCAGGCCCGCCGAGCGGAACCGCAGACACGAGATCGCGCTCGACATCGCGGCCGCCGAGCTGGTCCCGCGCATGATGGACCACGACGGCGGAGAACAGGAGGAGCAGATCAGGAAACGCACCCTCGGCCTGGCCCGCGCGGCGCTGGAGCGCTTCCGCACGGCGCCCCCGATCACTGACCCCGGGCGCGGCGACGGACGGGACGACAGGCTGCTCGGCGACGACGAGGCAGCCGCGATCATCCTCGGTCTGCAGGACAGGGAAGCGCGCGACCGGGCCGCCGAGTGGATGGAGCCCCTACAGGCCGACGCGGCCCTGCGGCTGTGGCGCGCGCTGGCCCGCCGTTGCGCCGGCCCCTACGGTGATCACGCCGCCGCGCCGTTGGCCCTCGCCGGGTGGGTCGCGTGGTCGTCGGGCGACGAGTCCGAGGCCCGGGTCGCGCTCGGCATGGCGCTCGACCGCGAACCCCACTACACCTTCGCGCGGTTGCTCCACCATTCCGTGAACGAGGGCCTGGATCCCGAGCTGCTGCGCAGCTGCCTGCGCCATGAACGCCGCAAGCGGGTCGTCGCCGCGTCTACGACTCGCCGCGGACCAGCCGGACGAGCCGGTCGAGGACCCGGCCGCCGCTCACCCGGAGACCGTCGTGTTCGTACTCGTCGGTGACCCAGGTCCGCAGGTTTTGAACCGCGCGGGCGGTGGCGAGGGAGTCGGCGGTGTCGACGTACATGTCGTCGTGGTAGATCGCCGCGGCCACCGGCACCTCGTTGCGCGCCAACCGCTCCGGGCGGTAGAGGTCCGGCCACTGCCCGCGGTGCGCCAGCAGCTCGGCCGTCTCGTGCAGTGGTGCCAGCGCCGGGTCGGTCGCGAACATCCACGGGTGGATCGTCTCGCCCGTGAACAGCACCGGCCGGTCCTGGGCCGCTGCCCCGGCCGCGTCGAACTGCGGGAACTCCCGGCGTACCCGGTCGGCCGCCCAGTCCGTCCCGCCCGGCGACACCGAGCGCTGCCCGTAGATCGCCTCGTGCAGCACCGCGTAGAGGGGATTGCCCGCAAAGGACAGATGTGTCTGCACCTCGGACAGGAAGGAGTCGGACAGCACCGGCACCGACAGCCCCGGTACGAAGGCGTCCTCGATCAGATAGTGCAGGGTGTGCGAGCCGTCCGCGGATCCCAGCATCGCCCCGAGTGACTGGAACGCCTCGGGGGTGAGACGCCCGCCGCCCGGCAGGGCGATCTTGCCGTCGTTCAGGTGACGGACGATCTCGCGGACCGTGCCGACGTCCTCGGGGTAGCGCGCGTAGTGGCCGAGGTTCTTGCGCTCGATCCGCGGATAGGCGGCGCGGTACACCTCCTCGGCGGAGGACCGGAGGCCGGGCAGTCCGCCGGTGATCAGCACCTCGCGCAGCCCTTCGGGAGCGAACGAGAGGTAGGTGACGGCGCAGAAGCCCCCGAAGCTCTGGCCGAGGACACTCCAGCGCCCGTCCGCGCCGAGGAGTCGGCGCCGGATCACCTCGCAGTCCCGGATGATGGAGTCCGCCCGGAAGTGAGCGAGGTACCGCGCCTGCGCGGCGGCGTCACCGCGCCCGGGAAGGGTCTGCCGGGACGCCGGGGTGGAGCGGCCGGTGCCGCGCTGGTCCAGCAGCAGCACCCGGTAGTCGTCCAGCGCGCGGGTGAGCCATCCGTCGCGCCCGAGGGGACGCGGCGAACGGCCGCCGGGGCCGCCCTGGAGATAGAGCAGCCACGGCAGTCGGTCGTCCTGCCGGCCGGCCGCGACGACCTCCCTGGCATAGACCTCGATCTGCTCCCCGTCGGGCGCGTCGTGGTCCAGAGGTACGGCGAAGGCGTGGTCGGTGAGGACGGTGCCGGGCTGGCGGTGGACGGCCATGGATCTGTCTCCGGAGGTGCGAGGCGGTGCGGGTGAGCTGCGGCTCCCGCCCGGGAACGGTAGTCGGGCCGTGGCCTGCGTGCCCGGCGGGGCCTTCGGGACCTGATCGCGAAGAGGTGGCGATCCGGCTGATTATCGTCAGGGAGACGACTAGGATCGCGGCATGTCGCGTTACGACCCGTCGGCCTTTCCGCCCTTCGCCGTCACCGTCGACCTGGTCGTGCTCACGGTGCGAGAACACGCGCTGTGCGCACTGTCCGTACGCCGGGGTGAGCCCCCCTTCCAGGGGCGGTGGGCGCTTCCGGGCGGTTTCGTCCGCGGCGACGAGGACCTCTCGCAGGCCGCGGCGCGTGAGCTGGCCGAGGAGACCGGGCTGCGGGCGCAGAACGGAGCACACCTCGAACAACTGGCGACCTACGGCGATCCGCAGCGGGATCCGCGGATGAGAGTGGTCAGCGTCGCCCACTTGGTGCTGGCCCCCGACCTGCCGGCGCCCCGGGCCGGAGGTGACGCCCGCGGCGCGCGGTGGGCCCCGGTGGACACGCTGTTGGCGGAGAGCGGCCAGGAGCACCCGGGTGAGACCGCCGCGCTGGCCTTCGACCACCACCGGATCCTGGCTGACGGTGTGGAGCGGGCCCGGTCGAAGATCGAGTACTCGTCGCTGGCGACGGCCTTCTGCCCGCCGGAGTTCACGGTGGGGGAACTGCGCCGGGTGTACGAGGCGGTGTGGGGAGTGGCGCTCGACCCGCGCAACTTCCATCGCAAGGTGACCGGGACGGTCGGCTTCCTTGTGCCCACCGGAGGGACCACGACCCGTCAGGGCGGCCGCCCTGCGCAGCTGTTCAGGGCCGGGGGCGCCACCCTGCTCAATCCGCCGATGCTGAGACCGGAGGTCTGAAGACCGGGCCGTTCGGCCATTTTGTTCCTTTTGGGAGTTATGGTGCTGGGGTGATCCAGGCCATCGGATTGACCAGCACCTGCCGCCGCAACGCCCGGCCCGCCGTCGCCGACCTCACCTTCGACGTCCATCCGGGCGCGGTGACCGGACTGCTCGGCCCCGCCGGGTCCGGCAAGTCCACCGCGGTCCGGCTGCTGCTCGGCATCGAGGCGGGCCGCGGCTCCACCCTCGTCGACGGGTGCCTTCTGCACGATCTGCCGCATCCGGCCCGGGAGATCGGCGCCCTCGTCGGCGATATCGGCGGACACCCGCGCCGCACCGCCCGCGGCCACCTGCGTATGCTCTGTGCCGCCTTCGGAGTGCCCCTGTCCCGGGCGGACGAAACGCTGCACCTGGCCGGGCTCGACGCGATGGCCGACGAACGGCTCGGCACGTTCTCCCTGGGCATGGACCGGCGGTTGGGAACCGCCGTCGCGCTGCTGGCCCGCCCGCGCCTCCTGGTCCTGGACGACCCCGCTCGCGGACTGCCGCCACGGGAGGCCGCCTGGGTGCACGGCCTGGCACGCGGACACGCGGAGGCCGGCGGCGCGGTACTCCTCACCGGCAGGGACGCGCGGTCCCTGGCCCGTACCGCCGACCGCGTGATCGCGCTGGACAAGGGCCGGCTTGTCGCCGACGAACCGGCCGCGGACTTCGCCCGCAGCCGGCTGCGACCTCATGTCGAGGTGCGTTCCCCGTACGCCGAGCGGCTTGCCGGGCTGCTCGGCGACAGCGGCGCGGAGGTCGTCATGACGACCGGCACCTGTATCACCGCCTATGGAACGACGTCCGCGGAGGTCGGCGAGACCGCGTACCGTCACGGGGTCCTGTTGCACCACCTCTCCGACGGGGCCGGGCAGGCGGCCCATGCCGCCGCGGCCGACGAAGCCGGCCCCCGCTCTTTCCACGGACGCAGGAGGCCGCCGCCGGTGCGGCGGATCGCCCACCGCACCGGGCCGGAACGCCCGGTCGGCTACGAGGTACGCCGGGCCTTCGGTGTGCGTACCCCCTGGATCACCGCCGTGGTGGCCCTGTCGGGATCGGCGCTCGGCACCGTACTGATGACCCGGCTGGGTCCCGTCTCCACCTCGCCGCTGCGGTTGGTCTCCGGCTGGGCCGCCGAACTGCCGCTGCCCGCCGCAGCGATCGGCGCCGGGGGGCTGGGCGCGCTGAGCTACGGGCAGGAGTTCACCTACCCGGCACTCGCCCCCGGCTACGGCCCGGAACCCCGCAGCCCCCGGCTGCTGGTGGCGAAACTCGCGGTCGCCGCCGTTGCCGCCGTTCTGCTCGCCGGGCTCGCCGCGGTCATCGACGTGGCACTGCTGTACACCCTGCCCGGCGCCCGGCGGGACGTCGGGCCGCTTGCCCATCCGGCGGCCCTCGCCGGCTGGGCGGCCCTCGCCGTCGGCTGCGCCTGGGCGGGTGTGCTGGCCGCGGCCGTGTTCCGCACCACGGCGCTGGGACTGGCCGCGGTGCTCGCTGTTCCGGTGCTGGTCGTACCGGCCGTACGGGCGGCCCTCGGTGAGCGCGCCGCCGGGGAACTCGGCGATGCGGCCGGGGCGTTGTGGTCGGTGCTGACGGGCGTCTCCCAGGACGGCCGTACGGTGTCCGGGACGCTGCGGCTCGCCGCCCAACCCTTCTTCCTCGCGCTGGTGTTGTCGCTGGTCGCGCTCGCCGGAGCCTATGCGGCGAGCGCGATGCGCGGCCGGCGCAGGGGGCGCAGGACAACTGCCGTCCCGGCGGCCACTACTGCACCACTGACCAGCAAAAAGAGCTGATTCGTCCACAAAAACGTCAATTATCAGGTGATGAGCACTCACCCTTTCGTGTGCTTTTCAGCAAAGCCCTCAAGGCGCGCACCGGCTTCGCCGACAAAAGATGCGTGAGTACCCTTGCGCATTCCATGATGACCTCGGCTCGCTCAGCCGACTCCGGGATCTCCGGTCCGGGCGAGCTGGACCGCTATTCGTACGCCGACACCCCCGGCGCCGACCGCCCCGGACTGCCGTCCTGGGAGGGCGCGGAGCCGGACATGAACCGGGTCGGCCGCCGCACGGGCGGCAGTCGCGGCCGGGGGCTGCACGGCCAACTCGTCCAGCAGCTCGGACAGATGATCGTCTCCGGCGACCTCGGCGCCGACCGCCCCCTCGTGCCCGAGGAGATCGGCCAGCGTTTCGAGGTCTCCCGCACCGTGGTGCGCGAGTCCCTGCGCGTGCTGGAGGCCAAGGGCCTGGTGAGTGCCCGCCCCAATGTCGGTACCCGGGTCCGTCCGGTCAGCGACTGGAACCTGCTCGACCCCGACATCATCGAATGGCGGGCGTTCGGACCGCAGCGCGACGAGCAGCGCCGCGAACTGCTCGAACTGCGCTGGACCATCGAGCCACTGGCCGCCAGGCTCGCCGCCGGCCACGGGCGCGAGGACATTCAGCAGCGGCTGGCCGACATGGCGGAGATCATGGCCCACGCCGCCGCCCAGGGAGACGCCCTCACGTTCTCCCGCGCCGACGCCGAGTTCCACAGCCTGCTCCTGCAGGTCGCGGGCAACCGGATGCTGGAGCACCTGTCGGGTATCGTCTCCTCCGCCCTCCACGTCTCCGGCGGCCCGGCCACCGGCTGCGACCGCCCCGCCGACGCCTCCGTCGGGCTGCACCACCGGATCGTCGACGCGCTCGCCGGCGGCGACGGCGGCACCGCGGAAGCGGCAATGCGCCAGCTGCTCGCGGTACCCGACGAGCAGCCGGCGGCGGGCCCGGCCGACCACGTCGTCCCCGCCCCGCGCGAACACTGACTGCCCCCGGGCCGCCGTGGGTCACCCGTTGACGGGGCCCGCGGCGGCCTTAGACGTATCAGATGTCCGATTTTCCGATGATGGGTACTATTCGTGGTGTGACTCGGGCCACGTAGGGTGGGCGTAACGCTTGGCGAGGCAGTGCGATGACTTAATAGGTGGCGGCCGTACGAGGAATATCCAGCGTCGCGTCTGGCGCTGAGCCGCTGTGCGGTTCCACCGAGTCGTTCCCATCGTTCCGAGAGGTTGTTCGTGTCGGCCAGCACATCCCGTACGCTCCCGTCCGAGATCGCCGAATCCCAGTCTCTGATGGCACTCATCGAGCAGGGTAAGGCCCAGGGCCAGATCGCCGGCGACGACGTGCGTCGGGCGTTCGAAGCGGACCAGATTCCGGCAACCCAGTGGAAGAACGTTCTGCGCAGCCTCAACCAGGTCCTCGACGAGGAGGGTGTGACGCTGATGGTGACTGCCGCTGAGGCGCCCAAGCGCACCCGTAAGAGCGTCGCAGCCAAGAGCCCGGCGAAGCGTACTGCCACCAAGACGGTCGCCACCAAGGCGGCCCCTGCCAAGAAGACCGTAGCGCCCACGGCCCCCACCCCTGCGGTGGTGGTCGAGGCCGAGACCACGGTGGAGCCATCGGTGGAGGCGGAAACCCCAGCCAAGAAGGCGCCGGCGAAGAAGGTCGCCGCCAAGAAGACGGCCGCCAAAAAGGCCCCCGCGAAGAAGGTGGCAGCGGCCAAGAAGACCACTGCTGCCGTACCGAGCGAGGACGAGGCGGTCGCCGAGACCGACGAACTGCTCGAAGAGGTCGTGCCCGGTGGCAAGAGCGGGGAGGAGGACACCGAGAAGACGGAGTCCGAGAGCTTCGTGCTCTCCGACGACGACGAGGACGACGCGCCTGCCCAGCAGGTCGCGGTCGCCGGTGCCACCGCCGACCCGGTCAAGGACTACCTCAAGCAGATCGGCAAGGTCCCGCTGCTCAACGCCGAGCAGGAGGTCGAGCTCGCCAAGCGGATCGAGGCCGGCCTGTTCGCCGAGGACAAGCTCGCGGCGGCCGACAAGCTCGCACCCAAGCTCAAGCGTGAGCTGGAGATCATCGCCGAGGACGGCCGCTGGGCCAAGAACCACCTGCTGGAGGCCAACCTCCGGCTCGTGGTGTCGCTGGCCAAGCGCTACACCGGCCGCGGCATGCTCTTCCTGGACCTCATCCAGGAAGGAAACCTGGGCCTGATCCGCGCGGTCGAGAAGTTCGACTACACCAAGGGCTTCAAGTTCTCCACCTACGCCACCTGGTGGATCCGGCAGGCGATCACCCGCGCCATGGCCGACCAGGCCCGTACCATCCGCATCCCGGTGCACATGGTCGAGGTCATCAACAAGCTGGCCCGCGTCCAGCGCCAGATGCTCCAGGACCTGGGCCGCGAGCCCACTCCGGAGGAGCTGGCCAAGGAACTCGACATGACCCCTGAGAAGGTCATCGAGGTCCAGAAGTACGGCCGCGAGCCCATTTCGCTGCACACCCCGCTGGGCGAGGACGGCGACAGCGAGTTCGGTGACCTGATCGAGGACTCCGAGGCGGTCGTGCCCGCCGACGCGGTCAGCTTCACGCTTCTGCAGGAGCAGCTGCACTCGGTTCTGGACACCCTCTCCGAGCGGGAGGCGGGCGTGGTCTCGATGCGCTTCGGCCTCACCGACGGGCAGCCCAAGACGCTGGACGAGATCGGCAAGGTCTACGGGGTGACGCGCGAGCGGATCCGGCAGATCGAGTCCAAGACGATGTCCAAGCTGCGGCACCCGTCGCGCTCCCAGGTTCTCCGGGACTACCTGGACTGATCCGGGGGTACCTCGGACGGTACCAGCACCGAACGCGTTTCGGGTCACCGGAAGTGGCCTCCTGCGGATGCGGCCTCCGATCCTATCGATAACTCTGGGTGCTCAGAGTTGTTCATAGGGTCAGGAGGCCGTATGCGTTTCCCCATCCGTGCCGTGACGGCGGCTGTGGTAGCACTGCTGCCCGCGGCCGTCCTGCCGCTCGCGGGGCCTGCGGCCCCGGCGGCGGCGAACGGTGTGATCATCGGCGGCACCCCCGCCAGTACCGACCAGGAGCCGTGGGTGGTGGCGCTGTCCAGCCGCTCGCGCTTCGGTACCGACCGCTCCGGCCAGTTCTGCGGGGGCGCGGTCGTCTCCCCGCGGACGGTCGTCACCGCCGCGCACTGTTTCGGCCGGGAAGCGCTCGGCGTCTCCGACTGGCGGCAGCTGCCCGATCTGCGTGTCATCGCGGACCGCACCGATCTGACCGGCGACGCCGGCGAGGAGATCCGACTGTCGCAGGTGTGGGTGAACCCGGGCTTCGATCCCTCCACCAACGCCGGGGACGTGGCCGTGATCACGCTGGAGGAAGCGCTGCCCGGCGGGACGGGCATCGCACTGGCCCAGCCGTCGGACACCCAGCTGTACCAGGACGGTGCCCAGGCGGAGGTGTACGGCTGGGGGGATACGACCGGACGCGGCGACTACGCGGATGCACTCCGCTCCGCGCCGGTTACGGTCTTCGCGGACACGACCTGTGAGAAGGCGTATCCGGGGAGTTCCGACGGCACCTATCTGAAGGCCACCATGATGTGCGCCGGAGCGCGTGGCGGGGGCCGTGACGCCTGTCAGGGCGACAGCGGCGGGCCCCTGGTGGTGTCGGGTCGCCTGGTGGGACTGGTGTCGTGGGGCAGTGGATGCGCGCAGGCCGCGTATCCGGGCGTTTACACCCGGGTCTCCGCGGTGGCCGCGCTGGTGGCGCAGCACATGTGAAGACCGGGGTGAGCGCCGACGTCCTCGGGAAAACCCGCGGGCGGACACCCCCTCAAGGGGTCCGTCCGCCCGCGGATCCGAACTCGTCGCTGGTGCGATGTGTCAGCGCTCGTCGTCTCCCGCCGACGCCTGGGTGTCGGTGAGCCTGCCGGTCTCATCCTGTATTTCCGCTGCGATCTTCTTCAGCTCCGGCTCGAACTTGCGGCCGTGGTGAGCGCAGAAGAGCAGCTCTCCGCCGCTGAGGAGTACGACGCGCAGGTAAGCCTGAGCGCCGCAACGGTCGCAGCGGTCTGCCGCTGTCAGCGGACTCGCGGGGGTCAGAACAGTGGTCACGTCGCCTCTTCTCTAGCTCGACGAGCTGTCGTACCAGGGTCAACATCCAACCAGGCCGAAAACGTTCCCGCTCGCGGCTTTTCCTGGAAAACCGTCTTCGGAGTGACTGGGTGTTACCGATTGGCGGCGAATAGGAATATTTACGTCAGATGTCCCGAGTGGGGCACTTGTCCGAACTTGCCCCCGGCTGGCTGTCGGGTTGTTGCTGAGGACGTGCCCGGAGCCTAAATGGTTCATGCGTCTTTGGGAACGTGACATGTGTATCACTCTCACGGGTTATCGAACGCCTGCTCGATAACGGCTAGTATGGGCGTTGTGGATACCGGGTCGCGGCGTCGCCCCCCTGCCCGGCATCGGTACCCTCTGACCGGTGCGACCGACTTCGGTTGACGAATTTCACAACATCTGGATCGAGGAGCTGCCCGCGTGACCGCCGAGACATCCGTGCCGTCCTCCGCGCTGCTGGCCGGCGCGGATCGTGACGGCTCCAACTACACCGCGCGGCACCTGCTTGTCCTCGAAGGTCTCGAAGCCGTACGCAAGCGGCCCGGCATGTACATCGGATCGACCGACAGCCGCGGTCTGATGCACTGTGTGTGGGAGATCATCGACAACTCCGTCGACGAGGCCCTGGGCGGACACGGTGACCGCATCGAGGTGATCCTGCACGAGGACGGCTCCGTCGAGGTACGGGACAACGGCCGTGGCATCCCGGTCGACCTGGAGCCCAAGACCGGGCTGTCCGGCGTCGAGGTCGTGATGACCAAACTGCACGCCGGCGGCAAGTTCGGCGGCGGCTCGTACGCCGCCTCCGGCGGCCTGCACGGCGTCGGAGCTTCCGTCGTCAACGCCCTGTCCGCCCGGCTGGACGTCGAGGTGGACCGCGGCGGCCACACGCACGCCATCAGCTTCCGGCGGGGCGTTCCCGGCCTGTTCACCGAATCCGGCCCGGACGCGCCCTTCGACCCGGCGAGCGGCCTGACCCGGACCAGGAGGATCCCCCGTACCCGTACGGGCACGAGGGTGCGCTACTGGGCGGACCGGCAGATCTTCCTCAAGGACGCCAAGCTCTCCCTGGAGCACCTCCACCAGCGGGCCCGCCAGACCGCCTTCCTGGTGCCCGGCCTGACCATCGTCGTCCGCGACGAGCGCGGCGTGGAGACGGACCGGCCGGTCGAGGAGGTCTTCCACTTCGACGGCGGCATCAGCGAGTTCTGCGAGTTCCTGGCTCCGGACAAGCCGATCTGCGACGTTCTGCGGCTGACTGGCAGCGGCGTCTTCAAGGAGACCGTCCCGGTGCTGGACGAGCTCGGACACATGACACCCACCGAGGTCACCCGGGAACTCGGCGTGGACATCGCGCTGCGCTGGGGCACCGGGTACGACACCACCACCCGGTCCTTCGTCAACATCATCGCCACCCCCAAGGGGGGCACCCATGTGACCGGATTCGAGCGGTCGGTCACCAAGACCATCAACGAGGTACTGCGCGCCGGCAAGCTGCTGCGCGTCGCCGAGGACGACATCGTCAAGGACGACGCCATGGAAGGCATGACGGCGGTGATCACCGTCCGTCTCGCCGAGCCGCAGTTCGAGGGCCAGACCAAGGAGGTGCTCGGCACCTCGGCGGCCAACCGGATCGTCGCCGCCGTCGTGGCGAAGGAGCTCAAGGAGTTCCTGACCTCCGTCAAGCGCGACACCAAGGCGCAGGCCCGCGCCGTGCTGGAGAAGGCCGTCGCCGCCGCCAGGACCCGCATCGCGGCCCGGCAGCACAAGGAGGCGCAGCGCAGGAAGACCGCGCTGGAGACCTCCTCGCTGCCGGCCAAGCTCGCCGACTGCCGCAGCGACGACGTCGAGCGCAGCGAACTGTTCATCGTCGAGGGCGACTCGGCCCTGGGCACCGCCAAGCTGGCCCGCAACTCCGAGTTCCAGGCGCTGCTGCCGATCCGCGGCAAGATCCTCAACGTCCAGAAGTCGTCCATCTCGGACATGCTCAAGAACGCCGAGTGCGGCGCGATCATCCAGGTCATAGGAGCCGGGTCCGGCCGGACCTTCGACATCGACCAGGCCCGCTACGGCAAGGTGATCTTCCTCGCCGACGCCGACGTCGACGGCGCCCACATCCGCTGCCTGCTGCTCACGCTCTTCCAGCGCTACATGCGGGCCATGGTGGAGGAGGGCCGGGTCTTCTCCGCGGTGCCGCCGCTGCACCGGATCGAGCTGGTCCAGCCCAAGAAGGGCCAGGACAAGTACGTCTACACGTACTCCGACAACGAGCTCCGGCAGACCCTGCTCGACTTCCAGCGGCGCAAGGTCCGCTACAAGGACAGCATCCAGCGCTACAAGGGCCTCGGCGAGATGGACGCCAACCAGCTCGCGGAGACCACCATGGACCCGCGGCACCGCACCCTGCGGCGGATCAACATCAGCGACCTGGAAGCCGCTGAGCAGGCATTCGACCTGCTCATGGGCAACGAGGTCGCGCCACGCAAGGAGTTCATCACCAACTCCGCCTCCACGCTGGACCGGGCGCGGATCGACGTCTGACCCGGGGTGGAGTGGGGTGGGGCTGGCCGGCGCCGGGCGGGAGGATGTTCGGGGGCGCGGCGGGTGGGTCTCCACCCGGGGTGGAGGCGATCTTTCCACCCCCGGTTTGATCCCCTGATCGGGACATTTGCGTAGATTCATGGACGCGGGCAGGCCACCCCGCCCGCCCACCCGAATCCACGCCAGGGAGGCGTCCCTCATGTCCGGTCTGGTCAATGCCCTGGTGATCCTTGCGGACATGAGTCGTGATCGCCCGCCAGCTCCGGCCCCGCCGGGTCGGTGGCGGCCGATCGCCGGCGGCGGCACCGCCCGACTACTGGACGCGCCGGTGGCCGCCGCAGTGCTCTGGTGCGGCTGCGCGGTGATCGCCATCGAACGGCTGCCGTTGGCTGCAGGAGTGCCTCTCGCGGCCGTCTCGTTGACCGGTTTCGCGCTGTGGGACAGCGGGGACAGCCCGCTGGCCGCCGTGCTCCTTGCGCTGGGCCTGGCGTTGGCCGGGTACACCGTGCGGCTGGACGCGGAGGCACGAGGACAGGCGCAGCGGCTGCTGGTGCAGGAGCGGGGGCGCGAGAGGCCGGGGCCGAGTCGGCCGCACTCGCCGAACGGGCCAGGATCGCCCGGGAGATCCACGACGTGCTCGCGCACAGCCTATCCGCGCAGATGGTCCATCTGGAGGCGACCAGACTGCTGATCGAGGGCGGCGCGGACCGGGAGGAGGTGTTGCGGCGAGTGGTCGCGGCGCGGCGGATGGCTCGGGAGGGGCTCGCTGAGACACGGCAGGCGCTCTCCGCGCTGCGCGGGGAGCTGGCGCCGGTGGAGCGGCGGCGGACGGGGAGGAGGCGGTACGGCTGGTGGCGGAACACCGGCCGGAGGTGGTGCTGATGGACCTGCGGATGCCCCGCTGTGACGGGGTGGAGGCGACCCGGCGGATCCGGTCGGAGTATCCGGGGACGCAGGTGGTGGTGCTGACGACGTTCGTGGACGACGACTCGCTGTTCCCGGCGCTGCGGGGCGGGGCGCGCGGGTATCTGACGAAGGACGCGGGCCGTGAGGAGATCGCACGGGCCATCGTCGAGGTGACGGCGGGCCGGGCGGGCCTGTCGCCGACCGTGCAGAGCCGGCTGCTGGACGCGCTGGCGACGACGGTACCGGGCGCCGGTGCCAAGACTGGAGCCGGTGTCGGAACGGGAGCCGGTGCCCGAGCCGGAGTGCGTGCCGGAACCGTGCCGGAGGGCATGGGGCGAGGGGAGCGGGCGGAGTTGCCGGGCGGGCTGACCGTTCGGGAGGCGGAGGTGCTGGCCCTGGTGGCGGAGGGTCTGTCCAACGCGGAGATCGCTGGGCGGTTGCACGTGCGCATGGCGACGGTGAAAACGCACATCAACAACCTCTTTGCCAAGACCGGGGTACGGGACCGGGCACAAGCGGTCGGATATGCATACCGGCACGGCATCACCTGATGTGGTGAAGGTTTCGGCTTGTTCTATCTGGATCTTCCCGCTCTGTCCATGATTGGGCGCATGGCCGATCGGCCGGTGGAGCAAGGAGAGTTCGGTGGACAAGCACGACGGGGGTGACCCGGGGGTGCTGCGGGTGAACGACCTCTGGCAGGACGTGGGGGCGACCGGCCTGTGGCTGCCGGATCAGCAGGCCCCCGAGCGGGCCCCTGAGGCGGTGAGGGAGGATCCCGCCGCGTACGGGGAGCTTTGGACGGTCGGCGACCGGTCGGCGGTCTATTTGGAAGTGCAGCACAGCGAGGACTTCCAGCACGTACGGGACCGGTACCGGAGATTCGTCTTTCCGGCGGTGGCGGGGTTCGTCGGCTGGTACCTGCTGTACGTGGTGGCCGCGACCACCGCGCCGGGGCTGATGGGGTACCGGCTGGCGGGCGAGCTGAATGTCGCGTTGGCCGCGGGGCTGGCGCAGTTCGCCAGCACGTTCCTGCTGACGTGGGCGTACGCACGGCACGCCCGGGTGCACAGGGACCGGGCGGCGCTCGATCTGCGGTGGACGCTGGCCACCAGGACCGGACAGGAGAGGGTGCGTTGACGGCGGCGCAATGGGCCGGGCAGTCGCCGGGAGGCGGGAATGCCGCCCCGGGGTATCTGGCGACCCGGCAGCTGGCGGATTCCGCCGGCGAGCATCAGGGCCTGGCGATCGTGCTGTTCACCGTGTTCGTGTCGGTGACGCTGGCGATCACCGCGTGGGCGGGGCGGCGGCGGAGTTCTTCGGTGGAGTTCTTCGCCGGGGGACGGCTGTTCTCGCCGATGCAGAACGGGCTGGCCATCGCGGGCGACTACATGTCGGCGGCGTCCTTCCTCGGGATCTCCGGGCTGATCGCGCTGTTCGGCTACGACGGGATGCTCTACTCGGTGGGCTTCTTCGTCGCGTGGCTGGTCGTGCTGATGCTGGTGGCCGAACTGGTCCGCAACGTGGGCCGGTACACGATGGCCGACGTACTCTCCGCGCGGATGCGGGAGCGGCCGGTGCGGATCGCGGCGGGTACTGCGTCGGTGACGGTGTCGATCCTCTACCTGGTGGCCCAGATGGTGGGCGCGAGCAGCCTGGTGGGTCTGCTGCTGGGCGGCGGGGAAGGGGCCGCGGTGCGGACCTGGACGGTGATCGGGGTCGGGGCGCTGATGGTGTTCTACGTGTCCTTCGGCGGAATGCGGGCCACCACCTGGATCCAGATCGTGAAGACGGTGCTGCTGATCGGCGGGACGGTCACGCTGACGGCGCTGGTGCTGGTCCGCTTCCACGGCAACTTCGGGGAGTTGCTGCGGTCGGCGGCGGACGGGAGCGGGCAGGGGGACGCGTTCCTGGCGCCGGGGCTGAAGTACGGGGTGGACGCGACGTCGCGGCTGGACTTCATCAGCCTCGGTGTGGCGCTGGTGCTGGGTACGGCCGGGCTGCCGCACATCCTGTCGCGTTTCTACACCGTTCCGACGGCCCGTTCGGCGCGGCGGTCGGTGGTGTGGGCGATCGGGCTGATCGGCACGTTCTACCTGATGACGATCGTGCTGGGGTTCGGCGCGGCGGCGCTAGTCGGCTCGAACACCGTGCGGGACTCGAACGCGGCGGGCAACACCGCGGTGCCGCTGCTGGCCGAGATCCTCGGCGGCGGGTCGGGGACCACCGGTGGCACGGTGCTGTTCGCGGTGGTCGGAGCGGTGGCCTTCGCCACGATCCTCGCCGTGGTCGCGGGCATCACGCTGGCGTCTTCGGCCTCCGTGGCCCACGACCTCTACGCCAGCCGGCGCCGTCCGGCGGGCCAGGGTCGGCACGGGGGGCGCCACGCCCAGCGGGAGTCCGAGGGCGAGATGGACCAGGAGGAGGTGCGGGTGGCCAGGTTCGCGGCCGTCGGCATCGGAGCGGTGTCGATCTGGATCAGTCTGCTGGCGCAGGACCAGAACATCGCCTTCCTGGTGGGCCTGGCCTTCGCGGTGGCCGCGTCGGCGAATTTGCCGGGGCTGCTCTACTCCCTGTTCTGGCGCCGCTTCACCACCCGGGGCGCGGTCTGGTCCGTCTACGGCGGGCTCGTACCTGCTCTGCTGCTGGTGGTGCTGTCGCCGGTGACGTCCGGGCGGCCGGACGCGCTGTTCCCCGGAGTCGACTTCCATGTCTTCCCGCTGGAGAACCCCGGGCTGGTCTCCATCCCGCTGGGCTTCCTGGCCGGCTGGCTCGGAACCGTGCTGTCGCGCGAGTCGGCGGACGAGGGGAAGTACGCGGAGACGGAGGTGCGTTCGCTCACCGGCGCCGGGGCCGCCTGACTGCCGGGACGCGCTGGGCCGGGCTCAGCTCGCGTGGCTGCCCAACAGGTCCTTGATGGCGGTGACCTCCATCCGGGTCGGGGTACCGAGGGCTCCGCCGCAGCTTTCCGGGCGGGGCGGGGTGGAGGCGTGCTGGGCCACCGCGACCCGCCAGGCGCGGCCGTCGGTGTGGGTGACGCGGACGGTCCAGCCGCCGGGATCCGACTCCGTGCGGTCCACCGTGAGCGCGCCCGCCCCTTCCTCGCCGGTCAGCCGGCGTATCGCCAGCTCGGCGGCCTGGCCCGGACGCTCCCAGGACGACCGGCCGCGGCAGTTGTCCAGTACGACCCGGCCGGCGGCCGCCGCCGCCAGGACGTGCTGGGCGTGGCGGCCGTCCATCCGACCGTAGGCGTAGCCGTGCGGCAGGACGAGCATGGTGGGGGCGAAGCGGTGGCCGCCGAGGTGGGTGGTCTCCCAGATGCCGCCGCTGCCGGAGGCCGCGAGCTCGGTTGCCAGCGGGCGGCCGTGGACGGCGCAGCAGCGGTCCCGCTTGCCGTTGGTGCACACCAGGCCGATCGGCGGCCCCTGGTAGGGCGTTCCGAAGCCGCCGTGCTCGCCCGCGCCCAGGGCGGTGAAGTCCAGCGCGGTCAGCTCGGCCGGGTCCGTGACCTCGGCGGTGCGCACCCACGGGTGTTCGGGCGCGGTGTGGGCCAGCAGCACCCGGTGCCGGCCCGGGCGGTGCCGGTCGGGGTGCCGACCGGGGCGGCGGATCAGCGCGACCCGTACCCCCGCGACGGCGGCCAGCCGGTCCAGCGCGCGGCCGACCGCGGGGTCCAGTCGGCTCGCGCCGAGAGCCTTCGCGCCCCAGGGACCCGGCTGCTCGATCAGCAGCCAGGTCCGGGCGACCGCTGCGGTCCCGTCCATCGCCTCGTCCAGCTCGACGGAGGTCTGCATACAGGTGTTCACGTGGCTGAGAATAGGCGCTGATCTACACGGGACCGGCCAATACTGAGACCTGCTTGAGAAGAGGTACTCCGGAGCCGTCGCGGCGAGGGTCCTTCGGCGGCAGATCGGCCGGGGCGCCGGTGGCGGTCGCCGCGCGGACCGGGGTGGCGCCCGCCCAGGCCAGCGCCAGACCGGTCTCGCCCCGCAGGAAACGCTGGCAGCGCACCCCGCCGGTGGCGCGCCCCTTGCGCGGGTACTGGTCGAACGGGGTGAGCTTCGCCGTGCCCTGGGGCTCTCCCTGATCCGCGTCCTCCAGCGTGGCCTCGGCGCGGGCCACGGTGAACACCACCGCGTCCACCGCCGGATCGACCGCTGTGAAGGAGATCACCTTCGCACCGTCGGTCAGCTTGATGCCCGCCATGCCGCCGGCCGGGCGGCCCTGCGGGCGCACCTGGGAGGCCGGGTAGCGCAGCAGTTGGGCGTCGTCGGTGATGAAGACCAGGTCCTCCTCGCCGGTCCGCAGCTCGACCGCGCCCACCACCTGGTCGCCTTCCTTGAGGGTGATGACCTCCAGGTCGTCCTTGTTCGCCGGGTAGTCCGGCACCACGCGCTTGACGACGCCCTGTTCGGTGCCCAGCGCCAGACCGGGCGAGGACTCGTCCAGCGTGGTCAGGCACAGCACCCGCTCGTCGTCCTCCAGCGACAGGAACTCCGCGAGTGGCGCGCCCCCGGCCAGCGAGGGCGGGCCCGCGGTGGGCGGCAGCATGGGCAGGTCGATGACGGTCAGCCGCAGCAGCCGCCCGGCGGAGGTCACCGCGCCGATGTCGGCCCGGGCGGTGGTCGGCACGGCCGAGACGATCACATCGTGCTTGGCGCGCCTGCCGTCGTCCTCCCCGGACCCGCCGCCGATCTCGGTGCGGGCCAGCAGCCCGGTCGAGGAGAGCAGCACCCGGCAGGGGTCGTCCGCGACCTCCAGCGGCACCGCGGCCGGCGGGGTGTCCGCCGACTCCAGCAGCACCGTGCGGCGCTCGGTCCCGTACTGCTTGGCCACCGCGGCCAGTTCGGCCGACACCAGCTTGCGCAGCTCGGCGTCGGAGTCCAGGATCCGGGTTAGCTCGGCGATCTCCGCGTTCAGCCGGTCCCGCTCGGACTCCAGCTCGATCCGGTCGAAGCGGGTCAGCCGGCGCAGCGGGGTGTCCAGGATGTACTGGGTCTGGATGTCCGACAGGCCGAAGCGCTCCATCAGCCGCTCCTTGGCCTGCGCGGCGTTCTCGCTGGCCCGGATGATCGTGATGACCTCGTCGATGTCGACCAGGGCCACCAGCAGGCCGTCCACCAGGTGCAGCCGGTCGCGGCGCTTGGTGCGGCGGAACTCGCTGCGCCGCCGCACCACTTCGAAGCGGTGGTCGACGTAGACCTGCAACAGCTCCCGCAGGCCCAGGGTGAGCGGCTGGCCGTCCACCAGGGCCACGTTGTTGATGCCGAAGGAGTCCTCCATCGGCGTCAGTTTGTAGAGCTGCTCCAGTACGGCCTCCGGGTTGAAGCCGTTCTTGATCTCGATGACCAGCCGCAGGCCGTGTTCGCGGTCGGTGAGGTCCTTGACGTCGGCGATGCCCTGCAGCCGCTTGGCGCCGACCATGTCCTTGATTTTGGCGATGACCTTCTCGGGCCCCACGTTGAAGGGCAGTTCGGTGACGACCAGGCCCTTGCGGCGGGCCGTCACGTCCTCCACCGCCACCGTGGCGCGGATCTTGAAGGTGCCGCGCCCGCTCTCGTACGCGTCCCGGATGCCGGACAGGCCGATGATCCGGCCGCCGGTCGGCAGGTCGGGCCCCGGCACGTACCGCATCAGGGCGTCCAGATCGGCGCCCGGGTATCTGATCAGGTGGCGGGCGGCGGCGATCACCTCGCCCAGGTTGTGCGGCGGCATGTTGGTGGCCATGCCGACCGCGATCCCCGACGAGCCGTTGACCAGCAGGTTCGGATACGCCGACGGCAGTACGGCCGGCTCCTGCTCCTGGCCGTCGTAGTTCGGCGCGAAGTCGACGGTGTCCTCGTCGATCGACTCGACCATCAGCTGCGCCGGGCCGGACATCCGGGCCTCGGTGTAGCGCATGGCGGCCGGCAGGTCGTCCAGCGAACCGAAGTTGCCGTGGCCGTCCACCAGCGGCAGCCGCTGCGAGAAGGGCTGCGCCATCCGCACCATGGCGTCGTAGATGGACGAGTCGCCGTGCGGGTGCAGCTTGCCCATCACCTCGCCGACGACGCGGGCGCACTTCACGTAGCCGCGCTCCGGGCGCAGGCCCATCTCGTTCATCTGGTAGACGATGCGGCGGTGCACCGGCTTCATGCCGTCGCGGGCGTCGGGCAGCGCCCGCGAATAGATGACCGAGTAGGCGTACTCAAGGAAGGAGCCCTGCATCTCGTCCACGACGTCGATGTCGAGGATGCGCTCCTCGAAACCGTCGTCGGGCGGCGGGGTCTTCGTCGTGCGGCGGGCCATCTCGGCGGCGCTCCTTCGTCTGGACCTGGGGACTGCTGCCGACCATTGTGGACCGCGCCGCCGACAGCACCGACCACCGCCCGGCGCGGGCGCGCGCCGTCCGCGGGAACTTCGCGCGGCACCGGCTCGCTTCCCTAGAGTGGCAGCACTCTACGCAGTCACCAGCACGCGATCGGAAGGACAGCCTGCCCATGGGTCACACGGCCACCCCGGAGGCACACTCCAGCGGCCTGACAGCCACCGAGCACCGCCTGGCGAACGGCCTGCGAGTGGTGCTCTCCGAGGACCACCTCACCCCGGTCGCGGCCGTCTGCCTCTGGTACGACGTCGGTTCACGGCACGAGGTCAAGGGCCGCACCGGCCTGGCCCACCTCTTCGAGCACCTGATGTTCCAGGGCTCGGCCAGCGTGAAGGGCAACGGCCACTTCGAGCTGGTGCAGGGTGCCGGCGGGTCGCTCAACGGCACCACAAGCTTCGAACGCACCAACTACTTCGAGACGATGCCCGCCCACCAGGTCGAACTGGCCCTGTGGCTGGAGGCCGACCGGATGGGCAGCCTGCTCACCGCGCTGGACCAGGAGAGCCTGGACAACCAGCGGGACGTGGTGAAGAACGAGCGCCGCCAGCGGTACGACAACGTGCCCTACGGCACCGCCTTCGAGCGCCTCACCGCCCTCGCGTACCCCGACGGCCACCCGTACCACCACACCCCGATCGGTTCGATGGCCGACCTGGACGCTGCCTCGCTGGAGGACGCCCGGGCGTTCTTCCGTACGTACTACGCGCCCGGCAACGCGGTGCTCACGGTGGTCGGCGACATCGACCCGGAGCAGACGCTGGCCTGGATCGAGAAGTACTTCGGCAGTATCCCGGCGCACGACGGCAAACCCGAGCCGCGCGACGGCTCGCTGCCGGAGGTGATGGGCGGGGAGACCCGCCAGGTCGTCGAGGAGGACGTGCCCTCGCGCGCCCTGATGGCGGCCTACCGGCTCCCCGAGGACGGCACCCGGCAGGGTGACGCGGCCGACCTGGCGCTGACCGTGCTGGGCGGCGGGGACTCCTCCCGGCTGCACAACCGGCTGGTGCGGCGGGACCGTTCCGCGGTGACGGCCGGTTTCGGGCTGCTGCGGCTGGCGGGGGCCCCCTCGCTCGGCTGGCTGGACGTCAAGGCGTCCTCCGGGGTCGAACTGAGCGCCATCGAGGCCGCGGTCGACGAGGAGCTGGCCCGGTTCGCCGCGGAGGGTCCGACGCCCGAGGAGATGGAGCGGGCACAGGCACAGCTGGAGCGTGAGTGGCTGGACCGGCTCGCGACGGTGAACGGCCGGGCCGACGAACTGTGCCGGTTCGCGGTGCTGTTCGGCGACCCGCAGCTCGCCCTGACCGCGGTGCAGCGGGTGCTGTCCGTCACCGCTGAGGAGGTCAGGGCGGTGGCCGCCGCCCGGCTGCGCCCGGACAACCGGGCGGTCCTGGTCTACGAGCCCACCGGCGGCGACCGGGCCGGGGCCGGGGACGGCGAGGACGAGGCCGGCCCGGCCGGGAGCGGCGCCGAGGCCATCGAACAGGAAGAGAGCGAAGCATGAGCGAGACCGCGGCCGTCATGACGTTCCACCCGCAGCCGCAGCCGGGCAAGCCCAAGCCGTGGGCCTTCCCGGCGCCGGAGCGGGGCGCTCTGCCCAACGGGCTGACGCTGCTCACCAGCCACCGGCCCGGCCAGCGGGTCATCGCGGTCGAGGTGGTGCTGGCCGCGCCGCTGGACGCCGAACCCGCCGCCCTGGAGGGCGTGGCCACCATCATGGCCAGGGCGCTGTCCGAGGGCACCGACGAGCACTCCGCCGAGGAGTTCGCCGCCGAGCTGGAGCGGTGCGGCGCCAGCCTGTCCGCGCACGCCGACCACGCGGGGGTGCGGGTCTCCCTCGAAGTGCCCGCCTCCCGGCTCGACAAGGCGCTCGGCCTGCTCGCCGAGGCGCTGCGCGCGCCCGCCTTCGCCGAGAGCGAGATCAAGCGGCTGGTCGCCAACCGGCTGGACGAGATCCCGCACGAGCTGGCCAACCCGGCCCGCCGCGCCGCGATGGCGCTGTACAAGGAGCTCTTCGCGGCCGACCTGCGCTGCTCCCGGCCGCGCCAGGGCACCGAGGAGACCGTCCGCGGCATCGACGCGCCCGCGGTCCGGGCGTTCTACGAGGCGCACGTGCGGCCGTCGACCACCACCGCCGTGGTCGTCGGGGACTTCACCGGCATCGACCTGCCGGCGCTGCTGACCGACACCCTCGGCCGCTGGACCGGGGACAAGGCCGAGCCGCGTCCGCGCCCGGCGATCACCTCCGACGACACCGCCCGGGTGGTGGTCGTCGACCGGCCCGGCGCGGTGCAGACCCAGCTGCTGGTCGGCCGTACCGGCCCGGACCGCCAGGACCCGGTCTGGGCGGCGCAGGTGCTCGGCACCTACTGCCTGGGCGGGACGCTGACCTCCCGGCTGGACCGGGTGCTGCGCGAGGAGAAGGGCTACACCTACGGGGTGCGGGCCTTCGCGCAGGTGCTGCTGACGTCCGCGGACGGCACCGGCGCCGCGCTGCTGGGGATCAGCGGCTCGGTGGCCACCGAGGTCACCGGCCCGGCGCTCGCGGACGCCTGGCAGGTGATCCGCACCCTCGCCGAGGGCGGCCTCACCGAGGAGGAGCGGGACGTCGCGGTGCAGAACCTGGTCGGGGTCGCGCCCCTGCGCTACGAGACCGCCGCGGCCGTCGCCGACACCCTGGCCGACCAGGTCGAGCAGGAGCTGCCCGACACCTACCAGGCCGAGCTGTACGCCCGGCTGGCCGCCACCGGCACCGTGGAGGCGACCGCCGCGGTGGTCAGCGCCTTCCCGCTAGACCGGCTGGTGGTGGTCCTGGTGGGTGACGCCGCCACCATCGCCGAGCCTGTCCGCGAGCTGGGCATCGGCCCGCTGACCGTGGTCGGCTGAACCCGGCGGCGCAGCCGCCCCCTCCTCCGCCCGGAACCCCGGTCGCCCCACAGGCACCGGGGTTCCGGGCGTTTTGCGCCCCGCCGGGCGGTGTGTGGCGTGCGCTACATATCGGCTGATCTGTTTGGTGTACGGCTGACCGCGCGGTTAGCGTCGGCGCACGTTGCCCGTGGACGGCAGCGGCGCCCGGTCCGACCGGGCGCACCCGTACATCGCCGAGTCCCCCGTGAGGGGGAGCCGGGGACCCACGTCCCTGGGGTGAATCGCGGCCACCCGCCCGCCCGGGCGGATGCCCCGTAGGAGACCTTCCTGCTCCGAACCCGTCAGCTAACCCGGTAGGCGAGAAGGAAGGAAAGGAGCGACGCCTCCTCATGGCGTTCAAAGTCCTGCCCGCGCACAGCGGGAAGCACCGCCGCACCCACCCGGTCCGCACCGCCGCCACCCTGGCGGGCGTCGCCGTACTGGCCACCGGTGGCGCCATCGGCGCCACCGCGATGGCCTCCCCGGGGGCGGCCCCCGAGGCCGCGGCGCAGCCCGCCGCGTTCACCCGGGCCCTGAACGCGCACACCGCCGCCCTGGTCCGCACTCTCACCACGCAGGAGCAGGGCCAGTACAAGGCCGCCGACACCGCGAAGGCGAAGGCCGCCGCGACGGCCAGGGTCCGGCAGGCCCTGGCCTCGGCCAGGGCCGAGGCGAAGGCGAAGGCGGCAACCAAGGCCAAGGCGGCCGCGAAGGCCGGGGCAGCCGCCAGGGCCGAGGCGGCAGCCGCGGCGAAGGCGCCCACCGCGCGGGCCGCGCAACAGCCCGCCGCGAGCCGGTCGCAGACCCGGACCGCACTGCCCGCCGCGTCCGCCTCCGGTACCGGCGGCGGCACGGCCGGCAGCACCGCCACCGGCTGGATGGAGCCGGTCGGCGACGCCTCCGTCGGCACCGGCTACCAGGCCTCCGGCTCGCTGTGGTCCAGCGGCTCGCACACCGGCGTGGACTTCCTGGTCGACTCCGGCACGCCCGTGCACGCGGTCGCCGTCGGCACGGTGGTCTCCGCGGGCGCCGACGGCGCCTACGGCAACGACGTGATCATCAAGCACGCCGACGGCAAGTACACGCTGTACGGCCACCTCACCGAGCCGCTGGTGTCCGCGGGGCAGACGGTGACCGAGGGCCAGGAGATAGGCATTTCCGGCGCCACCGGCAACGTCACCGGCCCCCACCTGCACTTCGAGGTGCGCACCACCCCCGACTACGGGTCCGACATCGACCCGGTCGCGTACCTGGCCTCGCACGGCGTCGTCATCTGAGCCCGGCCGGGCCAGTTCGGACCCGTCCGAGTCCGTCCGAGTCCGTCCGAGTCCGTCCGCGACAGTCCGAACCTGTCCGAACCTGTCCGAACCTGTCCGTACCGGCTGAACCGGCCGCACCGCCCCGTACCGCCGGATCCGAGCGTCCCGGTCCGCCGCGCCGGGGCGCTCGGACGTCTTCGGCCGTCTCCGGACGCTCCCGGCCGTCCGATAGCACCCCTCCTGTCCAAAAACAAACAAAGAATTCCAGGGGTGCTTTCCCATTTCCGGGTGTGCTGGAATAGAGTCCGGCACAATACGGGGAAGGAAACGGAGTCTGCGATGCGGAGCCGGATGTGAACGGGGCGGACGGCGCGGGGCGCCGGATCTCGGCCCAGGTGGTGTGTACGGCCATCCGCGACGACATCGTCGGCGGCTTCTTCCCGCCGGGCAGCCGGCTGACCGAGGAGCTGCTCGCGCAGCGCTACGGCGTCTCACGGGTGCCGGTGCGCGAGGCGCTGCGCACCCTGGAGTCGGAGGGGTTCGTCAGGACCCGCCGGCACGCGGGGGCCTCGGTCGCCGAGCCGACCGAGCAGGAGGCCGCCGACCTGCTGGAGATCCGCGGACTGCTGGAACCGCTGGGCGCCGCCCGCGCCGCCCAGCGCCGCACCGAGGCGCATCTGAAGGTGCTGCGCGGACTGGTCCGGCTCGGCCAGGAGCGTGCCGTGCAGGGGCAGCTGTCCGACCTCCCGTCGCTGGACGGCTGGTTCCACGAGACGCTGGCGCAGGCGTCGGCCAGCTCGACGCTTGCCGCGCTGCTCACCCAGCTGCGGCACAAGATCGCCTGGGTGTACGGGGACGGCGGCAGCACGCGTGCGGTGGAGTCGTGGGAGGAGCACGCCGGGATAGTCGACGCGATCGCCCGCGGGGACGCCGAGCGGGCCCGCCGACTGGCCGCCGTGCACGTGGAGAGGGCCGCCGCGGTGAGGATCCTGAAACATCCCGTAAACGCAGCGCGCCGCCGCGCTTAACAAACGCACCGTATACAAGGTCGTAGAATTGCGGCTCCCGTAAATCCTGAAAAGCGGGACCGGGCAATCCATGGGGGATTGCCCGGTCCCGCTGTATTGCGCTGCCCGCGTTCCGGGTTCGGGCGCCGCGGTGCCGGAAATCGTCGGTCGCGGGGGCCCTCAGACCGTTTCCGGCAGCTCCTCCAGGCCCTCGGCGACCAGTTTCGCCAGCCGGTCCAGGGCGGCCTGCGCGCCCTCGGCGGGTGAGGTGAGCACGACCTCCTCGCCGCCTCGCACGCCCAGGCCCAGCACCGCCAGCACCGAGGCCGCGTTGACCGGCGAGCCGCCCGCCTTCGCGATGGTGACCGGCACGCCGGCGGCCATCGCCGCGCGGACGAAGATGGACGCCGGGCGGGCGTGCAGGCCCTCTGCCCAGCCGACGTGGACGCGGCGCTCAGCCATGGTGTCGCCCTTCGGGTCGCCGACGGGGTGCCGCCGGTACGGGTGGTGCCGGTTGTCCCGACCACTCTCGCACCGCCGGGCCGTGCCGGGACCGGCCGCGCAGCCCCCAGACTGCCCCGTGTGCGGCGGCGACGCGAGCGGGGCGCGCCCGCATACGCTGGGGCCATGACGGAGCAGCCCGCCCACCCCTATCCCGTGCACTGGGAGGCGGACGTCGTCCTGCGCGACGGCGGCATCGCGCACGTGCGGCCGATCGGCCCGGACGACGCGGAGCGGCTGGTCGACTTCTACGAGAAGGTCTCCGACGAGTCCAAGTACTACCGCTTCTTCGCGCCCTACCCCCGGCTGTCCGACCGCGACGTGCACCGCTTCACGCATCACGACTACGACGACCGGGTGGGCCTGGCCGCCACCGTGGGCGGGGAGTTCATCGCCACCGTGCGCTACGACCGCACCGCCGAGGACGGCAGCCCCGCCACCGGTAGCGACGGCACCCGCGCCGAGGTCGCCTTCCTCGTTCAGGACGCCCACCAGGGACGCGGGGTCGCCTCCGCGCTGCTGGAGCACATCGCCGCCGCCGCCCGCGAGCGCGGCATCCTGCACTTCACCGCCGAGGTGCTGCCCGCCAACCGCAAGATGGTCAAGGTCTTCACCGACGCCGGGTACACCCAGCGCCGCAGCTTCGCCGACGGGGTGGTCCACCTCGACCTCGACCTGGCGCCCACCGAGGCGTCGGTGCAGGTCATGCGGGCCCGTGAACACCGCGCCGAGGCCCGCTCGATGCAGCGGCTGCTGCGGCCCGCCTCGGTCGCGGTGGTCGGCGCCGGGCGCCGGCCCGGCGGCGTCGGCCGGACGCTGCTGCGCAACCTGGTGGCCGGCGGCTTCACCGGGCGCCTGTACGCGGTCAACCACGCGTTCCCGGCGTCCGGGGCCGACCTGGACGGGGTACCGGGCCACCGCTCGGTCGGCGCCATCGGCGAGCCGGTGGACCTCGCACTCCTCGCGGTGCCCGCGGGGCAGGTGCCGGAAGCCGTCGACGACTGCGGCGAGGCGGGGGTGCGCGGTCTGGTGGTGGTCGCGGCCGGCTACTCCGAGACCGGCGGCGAAGGGCGGGAGCGGCAGCGCCGACTCGTCCGGCAGGCCCGCGGCCACGGCATGCGGGTGATCGGCCCCAACGCCTTCGGCATCCTCAACACCGCCCCCGACATCGGCCTCAACGCCTCGCTGTCCCCGGAGATGCCGCGCCGCGGCCGGCTCGGGCTGTTCACCCAGTCCGGCTCGATCGGCATCGCGCTGCTCTCCGGCCTGCACCGCAGGGGCGCCGGCCTGTCGTCCTTCGTCTCGGCCGGCAACCGCGCCGACGTCTCGGGCAACGACCTGCTGCAGTTCTGGCAGGACGACCCGGAGACCGAAGCGGTGCTGATGTACCTGGAGTCGTTCGGCAACCCGCGCAAGTTCAGCCGGCTCGCCCGCCGCACCGCCGCCGTCAAGCCGGTGGTGGTGGTCAAGGGCGCCCTGCACTCCGGCTCGGTGCCGGCCGGGCACGCCGTCCCCGCAGCCCGCATCCCCGACGCCACCGTCTCCGCGCTGTTCCGGCAGGCCGGCGTGATCAGGGTGCAGACCGTCACCGAACTCCTCGACGCCGGGCTCCTGCTCGCCCTCCAGCCGCTCCCGCGAGGCGACCGGGTGGCCGTCCTCGGCAACTCCGAGTCCATCGGGCTGCTCACCTACGACGCCGCGCTCACCGCCGGCCTGCGGCCCGCCGCCCCGGTCGACCTGACCGCCGCGGCCCGCCCGGAGGACATCGCGGCCGCCCTCACCGCGGCCCTCGCCGATCCCGGGAACGACGCGGTGCTGGTCACCGTGACCCCGCGGGTCGGCGCGCACACCGCACCGGCCCGGCCGGCCGCCGGGCCGCCCGGCGCGCGACAGCCCACCGGCCCCGTCACCGGCCCTGACGGCCCTGACGGCCCTGACGGCGCCACCGGCCTTGACCCCGACGCCGCTTCCGCCCGCGACACAGCCCGCCCCGACCCCGCCGGCCCCGATCCCGATCCCGAGGCGGGCGACGACCCCGCTCTCGCCGACGCCCTGCGCCGCGCCGCCGAGGGCGCCGGGAAACCCGTGGCCGTCGTCCACCTCGCCCTGGACGCCATGGCCGACCGGCTCGGCTCCCCGGACGGCGCGGGGGTCCGCATCCCCGCCTACCGCGCCCCCGAGCGGGCGGTCGGCTCGCTCGCCGAGGCCGCCTCCTACGCCGCGTGGCGGGCGACCTCGGGCGCGCCGGGCCGGGTACCGGAGTTCGACGACCTCCAGCCGGCCGCGGCGGCCGAGGCCGTACGCCGGCTGCTGCCCGAGGGCGCGCCCCCGCAGGCCGAGGTCACACTGTCCGACGAGGACGCGGCGGCCCTGCTCGGCCGCTACGGCATCCGGGTACGCCGGGCGCTGCCCGCCCCCGACCCGCAGGCCGCGCTGGCCGCCGCGGCCCTGCTCGGCTACCCGGTGGCGCTCAAGACCACCGCCCCCCACCTGCGGCACCGCGCCGACCTCGGCGGCGTACGGCTGGACCTGGCCGACAAGGGCGACCTCAAGCGCGCCTACCAGGAGCTGACCGCCCGGCTCGGCGAGCCCGCCGAACTGCTGCCCGTCGTCCAGGCGATGGCGCCGCGCGGGGTGGACACGGTGGTCCGCGCCGGGGTGGACGCGGCGGCCGGGGCGCTGCTGTCCTTCGGGCTGGCCGGGGCGCCGTCCGAGCTGCTGGGCGACGTCGCGCACCGACTGGTTCCGGTCACCGACCGGGACGCCGCCGAACTGGTCCGCTCCATCAGGGCCGCGCCGCTGCTCTTCGGCTGGCGCGGCGCGGAGCCGGTGGACACCGCGGCCCTGGAGGAGCTGCTGCTGCGGGTGTCGATGCTCGTCGACGACCTGCCGGAGGTCGTCGCCGTCGACCTGGAGCCGGTGGTGGTCGCGGCCCGCGGCCTGACCGTCCTGGGCGCCTGGGTCCGCCTGGCCAGGCCGCCCGCCCGCACCGACCTGGGCCCGCGCGCCCTGGCGTCCTTCTGAGCCGGCCGGACTCCGCGCCCGGGCCGCCGCCGGCCCGCGACGGGTTCCTTCCGCGTCCTGAGGAGCCGCCACCGCACCCCGCGCCCTTAGGATGGAAGGCATGGCGAAGACCGGTACCACGACACAGGGCCTGCGCACGGCGATCGAGCGCAGCGGCTACTACCCGGCCCTGGTGGGCGAGGCCGTCGAGGCGGCGGTCGGCCGCGAACCGGTCAGCTCCTACCTGGTGCACCAGGAGACCACCTTCGACGCCAACGAGGTGCGCCGCCACGTCACCGTCCTGGTGCTCACCGCCAGCCGTTTCCTGGTCAGCCACACCGACGAGCAGGCCGCGGACGACACCTCGCCGAGCCCGTACGCCACCACCTCCACCGAATCGGTGAAGATCGGCCGGATCTCGTCGGTGGTGGTGAGCCGGGTCGTCGCCAACCCCGAGTCGTACAAGCCCGGCACGCTGCCCCGCGAGGTGGTGCTCACCATCGGCTGGGGCGCCGTCTCCCGGCTGGACCTGGAGCCCGCCGCCTGCGGCGACCCCAACTGCGAGGCCGACCACGGCTACACCGGCTCCTCCACCGCCGACGACCTGTCCCTGCGGGTCAGCGAGGCCGGCGACGGCCCCGACGCGGTCCGCCAGACGCTGGCCTTCGCCCAGGCGCTCTCCGAGGCGACAGCGGCAACGGACTGATGGCCCACCCGGTCACCGACGCGTACGGCCCCGCGCCCCTCGATCCGCGTGCCGCCCCGGTCCCCGAGTACGGCACCGGCGCGCTGTGCGACGTCATCCCCGCCGCCCTGGCCGGCTTCGCCGTCCCCGGCATGCCCCCGACCGGCCTGGTCCTGGCACCCGCCGACCGGGTGTGCGTCTTCCTGGTGGACGGCCTCGGCTGGGAGCTGCTGCTGCGCCACCCGGACGAGGCGCCGTTCCTCAGCTCGCTGCTGGGCAGCTCGCGCGGCGGCACCGGCCGGCCGCTGACCGCCGGGTTCCCCGCCACCACCGCCACCTCGCTGGCCTCGGTCGGGACCGGGCTGCCGCCCGGCGGGCACGGCCTGGCGGGCTACACCACCCTCGACCCCGGCACCGGCCGGCTGATGAACCAGCTTCGCTGGCAGCCCTGGGTCGAGCCGGCGCTCTGGCAGCCGCACCCGACCGTCTTCCGGCTGGCCGCCGCCGCCGGGATCGCCACCTGCCAGGTGTCCTCGCCCACGTTCGCCGACACCCCGCTGACCAAGGTCGCGCTGTCCGGCGGCAGCTTCCTCGGCCGGCTGACCGGCGAGGAGCGGATGGACCTGGCGGCCGACCGGCTGGCCGCCGCCGACCGCGCGCTGGTCTACACGTACTACAGCGAACTGGACGCCATGGGCCACCGGCACGGCGTCGACTCCGACGCCTGGCGCGGGCAGTTGACCATGGTCGACCTGCTGGCGCGGCGGCTCGCCGAGCAACTGCCGCCGCGCAGCGCGCTCTACGTCACCGCCGACCACGGCATGCTCGACATCCCCTTCGACGAGGAGAGCCGGGTCGACTTCGACGAGGACTGGGAGCTGCGGGCGGGCGTCGCGGTGCTCGGCGGCGAGGGCCGGGCCCGGCACGTCTACGCGGTGCCCGGCGCGGCCAAGGACGTTCTCGCGGTGTGGAGCGAGGTGCTGGGCGACCGGATGTGGGTGGCCGGCCGGGACGAGGCCGTCGACGCCGGCTGGTTCGGGCCGCGCCCCGAGGCCCGAGTGCTCGGCCGGATCGGCGACGTGGTGGCCGCCGCCCGCGACGACATGGCGATCGTGGCCAACCGCACGGAGCCGGGGGAGTCCAGGATGGTCGGGCTGCACGGTTCGCTGGCCCCCGTCGAGCAGTTGGTGCCGCTGCTCGAAGTACGCTCCTGAGACGCCGCCGGGCCCGCCCGAGGACCTGGCCCGTCCCGTGTCCGTACCCGGTCCCGGCACCTGTGCCCCCGCCCGTGCCGCACTCCGCGGCCCCGCCCCCGCCCCGCGCGCCCGGCGGACCGCCCACCGAAAGGCCGACGCCCCACCCATGTCCGAGCTGGTCTTCTTCTGCGGAACGATGGACTGCGGCAAGAGCACCCTCGCCCTGCAGATCGTCCACAACCGCACCGCCCGCGGACTCCAGTCCGTGATCTTCACCCGCAACGACCGGGCCGGCGAGGGCAAGCTCTCCTCGCGGCTCGGCCTGGTCACCGAGGCGGTCGAGGTCGCCGACGACAGCGACCTCTACGGCTACGCGGTGGGCAGGATCAGCCGCGGCGGCCGGGTGGACTACGTCGTCGTGGACGAGGCTCAGTTCCTCGCGCCGGTCCAGGTGGACCAACTGGCCCGGGTGGTGGACGACCTGGGCAAGGACGTCTACGCCTTCGGCATCACCACCGACTTCCGTACCCGGCTGTTCCCCGGCTCGCAGCGGCTGATGGAGCTCGCCGACCGGGTGGAGGCCCTCCAGGTCGAGGCGCTGTGCTGGTGCGGCGCCCGCGCCACCCACAACGCCCGCACGGTGGACGGCGTGATGGTGGTCGAAGGCGAGCAGGTCGTCATCGGGGACGTGGACCGGGACGCGGGCGAGACCGGCTACGAGGTGCTGTGCCGGCGGCACCACCGGCGGCGGATGACGAGCGCTGTCGCCGGGGCGGGCGCGCTCTCCCCCGATGTACTGCCGGTCAACCACGACTGAGCCCGCCCCGGTGCGGCACGGCCGCGCCGGGGCACGGCGAAGCGGGTCCGGGCGGCCCTCTCGGCGGTCGCCCGGACCCGCTCACGGCCGCCGGTCAGGTGCCCGCGACCGGCCCGAACCGGGCGGTGACCGTGCCGTCGGCGGTGACCGTGCCGTCGGCGGTCACCGGGACGGAGACCTCCGGTCCGGCCGCCGGGAGCGCGGCGCCGTCCAGCGTCCAGCCGAGCAGCCGGTAGCCGCTCGCCGGGGTCACGGTGACGGTCACCGTGCCGCCGCCGGCGCCGCTCAGGTCGCGGTTGGGGGCGGCCGCCGTGCCGCGCAGTTCGACCCCGGCCGGGACCCGCAGCCGGCCGGCGACCCGGTACCAGCCCGCGGGCAGGTAGACGGTGCCGCCGCCAGCGCCATGCCCCAGCGGCCGTCGACGTCGTCGACCTGGAGGGCGACGTCGGTCCGCACCACGGTGGACTGCAGGAAGGCGCCGACGAACGAGGCCTGCTGGCCCTTCACCACCTGGATGCCGGCGCGGTAGTCCGACAGTGCGATCTTCGAGAACTGGTCCCACTCCAGGTCGCCGAGGACCAGCCCGGTGCCGTTGGCCCGCGTCCAGCGGTCCAGGGCGGCCCTGGCGGGCGGCCGGTACGCCGAAGGGACTTTCGCCCAGTAGGAGTTGGCGAAGGTGACGTCCTCCCCGGTGCCGACGTCGGCGCCGTTGCCGGCGGTCGCCCCGTTGCGGAGCGCCGTGCCCTTGACGTCCTGGAGGGTCGCCGACTCGTGCACCTGGCCCTGCACCGCGGGGTCGCCGCGGTCGCTGGGCATCGTGGACACGCCGACGCCCCGGTAGGAGTTCAGCATCGTGACGTGCGCGACGGTGCTCAGCATGTAGTTCTGGTCGCCCTGCCAGGCGCGGCCCGGTATCTCGAAGGTGTAGCCGTACGGCACCGGGTCGGTGGCGCTATGCCGCGGGTAGTAGGTGGCACGCCCTGCACGGAGGCGCTGCCGCCGACCCGGAACAGCGCCGGTCCGTCCGCGCCGGACGGCAGGTCGGCGCGGACCCCGGTGCCGTACGGGCCCGAACCGCGGTCCGGGTCGCGCCGGTCGCCGCGCAGCGAGCAGAACGCCGGGACCTCCACGGTGTCGGTGATCCGGTACGTGCCCGCGCCCAGCCACACCGTGCCGCCGCCCGCGTCCTGGCAGTCGTAGAGCGCCGCCCGCACGGCGGCGGTGGCGTCCCGGCGGCCGGTGGCGTCGGCGCCGTAGTCGCGCAGGTCGAAGTCGGCGACCACGGGGTCGTCGGTGGGGTAGCGGGCGTGGATCAGCTTCGGGCGCGCGGTGACCACCCGTTGGTCGTGGACCTCCAGTCCGGCCAGCGCCACGCTGTTCGCGCCGGCCGCGTAGCCGCTGATCACCAGCCGCACCCATCGGGCGGCGGTGGCCGCGAAGGCGGTGGTGAAGGCCGGGCCCGCGCCGGTGGCCCCGGTACGGCCGGTGTCGCGGAAGCGGCTGCCGTCGGTGGAGACCTGGACGGTGCAGTCAGCGGCGGCGAAGGCTTCACGGTCGAGACCTGCGACAGCCTCGGCGTCTACGGCGACGCCGGTCTGCTGGCCGCGACCGACCTGATCATCCAGTGCTGGAGCATGGGCGAGACCACCGGCGAGCAGACCAGGGGCCTGGTCCGGGCGGTCGAGGCCGGCACCGGATTCGCCGGCTGGCACGGCGGCATCGTCGACTCCTTCCGCGGCGACGTCGACTACACCCTGCTGACCGGCGGCCAGTTCCTGATGCACCCGCCCGGCTTCGTTTCTCACACCGTCCACCTGCGCCCGGAGCGCGCCGACCACCCGGTGATCGCCGGCCTCGCCGACTTCCCGGTGCACACCGAGCAGTACTGGGTGGCCACCGACCCCGACATCGACGTGCTGGCCACTGGCCGCCGCTCGCGCCGCCGGGGTACGGGTCGGCAGCGCGCCCGACACGGTGCTCGGCACCGGTACCCGGACCGCCCGCAAACCCGTCGACGACTGGCTGATCGGCACCCCGGTCGCCACCACCGCCTTCATGACCACCCCAGGGCACGAAGCCTGGCACCCCGACCCGGAGTTCTACTACCGCCCCGGCGGCGGCCCGCTGCTCGACACGGGCCCCTACTGCCTGTCCGTCCTGGTCCACCTGCTCGGCCCGGTGGCCGAGGTCACCGGCGCCGCCGCGACCCCGCGCGCCGAACGCGTCATCGGCAGCGGCCCGCGCGCCGGACAGCGCTTCCCGGTCGAGGTCGCCACGCATGTCACCGGCGTGCTGGAACACGCCGGCGGCGCCCTGTCCACGCTGGTGACGAGCTTCGACGCGCATGCCGCCCGGCTGCCGCGCATCGAAGTGCACGGCACCGCCGGCTCGCTGTCCGTACCCGACCCCAACGGCTTCGACGGGCCCGTCGAGCTGTACGCGGCGGGCCGGTGGCAGCCGCTGCCGGTCTCGGTTGGCCACCCCGGCGCCGGGCGCGGCACGGGGCTGGCCGACCTCGCCGACGCGCTCGCCACCGGCCGCCCGCACCTGGCGTCGGCCGAACTCGCCGAGCACGTACAGGATGCCGCTCGACCAGCCGGCGCCAGTCCGTCTCGTAGGACGTCCAGCCGTAGCGCTCGGCCGCCCGGCGCACCGCCGGCTCCGACCGGCCGCAGACGGCGGTCAGTTCCAGGTCGCGCGGCAGGTCGAAGAAGCGGCCTGCGGTGCGCCAGGCATGGGAGTGGGCGGCGCCCGTGAAAGCATGGCCCACCATGCCGGTCCGCAAGGGCGGGAGTGCGGTCGTCGTCACAGGCGTCCTCCTGGCGGGCGAATCGTCATTCATCCGGCATCGACTCAAAGTCGCGTCAGCGGATAGAACGGTTCGCGGGTTTCTGCCTGAACTCCGTCATAAGTCAAGGCTCTTGACGGAAGGATCGAGGAGAAGGCACGGTGCCACCCGGTGCACCGTCCGTCCACACCCCGGGAGTCATGATCGACACACCAGTGAACCTGCGCGAGGTGGGCAGACTGCGGGTCCTGGAGGCCCTGCACGCCACCGCTCGCAGCAGCCGTCCCGAACTGGTCCGGGTGACCGGCCTGTCCCGGGCCACCGTCTCCTCGCTGATCGCCGACCTGATCGCGATCGGCCTGGTCACCGAGGACGAGGGCCCCGAGGAGCCGGAGCCGCGGCGCACCGGGCGGCCCGCGCAGTCCCTGTCGCTGGTGCCGAGCGCCGGGTACGCGATCGGCGCGGACATCGGACACCAGCACGTCCGGGTCATCCTCTGCGACCTGTTCGGGTCGGTGCTGTGGGAGCACTGGGTGGCCAAGGAGGTCGACCGGGCACCCGAGGAGACCCTCGACCTGGTCGCCGTCCTGGTCGGACGGGCCCTCCAGGAGAGCGGTGTCACCCGCGCCCGGGTGCTCGGCATCGGCGCCGGCATCGCCTCCCCGGTGGAGAAGCACAGCGGAGCGCTCGGCGCCGAGGGCATCATGCCCGGCTGGGTCGGCATGCACCTCACCGACGAACTGCGCCGCCGCACCTCGCTCCCGGTTCGTGTCACCAACGACGCCAACGCCGGGGCACTGGCCGAACGGATGTACGGCGCCGGGCGGCAGTCCGGCGACATGGTCTACATACGGCTGTCCGCCGGCATCGGCGCGGGCATCGTCAGCAACGGGCGGCTGCTGCTCGGCGCCCGCGGCCTGGCCGGCGAGATCGGCCACCTGCCGCTGATCACCGACGGCCTGATCTGCCGCTGCGGCAACCGCGGCTGCCTGGAGACGGTGGCCAGCCCGGTCGCCATCGCCCGCCTGCTGTCCGACAGCTGGGGCCAGCAGGTGTCCGCCCGCGACCTGCCCGAACTGATCCGCCGCCGCAACACCGGCGCGCTGCGGGCCATCCGGGACGCCGGCGACGCGGTCGGCCGGGCGCTGTCCACGCTGGTCACCCTCCTCAACCCCAGCCTCATCGTGGTCGGCGGCGACCTGGCGAGCGCCGGCGAGGACATCCTCGAACCGATGCGGGCGGGGCTGCGCCGCCACACCCTCCCCTCCGCCGCGGAGAGCGTCGAGATCGTCACCGGCGGCCTCGGCGACGGCGCCGAGGTACGCGGCGCGGCCGGCCTGGTACTCGCCGACGCGCCCCAAACCCTCTCCGCCACCACGGGCGAGGCCCCGGCCGCGGCGGAACCGGCCTGACGGCCGGCCGAACCGGAAGCAGCCGGCGGCTCCCTTACGGCCGGCGCACCCGCGGAAGGCCGCGCCTTCGGCGCGGACCGCGCCGGAGCGGGCGGCACCGGCCGGGCGTGCCGGTAACCCGTCGGGAGGGCTGCCGCCTCCGGGCGGCGGGACTGCGATGAGCAGGGCCGCCGGTGACGGGACGGCTGCCGGACGGCTGCGCCTCACAGGTCGGCGGTGGCGGGCAGCACCGGGGTGCGCCGGCGGCCCGCCGGGAAGACGGCCGCCCCCCGGACCGCCGGGTCGGGTGGGGTCGGCGGTGCGTGTGCGGGTGGCCGGGACCTCGGGTCCGGCGGGGCCAGCGTGTAGCGGCCCAGCTGCGGCGGCCCCGGGGCGAACTCCCAGCCGAACAGCGCCCCGTGGAAGTCCTGCGCCCGCTCGGCCCGCTCGGCCATCAGACTGGCCCAGCAGGGCGTGCCCGGCGACCGCCGGCTCGGTACCTCGGTCATGGGAAACGTACTCCGCGCGGGGGCGCCCTGCCACGCGCCCGGCAGTTCGGTGTCGGTGCGCGCCGATCGTTCCACCGCGGGCGGCCCGGCGCCGTCGTGACGTGCCGTGTCCTGGCGCGCGTCGCCCACGGGGGCGGGCGGCGGTCCGGGGGCGGCTGTCACAATGGGCGGATGGAACACATTATCTCCGTGGCGGAACTCGCCGACGTGCCCGACGGGACGGCGATCCTCGACGTCCGCTACCGCATGGGCGGCCCGCCGGGGGCCGAGGAGTACGCCAAGGGCCACATCCCCGGCGCGCGCTACGTCGACCTGGACGCCGAACTGGCCGGGCCGCCCGGCGCGGGCGGGCGGCACCCGCTGCCGCGCCCGGAGGACCTCACCGCCGCGCTGCGGCGCGCCGGGGTCGGCCGGGACCGGGACGTGGTCGTGTACGACGACTGGAACGGCTGGGGTCCGGCCCGCGCCTGGTGGCTGCTGCGCTGGGCGGGCCACCGGCGGGTCCGGGTGCTGGACGGCGGCCTCGCCGCCTGGAAGGCCGCGGGGCTGCCGCTGAGCACGGAGGAACCCGCGCCGGGCGGCGGCGACTTCACCGCGGCCCCCGGCGGGATGCCGGAGCTGGACGCGGACCAGGCGGCCGGACTGGCCCGCCGCGGGGTGCTGCTCGACGCGCGGGCCGGTGAGCGCTACCGCGGCGAGACCGAGCCGATCGACCGGACACCCGGGCACATCCCCGGCGCGGTCAACGCCCCCACCACAGCCAACGTCGGTCCCGACGGCCGCTTCCTGCCCGCCGGCGACCTCGCCGCCCGCTTCGCCGCCCTCGGTGCCCACCCGGCCGCCGAGGTCGGTGTCTACTGCGGCTCCGGCGTCTCCGGCGCCCACGAGATCCTCGCGCTGGCCGTCGCCGGCATCCCCGCCGCCCTCTACGTCGGCTCCTGGTCCGCCTGGTCCGCCGACCCGACCCGCCCGGTGGCAACGGGCCCGAACCCGGGCTGACACCGGCCCCACCGCCGCCACCCTGCGGGCCCGGTCCGGGGCCGGCGCCCGCGACCCGCGCGTGAACGACCCCGGTCCCGGGCCGCAGGCGCCGGCGCGCGCGCCGGTACGGGTAAGGGGCAGCCACCCTCGGGCGGCTGCCCCTCACGGCCGTCGGCTCCCGGTCCAACGTCCCGGTGGCTGCGTCGCGATCACGCACGGGGGACAGGGGCCTGTCGGTGGGATCTGCGCGGCGTCGCGGGCCCCGGTCCGCACGCCTGCCGCGTTCCCGCCGGTCGGCGGCACACCACGCCGCCTCCCTCCCCGGCCTCGCCTGCGCACGCACCGGACCCCGCTCCCCGACCCGCGGAGATCCGAACGACTGACCCTAGTCCTGCTTCTTGCGGCGGCTGCCGAAGACGATCTCGTCCCAGCTCGGCACGGTGGCGCGGCGGCCGGGGCGGACGCCGTCCGCCTCGGCCTGGCGGTCGGTGGAGCCCTTGAGCCGGTCCCGGTGCCCGGCCACGGCCCGCGGCATCAGGACGTCGGCGTAGGCGGAGCCCGCGCTGGCGGCCGGAGCCGCCTCCTCGGCCTCCTCGACCGGCACCTCGGCCGCCGGAGCGGCGTCGGGGCCGGGCGGCGGCGCGGGGACCACCATGTCGCCCCGGAAGCTCGGCACCGCCTCCAGCAGGCTGGTCAGCGAGTCCCGCTCCTCCGCGGTGGCCTCCGCGCGCTCCTCCCCCCGCGGTTCGCCCTGCTGCCGCTCCAGGGCCCGGTCCATCGGACGGTCCCTGGGCAGCCTGGCGATCCGCGGCACGAACGGGAAGCTCGGCTCCTGCTGCGCCGCCTGGCTCTGGGTGGTCTCGCCGATCAGCGACCTGGCCTCGTCATCCACCGCCTGCACCAGCCGGCGCGGCGGGTCGTACGTCCAGCTCGCCGAGTGCGGTTCACCGGCCACCTTGTAGATCAGCAGCACTTCCCAGGTGCCGTCGTCCCGCCGCCAGGAGTCCCACAGCACGTGGTCCTTCTCCGCGCCGCGCAGCAGCAGCCGCTCCGCGACCGCCTCGCCCAGCTGGGGTCCGGTGCTCTCGCCCTGCCGCCGTACCGGCGTCTTCCTGGCCCGCTCGGCCATGAACGCGCGCTCGGCCAGCACCGGTCCCTCGAAGCGGCGGACCCGCTCCACCGGGATGCCGGCCAGCTGCGCGACCTCCTCGGCGGAGGCGCCGGAGCGTATCCGCGCCTGGATGTCGCGGGGCCGCAGGTGGCTCTCCACCTCGATCTCGATCTGGCCCAGACGGGCGCGGTCGTTGCGCACGGCAGCCCGCAGCCGCTCGTCGATAGGGAGCGTGTATTCCGTGCTGTCGGCAGCTTTGAGCACCAGTCGTGTGCCGTCGTTGCTGACGGCCACGACGCGCAGTTCGGGCACGGTTACCTCCCGGGTGGTGCCTGCCGACGTCCGTTGCGTCGCTGCTCCCGTTGGACACGAGTGTGGCCTGCCCGGGTGCAGCGTGCCACAACCTTGCACAGTTACCCGGCGTGTCGGGTGTACATGGTGACACGCCGTTATGGGACGGTGGTCAATTGGCCACGGAGCGTGACCAACGGGCGTCCGGACGGGCACCGGGCGCCGGGATTCGCCACGGTACTCCATTCGGGCCACCGTGAGGTGGCTGCCGCGCCGTCGAATGTCTCGGCGTGGAGCGGGAGTTGAGTGATGCGACTCACAAGTGCGCCGGGTGCGCGCCGGGCAAAGGGGGACGTACTCCTACGAACCCAGCACCCTCCGCAGGTAGTCGTTGGCGAACAGCCGTCCCGGGTCGAGCCGATCCCGCAACCGGGTGAACTCCTCGAACCGGGGATACACCGAACCGAGGTACGCCGCGTCCCGGGTGTGCATCTTCCCCCAGTGCGGCCGGCCGCCTTGCGCGGTCATGATCCGTTCCACCGCGGTGAAGTACTCCTGATAGCGGCTGCCCCGGTACATGTGCACCGCGATGTACGCGCTGTCTTGCCCGAACGCGGTGGACAGCGGGATGTCGTCGGCGGGCGCGACCCGCACCTCCACCGGGAAGCTGATCCGCAGATCCGACCGCTCCACCATCGCCCGCAGCTCGCGGACCGCTTCCACCGCGGCCTCGCGCGGCACCGCGTACTCCATCTCCACGAACCGCACCCGGCGCGGACTGGTGAACACCTTGTACGGGATGTCGGTGTACGTACGGGCGGACAGCGCGCGGCTGGAGACGCGGGCGATGCCCGGGATCGCGGCCGGCGCCGCCCGGCCGAGCGCGCACGCCGCCTGGAAGACCCCGTTGGACAGCAGTTCGTCGTCGATCCAGCCGCGGACCGTCGGCACCGGGGCGGCCGGTCCCTGGCTGCGGTTGTTCCGCTTGGTGTTGCAGCTCGCGGTGTGCGGGAACCAGTAGAACTCGAAGTGCTCGTTCTCGGTGGTCAGCCGGTCGAACTCGGCCGTCACCCGGTCGAAGGACATCGGCTCCTCCCGGGCGGTCAGCAGGAACACCGGCTCCACCGCGAAGGTGACCGCGCTGACCACGCCCAGCGCGCCGAGCCCGACCCGGGCCGCGGCGAACACCTCGGGGTTCTCCTGCGCCGAGCAGTTCAGCACCGTGCCGTCCGCGGTCACCAGCTCCAGCGCCCTGATCTGGGCGGCGATCGAGCCCGAGTCGCGGCCGGTGCCGTGGGTGCCGGTACTGGTGGCGCCGGCGACCGTCTGCTCCATGATGTCGCCCATGTTGGTCAGCGACAGGCCCTGCGCGGCCAGCGCCGCGTTGAGGTGCCTGAGCTGCACCCCCGCCTCGGCCGTCACGGTGCCCGCCGCCCGGTCGACGGCGCGGATCGCGGTCAGCCGCTCGGGGCGGATCAGCACCCCCTCGGTGGCCGCGGCGGCGGTGAAGGAGTGCCCGGAGCCGACCGCCTTCGCGGTCAGCCCGTCCCGCGCCGCCCGGCGCAGCACCTCGGCCAGCTCCGCCGCCGAGGCCGGGGCCTCGCTGCGGACCGGCCTGGCCGACACGTTGCCGGCCCAGTTACGCCACGCCTTCTCGGCTGTGCTGACCGGTCCGGCCATCCTCGTACTCCTCCCGCTCCGGCGCCGGCCGCAGCCGGCGGTACCCGAGGAACGCCACCGCCACCGCGACCACCGCCGCGGAGGCAGGTACCGCGAACGCCGCCGACGCGCCCCGGCTGTCGATCACCCGGCCGGCGAGCGCGGCACCGGCGGCGATACCGACCGCCAGCCCCGTGGAGGTCCACGTGATGCCCTCGGTCAGTCTCGCCCGCGGTACCAGCTGCTCCACCAGGCCCATCGCGGTCACCATCGTCGGAGCGATGGTCAGGCCGTTGAGGAACAGCGCACCGGCCAGCAACCACAGGTTCCCGACCAGTAGTGGCGGGATCATACTCACCGCCATCAGCGATATCCCCAGCAGGAACCGGCCGGTGATCGTACCGCGCGGCCTGAGCAGCCCGAACGCCAGCCCCGCCAGGCACGACCCGAGCGCGTAGGCGGCCAGTACCAGGCTGGCCAGCGCCTTGTGGCCGCGCTCGTCGGCGAAGGCCACCGTGGTCACCTCCACCGCTCCGAAGATCGTACCGGTGCCGACGAACACCCCGGCCAGCACCGGCACACCGCGGAAGCCCAGTGCCGAGCGCCCGGCGGCCCGGTCGCGCGGGTGCGGCGGCGGCTCGGTGCCGCGCTGGGCCGACAGCAGCAGCACGCCCGCGGTGAGGAAGACCGCCGCCAGCAGCGGTCCCGCCTCGGCGAACCACGCCGTGCACAGCCCGATGGACAGCACCGGCCCCACCATGAAGACCACCTCGTCCAGGGAGGACTCCAGGGCGTAGGCAGTGTGCAGCCGCTCCGGCGAACCGCGGTAGAGCTCGGTCCACCGGGCGCGCACCATCGCGCCCACGCTCGGGGTGAACCCGGTGCCCGGTACGCACCCGAAGTACACCCACTCCGGCGCCCCGGTGCGTACGGCGACCAGCAGCGACACCACTGACAGCACCGTCACCGCGCAGGCCGGGCGCAGCACCCGCCGCTGGCCGAGGCGGTCGACCAGCCGCGAGACCTGCGGGCCGCAGACCGCGGCCGACAGGGCGAGTTCGGCCGACAGCGCGCCCGCCAGCCCGTAGCGGCCGGTGAGCTGCGAGACCATCGTCACAATGCCGATGCCCAGCATGGACAGCGGCATCCGGCCCACCAGCCCGGCGGCGGAGAACGCCCTGGTGCCGGGGACCGAGAAGATCGCGCGGTACGGGCTGCTCACGGAAGCGCTCCCCGGTAAGGTTCTTGGCGGGCTGATACAGCTTACGCAGCAGGTCGCACGGTAGGACAACCGGATCGTAGGCCGGGCGGCGGGAGCCCGGGGTGGGGCCGACGGGCCGCCGCGGGGAGCCGGGCGCCGGGCATCCGGCCGGCGGGTGGCAGGATCGGCGGCATGCCCGATCAGCCACCCCAGCCCGCCCCGGCGGCCCGGCCCGACCCCGGCCCGTACGACGCCCTGCTGCTGCTCTCCTTCGGCGGCCCCGAGGGCCCCGACGACGTGGTGCCCTTCCTGGAGAACGTGACCCGGGGCCGCGGCATCCCCCGCGAGCGGCTCAAGGAGGTCGGCAAGCACTACTTCCTGTTCGGCGGGGTCAGCCCGATCAACGCGCAGAACCGGGCGCTGCTGGACGCGATCCGCAAGGACTTCGCCGACGCCGGCCTGGACCTGCCGGTTTACTGGGGCAACCGCAACTGGGCGCCCTACCTCACCGACACCCTGCGGGAGATGACCGACGCCGGGCACCGCCGCGTCCTGGTGCTGGCCACCAGCGCCTACGCCTCGTACTCCGGCTGCCGCCAGTACCGGGAGAACCTGGCCGCCTCGCTCGCGGCGCTCGCAGCGGAGGGCCGCGTGACACCGCGGGTCGACAAGCTGCGGCACTACTTCAACCACCCCGGCTTCGTGGAGCCCATGGCCGGGGCCGTCCTCGCCGCCCTGGCGCAGCTCCCGCCCGGGGTACGCGACGGCGCCCGGCTGGCCTTCACCACCCACTCCATCCCGACCGCCGCCGCCGACACCTCGGGACCGGTACCGGGCCACGGCGGCGGCGGCGCCTACGTCGCCCAGCACCTGGACACCGCCCGGGTGGTCGCCGGCCGGGTACGGCAGGCCACCGGCGTCGACCGCCCCTGGCGGCTGGTGTACCAGTCGCGCAGCGGCGCCCCGCACATCCCGTGGCTGGAGCCGGACATCGTCGACCATCTGGAACAGGCGCACGCTGACGGCGCGCCCGCCGTGGTCATGGTCCCGATCGGCTTCGTCTCGGACCATATGGAGGTCACGTACGACCTCGACACCGAGGCCGCGGCCAAGGCCGCCGAGCTCGGGCTGCCGGTCAGCCGCGCGGCCACCGTGGGCGCCGACCCCCGGTTCGCCGCCGCCGTACGCGACCTGGTGCTGGAACGCGCCGCCACCGAACGCGGCCTGGCGCCCGCCCGCTGCGCGCTGGGCGCCCTCGGCCCCGGCCACGACATCTGCCCCGCGGGCTGCTGCCCGGCCAGGACCCCGCTGCCCGCCGCCGCGGGAACCGACTGAGGAGCCACGAGATGACCACCAGCCCGGCACACCCGGACACCGCCGAACTCCTGCAAATCGCCCTGGAGGCGGCCCGCAGGGCCGGCGCCCTGCTGCGCGACGGACGCCCCGCCGACCTCGGGGTGGCCGCCACCAAGACCAGCCCGATCGACGTGGTGACCGAGATGGACATCGCCGCCGAGAAGCTGATCACCTCCTACATCGGTCAACTGCGCCCCGAGGACGGCTTCCTCGGCGAGGAGGGCGCCAGCAGTGAGGGCACCAGTGGCGTGCGCTGGGTGATCGACCCGCTGGACGGCACCGTGAACTACCTCTACGGCCTGCCCGCCTGGGCGGTCAGCATCGCCGCCGAGTTCGACGGGCAGGTGGTCGCCGGAGTGGTCGAGGCGCCGATGCGCGGCGAGACCTACCAGGCGGTGATCGGCGGCGGAGCCCTCGTCAACGGGGTGGCCGCCCACTGCCGGCCGGCCGCGGACTTCGCGCACGCGCTGATCGGCACCGGCTTCGGCTACCTCGCCGAACGGCGGGCCGCGCAGGCCGAGGTGGTCCGGGCGCTGGTGCCGCGGGTGCGGGACATTCGCAGGGGCGGGGCCGCCGCGATCGACCTCGCCGACGTCGGCTGCGGGCGGCTCGACGGCTACTTCGAGCGCGGCCTCAATCCGTGGGACCTGGCGGCCGGGGCGCTGTTCGCCCGGGAGGCGGGCGCGCTGACCGGTGGACGGCCCGGGGAGCCCGCCTCGGGGGAGTTGACCGTCGCCGCCCCGGCCGGGCTCTTCGAGCCGCTCCAGGAGCTGCTGGAGGGCCTCGGCGCCTGGCACGACTGAGCGCCGTGCGCGGCGGCCGGGTTCCCCCAGGTCGCCGCGCGTAGACGTGCGAACGCCCCGGCACCATCCTGGTGGCCGGGGCGTGCGGCTTGCGGGTCGACCGCTGGATCAGTGGATCAGGCGACCTTGGGCCGTACGTCCACCCCGTGCTCGGCGGCGAGCCGCTGGAGGTCCTCCAGCTCGCTCTGCTCGACCTCGGCGAGGAACTCGTCGCCCGTCTCGCGTGCCTTGCGCAGGTCGGACTCTGTGGTGTGTATGCGCTGCAGGATTCCGGTCGTGAACGCGTTCATGTGCGCCCCCTCGTCGACTCCGTTGACACCAGGTGTCAAAGCCCGGTCGCCACGCGATGGGAAACGCGTGGCGAGGCATGGTGGGTGGGTGTACACCCGTCTTGCCCAGCTGTTTCAGCGGGGAAACCTCGGAGTCCACCGGAGAATTTCCCGGGCAAGTGCCCGGACACCCCGGTCCTGCCGCCTTGCGGGCCCTTACCGCCGATTTACGGCCGTCCGGTGCAGGATGGACGAGCGTCCCCACCGTTCAGCCCCGCAGTCCGGCCCCCCACAGCCCGTGCCCCACCGTTCACGGAAGGAAAAGCGCCTTGCGCGTACTGGTCGTCGAGGACGAGCAACTGCTCGCCGATGCGGTGGGCACCGGCCTGCGCCGCGAGGCCATGGCCGTCGACGTCGTCTACGACGGCGGCGCCGCCCTGGAGCGGATCGGGGTCAACGACTACGACGTCGTCGTCCTGGACCGCGACCTGCCAGTGGTGCACGGCGACGAGGTCTGCCGGCAGATCATCGGACTGGGCATGCCCACCAGGGTGCTGATGCTCACCGCCGCCGGCGACGTCAGCGACCGGGTGGAGGGCCTGGAACTCGGCGCCGACGACTACCTGCCCAAGCCGTTCGCCTTCACCGAGCTGACCGCCCGGGTGCGGGCGCTGGGCCGCCGTACCACCGCCGCCCTGCCACCGGTCCTGGAGCGCTCCGGCATCCGGCTCGACCCCAACCGCCGGGAGGTCTTCCGGGACGGCCAGGAGGTGCACCTCGCGCCCAAGGAGTTCGCCGTCCTGGAGGTCCTGATGCGCAGCGAGGGCTCGGTGGTCTCCGCCGAGCAGCTGCTGGAGAAGGCGTGGGACGAGAACACCGACCCCTTCACCAACGTGGTGCGGGTCACCGTGATGACCCTGCGCCGCAAGCTCGGCGAACCCCCGGTGATCGTCACCGTGCCCGGCTCCGGCTACCGGATCTGACGGCCGTGGCATCCCTGTCCCCGCAGCCGCCCCCTACCCCGCCCCCCATCAGGCCGGCCCCGCCGCGCCCGGCCGCCGACCCCCATCCCGCCGAGAACCCGCCGCCGTGGCTGCGGCCCACCATCCGGATACGGCTGACCGTCCTGTACGGCGGCATGTTCCTGATCGCGGGCGTACTGCTGCTGTGGATCATCTACCTGCTGGCCGCCCAGGCCCTGCACCAGGGCAACGCGCCGCTGTTCACGATCAGCTCCGGCCAGGTGAACATCACCAGCAACAAGTGCCCCGGACTCATCGACCAGAGCAGTCCCTCGTACTTCAACGAGACGCTCACCAAGTGCATGACCGCACAGCGCGAGATGGCCCTGCACACCCTGCTCAAGCGTTCGCTGATCGCCCTGATCGGCCTCGCCGTGGTCGCCTTCGCCTTCGGCTACGTGATGGCCGGCCGGGTACTGGCTCCGCTGGGCCGGATCACCAGGACCGCCCGCAGCGTGGTCGGCTCCGACCTCAAGCGGCGGATCGAACTGGACGGCCCCGACGACGAGCTGAAGGAGCTGGCCGACACCTTCGACGGGATGCTGGACCGGCTGGAGCGCTCCTTCGACGCGCAGCGACGCTTCGTGGCCAACGCCTCGCACGAGCTGCGCACCCCGCTGGCCATCAACCGCACCCTGCTGGAGGTCCAGCTCTCCGACCCGGAGGCGTCCCAGGACCTGCAGCAGCTCGGCCGGACCCTGCTGGCCACCAACGAGCGCAGCGAGCAACTGGTCGAGGGACTGCTGCTGCTGGCCCGCAGCGAGAACGAGATCATCGACCGCAAGCCGGTGGACCTGGCCGAGGCCGCCTCCCGGGCGCTCGACCAGACCCGCGGCGAGGCCCAGGCCAAGGACGTGGAGCTGCGCGGCGACCTGACCGGCGCCGTCGTCCTGGGCAACGGCGTGCTGCTGGAGCGCATCGCGCTGAACCTGGTGCAGAACGCCGTGCGCTACAACGTGCCCCAGGACGGATGGGTGGAAGTGCGTACGGCGGCGGAGAACGGGCACGCTCTGCTCGTAGTGGCGAATACCGGGCCGGTGGTGCCCGCGTACGAGATCGACAATCTTTTCGAACCCTTCCGCCGGCTGCGCACCGAGCGCACCGGAAGCGACAAAGGCGTCGGCCTGGGGCTGTCCATCGCCCGTTCGGTCGCCCGGGCGCACGGCGGAGTGATCGCAGCGCAGCCGCGGGAGGGAGGCGGCCTGGTCATGCGGGTCGCGATCCCGCTGTAGGGTCTCCCACGGTCTGCCACCGGATCAGCGGGGGTAGCTCCGGCGGGCTGTGAACCGCGTCACTTCCGTCTCATGCGTCACAGCGGTCGGAACAGGGTGTGTTCGCTTTGCGAGTAATCCCGCGATCTGCTCCCGCTCGGCACCGAGTGTGACCGATCGCACACGGAAAGCGCGCGACGGGTACCCTCGGTGATCGCCTTATCCGGGAAAAGGACCGGAAAAACCATGTTTCCCCAGGTCGTGATCACGGGAAGTACCCGTGGAGGCGCTCGTGCCGGAACGAGTCACCAACCGCCACGGATCAAGGTCGGCCCCCCCATCCATCATCCCTTCGGGGGTGTTGCCGGGTGTCGATTAAGTAACGGGCCTTGATGTGAGGCAAAATCTCCGCCTCAGGTCGGGCACAAGTCCGGCCTCCCGCGCGTTACGTGCGCTGGAGACACCACAGACACCCACAGGGGGAGAGCGAAAATGGCCACTGACTACGACACCCCACGCAAGACCGACGACGATGTCAACGAAGACAGCATCGAAGAGCTGAAGGCCCGGCGGAACGAGAAGTCGACCTCCGCGGTCGACGTCGACGAGTTCGACCAGGCGGAGTCCCTGGAGCTGCCCGGCGCCGACCTCTCCAACGAGGAGCTGTCGGTCCGCGTACTGCCCCGGCAGGCCGACGAGTTCACCTGCATGAGCTGCTTCCTCGTTCACCACCGGAGCCAGCTGGCGTCGGAGAAGAACGGGAACCCGATCTGCCGCGACTGCGCGGCCTGATCCGCGGGCGCCCGTGACCGGCTCGCCGGAACGACACGAAGGCGACGAGCGGGGCCGTGCGGCCTCGCTCGCGGCCAGCACGGCCCGCGGCATAGGCCGCACCGTGGCGGGTGGCGCCCGCCAGGGCGGCCGGATCGCCAGGATCGGCATCGGCTCGATCGCCGAGCGGCTGATCCAGACCGCGCCGCGGATCCCGGTCCGCGACCTGGAGACGCTGCGCGGACAGTTCCCCGGGCTCGGCCCCGAGGAGATCGCGGACCGGCTGACCGCCGCCGCGGTGAAGGGCACCATGACGGTCGGCGCCGGTATCGGTGCCGCCGCGATGCTGCCCGCCCCGCCGGTCATGCCGGCCGAAGTCGCCACCGAGACCCTCGGCGTCGCCGCCGTCGAGTACAAGCTCATCGCCGAGCTGCACGAGGTCTACGGACTGCGGGTCCCCGGCACCGCCCGGGAGCGCGCGGCCGCGTATCTGTGGTCGTGGACGCAGCAGCGCGGAGTCGACGTCCTGGCCCCGGCCACCGTCGGTGTCGCCCTCGGCGCCGGCATGAAACGGGAGCTGCGCCAGCGGCTGGTGCGCCGCACCCTGCGGCACATGCCCTCGCTGACCCCGTTCATGGTCGGCGCGGCCGTCGGCGCGGTGATGAACCGGCGCGACACCCGAAAGCTCGCCGACCGGATCCGCGAGGACCTGCGGGCCCACCAACTCCCCTGGCCCGAGCGGCCACCGGCCCTTGAGCCGGCCGCCCCGGACACCGCTCCCGCAGCCGAAGCCGGGACCGTGCCGCCCGAAGCACCCGGCACCCCACCCGAACCACCCGGGACTAGCGAGCCGTCGTCCTGACCGCCGACAGCGCGTCCGCCAGCCGCTGCGGGGAGCGCGTCGACAGGTACAGATACGGTGTCGGATCGGCCGGGTCGGTCACCTCGACCTTCAACGCGGTGGGCACATAGGACCGCAGCAGCATGAACGCCCGCGGGTCGGCCTTGTGCGACCGCCAGGCCACCGTCTCGGCCGGGTCCAGCACCAGCGTCTCGCCGAGCGCCTCCAGCGGAATACGCGCCTTGCCCGCCACCAGCGAACCGGCCACCACCCTGATCCGGGCCGACCCGTAGGAACTGACCGCCATCATGGCCAGCGCCGCGCCGCCCACCAGGCCGGCCAGGATGGCCAACGGGCCGAGGGGGAACAGGATCAGCGCCATCGCCACCCCGACCCCGGCGGCGAGGACCCACCAGGAGCGGGGCACGGTCAGGCGTTCGTCATAGGGCTGCGGGGCACCAGGCATGGCACAAGGGTGCCATGCGCCCCCGGGCCGCCGGCCGCGGAGGCGCGCCGCCGCCCGGGTGACACCCCGGGACGGCCGTCCACCGGCCGCCCGGTGCCGCCCGCCCGCCGCCGGCGGCCCGGCGCCTTCCTCGGCCCGGGAGCCGTCCGCCGCTCTTCCGCGAGGGCTCCGCCCGGTCCGCGGCGGGCGGCGGGGCCACCGCGGCGGGCGGGCCGGATCCCGGCCGCGGTGGCCGGATCCCGGCCGCCCGCCGCCGCCTGCGAAGAGCACCGGAGGCAGGAGGGGAAAGGATCCCGCAGGAGGGTAGGGTCTCCGGCGTGAGTGCAGCCACGACATCCGCCGGCGGCGGCCGGCCCCGCCTGGCCCCGCCGCCCGACGCCACCGCGCCCGTGCGGCACCCGGACGCCCCCGCGCCCGGCGAGCTGCTCGGCGCCCACTACGACCAGTGCTTCGGCTGCGGCGAGGACCAGCCGCAGGGACTGCGGCTGGCGGCCAGGGCCGGCGAGGGCGTCAGCGTCACCGCCGAGTTCACCGTGCGGCCCGCCCACCAGGGCGCCCCCGGCCTGGCCCACGGCGGGGTGCTGGTCACCGCGCTCGACGAGACCCTGGGCTCGCTCAGCTGGCTGCGGCGGGTCATCGCGGTCACCGGCCGACTGGAGTCGGACTTCCTGCGCCCGGTGCCCGTCGGCGCCACCCTGTACCTGTCGGCCCGCTGCACCGCGGTGGCCGGCCGCAAGATGTACGGCACCGCCGAAGGCCGCATCGGCGGCCCCGACGGCCCGGTCGCGGTCCGCGCCGAGGCGCTGTTCGTCGAGGTCGACCTCGGCCACTTCACCGGCAACGGCCGTCCCGAGGAGATCCGCGCCGCGATGTCCGACCCCGACCAGGCCAAGGTCGCCCGCGCCTTCGAGGTGAACCCGTGACCGCCGTACGACCGCCGGTGGACGTCCTGCTGCGGCGTCTGGACGAGTCCGTGCCGGTGCCGGGCTACGCGCACCCCGGGGACGCCGGGGTCGACCTGGTCACCACGCAGGCCGCGGAGCTGGCGCCCGGTGAGCGCACGGTGCTGCCGACCGGTATCTCCCTGGCGCTGCCCGACGGTTACGCGGCCTTCGTGCACGCCCGTTCCGGGCTGGCCGCCCGCTGCGGGGTGGCGATGGTGAATGCCCCGGGAACGGTGGACGCCGGGTACCGTGGGGAGATCAAGGTGATCGTGGTCAATCTCGACCCGCGGGAGGCCGTCCGGTTCGAGCGGGGTGACCGGATCGCGCAACTGGTCGTCCAGCAGGTCGAGCGGGTCCGCTTCCACGAGGTCGCGGAGCTGCCCGGCTCGGCCCGGGCCGCGGGGGGCTTCGGTTCCACGGGGGGTCACGCCGCGGTGGAGCCGCCGTCGGCCGAAACGTCCAGCAACGGATACGCATCATCGGTCCTCAGCGACCGGGAAGGACAGTGACCGTGTTCCGTCGTCGCAAGGAGCGCGAAGACGCCATCGACGGGCTCGACGGGGCCGAGGGCCCGGACGAGCCGGCGCAGGACGCCGTCGACGCCGACGAGGGGTCGGACGGCTCCGGGGATTCGGTGCGCTACAGCCTCCCGTCCGCTCCACGGCCCGACGGCCCCTGGGACGCCTCGGAGATCCAGGAGCCCGGCGAGGGCCGGGTCGACCTCGGCGGCCTGTTCGTACCGGGCGTCGACGGCATGGAGCTGCGGGTCGAGGTGGCCGGTGAGTCGATCGTGGCCGCCACCGTGGTGCTGCGGGACAGCGCCGTGCAGCTGCAGGGCTTCGCCGCCCCCAGGTCCGAGGGCATCTGGGGCGAGGTACGCGAGGAGATCGCGTCCGGCATCACCCAGCAGGGTGGGATCGTCGACGAGGTCGAGGGCCCGCTCGGCTGGGAGCTGCGGGCCCAGGTCCCGGTGCGGCTGCCGGACGGCACCAACGGCGTGCAACTGGTGCGCTTCGTCGGCTGCGACGGTCCGCGCTGGTTCCTGCGCGGCGTGATCTCCGGCCAGGGCGCGGTCCAGCCCGCCGCGGCCGGGGTGCTGGAGTCGATCTTCCGCGACACCGTGGTGGTGCGCGGCGACGCCCCGATGGCGCCCCGCGACCCGATCGTGCTCAAACTGCCCAACGACGCGCAGATGGTGCCGGACGGCGGCGCCCCCGCCGAGCAGGCCGAGCCGTCCAAGTTCGGCGACGGCATCGACCCGCTGCGCCGCGGCCCGGAGATCACCGAGCTGCGCTGAGCCCCGACCGGGCCCGTACGCCCGGCCCCGTGCGCGGATCCCGCGGTCCCGCCCGCGGGGACCCGACCGGCCCCACCACCGCCCGGCCGCCGACCTGTTCGGCGGCCGGGCGGTGCGCGTCCGCTGGCCGGCGTCGAGGACGGCGCCGAGCGGCTGGACCACCTGGTCGGCAACCTGCTCGACATGTCGCGGCTGCAGACCGGCACCGTCGTCCCGCTGATCCACGAGGTCGACCCGGACGAGGTGGTGCCCACGGCGCTCGGCGGGGTGCCCGAGCACAGCGTCGTCCTCGACATCCCCAAGACGCTGCCCATGGTCGCCGTCGACCCCGGGCTGCCGGAGCGGGGCGTCGCCAACGTGGTGGAGAACGCCGTCAAGTACAGCCCTCGGGACACCAAGGTCCTGGTGGCCGCGAGTGCGGTCGGCGAACGCGTCGAGCTGCGGCCGACCGGGTGCCCGGCGTCCCGGAGGAGGCCAAGGAGCACATCTTCGAGTCCTTCCAGCGGATCGGTGACGCCCCGCGCGGCAACGGCGTGGGCCTGGGCCTCGCGGTCGCCCGCGGCTTCGCCGAGGCGATGGGCGGCACGCTGGTCGCCGAGGACACTCCCGGCGGCGGTCTGACCATGGTGTTCACCCTGCGGGCCGCGGCCGGCGGCGCGCCGGCCCGCCCCGGCTTGCCCGCGACGGCCGTCACATGACTCCCGCGGCGCCGCCGGGGGCGGGCGCCCCGCGGCGCACCGGCTCGGGATTCACCCCACCGGGTGCCGTCGAACACACCGGGCACCTCGGGCGGGTGACAGGCGTGAAGGAGATGAAGGGAGTCGGGGGCGTCGGGACCGTCAGGGGCGCCGGGGACCTCCAGGTCGTCGAAGCCGTCGAAGCCGTCAAGGAGAGGACGCCGTCAAGGAGAGGACACAGATGTACCGGGTGCTTGTGGCCGACGACGAGCCGCAGCTCGTCCGCGCGCTGGCCATCAACCTGCGGGCCCGCGCCTACGAGGTGGACGCGGCCCACGACGGCGCCACCGCGCTGCGGGTGGCCGCGGCCCGCCACCCCGAGGTGGTGGTCCTCGACCTCGGGCTGCCCGACATGGACGGTGTGGAGGTGATCCGGGGGCTGCGCGGCTGGACCCGGGTGCCGATCATCGTGCTGTCCGCGCGGCGGGCGTCCGACGAGAAGGCCGAGGCGCTCGACGCGGGCGCCGACGACTACGTCACCAAGCCGTTCGGGCTGGACGAGCTGCTGGCCCGGCTGCGCGCCGAGGTCCGCCGGGCCGCCCCCAGCGGCCCCGAGGACGACGCCGCCATCGAGACCGACACCTTCACCGTCGGCCTGGCCGCCAAGAAGGTGCAGCGCGAGGGCGCCGACGTGCGGCTTCACCCCCACCGAGTGGCACCTGCTGGAGGTCCTGGTCCGCAATCCCGGCCGGCTGGTCAGCCAGAAGCAGCTGCTCCAGGAGGTGTGGGGACCGGCCTACGGCACCGAGAGCAACTACCTGCGGGTATACCTGGCGCAGCTGCGCCGCAAGCTGGAGACCGACCCGGCCAGGCCCCGCCGCTTCATCACCGAGACCGGAATGGGCTACCGCTTCGAGCAGTGACCGGGAGTGAGCGGCCGGGCGGGCCGGCGGCGGCCCGGCGCCACCGCGGTGCGCGGTGCGCGCGGTGAAGTTCGCCGGGGGTGGCCGGTACCCTTGGGGGCATGAGTGGTGCACTGCGTTCCGACCGGCCCACGGGCCGCTTCCGTCGCATGCTCGACCGCCTGTCCTCCACGCAGGAGGAACTGCACTCCGAGGAACTCCAGCAGGACGCCCTGGCCACCGGCTGCACCCCGATCTCCGACTGCTCCGACCGCCAGATAGTGTCCGTCACCGGTACGCTGCGTACGGTCACGCTCCGTCCCCGGGCGGGCGTGCCCGCGCTGGAGGCAGAACTGTTCGACGGATCCGCCGCACTCGACGTGGTGTGGCTGGGCCGTCGCAGCATCACGGGCATAGAGCCCGGCCGCAGGATCATCGCCTCCGGTCGGATCTCGATGAACCGCGGCCGGCCGGTGCTGTTCAACCCCAAGTACGAGCTGCGTCCGGTCGGACAGGAGTAACAGGTGGCGTCACCAGACAACACGGGCACCGCGCAGCACACCGGTGCCGGCCCGGAGACGGCCCCCGGCCCGGACGACGCGGCACGGGCGGTGACCGAGGCCGCGCTGTTCGAGGCGTTCGGCGGGGTCCGCGGCATGGTGGAGACCACGGTCCCCGGCCTGGTCTTCGTCGCGATCTACACCGTCGACCACGACATCAAGTCCTCCGGGATCGCCGCGCTGGCCCTGTCGGTGGTGCTCGGCGTGGCCCGGCTCGCCCAGCGCGACACCCTCAAGCACGCCTTCAGCGGCATCTTCGGTGTCGCCTTCGGCGTGGTCTTCGCGATGATGTCCGGCAACGCCAAGAACTTCTACCTGCCCGGCATGCTCTACACGCTGGGCCTGGCCATCGCCTACATCGTCTCGGCCGCGGCCGGTTTCCCGCTGCTCGGCCTGATCCTCGGGCCGATCTTCAAGGAGAACCTGTCCTGGCGCAAACGCAATCCGGGGCGGCTGCGCGCGTACACCAAGGCCAGCTGGGCCTGGGGCCTGATCCTGCTGGCGAAGTCCGCGATCCTCTTCCCGCTGTACTGGTGGGGCAACGCCACCCAGCTCGGCTGGGTCAAGGTCGCGCTCGGCATCCCGCCGTTCCTGCTGTCGGTCTACCTCACCTGGATCCTCCTGGTGAAGGCGCCGCCGCCGATCGACGTGATCGCGGAGATGGAGGCGGCCGAGCAGGCGGAGAAGGCCGAACCGGAGAAGTCCGCGAAGTCGCCGGGCTGACCGCGGCGGCGGGAGACCGCCGAGCCGACCGCGGTACGCGAACCGCCGGCCTGACCGCGCCGGCGCCCGACCGGCGGTGGTGGGGGCTCGGACGGCCGCGCCCCCACCACCGGCGCGCCGTCAGCCCTCGGCCGTACCGCCCTGGACGGACAGCAGGTCCTCCAGCTGCTCCTCCCGGTGCGGGGCCGCCACGAACAGCAACTCGTCACCGGCCTCCAGAGCGTCGTCCCTGGACGGTGTGAGCACCCGGTTGCCGCGGATGATCGTCACCAGCGAGGTGTCGGTCGGCCACTCCACGTCGCCGACCCGGGTGCCGACCAGCGCCGCCTCCTCCGGCAGCGTCAGCTCGACGAGGTTGGCGTCGCCCTGGCTGAAGCGCAGCAGCCGGACCAGGTCGCCGACGCTCACCGCCTCCTCGACCAGCGCCGACATCAGCCGCGGCGTGGACACCGCGACATCCACGCCCCAGGACTCGTTGAACAGCCACTCGTTCTTCGGGTTGTTCACCCGGGCGACAACGCGCGGCACCCCGTACTCGGTCTTGGCCAGCAGCGACACGACCAGGTTGACCTTGTCGTCACCGGTCGCCGCGATGACCACGTTGCAGCGCTGGAGCGCCGCCTCGTCCAGCGAGGTGATCTCGCAGGCGTCGGCGAGCAGCCACTCCGCCTGCGGAACCCGCTCCACCGAGATGGAGGTCGGGTTCTTGTCGACCAGGAGAACCTCGTGGCCGTTCTCCAGCAGCTCCCCCGCGATGGAACGGCCCACCGCGCCGGCCCCGGCGATCGCCACCCTCATGAGTGCCCCTCCCCGTCAGGGCCCTTGGCGAAGGCCGCCTCGACCTCGGGGACTCCGTCGGTGCGCATCATCACATGCACCAGGTCGCCTTCCTGCAGCACGGTCTGCGACGTCGGCAGCATCGCCTCGCCGAGCCTGGTGATGAACGCCACACGGACACCGGTCTCCTCCTGGAGCCGGCTCACCTTGTGGCCGATCCAGAAGGCCGGTGTGTGCACCTCGGCGAGCTGCACCCCGCCGCTGGGGTCCCGCCACAGCGGCTCGGCGCCCGAGGGCAGCAGCCGGCGCAGCATCTGGTCCGCGGTCCACCGCACGGTGGCCACGGTCGGGATGCCCAGCCGCTGGTAGACCTCGGCGCGGCGCGGGTCGTAGATCCGCGCCACCACGTTCTCGATACCGAACATCTCCCGCGCCACCCGGGCCGCGATGATGTTGGAGTTGTCGCCGCTACTGACGGCCGCGAAGGCGCCCGCCTCCTCGATTCCGGCCTCGCGCAGCGTGTCCTGGTCGAACCCGACTCCGGTCACCCGGCGCCCGGCGAACCCGGAGCCCAGCCGGCGGAACGCCGTCTGGTCCTGGTCCACCACCGCGACCGTATGACCTTGTTGTTCGAGGGAGTGCGCGAGAGTGGAACCCACTCGCCCGCATCCCATAATCACGACGTGCACGACCGTCCTTCCGGCTGTCAACGTATGCGCCTGTGCCTTGCGGTTCTCCTGCGGCCGCAGGTCCGGGCCGTCGGCGTACTGCAAGCCGTACACCAAGCGTCTCAGACCGCGGCCAAAGGTACACACGTGCGCGGCGACGCCAAAGGTTGCGCCATGGCGGGGTCACAAGTTCGCCACATCCCAGAGGACGGCCGGGCCCCCGCGCATCTTGGCGATCCCTTAACATCGCGGGGTGTCCAAACTGACCGACCTGCCGAAACGGATTTTGATCGGCCGGGCGCTGCGCAGTGACAAACTGGGGGAGACGCTGCTCCCCAAGCGGCTCGCGCTGCCCGTCTTCGCCTCCGACCCGCTGTCCTCCGTGGCATACGCGCCGGGCGAGGTGCTGCTGGTCCTTTCCATCGCGGGGGCGTCGACCTACCACTTCAGCCCGTGGATCGCGGTCGCCGTCGTGGTCCTGATGTTCACCGTCGTCGCCTCCTACCGGCAGAACGTCCACGCCTACCCCTCCGGCGGCGGCGACTACGAGGTCGCCACCACCAACCTCGGCCCCAAGGCGGGCCTCACGGTGGCCAGCGCACTGCTGGTGGACTACGTGCTCACCGTCGCGGTGTCGGTCGCCTCGGGCATCGAGAACCTCGGCTCGGCGGTGCCGTTCTTCGTCACGCACAAGGTGCTGGGCGCGGTCGGCATGATCGTGGTGCTGATGCTGATGAACCTGCGCGGGGTGCGCGAGTCCGGCACGATCTTCGCGATCCCCACCTACGCCTTCGTCCTCGGCGTCTTCTGCATGATCGGCTGGGGCATCCTCAAAATCGCCACTGGGCATGACATGCACGCGCCCACCGCGAACTTCACCGTCCACGCCGAGTCCTCGGGCCTCGGCGGCTTCGCGCTGATCTTCCTGCTGCTGCGGGCCTTCTCCTCCGGCTGCGCGGCGCTCACCGGCGTCGAGGCGATCAGCAACGGCGTCCCCGCCTTCAAGAAGCCCAAGTCCAAGAACGCCGCCACCACCCTGGCCGCCATGGGCCTGCTGGCCGTCACCATGTTCTGCGGCATCATCGCGCTCGCGATGAACACCAGGGTCCGGATGGCCGCCGACCCGGCCACCGACCTGCTCGACCACGGCCGGCCGGTGGGCTCCGGCTACACCCAGGACCCGGTGATCGCCCAGGTCGCCGAGGCCGTCTTCGGACACAACTCCATCCCGTTCGTCTTCCTCGCCGCGGTCACCGCGCTCGTCCTGTTCCTGGCAGCCAACACCGCGTACAACGGCTTCCCGGTGCTCGGCTCGATCCTCGCCCAGGACCGCTACCTGCCGCGCCAACTGCACACCCGCGGCGACCGGCTGGCCTTCTCCAACGGCATCGTGCTGCTGGCGGGCTTCGCCTGCGTCCTGGTCTACATCTACGGCGCCGACTCCACCCGGCTCATCCAGCTCTACATCGTCGGCGTCTTCGTCTCCTTCACCCTCAGCCAGACCGGCATGGTCCGGCACTGGAACCGCCACCTGCGGACCGAGACCGACCCCGCCGTCCGGCGCCGCATGCACCGCTCCCGCACGATCAACACCTTCGGCGCCTTCCTGACCGGCCTGGTGCTGGTGATCGTGCTGCTCACCAAGTTCACCCACGGCGCCTGGGTCGCGGTCCTCGGCATGGTCGTCTTCTACGCCACCATGAGCGCCATCCGCCGCCACTACACCCGCGTCGCCGAGGAGATCGCCGCCGACGACGAACCCGGCGAGGACTACGTGCGGCCCTCCCGGGTGCACTCCATCGTGCTGGTCTCCAAACTGCACAAGCCCACCCTGCGCGCGCTGTCGTACGCCAAACTGATGCGCTCCGACTCCCTGGAGGCGCTCAGCATCAACGTCGACCCGGAGGACACCAAGGCCCTCCAGCGGGAATGGCAGCAGCACGGCATGGACGTACCGCTGAAGGTGCTGGACTCGCCGTACCGCGAGATCACCCGGCCGATCATCGACTACGTCAAGGAACTGCGCCGCGACCGCCCGCGCGACGTGGTCAGCGTCTACATCCCCGAGTACGTCGTCGGCCACTGGTACGAGCACCTGCTGCACAACCAGAGCGCGCTGCGGCTCAAGGGACGGCTGCTGTTCACCCCCGGCGTGATGGTCACCTCCGTACCGTGGCAACTGGAGTCCTCCGAACTGGCCAGGGCCCGCGCCCGCCGCCGCGCCGAATGGAACGCGCCCGGCTCGATCCGGCGCGGTCCGATGGCGCCGCAGCCGCGCAGCAGGACGCCCACCGCGCCGGGGCCGCGGGAGGGCGGGTAACGGGCCTTCCGGCCGGCTGTCCCCGCGCGGGGGCGGCCGGGTCCGGACCGCGCCGGGTCCGGGACCGGACCGGTCGGAGCTCGGCCGGGCGGTGCTCGGGGCCGCAGCCGTGTTCGGCCGGGCGCGAGGGCCGGCCGGGGCACGTAGACTGGTGGGCTGTCGCCGCCCGGCCGCCGTGCCCGCGCGCGTCCCGCCACCACCCCAGGAGCCTTCCGCATGCAGACCCAGTCGCCGGCACCGGCCGCCTCGCCCGTCGGCCACGAGTACGAGGTCGAGGTCGGCCCGGTGGCGCACGGCGGCCACTGCGTCGCCCGCACCGAGGCCGGCCAGGTGCTGTTCGTCCGGCACGCGCTGCCCGGCGAGCGGGTCGTCGCCCGCGTCACCGAGGGCGAGGACGGCGCGCGGTTCCTGCGGGCCGACGCCGTACGGGTGCTGACCGCCGCCAAGGACCGGGTCGAGCCGCCGTGCCCGTACTCAGGACCGGGGCGCTGCGGCGGCTGCGACTGGCAGCACGCCGCGCCCGGCGCCCAGCGGCGTCTGAAGGCCGCGGTGATCGCGGAACAGCTCGACCGGCTCGCCGGACTCACCCCGGAACAGGCCGGCTGGGACGGTACGGTCGCCCCCGCGCCCGGCGACAAGGTGGCCAAGGGCGAGGTCCCGGCCTGGCGCACCCGGGTGCAGTACGCGGTCGACGCCGAGGGCCGCGCCGGGCTGCGCAGGCACCGCTCGCACGAGGTCGAGGTGATCGACCACTGCCTGATCGCGGCGCCCGAGGTCGACGAACTCGGCGTCGAGGCCCGCCGGTGGCCGCAGATCGCCGCCGTCGAGGCCATCGCCGCGACCGGCTCCCACGACCGGCAGGTGATCCTCACCCCGCGGCCCGGCGGCCGGCTGCCGATCGTGGAGCTCGACCGGCCGGTGTCGGTCCAGCGGATCGGCGAACGCGACCACGCCGTGCACCGCGTCCACGGCCGCCCCTTCGTCCGCGAGCGCGCCGCCGGCCGCACCTGGCGGGTCGGCGACGGCGGCTTCTGGCAGGTCCACCCGAGGGCCGCCGACCTGCTGGTGGAGACGGTCATGCAGGGCCTGATGCCGCGCAAGGGCGACATGGCCCTGGACCTGTACTGCGGCGTCGGGCTGTTCGCCGGCGCGCTGGCCGAACGGGTCGGCGAGCGGGGCGCGGTGCTCGGCGTCGAGTCCGGCAAACGCGCGGCCGAGGACGCCCGGCACAACCTCCAGGACCTGGACCGGGTCCGCATCGAGGCCGGCAAGGTCGAACAGGTCCTGCCGCGTACCGGCATCACCGAGGCCGACCTGGTCGTCCTGGACCCGCCCCGGGCGGGTGCGGGCCGCCCCACCGTCCGCCACATCGCCGCCCTCGGCCCCCGCCGTATCGCCTACGTCGCCTGCGCCCCGGCCGCCCTTGCCCGCGACCTCGCCTGGTTCGCCGAGGAGGGCTACCGTTCGGTGACCCTGCGGGCCTTCGACCTGTTCCCCTTCACCCACCACGTGGAGTGCGTGGCCATCCTGACCCCCGCGAAGTAGGCCCGGCCCGAACGGAGCCTCGCCGACCCGGCCCCAGGGCTCCGCCGGGCGGCGTCCGGGCCGCCGGTTCACGGCCGCCTGCGGCTCCCGCCGCGCTGACCTGAGGGTCGGCCGGTGGGCTGGGCCGAGAGGGCCGGGGCCGGGGGCCGGGGAGAGGTACCGGCCCGAAGGGCGGGCGACCGCACCGCCCCGCCCCCCGGCCCGTGCCTCTCCGGTGCGCGCTCCGCGAGGCGGGGCCCCGTCCGTCAGTCCGCCGCGGCCGGTCCGGGCGGTGTCGCGCGGTCCGGCTCGTCCAGGCACAGCCGCGCCGCGGTCCGGCTCAGGTGCTCGCGCATGATCCGCTCCCCGGCCGCCGCGTCGTCGGCCCGGATCGCGGAGATCAGCGCCCGGTGCTCCTCGACCCCGCGCCGCCCCATCTCCGGTGCCGTCTGCCGCGCGGCCGCCGGCGCCAGCAGCAGCGGCCCGTGGAAGGTGTGGATCAGCATCTCGAACGCCGTGTTGTGGGTGCTGGCGGCGAGCCGGGTGTGGAACTCCGCCGACAGCGCCACGTCGTAGCTCCCGCCGGCCAGGCACGTCTCCTGCCGCTCGCAGATCGCTTCGAGAGCGGCGATGTCCTCGTCGTCGGCGGTACGGCACAGCAGCGGGATGATGCCCACCTCCAGCACCGTCCGCACCTCGGTGACGTCGCTCGCGCTCGCCGAGGACAACGCGAGCAGGTCGGTGATGCTCGCGCCGACCCGGTCGCTGGTCGGCCGGGTGACGAACGCGCCCCCGTGGGCGCCCACCCGGATCTGCACCAGGCCGCCGGCCTCCAGCACCCGCAGCGCCTCGCGTACGGTCACCCGGCTCACCCCGAACCGCTCGCACATCTCCCGTTCCGGGGGCAGCCGGTCGCCCGGGGCCAGCCGCCCCTCGTGGATCAGGGCGCGGACCTGGTCGACGATGAGCGCCGAGATACGGCGGTCGGTGACCGGGCTGAGCAGTCCGCCGGACCGGCCGCCCTCGGGTGCGGTCTCCGGCTTGGTTCCCGTCTTGGTCTCCGGGCGGCGAGGGGCCATGAAGCTTCCTTCCCCAGACGTTGGCGGGACTATGCTATCGGCTTACGGTAGGACCAATAGGCCCCGAACGGGGCCTGAATGACGCGCGCACTTCGGACCCGCTGGGGTACGCCGGGCGGTCGGCGCCGGGCCGTGGGAGCGCAGCCGCAGGAGTGGCAGCGCGGGTCGGCCGGCGGGCGGTGACCGGGACGCTTCGTGCGGTTGACGCCGACCACGTGTGATGTTCCCCCGTTCGAAGGACCGGCGGCCCGCTTGAACGGTTCGGCACCCCGGGAAGTGGCTACGTTCGCGGCCATGAGCACCACGCAGCACCGTCCCGTCGTCACCGAACTCCGGCTGTCGGCCTTCAAAACACACCGGGGGGCGACCTTCGGTCTCGGCCCGCTCACCCTGCTCACCGGCAGCAGCGGAACCGGCAAGTCCAGCGTGCTCGAAGGGCTCACCGCGCTCGGCCGGCTGGCCTGCGGCGCCGGGCTGCACGAGGTGTTCGAGACCTCGGTGCGCGGCGGCGCCGCGGCCTGCGTACCGCAGGGCGCCCAACCCGACGTCCAGGGCCGGCGCGGCTTCCGGATCGGCTGCACCGTGACCGGCCCGATCGGCCCGGTACGGCTCGACATCGCCGTCCAGGCGGAACCCACCCTGCGGATCGTCGGCGAACGCCTCACCGGCGCCGGTGAGACGCTGCTCACCACCGCGCTGCGCGACCCCGCCCGGTCCACCGTCCAAGCCGCCTGGCACACCGCGGGCGCCGTCGCCGTGACCCGCGCCCCGCTGCCGGACGACCTGCTGGCCACCGCGATGCTGCCGCTGCGCGTCGCGGGCCGTACCGACGGACAGCGCCTGGTGCTCGCCGCCGCCGAGCAGGTCGTCGTCGCGCTGCGGGGGGTCTTCCCGGTCGCGCCGCGCCCCGAACTGATGCGTGCGCCCGTGGCACTCGGCGACGGCCGGCTGCGGACCGCGTGCGACAACCTCTCCGCGGTACTGGCCAGAACCGAGGGCGAATGCGTCACCCGCCACGCGGCACTGGTCAACGCGGTACGCGCGGTGTGCAGCCCGCCCGTCGAGGGCCTGACGACCCTGCCCGCGCCGCTCCCCGGCGGCAACCGCGGCCCCGCCGCCGGCGGCACGCCCACGGCGGGCGGCACCCTCACGGCCGAAGCGGCGACCGCGGTCGGCGCGACGATCGCGGCGGTGGACCGCGGCCCGCTCGGCCTGGTCCCCATCGACCGCCTCGGCGACGGCGAACTCCGCTTCCTCGCGCTGGCGTTGGTCCTGCTCACCGGCCCCGGCGTGCTGGACGTCGACACCAGTACGGAACTGCTGCCGGCCGGCCAGGTGCTGACCGTGCTGGCCGACGGGCTCGACCTCGGCCTCGACCGCAGACAGGCCGGAGAACTGCTGCGCCTCGCCGGGCTGGCCGCAGCCCGCGGCCACATCCGCCTGCTGGGAACCGTGCAGGACGCCTCGTTCCTGGACGGTCTGGGCGGGGTGTCGGTGACGACGCTCGGCGCCGGGCCGGCACAGGATCGGGAGCCGGCGCCGTGCGCCGGCCCGTGCGCCGACCCGGACACGGCTCGAGGCACCGACCGCCGGACCGCAGGACCCGACGCGGCGGAAGCGGAATCCGCGGCCGGCGCGGACGGCGACCTGGGGGATGGGGTAGACCAGTCCGGGTGACCGAACCCAAGCACCTGGACCTCGCGGCCCTCCAGCGCCGCCTCGTCGACTTCGCGGCCGTCCGCGGCTGGGGGCCCTTCCACAGCCCGAAGAACCTCGCCGCCGCGCTGAGCGTCGAGGCGTCCGAACTGCTGGAGATCTTCCAGTGGCTCACCCCCGAGCAGGCCGCGGCCGTCATGGACGACCCCGGCACCGCCCACCGCGTACGGGACGAGGTGGCGGACGTACTGGCGTATCTCCTGCAGTTCTGCGAGCGGCTGGGCGTCGACCCGCTGACCGCGCTCGACGCGAAGATCGACCGCAACGAACTGCGCTTTCCCCGGCCGCGGGCCGACGCGGGAGCGGGGGCGGCGGCTGATCCGGTGCCGGACGCGGCGGCCGAGCCGGGACCGGCACCGGCCCCGGGCCGGCAGTCGGACCCGGCTCACTCGTCCGAGTGAGCAATTTATCCACAATGTGTCGGTTGTCCACAGATACACGAACCGCCCCTTCCATCCCGTCCGGAATCTGTCACGCTGAGTCACATCAGGGCGGCGGTACGGGAACCGCAGCCGACAGTGGAAAGGGGCACCGATCATGGACGCGGCACGACTGGTGGCGGAGGCGGAACGCACACTGCGGAGCGGCCCGCAGCCCGAACACGTCATCGCCGAAGCCTGGCAGGCATACGAACTGACCGAGGCGGTGGCCCGGTTGCTGGGCGACGACCCCGCCCGGCCGGCCGTACGGGCCGGGCCCGTACCGGTGGTGACGGCCGGCGCCGCCGGTCCGAGGGCGGCACGCCTCACCGGGGTCCGCGACCCGGCCGGCACCCTGCGGGCGCTGCGCGCCCTCCTCGGTGAGATCGGCCTCGCCCTGGTCGGCCTCACCGGCACGGCCGAGGACGAAGCCGCCTACTGGCAGTGCGTCGAAGCCCTCGACGCCGTCGACGAGGCCAAGGACCGGATCAGGGAACTCGTCCGCGCGGGTGGCGGTTGACGGAGAACGCCGGGGTGGGGGCAGGATGGATAAATGGACCTGCGAATCTTCACCGAGCCCCAGCAGGGCGCGGCCTACGACACGCTGCTGGCCGTCGCCAAGGCCACCGAAGACCTCGGCTTCGACGCCTTCTTCCGCTCCGACCACTACCGCGCGATGGGAGAGGCGGACGGGCTGCCGGGACCCACGGACGCGTGGGTCACCCTCGCCGGCCTCGCCCGCGAGACCAGCCGGATCAAGCTGGGCACCCTGATGACGGCGGCCACCTTCCGGCTGCCGGGCGTACTGGCCATCCAGGTCGCCCAGGTCGACCAGATGTCCGGCGGCCGGGTCGAGTTCGGCCTGGGCGCGGGGTGGTACGAGGCGGAGCACACCGCCTACGGCATCCCGTTCCCCAAGGACAAGTTCGCCCGCCTGGAGGAGCAGCTCCAGGTCATCACCGGACTGTGGAGCACACCCGACGGCAAGACCTTCGACTACGACGGGAAGTTCTACCGGCTGAAGGACTCCCCGGCGCTGCCGAAGCCCGCCCAGGCGAAGATCCCGGTGCTCATCGGCGGCATGGGAGCCAAGCGCACTCCGGAGCTGGCCGCCCGCTACGCCGACGAGTTCAACGTGCCCTTCGCGTCACTGGAGGACACCGCCCGCCAGTTCGGCCGGGTCCGGGACGCCGTGCGGGCGGCCGGCCGCGCCGCGGACGACATGGTGTACTCCAACGCCCTGGTCACCGCGGTCGGCAAGGATGACGCCGAGGTCGCCCGCCGGGCGGCGGCGATCGGATACGACGTCGACGAACTGAAGCGCAACGGGCTGGGCGGTACGCCCGCGGAGGTGGTCGAGAAGATCGGGCGGTTCGCCGAACACGGCGCCACCCGCTTCTATCTGCAGATCCTCGACCCGCACGACCTGGACCACCTGGAGCTGATCGCCTCCCGGGTGAGCTCCCAGCTGGGATGACCCGCCGATGAGCCGACCCCCGCTCCTCGGCGCCCACGGCACGCTGGTGCTGGACGGCGGGCTGTCCAACCAGCTCGCCGCCCAGGGGTGCGACCTGTCCGACGAGCTCTGGTCGGCCCGGCTGCTCGCCGACGCCCCCGAGCAGATCGAGGCCGCCCACACCGCCTACCTCCGGGCGGGTGCGCAGGTGCTGATCACGGCCAGCTACCAGGCCACCTTCGAGGGCTTCGCCCGCCGCGGCATCGGCCGGACCGAAGCATCGGCCCTGCTGCGCCGCAGCGTCGAACTGGCCCGGCGGGCGGCGGCGGGAGCGGGGGCGGGCGAGCCGCCCGCAGAGGCCGCCGGGGAGCCCGCCGCCGGGTCTCCCGTGCGGGTGGCCGCGTCCGTCGGGCCCTATGGGGCGATGCTCGCCGACGGCAGTGAGTACCGGGGGCGGTACGGCAGGTCGGTGCGGGAGTTGGAGCGGTTCCACCGGCCGCGGATGGAGGCGCTGGCGGAGGCGGGGCCGGACGTGTTCGCGCTGGAGACGGTGCCGGATGCGGACGAGGCCGAGGCGATGGTGCGGGCGGCCGAGGGCACGGGGGTGCCGGTGTGGCTGTCGTACACCGTGGCGGGGGAACGGACCCGGGCGGGACAGTCGCTGGCGGAGGCGTTCGCGGTGGCGGCGGGCCGGGACCAGGTGGTCGCGGTGGGGGTCAACTGCTGCGCTCCGCCGGACGCCGACCGGGCGGTGGAGATCGCGGCGGCCACCACCGGCAAGCCGGTGGTGGTGTATCCGAACAGCGGTGAGCGCTGGGACGCCGACGGGCGGCGCTGGGCGGGGGGTCCGGTGTTCGAGCCGGGTCGGGCGGTGCGCTGGGAGGCCGCCGGGGCCCGGTTGATCGGAGGCTGCTGCCGGGTGGGTCCGGCCGGGATCGCGGGGATCGCGGCGGCACTGCGTCGGTAGGGCGGCGCCGAAGGCGCGGCGCCGGAAGCGGAAGGCCGCCAGCCGGAGTGGCCCGTCGGCCGGCCGGTCGGGCGGTCGGGTGGCCGGCCGGACGACCGGACGGTCAGGGTCGCGTCGGCGGAGACGGGCCGGACACCCGGCCGGTGGCGGGGCGGGGAGGCCGGGGCGCGGGGGCGGAAATCCAGTGTCGGCGGACAAGCGGGGCAGGGAATACTCGGCCGGGTGTTCCTGACGATATCGACCACGGCAAGCGCAGCGGGCCCGGCGACCGACCTCGGGTTCCTGCTGCACAAGCACCCCGACAAGGCGCAGGTCTTCGCGACCTCCTACGGCGACGCGCACGTCTTCTACCCGGAGGCGGGCGTCGAGCGCACCACGGCCGCGCTGCTGCTGGAGGTGGATCCGCCGGCGCTGGTACGGCGCGGGCGGGGCCGGCAGCGCGGCGGCGCGCCCGACGCGGCGCTGGCGGCGTATGTGAACGACCGGCCGTACGCCGCGTCGTCACTGCTGGCGGTCGCGCTGCGGACGGTGTTCTCCAGTGCCCTGCGCGGCGAGTGCCGCAGCCACCCGGAGCGGGCCGCCGCGCCGCTGCCGCTGCGGATCGAGGTGCCCGCGCTGCCCGCGCGCGGTGGCGCAGCGCTGGTGGCCCGGCTCTTCGAGCCGCTCGGCTGGCAGGTGGACGCGCGGCCGGTGCGGCTCGACGGGCACTTCCCGGAGTGGGGCGAGTCGCGGTACGTGTCGCTGGTGCTGCAGGGTGAGCTGCGGCTGTCCGAGGCGCTGCGGCACCTGTATGTGCTGCTGCCGGTGCTGGACGACGCCAAGCATTACTGGGTGTCGGCGGACGAGGTGGACAAGCTGCTGCGGTTCGGCGAGGGCTGGCTGCCCGCGCACCCGGAGCAGAAGCTGATCACCAGCCGTTATCTGTCCCGCCGCTGGGCGCTGACCCGGGAGGCGATGGAGCGTCTGGAGCTGGCGCGGCTGGCGGACACCGACGACGTGGAGGTCGAGGAGATCGACAACGCGGTCGCGCCCGAGGTGCCGGAGGAGGCCGAGGAGCGGCCGGCGCCGCTGGCGGTCCGGCGCCGTACGGCGATCCTTGCCGCGCTGCGTGCGGCCGGCGCTGCCCGGGTGCTGGACCTGGGGTGCGGGCAGGGCCAGTTGGTGGCCGCGCTGCTGAAGGAGCCGGGGTTCACCGAGATCGTCGGCGTGGATGTGTCGGTGCGGGCGCTGGACATCGCGGCGCGCCGGTTGCGGCTGGACCGGATGGGCGAACGGCAGGCGGCCCGGGTCACGCTCTTCCAGGGCTCGCTGGCGTACACCGACAGCCGCTTGAAGGGGTACGACGCGGCGGTGCTGAGCGAGGTGATCGAGCATCTGGACCTGCCGCGGCTACCCGCTCTGGAGTACGCGGTGTTCGGCGCGGCGCGGCCCCGTACGGTGGTGGTGACCACGCCGAACGTCGAGTACAACGTGCGCTGGGAGACGCTGCCCGCCGGGCACGTCCGGCACGCCGACCACCGGTTCGAGTGGACCCGGGCGGAGTTCGCCGCGTGGGCGGGCGCGGTGGCGGGGCGGCACGGTTACGAGGTGGCCTTCGCTCCCGTCGGCCCGGACGACCCCGAGGTCGGCCCGCCGACCCAGCTGGCCGTCTTCACCCTCCCGGCGGCGCCCCCGTCCCCGGGGACCGTCGGTCCCCGGGCCGCCGACCCCCGCGACCCCGACCCGACCCGCGCGAAGGAGGACACCGCCGCATGACCGAGCACACCGAGCACACCGACCGCACCGACCGCACCGACCAGGCCGACCGCACCGATCCGGCGGTGAACACCGACCGGACCCCGGACGGCACCGCCCCGGCCCGCCGTTCCCTGGCCGTCACCGATCTGTCCCTGGTCGTGCTGATCGGCGCCACCGGCTCCGGCAAGTCCACCTTCGCCGCCCGCCACTTCAAGCCCACCGAGGTGATCTCCTCCGACTTCTGCCGCGCCCTGGTCAGCGACGACGAGAACGACCAGGGCGCCACCGCCGACGCCTTCGACGTCCTGCACTACATCGCGGGCAAGCGGCTGGCGGCGGGCCGCCGTACGGTCGTGGACGCCACCAGCGTGCAGTCGGAGAGCCGTAAGCAGCTGATCGCACTGGCCCGGGAGCACGACGTGCTGCCTGTCGCGATCGTGCTCGACGTCCCCGAACAGGTCTGCGCCGCCCGCAACGCCGCCCGCCCGGAGCGGGCCGCGCTGCCCCGGCACGTCATCCAGCGCCACCAGCGCGAACTGCGCCGCTCGCTCAGGGGCCTGGAGCGCGAAGGCTTCCGCAAGGTGCACATCCTGCGCGGCACCGCGGAGATCGACGCGGCCGAGGTGGTCACCGAGCGCCGCTTCAACGACCTGACCCACCTCACCGGCCCGTTCGACATCATCGGAGACGTCCACGGCTGCCGCTCGGAGCTGGAGGCGCTGCTGGCCGAGCTCGGCTACGTGGACGGCGCGCACCCGCAGGGCCGGACCGCGGTGTTCGTCGGCGACCTGGTCGACCGCGGCCCGGACAGCCCCGGCGTGCTCCGCCGGGTGATGGGCATGGTGGCGGCCGGTACGGCGCTGTGCGTGCCGGGCAACCACGAGAACAAGCTGGGCCGCTACCTCAAGGGCCGCCCGGTGCAGCACACCCACGGCCTGGCCGAGACCGTCGAGCAGCTGGCGGCGGAGGACGGGCGCGACCCGGAGTTCCGCGAGCGGGTGCGGCGCTTCGTCGACGGGCTGGTCAGCCACTACGTGCTGGACGGCGGCAAGCTGGTGGTCTGCCACGCCGGGCTGCCGGAGAAGTACCACGGCCGTACCTCGGGCCGGGTCCGCTCGCACGCGCTCTACGGCGACACCACCGGCGAGACCGACGAGTTCGGGCTGCCGGTCCGCTACCCGTGGGCGGAGGACTACCGCGGGCGGGCCGCCGTCGTCTACGGCCACACTCCGGTGCCCACCGCCTCGTGGGTCAACAACACCATCTGCCTGGACACCGGCGCCGTCTTCGGCGGCCGGCTGACCGCCCTGAGGTGGCCCGAGCGCGAGCTCGTCGACGTGGCCGCCGAGCGGGTCTGGTACGAGCCGGTCAAGCCGCTGGCCAGCGAGGCGCCGGGCGGCCGCGAGGGCCGTCCGCTGGACCTCGGCGACGTGGCGGGCCGCCGGGTGGTGGAGACCGCCCGGATGGGCCGGCTCGCGGTGCGCGAGGAGAACGCCGCCGCGGCGTTGGAGGTGATGAGCCGTTTCGCCGTCGACCCGCGGCTGCTCGCCTACCTGCCGCCCACCATGTCGCCGTGCGCGACCTCGGCCAGGGAGGGGTACCTCGAACACCCGGAGGAGGCGTTCGCGGCCTTCCGGGAGGACGGCGTACGCCGGGTGCTCTGCGAGGAGAAGCACATGGGCTCGCGAGCGGTCGCCCTGGTGTGCCGTGACGAGGCCGCCGCGCTGCGCAGGTTCGGTGTCACAGGGGTCACCGGCGCGCTGCACACCCGTACCGGGCGGCCGTTCTTCGACGACCCGGCCGTCACCGAGCAGGTGCTGGCCCGGGTGCGGGGCGCGGTGGCGGCGGCCGGCCTGTGGGAGGAGCTCAACACCGACTGGCTGCTGCTGGACGCCGAACTGCTGCCCTGGTCGCTGAAGGCGTCCGGTCTGCTGCGCAAGCAGTACGCCGCGGTGGGCGCCGCGGCCGGCGCCGTCTTCCCGCCCGCGCTGTCCGCGCTGGAGGCCGCCGCCGCGCGGGGCGCCGACGTGTCCGCGACGTTGGCCAGGCAGCGAGAACGGGCCGCCGACGCGGGCGCGTTCACGGACGCGTACCGGCGTTACTGCTGGACCACCGACGGCCTGGACGGGGTGCGGCTGGCACCGTTCCAGCTGCTGGCCGTGCAGGACCGCAGCCTCGCCGGGCTTGCGCACGACGAGCAGCTGGCGCTGATCGACCGGCTGGTGGCGGCTGACAGCAGCGGGCTGCTGCACCCGACCGGGCGGCTGGTGGTCGACACCGGGGACGAGGCGTCGGTCGCCGAGGGCGTGCGCTGGTGGCTGGAGCTCACCGGGGCAGGCGGAGAGGGCATGGTCGTCAAGCCGCTGGCCGCGCTGATCCGGACCGAGGCGGGGCGGCTGGTGCAGCCCGGCGTCAAGTGCCGCGGCCGGGAGTATCTGCGGATCGTCTACGGCCCCGAGTACACCCGTCCCGAGCACCTGGCCCGGCTGCGCAACCGGGCGCTCGGCCACAAGCGGTCCCTGGCGCTGCGCGAGTACGCCCTGGGCCTGGAGGCCCTGGACCGGCTCGCGGCGGGCGAACCGCTGTGGCGGGTCCACGAAGCGGTCTTCGCGGTGCTGGCACTGGAGTCGGAACCGGTCGACCCGCGGCTGTAGCCGGGCAGGTCCCGGCGCGGAACCGGCGGCCGGGGCGGCGGCCGGGCGCCGGCGCTGTGCCGGTTCAGCGCCGGTTCCGGGACGGGCGAGGCGTGTCGGGCGGCCCCCGGCGTGGGAAGGTCTTGTGCCATGGGCTTCCACGTGGACTCCGAGACCGGGCGGCTGCGCAGCGTCATCCTGCACCGCCCGGATCTGGAACTGAAGCGACTGACCCCCACCAACATGGACGCGCTGCTCTTCGACGACCTGCTGTGGGTCCGCAGGGCCCGCGCCGAGCACGACGGTTTCGCTGACGTGCTGCGCGACCGGGGCGTGAAGGTGCACCTCTTCGGCGACCTGCTGCGTGAGACGCTGGCGCTGCCGGCGGCCAAGCGGCTGGTACTGGACCGGGTCTTCGACGAGAAGGAGTACGGCCCGCTGGCCACCGGCCATCTGCGGGCCGCCTTCGACCAGCTCGGCACCGGCGAGCTGGCCGAGGCACTGGTCGGCGGGATGACCAAGCGGGAGTTCCTGGGCGGTTTCGCCGAGCCGGTCTCGGTCCGTTTCCACGCCATGGACCTGGAGGACTTCCTGCTCAGCCCGCTGCCTAACCACCTGTTCACCCGGGACACCTCGGCCTGGGTCTACGACGGGGTGAGCATCAACGCGATGCGCTGGCCGGCCCGGCAGCGCGAGACCGTGCACTTCGAGGCGATCTACCGGCACCACCCGCTGTTCGCCGGCGGCGGCTTCCACCTCTGGTCCGAGGGCCAGGCCGCCTACCCGTCCACCATCGAGGGCGGCGACGTGCTGGTCATCGGCAGCGGCGCGGTACTGATCGGGATGAGCGAGCGCACCACCCCGCAGGCGGTGGAGATGCTGGCCCGGGGTCTGTTCGCGGCGGGGTCGGCGCGGACCATCGTGGCGCTCGACATGCCGAAGACGCGGGCGTTCATGCACCTGGACACGGTGATGACGATGGTCGACGGCGACACCTTCACCCAGTACGCGGGTCTGGGCATGCTGCGGTCGTACACCATCGAGCCCGGCTCGGGGGAAGGCGACCTGAAGGTCACCGACCACCCGCCGGAGCACATGCACCGGGCGATCGCCTCGGCCCTCGGCCTGGACGCGGTGACGGTGCTGACCGCCACCCAGGACGTGCACGCCGCCGAGCGGGAGCAGTGGGACGACGGCTGCAACGTACTGGCGGTGGAGCCGGGCGTGGTGGTGGCGTACGAGCGCAACGCCACCACCAACACCTTCCTGCGCAAGCGCGGCATCGAGGTGATCGAGATCCCGGGCAGCGAGCTGGGCCGTGGTCGGGGCGGGCCGCGCTGCATGAGCTGTCCGATCGAGCGCGACGCGGTGTGAAGGGCGTGAACGCTTCGGCCGCCGGGGCTCCGACCCGGGGGCGGCTGTATAAGAATGCCGACCGTCGTATAGAGTTCCATGGGTTCCGCAGTCCGCCCGACATCTCAGCGCCGTCCCGATCTAGGAGTCCCGCATGGCCGTCGACCTCAAGGGCCGGCACTTCCTCAAGGAGCTGGACTTCACCCCGGAGGAGTTCCGCCACCTCGTGGAGCTGGCCGCGGAGCTGAAGGCCGACAAGAAGGCGGGCGAGGAGCGCCGTCGGCTCAGCGGCCGGAACATCGCGCTGGTCTTCGAGAAGACCTCGACCCGTACCCGCTGCTCCTTCGAGGTCGCCGCCGCCGACCAGGGCGCCACCACCACCTACCTGGACCCGTCCAGCTCGCAGATCGGCCACAAGGAGTCGGTCAAGGACACCGCCCGGGTACTCGGCCGGATGTTCGACGGCATCCAGTACCGCGGGCACGGCCAGGCGGTCGTCGAGGAGCTGGCCGCGTACGCCGGGGTGCCGGTCTGGAACGGCCTCACCGACGAGTGGCACCCCACCCAGATGCTCGCCGACGTGCTCACCATGACCGAGTACAACCACAAGCCGCTCACCGAGATCTCCTACGCCTACCTGGGCGACGCCCGCGCCAACATGGGCCACTCGCTGCTGATCACCGGCGCGCTGCTCGGCATGGACGTACGGATCGCCGCCCCCAGGAGCCTGTGGCCGGCCGAGGCGGTCACCGCCGAGGCCCACCGGCTGGCCGGGGCGAGCGGCGCCCGGATCACCCTCACCGAGGACGTAGCCGAGGGCGTACGGGGCGCGGACCACGTGCACACCGACGTGTGGGTCTCCATGGGCGAGCCGAAGGAGGTGTGGGACGAGCGGATCGCGCTGCTCAAGCCGTACGCCGTCACGGCCGAGGTGATGCGGGCCACCGACAATCCGCGGGCGACCTTCCTGCACTGCCTGCCCGCCTTCCACGACCTCGGCACCGCCGTCGGCCGGGAGATCCACGAGCGGCACGGACTGGAGTTCCTGGAGGTCTCCGACGAGGTCTTCGAGTCCGAGCGGTCGGTGGTCTTCGACCAGGCGGAGAACCGGATGCACACCATCAAGGCGGTCCTGGTGGCGACCCTCGCCTGACCGCCTGACCGCCTGACCGCCTGACCGCCTGACCGCCTGACCGCCTGACCGCCTGACCGCCGCGCCGCCTCGGGCGAGGGCACGCCCACGCCCCCGCACCCGCCGCGCCTCCGGGCGCCGCTCAGGGCAGGGTGAACCAGACCGCCTTGCCGGTGCCGGTCAGCCGGCACCCCGACGACACGCTCAGCGCCCGGACCAGCAGCAGCCCGCGACCGCCCTCGGCCAGCTCCGCCAGCGGTACGTCGCCGGGCACGGCGCTCTGCACCGGGATCAGCCGGGTGAAGCCGTCCGGGACCTCCTGCCCGGGGTCGTGCACCTCCACCTGGAAGCCCTGCGGCAACAGCTCGACGCTCAGCTCGATCGGGCCGCCCGGCGTGTGCTCCACCGCGTTGGTCACCACCTCCGCGGTGAGCAGCTCGGCGGTGTCGGTCTCGGGGCCGTCGGCCTGGCCGAGCCCGACGAGGATGTCCCGGATCGTCTCGCGGGCCAGCGGTACGGCGGCGGGGGAGTGCGGCAGTGGGATCCGCCACCGGCTGGAGCGGTCCGGCGGGCCACCGGTCGCGCGCGTGGGGCTGGACATCTGACGGGCTCCGTTCCTCGGGGTCTGCTTCCACCGTACGAACCGAACAAGAAGGACAGTAGAGGTAAAAGGGAAGGACTTGCGGGACCCCGGTCCCGCCGGGCCCGGATCCCGCGGCAGCGCCCGGAGCCCGCCGGATCCCCGCGGCGCCGGCCGGCCCCGGTCCGGGCGGGCCCGCCCGGACCGGCGCGCGGTACATTCGTCGCCGTGCCCGCGAGCACGTCGTGCACGGCTTCCGCATCCCGTACCCGTACTAGGGCCAGGACCAGGGCCAGGACCAGGACCAGCATCAGAATCAGGCGACCGTGCCCATCACCGACACCGCGGTCCCCGGCCGGGACCGCCACTGACCCGGACCGCGGCCCCGGCCGTGTCCCCGCGCCGATGACCGCACCCATGACCCAGCCCCTGGCCGCCGTCCGCCGTCCGCCGCCCCCTGCCGTCCGGCGGCGGGCCGTCGCGGGCGCGCTGACCGCCGCGTTCGGCGGCTTCGCGAGCTTCAACCTGCTGCTGTCCGCGGTGCCGGCGTACGCGGTGCGGACCGGTGCGGGGCCGGTCGGCGCCGGGGCCGTGACCGGCACGATGATGGCCGCCACACTGGCGGTGCAGCCCCTGACGCCGCGCCTTTTCGCCCGGCTCGGCAGACGCCGGTCGCTGGCCCTGTCCGGCGCGCTGCTCGGCCTGCCCTGCCTGCTGATGCTGCTGCCGGCCGTGTCCGGCCTGGTCCCGCTGCTCGGCCTGACGACGCTGCGCGGGCTGGGCTTCGGCGTCTTCGTGGTCGCCGGCGTCACCTTCACCGCCGAGCTGTTCCCGCCCGACGCCCGGGGCCGGGCCGTCGGCTGGTACGGCGGTGCGGTCGGCGCGGCCGGCATCCTCGGCGCCCCCCTCGGCCTGACCCTGGCCCGGCACGGTGCTTACCCTGCGGACTTCGCGGCAGCCGCGGCCGGCGCCGCCCTCGTCCTGGCCGGCTCGCTCGGTTTCCCCCGGGAGCCCGTCGCCCCGCCGGCCGGCCGCCGCCGCCCGCCCGGCGCCGTACTGCTCGCGCTGCGCCCGCTGGCCGGCCCGCTGCTCGTCGAGGGCGCCACCACCACCGCGTACGGCGTCGTCTTCACCTTCCTGCCGCTGACCGCGTCCGCCGCGCCGGCCGCGCTGCTCGCCGTCCAGGCCGCCGCCGTACTCGCCCGGCTGGTGTCCGGGCGGCTGGTGGACCGCTACGGCGGCCGGCCGGTGCTGGGGCCGGCCGTGCTGTGCGCGGCGCTCGGCGCCGCCGCCGGGGCCGTACCGCACCACCCGGCGGTGGTGCTGGCCGGCGGCGCCCTGTTCGGGGCGGGCTTCGGCGCCGTCCAGAACGCGACCCTGGTCCTCGTCATGCGGGCGGCCGGCGACACCCCCGCCGGGCTGGGCCTGGCCGGCGTCTCCTGGAACATCGCCTTCGACGCCGGCACCGGCTTCGGCGCCCTCGCCGGCGGCCCCCTGCTCTCCCTCGGCGGCCCGGCGGCCCTCTTCCCGGCCACCGCGGCCGTGCTGGCGGCCACCCTGCTCGCCGGGGGCCCAACCGACCGCTGATCACAACCGTGGAGCAGCCATGAGCAACGAGAACGCGCAGCCGCCCGTACGGCAGATGAGGGTGGTGGTAGCGACCGAGGACTACGAGCGGGCCGTCGCCTTCTACGGCCGGGCCCTGGGTCTGCCGATCCGGGACGGCTTCCAGGGGGCGGGGGACGTCCGGGCGGTGGTCTTCGACGCGGGAGCGGCCACGCTGGAGATCGGCGATCGGGCCCGGACCGCGCTGGCCGACGACGTGGGGGCCGGGCTTCCGGCCGGCCCCCGCATCCGGCTGGCCTTCGAGGTCACCGACGCCGCCGGCACCACCGACCGGCTGGTCGAGGCCGGAGCCCGGCCGGTGTCGCCACCCGCCGCGCCGCCGAGGAACTCGCTCGACTCCGGGCTGGACGCGCCCGGGGAGGTGCGGATAGCGCTCTTCCAGGAGCCGCGCGAGCCGGCCGGCGCGCCGCGGTACGCGCCCTTCGCGCTGGTCGACGTGTTCGGTGAGGAGTCCTTGGCGGGCAATCCGCTGGCCGTGGTCGACCTCACCGGAGACCCGGACGCCGTGGACGACGAATGGCTGCGCAAGGTGGCCCGGGAGATGAACCAGTCGGAGACGACGTTCGTGTTCCCCGGTACCGACGGCGCGGTCCGCACCCTGCGGTCGTTCACCGCCGGGGGCGTCGAGGTCACCGGCGCCGGGCACAACGCTCTGGGCGCCTGGTGGTGGCTGCTGCACACCGGCCGGGTCGCCGCACCCGGCGACGGCGCGCTGGTGCAGCGGATCGGCGGCCGGAACCTGTCCGTACTGGTGGGCGAGAAGGGCGTGCTGGCGATGCGGCAGACCCCGGCCCGGCTCGGCGCCACCGTGGACGCTCCCGCCGCGCTGGCCGACGCGGTCGGCCTGGCGCCCGGCGACCTGCGGGCCGACCGGCCCCCGCGCGTGGTGGACACCGGCGCCGCCCACCTGATGGTCCTGCTCACCGGCGCGGAGGCGCTGGCGCGGGCCGCGGCAAACAAGAACCTGCTGGTCGCCGCGGCCGACGCCGTCGGCGCCCAGGGCGTGTACCTGGCGTGGCTGGACGACGCCGCGGCCGGCCGCACCGCCCGCACCCGGTTCTTCAACCCCGGTGTCGGACTGGACGAGGACCCCGCCACCGGCAGCGCCGCGGGACCGCTCGGCGCGTACCTGACCACCACCGGCGACCTCGCGCCCGGACAGGCCCTGACGGTCGTCCAGGGCGAGGCGATGGGCCGGCCGAGCACACTGCGCGTCACCGTGGACGCGGCGCTCGTCCCCGACGTGTCCGGGAGCGGCAGCCTGACCGTCGAGGGCCGCCTCACGCTCCCCTCGCGCCCGTAGCACCCGCGCCGGGCCCGCCCCGGCGGCCCGCCGGCCCCGGTCCCGCCGGGGACCCGGCCCGCCGGCCTCACCTCCCGGGGACCTGGCCGAGCCACAGCCGAGCCGTCATCGAGCCCTCCACCATGCCCGCCCGCCCGCGCGGCCCCGCCGACCGCGGCGTGGCGGGGGCGGGCCGCGGCGGATGTCCGCGTGCCCCGGGCGCCGGCCCCCTCTCGGCGTCCGCGGGTTCCGGCGTCCCGCAGGCCGGTACGCCCGCGGGCGCCCGGTGGCCACCGGGCACGCCGGATCGGCCGGGCCCGGCGCGAGCAGCCCCCCGTCCGGCGCGAGCAGCGCTCCGGGCCGGCCTGCGGCACCCCGCCGGGTACCTGCCGCCCACCGCGTCGCCGCTCCGGCACCGGTGTATCGTCCGGCTTTTTGAAACGGCAGCCGTCGGGCGCCCGGCGCATGGGCCGGGGGCCCGCCGCTCGCGTACCGGCGCCCCGCGGACGTACGTCCATGTCCCGCCTGCCGCCTGCTCCGGCACCTTCCGGGCCGGCCCGGCGGGACGACGAGAAGGACAGCGGCAGGGATCTTCGAGCGATGTCGACGCCGACGGCGGTGCGGTACACCGTCCTCAAACCGCTACGGGTCTGGCGCGGCGACGCGGAACTGCCGCCCGGCCCCCCCGAAACAGCAGGCCCTGCTCACCCTCCTCGCGGTACGCTCCCCGGCCTCGGTGACCCTCTACGAGGCTGTGGACCTGCTGTGGGACGGCGACCCGCCGGACAGCGCCGTGAACGTGGTGCACCGTCACATCGGCGGCCTGCGGCGGCTGCTGCAACCGGACCTGCCGCCCAGGGCCCCGGGCGGACACGTGGTGCGGACCGCCGGCGGCTACCGGCTCGCCACCGGCCCCGCCGCCTTGGACCTGGCCCGCTTCCGCGGCCTGCGCGAGCGGGCCCACCGCGCGCAGGCCGCCGGGGCCGGGGGAGACGGCGCTTGCCTGTACGCCGAGGCGCTGCGGCTGTGGCACGGCCCGGTCGCCGCCGGCGGCATGCCGAGGCTGCGGGACCACCCGGTCTTCGTGGCCGTGGAGAACGAGTACCTGGCGACCGCGAAGGAGGCCGCGGACACCGTGCTCCGGCACCGGTCCCCGCTCACCGAGGACGTCCTCACCGCGCTGCGCTGCGCCGCCGCCGGCCGCCACCGGCTGGACGAGGGCCTCCAGTCCAGGATCGTCACCGCGCTCGCCGCGACCGGCCGGCAGGCCGAGGCACTGGAGGTGTTCGAGGCGGTCCGCGCCGACCTCGCCGAGGAACCCGGCGTAAACCCCAGCTCGCCGACCGCATTCGCGCCCACCCTGCTGGGTGAGTACCTGGCTTCGATCCATGCGACGGCATCACTGCAGGTCAAAGTCGTAACGGGAGCGTTGGGCGGAGGCGCGATCTCCCAACCTGAGGTGGAAAGGAGGGGAGAGGACTGAGGGCTGTCCCGTAAACGATCTGGACTGGCCTCGGGCAAGGGCGGGGTGCTGTACGGTCCCATGGCTTGTCCGGCGACGGCGAGGTGGTGCATCCGGGCGATGACGCCCATGCTTATGGCCATGGCCATGCCTGCCGGTCAGGCGCCCGGCGGTCCGCGGTGCAAGACCGGAAGGACGTGCTGCGGGTGCTGGGGGCGCCGACCGGTTCGAGCAAGACACGAACAACCGCCTCGGTCCGGACCTGTCCGTCCGGGCTATGGTGCCTGGCCGGCGTACCCCGCAGGCGGAGGTAGCCGCGACCCGTTGACAACCGGTTTCGGGCGGGCCCTACCTCGTGAGCGGCTCCACTCCGAGGAGGGCTGCGGTTTTGGTGTAGACGGTCCGGGCGAGAGCGTCGTTCAGGGCCAGGCGTGAAGGGGTGTCCGGATGGGAGTGGCTGAAGAATCCGCCGCTGGGTCGCGGCGCGGGCGAGGTGCTGGCGAGCCAGACAGGGGTCTGCACACCTTCGTCCGGGGTGATGGCGAACGGGCGGAACAGCGGGGCGGTCAACCGCATCAGACCGCCGGCGTTGCTGTTCATCGCGGTGCCCTTGACCATGCCGGGATTGGCGTTGTAGACGCTCATGCCGTCGGGCAGGCGGTGTGCGAGTTCTCGCGCTGCCAGGAGGCTGACGAGTTTGCTCGTGGCGTAGACGCCGGGCTGGTTGTAGAAGCGCTTGCTCCACGATGTTCCCGCGACGTCCGGATCGGTGGCGTCGAGCTTGCCGCGCTTCTCCACGAACGAGGACATGTTGATGATCCGCGCTTCGAGCGTGAGTGCTCCTTCGGCCAGGAGGGCGTGGGTGAGCAGGAACGGGGCGTGGTGATTGAGGGCGTAGGTGCGCTCCACGCCGTCCGGCGTCTGCTCGTACCGGGGGAACGCCGCCCCTGCGTTGTTGACGAGGACGTCCACCAGGTGTCCGTCAGCGGCCAGTTTCGCTGCCAGTGCCTGTACCTGCGACCACTGTTCCAGGTCAGCGCTGTACGTTCTCAACGGTGCTGCGTCGCTGCCCGCAGGGGCCAGGCCGCGCAGGCTGTCAGCGGCCGCCCGGGTGCGTGTCGCGTCCCGGCCGACGAGGACGACACTCTGGCCGGCTTTGACGAGGTGGCGTGCCGTCACAAGGCCCAGGCCCGAAGCTCCACCCGTGATGACTGCGGTCTTGCTGCTCATCGCTGCTCCTCCTTCACTGTGTCCTTGACGCTGGCGGCCTGACCTGTCGGGCGGGGGCCGTCGATCACTTCGCGGAGAAGCGTGTGCAGGCGCAGCCTGCTCTCGTGGTCGAGGAGGGCGAAGGGCGAGTGCTCGGTGGTGTGCTGGATGACGCGGTCGCGCAGCGCGCATCCCTCGGAGGTGAGCTGGATGACTTTCACGCGGCGGTCGGTGGGATGGGGCACGCGGCGGACCAGGCCGCGCCTCTCCAGCCGGTCAATCATCGACGTGGCGGTCGAGGCGTCGCACTGCAGGAGTTCGGCCAGACGCCGCGCGGTCATCTCCCGCCCGCGACTCAGCCTCCACAGCGCATCGGCCTGAGTGTCGGTCAGCCCCGCTTCCCGGGCCAGTTCCTTGAGCTCGGCGTGCACCTGGGTGCGGATCGCGAACAGGCAGTCGTAGAGCTCTTCGGTCAGCTGCCGGTCATCCATGACCCATATAATACATGGAGAATGCAATCATTTGATAATCCACGTACTGTTGCAAGGCCCCTCCGGCGTGGCGGGCCGGCCCGCCGTGACGCTCAGCTGATAGCCGGCCACATGTCGAGGCGGCGATGTGGACGGAGATCGCCAAGGGTCTTCTGCCTGAGGCCGCCGCCGCCGTCGGCGTGGCGCCGGCGGTCGCGGCGGGCTGGTACCGACAGGGTGGCGGCACGCGACCGTTCGATTCGAACTGGTCCTCGGGCAGGTACTTGTCCGTTTCCGAGCGGGAGGAGATCGCGTTGCTCAGGGCTCAGGGCTCAGGGCAGGGGAGTGCGCGAGATCGCTTGAGACGTCGATCGCAATCCGGGCACGGCCACGGAGCGCTGAATCGCGAGCTCATCCCATGCCTTCGGACCGGCCGCGCCCTGCGCGCCCTGCGCGCGCCGCGGGCGCGTTCACAGCGGAAGACCTCGGCGCACGTCACGCCAGAGACGTGGATCAGCGAACGGCCCGCCGAGGCCGAGGGCCGCACAGGCCCCGGCCACGGGGAAGGGGATGTGATCATCGGGCCGAAGCATTCCGCGATCGGCACCGTTGTCGAGCGGTCGACCCGGTTCACCGGGCTGGGCCACCTGCCCCGCGAAGAGGAATACGGCACGGGCTCTACGAAACTCGGGACAGCTCAATCGTGATTCTGTTCCGATCGGTCAACTAAGCGTATCGTGAAAGCATGTCACGACCACGTGCGTTCGATGAGGACACCGCCGTCCGGGCGGCACAAAATGCGTTCCGCCGTACGGGGTACGCGGGCACGTCGCTCTCCGACCTTGCCGAGGCCACTGGTCTGGGCAAGGGCAGTCTGTACAACACGTTCGGCGACAAGGAGCAGTTGTTCCAGCGGGCTTTCGGCGATTACTGCGACGAGGCGGACGCCGCGACCGACGCGTTGTTCACCCCGGACGCGGGTCTCAGCGGGGCCTTGGGCTATCTGCGGATGGTCACCCGGGACGCGCTGGCCGACCGCGAGCACGTGGGCTGCATGATCACCAAGACCACGTCGGAGCTCGCGGTCAGTTCCCCCGCGGTGGTCGACCGGGCGTCGAGGACGCTGCACCACGCCGAGGACCTGATCACTGGCGCCCTGACCCGGGCTCGGGAGACCGGTGAGACGGGCGGCGAGGAGGACCCGCGGGATCTGGCCCGGCTGCTCGTGGCGATCACCCGCGGCATCGACGCGCTCGGCAAGGCCGGCTACTCGGCGCAGGCGCTGCGTGCGATCGAGGCGACCGCCGCCCGCGTCATCGGGGGGTGAGCGCGGCTCGTCGAGGCGTCCCTGTGTACCCGCGCTGCCGGCCGGCGCCGGTACGGCGGCCGGCAGCGCGGACATGGCTCAGCCGGCGGCCGGGTAGTCGGTGTAGCCTCCGGCGCCGCCGCCGTAGAACGTGCCCGGATCGAACTCGTTCAGCGCGGTGCCGGTGTGCCAGCGGGCGACCAGGTCGGGATTGGCCAGCAGCGGACGTCCGACCGCGACGAGATCGGCCAGGCCTTCGCTGATGACCGCCTCGGCCCAGGCGAGGCTGGTGACTTCGGCGAATCCGCCGTTGGCGATGGTCACGCCGCCGAAGCGGGCGGTCAGGTCGCGGATGAGCTCAGAACGCGGGTCGGCCAGGTAGGACAGGTAGGCGATGTCCAGCGGGGCGATGGCCTCGGTCAGTGCCCGGTAGGTCGCCGCCGTCTCGGCCGCGTCGTCCTCGATGACGCCCTGGATGTTGTGCGAGGGCGAGATCCGGATGCCGACCTTCTCCGGTCCGATCGCATCGGCCACCGCGTGGACGATCTCGCCCGCGAAGCGGGCCCGGTTCCGGGGTGTGCCACCGTAGCCGTCCGCGCGCCGGTTGGTGGATGGTGCGAGGAACTGGTGCACCAGGTAGCCGTTGGCGGCGTGGATCTCGACGCCGTCCAGGCCGGCGGCTGCGGCCCGCTCGGCCGCACGCACGAAGTCGCCCACCACCTCTGGGATCTCCCTTGCCTCCAGCCCCCGAGGTACGGGCTGCGGCTTCATACCGCCGGGAGTGAAGATCTCTCCGGGCGCGGCGATCGCGCTGGGTGCCACCAGTTGCGGCGTGGTCTTGTTGTCGGGATGGCCCACCCGGCCTGCGTGCATGAGCTGGACGAAGATGTGGCCGCCTGCGGCGTGCACGGCGTCTGCGACGGCGTGCCAGCCCTCGACCTGCTCGTCCGAGTGCATCCCGGGGGTGTCGACATAGCCCTGCCCGACCGGGCTCGGTTGGGTGCCCTCGGTGATGAGCAGTCCGGCGCTCGCGCGCTGGGCGTAGTACTCGGCGGCCAACGCGGTCGGGACGCCGCCTTCGCCGGCCCGGTTCCGGGTCATCGGAGCCATCACAATGCGGTTGGCCAGAGTGAGCTTGCCGACCTCGATCGGATCAAAGAGTGTGGGCACGAAGTTCTCCTGGAGCGATGCTGTCCACGGGTGCGACCGCGCCCGTGCGGTGGAGCTTCCTGTTCGCGCCGACTGACCAGGCGCGAACAGGGTTCAGCAGACGCGGCCCGCGTGCTCGCGGACCGGGCGGCGGGAGCCGCGGACGGCGACCACGGCCGCGCCGAGGACCGCGAGCGCCGCGGCCACCTCGAAGGCGGAGCCGATCCCGGCGCCGTCGACCACCAACCCGCCCAGGGCCGAGCCCCCGGCCAGGCTGACCTGGATGGTCGAGACGAACAGCGCCTGGCCGCCCTCGGCCGCAGTTCCGGCCGTGCGCATCATGAAGATCTGCAGTCCCAGCGGGAGCGCCCCCCAGAAGGTGCCCCACAGCGCCACGAGGGCGATCACGGCCGGGGCACTCGCCTCGACCCAGGGGAGGACCGCGATAGCAGCGGCGGTCATGGTCATGAAGGCGGTCACCGCCCGCCTGGGCGTGGCGTCGATCAACCTGGTGAAGGTGCAGTTGCCGACGAGCCCGGCCAGTCCGAAGCCCAGCAGCACCAGTGTGACGCCGGTGGGGCTGAAGCCTACGTGGTCTCCGAGGTACGGCTCCAGGTAGGTGTACGCGGCGAACTGGGCGAGAAACGTCGCGACGCAGCCGATCAGCACCGTCCGGGAGGCGGCCGACCGGACGATGCCCAGCAGCGATCGGAGGGAGTTCCGGCTCACCGACGGCAACGGCGGCAGCAGGAGCAGCTGCGCGATCAAGGCGGCCAGCGCGAGCCCGGCACCGAGTACGAACGCGACCCGCCAACTCGCCACGTTCCCCAGCAGCGAGCCGAGTGGCAGGCTGGCCACGGTGGCCAGCGCGATGCCGCTGGTGATCGCCGCGGTGGCGCGGGTGGCGTCCGTGGCGTCGACCAGGCGCGGCGCCACTCCGGTGCCGAACACCCAGAACCCGCCGACGCCGATGCCCAGCAGGACCCGCGCGAGCAGCATCACCGCGAGGTTCGGGCTGACGCCGGCGAGCAGGTCGGACGCCGCGATCAGCGCGGCCAGCGCGCACAGAACGACCCGGCGGTCGGCCCGGCCGGCCAGGATCGTCGTGGTCGGGGCGGCGATCGCCGCGGTCAGGCCGGGTACCACCACCAGCAGCCCGGCAGTGCCGGGGGAGACCCGCAAGCCGTCGCTGATGTCGGAGAGCAGGCCGATCGGCAGGAACTCCGAGAGCACCAGACTGAACGAGCAGAACGCCACCGAGACCACCGCGGCCCACCGCCGCGGGTGCGAGGGCCGGTCGCGACGGTGCTCCGGCGCGACGGCCCGGGATGTCCGCATCCCGGTCATCGCGCCGCTGACCACAGGAAGCGGTCGGCGTCCTGGCCCAGGAAGTCGGGGTCGACGTAGATGTGCAGCCTGGAGATCTTGTCCCCGCGGAACTCGAACGCGTTGCAGTACCGGCCCTCCAGCTCGGGACGCCCGTCCGGCCATGCGACGCCGGCCGCGTTGCGGCCGCGCTCCAGGCCCTCGACGATCAGCCGGTTGCCCTCATGGGTGTAGACCATCGATTCAACCGGATGCTGGAACGCGACCTGCTCCGCCATCAGCCCGGCTCCGAGCCGGCCGAAGTCCTCGATGCCGTGACCGGTGCCGAACTTCGGGAAGAAGACCTGCGCGTCCGCGGCGAACAGGTCGACCGGCGGCTCCCCGGCATCGACGCGGCGGAAGTACTCCAGAGCGATGGCGACGTGCTGCTCGCGGACCTGTCCGTCGGTCATGGTGATCTCCTGATGCGAAGGCGAAGGCGGGCACCGGAAACGTAGCATAATTTTTGACCGATCGACCAATAATTGGGTACGGTCGAAGCCGGGCTACGCACGTGGAGGATGACAGTGAGCAACAAGATCGCACTGGTAACCGGGGGCAATCGCGGCATCGGCCGGGCCACCGCGATCGAACTGCGGCGCCGGGGCTACGACGTGGTCATCACCAGTCGTTCGGCCGACGCGGCTGCCGCAGCCTTCGCCGACACCGCGCCCGTGCTGCGCCCGGTGCACGCCATCGAGGCCGACATCACCAACGAGACCGGCCGGCTGGCGATCGCCGACCACCTTGCGTCGGCGCACGGAGTCCTCGACCTGCTGATCAACAACGCCGGGACCTGGCTGGAGTCGGAGAATTCCTCGGACGCGTCACCGAACCGCACCAGCGAACTCGAACTGTCGGTCCTGCGAGCGACGTTCGAGACCAACTTCTTCGCGCCGGTACGTCTCACCCAGTTGCTGCTGCCGCTGATCAGGAAGTCCGAGGCCGGCCGGATCCTCAACATCGCCAGCATGCACGCCTCGCTCACGCTGCATTCCTCGCCGGGCTCGCCGGTCTTCGACCGCAAGGTATTCGGCTACGCCGCGTCGAAGACCGCGCTGAACGCGTTCACCGTCCCGCTGGCCCACGAGGTCGCGGGGAGCGGGGTGACCGTCAACTCCCTCGACCCCGGCTGGGTACGCACACAGATGGGCGGCCCGACCGCAACCCTCAGCCCGCAGGAATGCGGCACCGCGATCGCCGACATCGCCACCCACCTTGCACCCGACGTGAACGGCCGCTTCCTCACCCTCCAGCCAGGCACCGAAAACCCTTGGTAACAGGACTCCCATCAGCGTCCGGCCCGAGTGCCAACGGCACGGGCGAGCAGAGCCGGGGCCGGAAGCGCAGGCAGGGCGGTGTACGAGACCTCGAACGGCCCGTCGCATGCTGCCCCACGCTTTCACGAAGGGGTGGCGGGCGCGGTGTCGCGCCAGCGCAGGCATGCACGGACAGTTGCGGGACCTGCCGTGGAACCAGGCGACGGCGAGGTTCTACGACCGCACCACCGGCCACGGGCGCCCGGAGACTGGGCTGTCCCGAGTTTCGTGGAGTCCGGTGATCTTGTCTCAGGCGGACTGTGGGACTGCTTCCTGGCTTCGCCGGTAGTCCTGTTCGTACTCGGCGGGCGGCACGTAGTCGAGTGCGGAGCGGAGGCGTTCTTCGTTGTACCGGGTGATCCACTGGAAGATCGCCTGTTCGACCTGCTCGACGTCCTTCCGGGGGCCCTGCGTCTCGGTCAGCTCGGCCTTGAACGTTCCGTTCGGAGCCTCGGCCGTCGCGTCGTCGTACGAGTCGGCGACGGACCCGACGGAGGCGCCGGTGCCGGCGAGCCGGTCGGTACACCGAATCGATACGTATCGAGCGATTTCAGCCTGTCGCCGTGATGGACGAGGCCGGGGTCCTTCTTGATCCTCCGCCTCCACAGGGCCGTCTCCAGTGCGTCCAGCGGGAGTTCGGTCCGCATGTGGTTGGCGACCTGCCGGCCGACGGTCATCCGGGAGTACAGGTCCAGGACGAAGGCCACGTACGCCCCGGACCAGGCCCGGCCGTCAGCCGCTCGACGGTGCAGCGGGCCACCCCGTGGCCCCTGCGCCGAACGGCGCGGGTGGTCCGGCGGGCACCATACGTGCCGCCGGACTCCGTGTGGACCTGTCCGAGCAGCGGCATGAGCTGCTCGTCACGCGGCCGACGGGCCGACTTCGGCCGCTTCTCGCGAGCGGAATACGTCGATGGCGACAACTCAGGAACCCGGCAGGCGGGATCGACCCCGAGACCTTTGTCACGCGGGTGGTCGATCACCCGCCCGGCCTCGTCCGGGGACGGCCGGTCTCCTGGGCAGAAAAACACCGAGGGTGCCTTGAGGATCTCATCCGCCCGCCCCAACTCGGCATACTGCCGGCGGCGTTGCCTGAGCCCGTCCTGTTCATCGCCGGTCAGCCGGTCAGCCGGTCACCGCGCTCACCGCGGTCGGCCTCGGCCTGGCGGGCCCAGCCGCGCAAAGCCTCCTTGCGGATGCCCAGATCCTTTGCGACACGCGCGATCGGGCGGCCGGTCGCGCTGACCTCACGGACCGCGCGCTCACAGAGCTCATCGGGATATTGACGGGATGCCGGCATGGCGCCGGTGGTTCCCCTTCGCCAGGATCGTAACCCCGGTATCAGGGACTCCACCCAACTCAGAGCAGCTCACCGCGAGTTCTACCGCCGTTCTGGGTTTGTGCCAGGGGTGGTCGCAACCGGCGACCGGGGTCTTGCCCGCGGGTTACCAATGAAGGCGACACAGCGCGGAAGGAGGTGGACGGAATGAAGAAGATCAAGATCCGCAAGGCCGGCTCGGTGCGCCTGACGACCTCCGCTTCGCTTTACGGCGGTCCCCCCTGCGACGTGGCCTGACTGTGACAACCTCGGCGATGGGCCAGCCGGCACCGCGCCCATCGCCGAGGTCCGCCCAGCACCGCGTCCCACCGTGCTCCGTTCCGAACACCAACCCCTCGGGGGAGCCATGCCCGAACCATCGCCCGCCTCCGCCGAGGCTGCCCCCGCCAGGAAGACGGCGGTACAGGCCCACGACGAACCGCTTGCCTTCCACCCGCTGACCTTTCAGCCCGAAGGCGACGAAGTGACGGTGGGCCGGATGGACGAGGGCACCTTCGTCGTACTGCCCGCCGACGGTGCCGCGCTGCTCCAGCGGCTGGTCGAAGGCACGCCGCCGCGGCAGGCGGCCTGCTGGTACGAGCAGGAGTACGGAGATGCCGTCGACATCGACGACTTCGCCGCCGAGCTGACGGAACTCGGCTTCCTGCGTGCGGACGGCATCCCCGAGCTGTCGTTCGCGCGTTCCCTGCGGTGGCGGCAGCTGGGCCGCGCGGTCTTCTCCCCTGTCGGTGCGGTGCTCTACACGGCGCTGCTGGCGGCGTGCGTCCTTGTGGTCGTGCGCGTCCCCGATGCGGCACCGCGCTACCACAACGTCTTCTTCACCCACTACATGTCGGTTCTCACGCTGACGCTGTTCGTTGGCCAGCTCCCGCTGATCCTGGCGCACGAGTCCGCGCACGCCCTGGCCGGACGGCGGCTTGGCGTGCCCTCGCGGCTGTCTGTCGGACGACGGCTTTACTACGTGGTGTTCGAGACCAACCTCGACGGGCTTGCGGGGGTGCCACGACGCAGCCGCTACCTGCCGATGCTCGCGGGCATGCTTACCGACGTCGGTTGCTTCGCGGTACTCACCCTGCTCGCCGCCGGCACCCACCGTGCGGGCGGTGGCTTCCCGCCGGCCGGTGCCGTACTTCTCGCGCTGGCCTACGCCACGTTGCTGCGCCTGGTGTGGCAGGGGTACTTCTTCCTCCAGACGGACATCTACTACCTGATCGTCACGGTGCTGGGCTGCGTCGACCTCCAGACGACCGCCCGCCGGCTGCTGGCCAACCGCTGGCACGCGTTGCTGCGGCGGCCGACCCCGTACGACCCGGAGCAGTGGCATCCCCGGGACCGCGCGGTGGCCCGCTGGTACTCCTGGCTCATGGTCGCCGGTTACGCGTTCTGCCTGGCCACGCTGCTCCTCACGCTGCTGCCCATCCTCGTCCACGTCTTCGGCACCGCGGTCGCCCGGCTAGCCGGCAACGGCCACCAGGGCGGCGCCGGCCTCGCCGACAGCCTGGTGTTCCTTGGGCTGAGCTTGGGCGAGACGGCCGTCGCCGTCATGATGTACGTCCGCGAGCGACGGGCAAGCGCCCCGACCACCGAGGTCGCCGCGCCCGCTCCCGCCTGACCGTTACGGGAGAACCCATGCCTGATCCGACGCACCAGTCGGCCCCCGCTCACCTCTTCCTGGCCGGAGCGCTGCGGCGCGACCGGCGCGAGTGCCTCGGGACGCTGCTACTGCCCGGCCCCGTGCATCCTACGGTGCGGGTGATCGACTCGAACCGGCGGTCGGGTGGTCCGTACACGGTGGCCGGCGCGCTGATGCGCGCTCTGGTGCCGACAGCGCTGATCGAGCGCCCGGATCTGGTCGCCACGCACCAGGTGGAGATCCTCACCGCCGCCGCCGACCTGCGCGGCATCATTCCCGCCACCCAGGAGACGCTGACCTCGTTGGCGGTGCCGACCGAGCGAACCCGGTTCTACGCGCGGCAGCGGACGCTGCGCATCGCGCACGGTCTCAAGGAGTTCCTGCACGACATGCTGTCCGCCCCGGGGCACGGACCCTGCGCCGTGGTCGTCGACGACCTCGACCACGCCGACCCCACCGACGCGGAGTTCATCGCGGTCCTGCTGCGCCGGATGGACCCGGCGGTGCTGACCGTGGTCGCCGGGGGCACCGCGGGGCTGCTCGACCCGGCCGCGGAAGCGCCCGCCGAATCCGGAACCCCCCTGGGCGAGCAACTGCCCACTGCTCTTCTGCGGTACTGCCGCAGGGTGGACTGTGCCCCCGCCCAGGCCCCGGCCGGATCGCCCAGTGAACCACGCGCGCTCGCGGCGCGGTATGTGGCTGGCGACTGCCGGGACGACGACCCGGCGATGCTCGCGGCGTACCGTGACCTGGCATCGGACGAGCGGCAGCGCCTGCACGACGCGCGCGCCGACCAACTGGAGGCGGCCGAAGACTCTGTCACGGCGCTCGGAGCCCTGCCGTTCCACCGCGAGCACGGCTCGGATCCGCTCGGTGCGGGCTTGGCGGCGATGGAGCAGGCGATGACCACCTGCGTGCTGCACGGCTTCTACGACGCAGTGCTGGACTTCTGCCGACGGGGCAGGGCGCTGACCGACTGGGAGACCACCGCGCGCCAGCGCTGGACGTTTTCCACGCTGCTCCCCACCACGCTGTCCGCACTCGGCAGAGCGGAGGAGGCCGAGGCGATCTGCGACGAGGCCCGCGTCCACATGCGTGATCCGCGCGTTCACATGCAGGTCGCGTACGCCACCGCCATGCTGTACACCCGCCACCGCGCGCCCGGCCGCCGGGACCACGAGCGGGCGACGGCATGGATCAACACGGCCATCGCCATCTCTGGTCTCCTGCCTGACGCCCGCAGCCGGGCCTTCAGCACCGTCTTCCATCACAACGGGCTCGCATTGATCGAGGCCCACCGGGGGCGCCCGTTGGAGGCGCTGGAACTCGTCACCCAGGGCATGGCTGCACTCGACCGCGAACTTGGCGAACGCGAGCATAATCTACATCGCTCGGTGCTGCGCCACAACCGCGCCACCGTGTTGACGGGGCTGGGGCGGTACGAGGAGGCGCTCGCCGAATTCCGTGTGGTGATCGACGTGGACCCGTACTACCCCGAGTACCACCTCGACCTGGGAAACCTCCTGCAGCAGATGGGCCGTCACGAGGAGGCCGCCGCTGCCTACGACACCGCGACCCGGCTCGGTCCGCCCTTCCCCGAGTTGTACTACAACCGGGGCGACCTGCGGAACGGGCAGGGCGACGAGGAGGGTGCGCTCGCTGATTTCGGCTACGTGCTCGAACTCGATCCCACGTTCGTGGACGCCTACGTCAACCGGGCGGGCCTGCTCCTAGACCGCGGTGAGACCGAAGCAGCCGAGCACGACATCCGCGCGGGGCTGAAGTTGGCGCCGGACAGCCCGCTGCTCCTCGCCGCGCTGGGCCGGCTGCACGCCGACCGCGCGGAGGCGGAAAGTGCCCGGACCGCATTTGACCGGGCGCTCTCCGCCGCCCCCGATCTGGTCGCCGCGCTGTGCGGCCGGGCCGGCCTCGCCTTCGACGCCGGGGAATTCGGTGCCGCCCTCGACGACTTCGGCCGTGCGGTCGAGGCGGCGCCCCACGACCCCGCCATCCGCTACAACCGCGCGTTCGTGCTGCGCAGCGTCGGCCGCTGGGACGAGGCGCTGGCCGACCTCGAAGCGGCGGCGGCCGACACCCCCGACGATCAGGAGGTGCAGGAGGCGCTGGAGGAGTGCAGGCAGCGGCTCGCCGCTGCCTGAGCGTGGAGGGTCGGCCCCGACACCGCCCCTCGCGCGGCTGCGGCCGGCAGCCCCCCGGATCCGCCTCCCGCGCACACGGGCGCCGGTCTCGGCGAACCGCTCGGCCACCGCCCGTTGGCGCACCGCCGTCGGCAGGGGTGTCAGCCGCGTCCGGTCAGGCGGCTACCGTCGGGGGCGGTGGCTGCTCCCGCGGGGCGTCCCTCCGGCAGGCGGGCGAGACTGAGAACGGCGGCCGGCAGCCGGACAAGGGCTGACGCGACGCGGACAGACCTACTGAGCCAGCGGGAGGCGGGCGCAGCAGGCGGTACGGGGAGCGGTACAGCGGACGCTGGCTCCAACGTGCGGGACCGCGCGTCGGTCAATCGCTCCACCCGCTCGGTCAGCGCCTGCCGGCGCAGGTTCAGCAGCGAGCCGGGCGGCAGGCCGAAGGCACGCTCGTAGGCGCCAACCAGCGCTTCGGAGGGCAGCCGCTGCCCCCGCTCGACGTCCACGAAGACACTGTGGGCGCTGTATCCGAGCAGCCGGGCCAGCGCGCGTAGCGATAGTTCGTGTTCCAGCCGGAGGCGGTAGAGAGTGAGGCCGAGGCGCCGCTGCGCCGGGAGGGCCGCGCCCCCCTCCGGGTGCGCGACCGCGGGCAGGACGTGAGGTGGGATGGCGGGTGCCGCCCCGGGCGGGAGCACAGGGGTCCGGCGCACCCGGAGCGGGCGGCCCGGTCCTCCGCTCTCCGGCATGCCCGTCACATCGGCCCCTGCGGAGCAGTGTGACGGCGGTCGCGACATCGGCTACAACTGTGGCCGGGATCCTGCGGTCTCATCTGATCACGCTTCCTTGCGTCAGGACCGCGCCTACGGGGCGCGGCGCTCTTTCACGAGGCGGTAAAGCGATCACGCCTATCGACTACACGCCGGGCTCACATGTCGATATCTCATGTGGACATCGGGTGCTTGGGTTCTGCTGATCCCTGCGTGCATTCCGTACGGCGTACTCGGCGCCGTTTCCCCGGACATTTTGCTGGGAAAGTTCGCTAGCCGACCGGATCACCAGCATGGGGTTTAGTCCACCACTCGTCAAGGTGACCGGAACCGGCCCGCTGCCGCCCGCCGCCGACGCAGATGCCGATCAGCCGACAGTGTAAAGCGGCACTGCCGAGCGGAAATCCTGCCGCCGTGCACCATGCGCACGTCACCGGGGCGCAGCTCTCGCTCGGCCCTCCGGTCGACACGCTGGGTGTGCGTGATGGAAATGGCTGGATCCCGCCGGGTGCGGATATTTTCCGCATTCCGGCAGTGGTGCAACGGATGTGGCGAGTGTGGCGCTGCTGGCCAACGCTACGCGCTTGCTGCCAGTATTCGCCGCCTCCGCCTCCGCCTCCGCCGCCCTCGCCCCGCGCACAGGCCGAGGATCTCGCGGTAGCCGTCGGAGGTGACCGCGCTGGCGCCGTGGATGGTCTGTTCGTGACCTGCCCGTCTCTGATCTTGACGTGGATGGCATCCACGAAGACGACCGGGTAGACCTAATCGAGCGGGCGGGTGCGCCACTCGTTCATCGGGTCCAGTGCCTTGTCGGTGATCGTGGCGATCGTTTCCTTGGACGTCTTCATCCTGTCCCAGCCCGTTAGCGATCCCCGGACAGTGCAGATGCAAGTGGTGGCTGCACTGCTCACCGTGAGAGGTGCAGCCACCTATCTTGGCATCTCGGAAAGCACTCTGTATGTCTGGCGTCATCGGAGGACAGGGCCGCCCGGCTTCCGACTGGGACGACGTGGAAGAGTTATGTACCGCCGCACCGCGCTCGATAGACGGCCGGACGAGCAGGAGGCGTCGGACTCCCGCTCCAACGCCACCTTGAGTCCCCTCGCTCAGGCGACTCGTAGCCGCAGCTGATCGAACCATGTCCGCTCGATGAGGCTCGAGCCGAGCGCGGCTCTATGGAGAGAGGAACGGGAGATAGCCGGCTCTATAGAAGACCGATGGCTGAAGAAGCGTCCTGACCCGAAAACCCGCGAACGCGAACGCGCGGCCCTGTACGGCAAGTGCACCCGCTACCGGGTCAGGGGAATTCCTGGCGTCAAGGGCCGTTCCTTCGACGCCCTCCAGGACGCCAGGACCTGGCTCGCCCAGGCCCAGACCGACGCTCGCCGTGGCGGATTCGTCGATCCGCGCGATGGGGCCACCTCCCTCAAGGACTACATCGCCACCCACTGGTGGCCCACGCGGAGCGGTGACCCCTCCACGATCGAGCGGATTGAGCAGAGGGTACGGCGACACATCGTTTCCCGCCTGGGTGCTCGGCCGCTCGACGCCATCGGCACGGAAGTCCTGCGCCACTGGGAGAAGCGGCTGGAGAAGGACCTCGGTCCGACCTCCATCCGCCTGGTCTGGGCGACGCTCTCCAGCGTGCTCCAGGCCGCGGTCGAGGACCGCCGCCTCGGACGTAACCCGTGCCGGTCCAGCACGGTCGGCCCCCCGGCCGCCGCATCCGGCAGAGTCGAGGCGTGGCCGCCCGAACGGGTATTGGCGGTACGGGAGGCCCTGCCGGAGCGCTGCCGGCTCCTCCTGGTGATCGGAGCAGATCTCGGGCTCCGCCAAGGGGAGGCGCTCGGTCTCTCAGCCGACGACATCGACGTCGAGAAGGAAATCGTTCATGTACGGCGGCAGGTCAAGATGGTGCGGGCGAAACCGTGCTTCGCGCTTCCGAAGGGCCGCAAGGCCCGGGACATCCCGCTGCCGGCCGGTGTGGCGCGAGCCGTCCGGCAGCACATGGAGCAGCGTGAGCCGGTGCCGGTCACCCTGCCGTGGGACGACCCGACTTCGGCTCAGACGCCGGTGGAGGCCAAGCACCTGCGGCCGAAAATCTGCGGCCTCCTGGTGACAGGACGCGAGCGGAAGGCCGTCAACCGGAACTACTGCAACTCCTCCGTGTGGAAGCCCTCGCTGACCACGGCGGGTGTGATCGCCCCGTGAACGAGGGCAGCACCGACGGTGCTCGCGTGTGGGAGCCGTCCCGGGAGCACGGCTTCCACGCCCTGCGCCACTCCTACGCCGCCGGGGAGCTGAAGGCCGGCGCATCGGTCGTCTCCCCGGCACGCTGGCCGGGGCACTCCGACCCCGGGTTCACGCTGCGGAAGTACTCCCATCTTCCTTCCCGCCCCGCGCTGGCACACGGGGCAGCGCCGCCATCGACGCGATCTTCGCGTAGCCGCGGTCGGTTGGCAGAGCCTGTGGAGCGCGGCCCGTAGCCCGCCACCGGCCCCACGTTGCAGAAAAGTCCCACGGATGCCGCCGCACCCCTCCCTGACGCGCTGAACGGCATGTCAGACGGTGTGAAGCGGCCTCCGCACATCAGATGTCGCGGAAGATCTCGATCTGCGCCCCGATCGTGTTCAGCCGCTCCGCCAGGTCCTCGTAACCGCGGTTGATGACATAGACGTTGCGCAGCACCGACGTGCCCTCGGCCGCCATCATCGCCAGCAGGACGACCACCGCGGGGCGCAGGGCGGGCGGGCACATCATCTCGGCGGCCCGCCAGCGGGTCGGGCCCTCGACGAGCACCCGGTGCGGGTCGAGCAGTTTGACCTGGGCGCCGAGCCGGGTCAGCTCGGTCAGGTAGATCGCCCGGTTGTCGTAGACCCAGTCGTGGATCAGCGTCGAGCCCTGCGCGGTGGCCGCGATGGCCGCGAAGAAGGGCACGTTGTCGATGTTGAGGCCGGGGAACGGCATCGGGTGGATCTTGTCGATGGGGGAGCGCAGCTTGGACGGGCGGACGGTCAGGTCCACCAGCCGGGTGCGGCCGTTGTCCGCCCGGTACTCCGGGGTCAGCTCGTGGTCGAGCCCCATCTCCTCCAGCACCGCGAGCTCGATCTCCATGAACTCGATCGGCACCCGGCGGATGGTCAGCTCGGACTCGGTGACCACGGCCGCGGCCAGCAGGCTCATCGCCTCCACAGGGTCCTCGGAGGGCGCGTAGTCCACGTCGCGGTCGATGCGCGCGAGGCCGTGCACGGTGAGCGTGGTGGTGCCGACGCCGTCGACCCGCACTCCCAGCTCCTCCAGGAAGAAGCACAGGTCCTGGACCATGTAGTTGGAGCTGGCGTTGCGGATGACGGTGACGCCGTCGTGGCGGGCGGCGGCCAGCAGCACGTTCTCGGTCACCGTGTCGCCGCGCTCGGTCAGCACGATCGGGCGCTTCGGGGCCACCTCGCGGTCCACCTCGGCGTGGTAGGAGCCGTCGGTGGCGGTGATGTCGAGCCCGAAGTGCCGCAGCGCGTTCATGTGCGGCTGGACGGTGCGGGTGCCGAGGTCGCAGCCGCCCGCGTAGGGGATCTGGAAGCGGTCGGTACGGTGCAGCAGCGGGCCGAGGAACATGATCACGCTGCGGGTGCGGCGGGCCGCGTCGGTGTCCATGGCGGCCAGGTCCAGCTCGGCGGGCGGCACGATCTCCAGGTCGTTGCCGTCGTTGATCCACCGGGTGCGCACCCCGACGCTGCCCAGCACCTCCAGGATCCGGTAGACCTCCTCGATCCTGGCCACCCGGCGCAGCGTGGTGCGTCCGGCGTTCAGCAGGGTCGCGCAGAGCAGTGCCACACAGGCGTTCTTGCTCGTCTTGACGTCTATGGCGCCGGACAGCCGGCGTCCGCCGACCACTCGCAGATGCATCGGCCCGGCGTACCCCAGCGAGACGATCTCGCTGTCCAGGGCCTCGCCGATCCGGGCGATCATCTCAAGACTGATGTTCTGGTTGCCGCGCTCGATCCGGTTCACCGCGCTCTGGCTGGTCCCCAGCGCCTCCGCCAGCTGTGCCTGCGTCCAGCCGCGATGCTGCCGCGCGTCCCGGATCAGCCTGCCGATACGTACCAGGTAGTCCTCGGTCATATCATCGAGGTTATCTCTTATATGAGATGTGGCAACCCGACACCCGTCACCGATGACGCGTCCCTCGCTCTGCCCGTCCGGCCCGCACATCGCGTCCTCCCCGGCGGGTAGGCGCCACACCGGAGCGTGCGCCGGGCCGGGGCATGACCGGCCCGGGGTGGTGTACTAGAGTTATCTCGACATCGAGATATCTGCCGAGGCGTACCGTCAGGTCGGCGGCAACGCGGTGGTACGCGCGAAAACATGCATGAAGGAGACTGTCGTGTCGGCGAACAGCTTCGACGCCCGCAGCACCCTGCAGGTGGGCGACGAATCATATGAGATCTTCCGGCTGGACAAGGTGGACGGCTCCGCCCGGCTGCCGTACAGCCTGAAGGTGCTGCTGGAGAACCTGCTCCGTACCGAGGACGGCGCGAACATCACCGCCGACCACATCCGGGCGATCGGCGGCTGGGACTCGCAGGCCCAGCCCAGCCAGGAGATCCAGTTCACGCCGGCCCGGGTGATCATGCAGGACTTCACCGGCGTGCCCTGCGTGGTGGACCTGGCGACCATGCGCGAAGCGGTGAAGGAACTGGGCGGCGACGCAGCGAGGATCAACCCGCTGGCCCCCGCCGAACTGGTCATCGACCACTCGGTGATCGCCGACCGCTTCGGCACCCCGGACTCCTTCGCCCAGAACGTCGAGCTGGAGTACGGCCGCAACAAGGAGCGCTACCAGTTCCTGCGCTGGGGCCAGACCGCCTTCGACGAGTTCAAGGTGGTCCCGCCCGGCACCGGCATCGTGCACCAGGTGAACATCGAGCACCTGGCCCGTACCGTCATGGTCCGCGGCGGCCAGGCGTACCCCGACACCCTGGTCGGCACCGACTCGCACACCACGATGGTCAACGGCCTCGGTGTGCTCGGCTGGGGCGTGGGCGGCATCGAGGCCGAGGCCGCGATGCTCGGCCAGCCGGTGTCCATGCTGATCCCGCGGGTCGTCGGCTTCAAGCTGACCGGCGAGCTGCCGGCCGGCACCACCGCCACCGACCTGGTGCTGACCATCACCGAGATGCTCCGCAAGCACGGCGTGGTCGGCAAGTTCGTCGAGTTCTACGGCCAGGGCGTGGGCGCCACCTCGCTGGCCAACCGCGCCACCATCGGCAACATGTCGCCGGAGTTCGGCTCCACCGCGGCGATCTTCCCGATCGACGCCGAGACGATCAGCTACCTCACGCTGACCGGCCGCTCCGCGCAGCAGGTCGCGCTGGTCGAGGCGTACGCCAAGGAGCAGGGCCTGTGGCTGGACCCGGCCGCCGAGCCGGACTACTCCGAGAAGCTGGAGCTGGACCTGTCCACGGTGGTCCCCTCCATCGCCGGCCCCAAGCGCCCGCAGGACCGCATCGTGCTGGCCGACGCCTCCCAGCAGTTCACCCGCGACGTGCGCAACTACGTCACCGACGACGAGGAGGCGGGCAAGGAGTCCTTCCCGGCCTCCGACTCCCCGGCCGCCGCCAACGGGGTGCCCACCAAGCCCACCCCGGTGACGGCCCCCGACGGGACCACGTACGAGCTCGACCACGGCGCCGTCACGGTCGCCGCGATCACCTCCTGCACCAACACCTCCAACCCGTACGTCATGGTCGCCGCCGCCCTCGTCGCCAAGAAGGCGGTCGAGCGCGGTCTGAGCAGCAAGCCGTGGGTGAAGACCACCCTGGCGCCGGGCTCGAAGGTGGTCACCGACTACTTCGACAAGGCCGGCCTGACGCCGTACCTGGACAAGCTGGGCTTCAACCTGGTCGGCTACGGCTGCACCACCTGCATCGGCAACTCCGGCCCGCTGCTCGAGGAGGTCTCCCAGGCGGTCAACGCGGCGGACCTGGCGGTGACGTCGGTGCTGTCCGGCAACCGCAACTTCGAGGGCCGGATCAACCCGGACGTCAAGATGAACTACCTGGCCTCACCGCCGCTGGTCGTCGCGTACGCCATCGCCGGCTCCATGAGGGTCGACATCACCCGGGACGCGCTCGGCACCGACACCGAGGGCGCGCCGGTCTTCCTGGCCGACATCTGGCCGTCGGAGGCCGAGGTCACCGAGGTGGTGGCGTCCGCCATCGGCCAGGACATGTTCAAGGACTCCTACAAGGACGTCTTCGCCGGCGACGCGCAGTGGCAGGCGCTGTCGATCCCGACCGGCGACACCTTCGAGTGGGACCCGCAGTCCACGTACGTGCGCAAGCCCCCGTACTTCGACGGCATGAGCACGGACCCGGACCCGGTCACCGACATCTCCGGCGCCCGGGTGCTGGCCCGGCTGGGCGACTCGGTCACCACCGACCACATCTCGCCGGCCGGCGCCATCAAGGCCGACACCCCCGCGGGGAAGTACCTCACCGAGCACGGCGTGGAGCGCCGCGACTTCAACAGCTACGGCTCGCGCCGCGGCAACCACGAGGTCATGATCCGCGGCACCTTCGCCAACATCCGGCTGCGCAACCAGATCGCACCGGGCACCGAGGGCGGCTTCACCCGCGACTTCACCCGGGACGGCGGCCCGGTCGCCTTCATCTACGACGCCTCGCGCCACTACATCGAGCAGGGTGTCCCGCTGGTCGTGCTGGCCGGCAAGGAGTACGGCTCGGGCTCCTCGCGCGACTGGGCGGCCAAGGGCACCGCGCTGCTCGGCGTCAAGGCGGTCGTCGCGGAGTCCTACGAGCGCATCCACCGCTCCAACCTGATCGGGATGGGCGTCCTGCCGCTCCAGTTCCCCGAGGGCGCCACAGCGGCCTCCCTGGGCCTCACCGGCGAGGAGACCTTCACCATCACCGGTGTCACCGAGCTCAACGAGGGCCGCACCCCGCGCACGGTCAAGGTCAGCACCGACACCGGCATCGAGTTCGACGCGGTGGTGCGCATCGACACCCCCGGCGAGGCGGACTACTACCGCAACGGCGGCATCATGCAGTACGTGTTGCGGTCGTTGATCCGCGAGTAACCAGCACGTAGCATCCGGTCCGAAGGGCGGGCCGTATCCCTGTCACCGGGGATGCGGCCCGTCCGTTTTTGTCCGGACGTGACCGTGCGCACGGCCTTTCACTACCTGAACGCAAATGTCAGAAGGATCCGCTGAGAGTTGAATACAAGATCCGGCCGGTTCGTGGCCGAATCCCTCGCCCGTCAAGTCATCCCACGTTTCGGACAGGTCTCAACTCGGGAAAGCTTGCCGTCCAAACCGGCAATGGATCTTGCCCTGCCCGAGCGAAGTGGACTATACCTGTCGCGTCCAAGGAACCCGCGTCGCAGCGGGGCGGGGCGGGGGGAACCCGGGCGCATCAGCCCGGCGATACGGTGACGTACCCCGCCCCGATGGATGCACGGCATCAACTCACGCTTCATCTGTTCGCGGTCGTCGGCGGATTCCGCTGCACCGCATGAGTCCTGGAGAAGGCGAGGACTTGAGCATGGGATCCGAAATCAACCGTCGGGATCTGGTCAGGCGTTCCGCGGCGCTTGGCCTGGTTGCCATCCCGTCGGCCGGCCTGCTGAGCGCGTGTGCGTCCAGTGGTGGTGACGACGACACGTCGAGCACTCCGACCGCCACGAAGGCCGGCGCCACCGCCGACCCGAAGAACCCGTTCGGCGTCAAGGACGCCGACGCCCTCGACATCGTCATCTTCGACGGCGGCTACGGCCACGACTACGCCACCGCCCTGGGCAAGCTGTACGAGTCCCAGCACGCCGGCGCCAAGTCGAGCGTGCTGCCCACGCAGGACATCGCGGGCAAGCTGCAGCCGCGATTCAACGCCGGCAACCCGCCGGACGTCATCGACGACTCGGGCGCCCAGCAGATCAAGCTGGACGTGCTGCAGAAGAACGGCCAGCTCGCCGACCTCACCCCGCTGCTGGACGCGCCGTACATCGACGACCCGACCAAGAAGGTCCGCGACGTACTGCAGCCCGGCACGGTGGAGACCGGCACCCTCGACGGCAAGATGTACTCGCTGAGCTACATCTACACCGTGTGGGGCCTGTGGTACTCCGGCAAGCTCTTCAAGGACAAGGGCTGGACCGAGCCGAAGACGTGGAAGGACTTCCTGTCCCTCTCCGCGGAGATCAAGAAGGCCGGCATCGCGCCGTTCGCCCACCAGGGCAAGTACCCGTACTACATCAACGTAGCCATCATGGACCTGATCGCCAAGAACGGCGGTCTCGACCTGCAGAAGCGGATCGACGCCTTCGACGACACCGCGTGGGACGACCCGGCCGTCAAGAACGGCATCGAGGCGATCTACGAGATCGTCAGCAACAACTACCTGCTCCCCGGCACCAACGGTCTGACCCACATCGAGTCGCAGACCGCCTGGAACCAGTACAAGGCCGCCTTCATCCCGTGCGGCTCCTGGCTGGAGAACGAGCAGATGAAGGCCACCCCGGCCGACTTCGACATGAAGTTCTTGCCGATGCCGTCGCTGGAGGGCGACAAGCTCCCGTTCGACGCGATCCGCGCCGGTGCGGGCGAGCCCTTCATCGTGCCGGAGAAGGCCAAGAACAAGGCCGGCGGCCTGGAGTTCCTGCGCATGATGCTGACCAAGGAGGGCTCCGGCCGGTTCGCCGCCGCCGCCAACTCGCTCACCGTGCTGAAGGACGGCGTGGGCCCCGAGGTCAAGCTCCGTCCGGGCACCGCCTCGACCGTGACCGCGCTGACCGCGGCGGGCAGCAACACCTTCAACTTCAACTACCCGAACACCAACAGCGAGTTCGACACCGCACTGCAGAACATCAGCGCCGAGCTGATGGCCAAGCGTCTCACCCCGGCGCAGTGGATCGCCAAGGCCAAGCAGGCCGCGCAGAAGGCCAAGAAGGCTTGACCTAGCGACGCCCTGCGCGCTGCGGGGGCCGGGCCCGTCCCGGCCCCCGCAGCGGCGCAGCCTCCCGATCAGGAGCAGGATCCATGCAGCATCGCAAATACCCCTTTATCGTGGGGTTCCTCATCGTCCCCCTCGTTCTCTACGTCACCTTCGTGATCTGGCCGTATCTGCAGACCTTCGGCTACTCGCTCACGGACTGGAAGGGCGAGTCGCAGAACTTCACGTTCGTCGGGTTCGACAACTACAGCGCGCTGTTCCACGACGATGTGTTCAGAACGGCGCTGTGGCACAACATCCTGCTGCTGATCTTCCTGCCGGTCATCACCATTCTGCTCGCGCTCTTCTTCGCCTTCATGGTGAACGTGGGCGGCCGGGAGACGGCCGGCGGCGTCCAGGGTGTCCGCGGGGCCGGCGTCTACAAGGTCGTCTACTTCTTCCCGCAGGTACTGTCGGTCGCCATCCTGATCGTGCTGTTCGGCGCGGTGTACCGCAGCGACCCCTCGGGTCTGCTCAACGGCGCGCTGATCAAACTCCACCTGGAGGACGCCAACAGCCCGATCGAGTGGCTCAACGATCCCAGCCTGGTGCTGTGGTGCCTGCTGGCCATCCAGGTCTGGGCCGGCGTCGGCTTCTACCTGGTGCTGTTCTCGGCGGCCATGCAGTCCATCCCCAAGGACATCTACGAGGCGGCGCTGCTGGACGGCGCCGGCCGGTCGCAGACCTTCTTCAAGGTCACCCTCCCGCTGCTGTGGGACAGCGTGCAGACCTCCTGGGTCTACATCTCGATCTTCGCCATGGACTTCTTCGCCCTGGTCTCCGGCCTCACCCAGGGAACGTACGGAGGTGGGCCCGATCACCACAGCGAGGTGATGGCGACCTACCTGATGCGTAACTTCCTGTACTTCGGCAAGAGCGGCTACGCCTGCGCCCAAGGCGTGATCATCATGCTGGTGACCTTGATCGTATCCGCCGTCACGCTCCGGGTCTCCCGCCGTGACCGCATCGAGTTCTGAGCGGGGAATCGCCATGACCTCACCCATCACCGAGTCGCAGGCCGGCCTGCTGGACCAGGTCCCCGCCGGCGGGCTGCGCGGCAGGCCGAAGACCTCCGACGACGAGAACCGCTACGACGGAGCCGGCGGCCGGGTGCTGAACGTCTTCTCGCACGGCTTCCTCGCGCTGTGGGCGATCCTGATCGTGCTGCCGCTGGGCTGGATCGTCCTCGGCTCGTTCAAGAACAACGCCGAGATCGGCGGCAGCGCCTGGTCCTGGCCCGCGCACTGGAGCTTCGACGCGTTCGGCCGGGCCTGGGACAAGGGCATCGGCGACTTCTTCCTGAACACCGTGATCGTGATGATCTTCTCGGTGCCGCTGACCATGCTCCTCGGCTCGATGGTCGCCTACGTCCTGGCCCGCTACGAGTTCCCCGGCAACAGGCTCTTCTACTTCCTGTTCGTCGGCGGCGCGATGTTCCCGTACTTCCTCGCCCTGGTGCCGCTGTTCTTCATGGTCAAGAACCTCGGCATGCTCAACACCTACCAGGGCCTGATCCTGGTCTACATCGCGTACTCGCTGCCGTTCACCACCTTCTTCATGCACTCGTTCTTCAAGACGCTGCCGACCGCGGTGCACGAGGCGGCGGTACTGGACGGGGCCTCGCACACCCGGACGTTCTTCCAGGTCATGCTGCCCATGGCCAAGCCGGGCCTGCTGAGCGTCGGCATCTTCAACGTGCTCGGCCAGTGGAACCAGTACATCCTGCCGGTCACCTTGATGCAGCCGCAGAGCAGCAGTGACAAGGACCACTCGATGCTGGCCCAGGGCCTGGTGAACCTGGCCCTGTCCCAGGGGTACTCCGGCGACTTCCCGGCACTTTTCGCCGGCATGGTGATCGCGATGCTGCCGGTGCTCGTGGTGTACCTCTCCTTCCAGCGCCAGGTTCAGGCGGGCCTCACGGCGGGCACCCTGAAGTAGGGCGTCCAGCTGCGACGGGGCAGCCACCGAGTCCTTCCAGCGGCTCCGCGATCACGCGGAGCCGCCGCTCGGCGTCCAGGAGCGATGCGCATAACGGAGTGGTTCTGCCCCTTGACGGGACATCGCCCCAAACACTCAACTTAGAGTTCACATGTTGTAGACGACGGGGTCTCGCTGGTGTGATGCCGGCGTGGGTGCCCGTCCGTGCGGGCAGCCGGAGGCGCTCCGTCTGCCGGGCAGGAGTGGAAGTGGAGACTCCGGGATCGCAGTCATCGCTGCACCGGGCCAACCTGGAACGCGTCGTGCGTGCCGTACGGCTCGCCGGGTCGCTGACCCAGGCCGAGATCGCCAGGAGTACGGGGCTGTCCGCCGCGACGGTGTCCAACATCGTCCGCGAACTGCGGGACAACGGAACGGTGCAGGTCACGCCGACCTCCTCGGGAGGTCGGCGGGCGCGCAGCGTGGCGCTGTCCGGGGACGCCGGCATCGTCGTCGGGGTCGATTTCGGCCACTCGCACCTGCGGGTCGCGGTCGGCAACCTGGCCCACCAGGTCCTCGCCGAGCAGTCGGAGCCGATCGACGTGGACGCCTCCGCCTCGCAGGGTTTCGACCGGGCCGAGCAATTGGTGGCCCGGCTGGTGGAGTCCACCGGCATCAACCCGGAGAAGGTGCTCGGCGTCGGGCTCGGCGTGCCGGGCCCGATCGACATGGAGTCGGGCACCCTGGGGTCGACGGCCATACTGCCCGGCTGGAGCGGCATCAACCCTCGTCAGGAGCTGACCGACCGGCTCGGCGTCCCGGTCCAGGTGGACAACGACGCCAACCTCGGCGCGCTCGGCGAGCTGGTCTGGGGCGGCGGCCGGGGGGTGAAAAACCTGGCGTACATCAAGGTGGCCAGCGGTGTCGGCGCCGGCCTGGTGATAGACGGCCGGATCTACCGTGGACCCGGCGGCACGGCCGGCGAGATCGGCCACATCACCCTCGACGAGTCCGGGCCGGTGTGCCGCTGCGGCAACCGCGGCTGTCTGGAAACGTTCACCGCGGCGCGCTACGTGCTGGAACTGCTGCGCGGCAGCCACGGCGACGGTCTGACCGTGCCCAAGATGGTCCAGCTGGCCCGGCAGGGCGACCCGGGCTGCCGCCGGGTGATCGGCGACGTCGGCCGGCACATCGGCATGGGCGTCGCGAGCCTCTGCAACATCCTGAACCCCAGCAGAATCGTGCTGGGCGGCGACCTGGCCGAGGCCGGTGAGCTGGTGCTGGGTCCGATAAGGGAATCGGTGTCCCGCTACGCGATCCCCAGCGCGGCGCAGCGGCTGTCGGTGATGCCCGGCGCGCTGGGCGCCCGTGCGGAGGTTCTGGGGGCTCTTGCCCTGGTGTTGAGCGAGATGGGCGATTCGACCCTTCTGGATGGAAATGTCCAGACCGATGAGCCCGCATTTTCGGCATAACTGAGCGTTCACACAGCTAACGAAACGCGCCGTTGCCATCTCGTTAAGTGTTTACTTCTTGACGACACGGTGCCAGCCGGAGTTGACTCACGACCACCTCGGCCGCGGTGTTGCGGCCCTGTCAGGGAGGCAACCTCACATGAACGCAATGACGCGTCGCTTCGCTGTCGGAACGGTAGCCGTTTCGATCGCGCTCACCATGGCCGCTTGTGGCAAGGCGGGTGACGACAAGGGGTCGAGCAGCAGTGACAGCAAGGCCAAGTCCATCGGCCTGCTGCTGCCGGAGAACGCGACCACCCGTTACGAGAAGTTCGACCGCCCGCTGATCGAGGCGAAGATCAAGGAACTCTGCCCCGACTGTGTCGTCAACTACGACAACGCCGCCGCCGACCCGCAGAAGCAGGCGCAGCAGGTCAACAGCATGATCACCAAGGGCGTCAAGGTCCTCATCCTGGACCCGCAGGACTCCGTCGGCATCAAGTCCTCCGTCGAGGCCGCCGTCGCCAAGGGTATCAAGGTCGTCGCCTACGACCGTCTCGCCGAGGGCCCCATCTCCGCCTACGTCTCGTACGACAACGAGAAGGTCGGCGAGTTGCAGGGCCAGGCGCTGCTGGACGCGATGGGTCCCAACGCCACCCCGCAGTCCAAGATCGTGATGATCGACGGTGACCCCGCCGACCCGAACGCCGCCCAGTTCAAGGCCGGTGCCCACAAGATCCTCGACGGCAAGGTCGACATCGCCTACGAGCAGAGCGGTCTGTGGAAGGACACCGTCGCCAACCAGAAGGTGACCGCGGCGATCACCCAGCTCGGCAAGTCCTCCATCAAGGGCGTCTACTCCGCCAACGACGGCATGGCCGGCGGTATCGCCACCGCCCTCAAGGGCGCCGGCATCAGCGTCCCGCTGACCGGCCAGGACGCCGAGCTCGCGGGTCTGCAGAGGATCCTGACCAACGCCCAGACCAGCACGATCTACAAGGCCTACAAGCCCGAGGCGGACGCCACCGCCGAGATCGCGGTCGACCTGCTCCTGGGCAAGGACTTCAAGTCGGCCGCCGACACCACCGCGACCAGCGCCTCCGGCCAGACCGTGCCGGCCAAGCTGCTGCCCGCCACGTCGGTCACCAAGGCCAACATCAAGGACACGGTGATCAAGGACGGTCTGTACACGACCGCCCAGCTGTGCACCGCCGAGTTCGCCCAGGCGTGCAAGGACGCCGGCATCTCGTAGTACCGGCAACACCCTCCTGTAGAAGCCTGTCCGGCGCCCCGCCTCAACCAAACCACCCCGCTGCCGAGGCGGGGCGCCGGACGGAAACGCTTACGCCGGGAGGCGGCAGTGCAGGGGAGCGGGCATACCCCTTCCCCCGTTCCCCGTTCTCTTGTCATCCTGTGCTTTGCGCACTCCCTCCGCGGCTGTATCCAGCACGCGGCATCCCCGCCGGTCAGGCGGCGAAGGAGATGGTTCACGTGTCCGCTACGCCCGTGCTGGCGTTGCGCGGAGTCTCCAAGCGCTTCGGTGCGGTCCAGGCCCTCACCGATGTCGAGCTTGAGATCAATTCCGGAGAGGTGGTCGCCCTGGTCGGCGACAACGGCGCCGGAAAGTCCACGCTGGTCAAGACGATCGCCGGGGTTCACCCCATCGACGAGGGTGTCATCGAGTGGGAGGGCAGGCCGGTCAGCATCCACCGGCCGCAGGACGCCCAGCAGCTCGGTATCGCCACCGTCTACCAGGACCTCGCCCTGTGCGACAACCTGGACGTGGTGGGCAACCTCTTCCTCGGACGGGAGCTGATCCGCTTCGGCAGCCTCGACGAGGTCACGATGGAAAAGCGCGCCCGCGAACTCCTCAGCACCCTGTCGATCCGGATCCCCAGCGTGCGGATCCCCATCGCCAGCCTCTCCGGTGGCCAGCGCCAGGTCGTCGCCATCGCCCGCGCCCTGATCGGCGACCCCAAGGTCGTCATCCTCGACGAGCCCACGGCAGCCCTCGGCGTCGAGCAGACCGCACAGGTCCTCGACCTGGTCGAGCGGCTGCGCGAGCGGGGCCTCGGGGTGATCCTGATCAGCCACAACATGGCCGATGTGACCGCCGTCGCGGACACCGTCCACGTGCTGCGGCTGGGCAAGAACAACGGTGCCTTCCCGGTCAAGGGCACGACGAACGAAGTGATCATCGCGGCGATCACCGGCGCCACGGACAACGCCGTGACCCGTCGGCAGGCGCGCAACGTGGAGGCGGCCAAGTGAGCAGCGACAACAGCACCCTCGACACGTCGAAGCCGGCGGACGAGGTGCCTCCTCCCGCGGTCGAGGCGGTCGACCCGCGGCTGCTGATCCGCGAAGAGGGGCTCCGGGGCTACCTCACCGAGTTCAAGCGCCGCCTCAAGGGCGGCGAGCTGGGATCACTGCCGGTCGTCGTCGGCCTGATCATCATCTGGACGATCTTCCAGGTGAAGGACAGCCTGTTCCTCAGCTCGAACAACATGGTCAACATCAGCTACTTCCTGTCCGCCACGGGCATGATCGCCATCGGCCTGGTGTTCGTCCTGCTGCTCGGCGAGATCGACCTGTCGGTGGCCTCGGTCAGCGGCCTGTCGGCGGCGATCTTCGCGATCTTCGCCACCACCCACGGGATGAACCCGTGGCTGGCCGTCCTGCTGACCGTGCTGACCGGTATCGGCATCGGCGCGATCCACGGCTTCTTCTTCGCCAAGATCGGCGTACCGGCGTTCGTCGTCACCCTGGCCGGCAACCTCGGCTGGAACGGCCTGATGCTCTGGGTGCTCGGCTCCACCGGCAGCCTCTCGATCCAGGACCACGGCCCGATGCACCTCCTGGGCCAGCGCTCCTTCTTCATGAACCAGTCGATCGCCGGCGCGTACGTCCTCGCCACGGTCGGCGTGGCCGCGCTGCTGGTCAGCTCGCTCGTCGAGCAGTACCGCCGCCGACAGGCCGGCGTCCCGTTCCGGCCCACCAGCGAGATCCTGCTGCGCGTGGTGGCCCTCGCGGTGGTCTCCTACGTGGCCGCGTACGTGCTCAACAAGTCCTCCGGCGTGCCCAACGCGCTGGTGATCTTCCTGGTCGCCCTGGTGGTCTGCGACTTCGTGCTGCGCCGCACCACCTTCGGCCGCAAGGTCTTCGCGGTCGGCGGCGGCATCGAGGCCGCCCGCCGCGCCGGCATCAGCGTCGCCGCGATCCGGATTGCGGTGTTCGCCATCTCCGGCGGCTTCGCGGCCATCGGCGGCCTGTTCCTGGCCGGCCAGACCTACACCGCCACCCTGCAGGCCGGACAGGGCAACCTGCTGATGCTCGCCATCGCGGCGGCCGTCATCGGCGGCACCAGCCTCTTCGGCGGCCGCGGCAACGTCTGGTCGGCGCTGCTCGGCATGCTGGTCATCCAGTCCATCCAGACCGGCCTGGACCTGCTCAACATGAGCACCTCCATCCAGTACATGATCACCGGCGCGGTGCTGCTCGCCGCGGTCGTCATCGACTCGGTGTCCCGGCAGACCCAGAAGACCTCCGGCCGGGCCTAGGCCCCGCCGGCGGCCCGACGGCGCGCCCCCACCGCACCACCCCGACCGCCGGGCGGACCTGGATTTCAGGACCGCCCGGCGGTTTTGCCTGCCGGTACGTCCTGCTCCGTGCCCCGCCGGCGCCGGGATCCGGGCCGGGATTTGGGCCGGGATCCGCGGCGGGTGACATTCCTCGCACGGGTCGGCCGACGCGCCGGTAACCGGAACATTAGACTCATCCGAAGGCCGGACCGGCCCAGGCCCGGCGATGCGACAGAGGAGGAACGGGTGGCAGTGCTGACCCGTATCAACGGACCCCGCGACCTCGACCGACTCGGCCAGGCCGAGCTGGTGGAACTGGCCGGCGAGATCCGTGCCTTCCTCGTCGACGCGGTGTCCAAGACCGGTGGGCACCTCGGCCCCAACCTCGGTGTCGTCGAACTGACCATCGCACTGCACCGGGTGTTCCACTCCCCGAAGGACCGGGTGCTCTTCGACACCGGGCACCAGGCGTACGTGCACAAGCTGCTGACCGGCCGGCAGGACTTCACCGGACTCAAGAGCAAGGGCGGCCTGTCCGGCTACCCGTCGCGGGCGGAGTCCGAGCACGACGTGATCGAGAACAGCCACGCCTCCACCGTGCTGGGCTGGGCCGACGGCCTGGCCAAGGCCAACGAGCTGCTCGGACGGGACGACCACGTGGCCGCCGTCATCGGCGACGGCGCGCTCACCGGAGGCATGGCCTGGGAGGCGCTGAACAACATCGCCGCCGCCAGGGACCGGCCGCTGGTCATCGTCGTCAACGACAACGAGTGGTCCTACTCCCCGACCATCGGCGGCCTCGCTAACCACCTCGCCACCCTGCGCACCACCGACGGCTACGAGCAGTTCCTCGCCCGCACCCGCGAGCTGCTGGAGCGCACCCCGCTGATCGGCCGGCCGCTCTACGAGACCCTGCACGGCGCCAAGAAGGGCCTGAAGGACTTCATCACCCCGCAGGGCATGTTCGAGGACCTGGGCCTGAAGTACCTCGGACCGATCGACGGCCACGACATCGAGGCGGTCGAGTCCGCCCTGCAGCGCGCCAAGCGGTTCCGTGGCCCGGTCATCGTGCACTGCATCACCGAGAAGGGCCGCGGCTACCGGCCCGCCGAGCGCGACGAGACCGACCGCTTCCACGGCATCGGCCCGATCCACCCCGACACCGGACTGCCGGTCGCCGCCGCCGGCGCCGACTGGACCTCGGTCTTCGGTGACGAGATGCTCGAACTCGGCAGGGAACGCGACGACATCGTCGCCATCACCGCCGCCATGCTGCACCCGGTCGGCCTGACCAAGTTCGCCGCCGCCTTCCCGCACCGGGTCTACGACGTCGGCATCGCCGAACAGCACGCGGCGACCTCCGCCGCCGGCCTGGCCACCGGCGGTCTGCACCCGGTGGTGGCGGTCTACGCGACGTTCCTGAACCGGGCCTTCGACCAGGTGCTGATGGACGTGGCGCTGCACCGGTGCGGGGTCACCTTCGTCCTGGACCGGGCCGGCGTCACCGGCAGCGACGGCGCCTCGCACAACGGCATGTGGGACATGTCGATCCTCCAGGTCGTCCCCGGCCTGCGGATCGCCGCCCCGCGCGACGCCGAACAGGTACGGGCGCAGCTGCGTGAGGCCGTCGCGGTCGAGGACGCCCCGACCGTGGTCCGCTACTCCAAGGGCGCGGTCGGCCCCGCGGTCACCGCGCTCGGCCGGATCGGCGGCATGGACCTGCTCCGCGGCCCCGCCGACGGCACCGAGCACCCCGACGTGCTGCTGGTCTCGGTCGGCGCGCTCGCCCCGATGTGCCTGGAGATCGCCGGCCTGCTCGACGCCCAGGGCATCACCAGCACGGTGGTCGACCCGCGCTGGGTCAAGCCGGTCGATCCCGCGCTCCCTGAACTGGCCGCCCGGCACCGGCTGGTGGTCACCGTGGAGGACAACGGGCGGGTCGGCGGCGTCGGCGCCGCGATCGCCCAGGCGCTGCGCGACGCCGAAGTGGACGTGCCGCTGCGCGACTTCGGCATCCCGCCGCGGTTCCTCGCGCACGGCTCCCGCAAGGACGTCATGGCCGGCATCGGCCTCACCGCCCCCGACATCGCCCGCCAGGTGACCGGCGTGGTCGCCACCATCGACGGCCGGTTCGCCGACGAGGCGGAGCCCGGGGCCGCCGGACCGGCGGTGCCCGCCGACGGCGCCGAGGGCGCCGGGCGGCCGGACTCCGCGGCGGAGACCGCCCGCGACTGACCGGCCGCGACCGACCGCCTGCTGTTGTCGGCCGCGGCGGCCGAGCGCGCCGGCGGCCGGCCGGGGCGGCGGCCGGAGACCGGCGGCCCACGACCGGCCCGGGGCGTCACCCGGCGACCAGGGGGTCCACTCGAAAGGGTGGACCCCCTTCGCCATGGGCGTACGCGCAGGCGCGCCTGTAGGGGTGAGGCGACCCACCGCAGTGGAGTAACGCCTGCCGCCTCGAGCCCGGAGCCGGCCGACCCACCCTGGAGGTGCGCCCGTGACCACCGACACGCAGGACAACCCCACGACCCCGCATCCCCCGCCGCGGGGGCTGTTCCGCACCAAGAGCGTCGAGCAGTCCATCGCCGACACCGAGGAGCCCCGGCACGGCCTGCGCAAGACCCTGTCCGCGCTCGACCTGATGGTCTACGGCGTCGGCGTCATCGTCGGCACCGGCATCTTCGTGGTCACCGGCTCGGTCGCCAGGCAGTTCGCCGGCCCGGCCGTGGCACTGGCCTTCATCGCCTCCGCGGTCGTCTGCGGACTGGCCGCCCTGTGCTACGCCGAGTTCGCCTCCACCGTGCCGGTGGCCGGCTCCGCGTACACCTTCGGCTACGCCTCCATCGGGGAGCTGCCCGCCTGGATCATCGGCTGGGACCTGGTCCTCGAACTCGCCCTCGGCGCGGGCGTGGTGGCCGGCGGCTGGTCCGGCTACGTGGCCGAGCTGCTGTCCCACTTCGGCATCGACGTCCCCACCCGGCTCAGCCACCGGGGCGGCCACTTCGGCTTCGACATCCTCGCCTCGGGGCTCGTCCTGGCGCTCACCGGCATCGTGCTGGCCGGTATGAAGCTGTCCGCCCGGATCACCGGCCTGGTCGTCGCGGTCAAGGTCACCGTCGTACTGGTGGTGATCTTCGCCGGACTGTTCTTCATCACCGGCAGCAACTACTCGCCGTTCCTGCCGCCGTCCAGGCCCCACCCGGCCGGCGACTCCCAGCTGCACGCGCCACTGGTCCAGCTGCTGTTCGGCTTCACCCCGTCGTCCTTCGGCGTGATGGGCGTCTTCTCCGCCGCCGCGGTCGTCTTCTTCGCCTTCATCGGCTTCGACATCGTCGCCACCGCCGCGGAGGAGACCCGCAACCCCCAGCGCGACATGCCCCGCGGCATCCTCGGCTCCCTGGTGGTGTGCACCGTCTTGTATGTGTCGGTGTCGCTGGTGGTCACCGGCATGCAGAAGTACACGCGGCTGGATCCCGACGCTCCGCTGGCGTCCGCGTTCAAGTCCGTCGGCGCGCCCTTCTGGTCCGGTCTGATCAGCTTCGGCGCTGCGGTCGGCCTGACCTCGGTGGTGATGATCCTGCTGCTCGGCCAGACCCGGGTGTTCTTCGCGATGAGCCGTGACGGACTGCTGCCGCGGGCCTTCTCCCGGGTGCACCCCAGGTTCGGCACGCCCTACCGCACCACCGTCCTGCTGGGAGTGGTGGTGGCGCTGATCGCCGGCTTCTTCTCGGTGGGGCAGCTGGAGCAGATGGTGAACATCGGCACCCTGTTCGCGTTCGTCGTGGTCGCCGTCGGGGTGGTCGTGCTGCGCCGCACCCGGCCCGATCTGCACCGCGCGTTCCGGGCGCCCTGGGTGCCGGTGCTGCCCGTGCTGTCGGTGTGCGCCTCGCTGTGGCTGATGCTCAACCTGAGCGCGGAGACCTGGCTGCGGTTCGCCGCCTGGATGCTGCTCGGTCTCGCGGTCTACTTCGGCTACGGCCGCTCGCACAGCAGGCTGGGCCGCGGCGCCGGCCGCTGACCCCGCCGCTCCCGCCGAGCCCGCCCTCCCCGCGGGCCGTACGGGACCGGGCCCCGGCGCCCGCCGCCGGGGCCCGGCTTCGTGGAACGGACGGGACCGGTGGTAGAAATGCGCGGAGAGCAGTGCGGGATGATCGAGGTGGCGTAGTCATGACGGAGTCCAAGGGACCCGACAACCAGGACGGTACGGCGGTCCCTGGCAAGAAGAAGCGCGGCGGCCGGCTCCGGCGCCTGCGGCCGTACGCGTTCGCGGTGGTGTCCGTGGCCGTGGTGTTCGGCGTCTCGGCGGTGATCGGCGCGCACGTCCGGGCGGGCAAGGACGACAAGGTGAGCGAGCCCGCGAACGCGGTCGGCCCCGCCGCGGTGCCCACCGGCCCGGCCGACACCGCCTCGCCGACGCCGAGCGCCGCCGGCCCGAAGCTCGACATGCCGGTCCACCCGTCGGTCCCGGTCACCGTGACGATCTACGAGGACCTGCGCAGCCCGGTCTCCAAGGCGTTCGCCGACACGTACGGGCCGGTCCTGACACAGCTGCTGACCACCGGCCAGATGCAGATCCACTACCGGCTGGTCACCTCCTCCGACCGCAAGTACGGTGGCACGGGCTCGCTGGAGGCGGCCAACGCGGCGGCCTGCGCGCAGGACCAGGGCCGTTTCACGCAGTTCGTCGACCAGGTGTTCAAGAACCAGCCGGACCCGCAGACCGACTCCCTGGCCAAGGAGAGCGTGCTGAAGGAGCTGGCGCTGAAGGCCCACAAGATCCAGATGGGCAAGTTCGAGCCCTGCCTGGAACAGCACGACCACCTCGGCTGGGCGAAGAAGTCGCAGACCGACTACGCCGCCTCCGGTCTTGGCGCCCTGCCGGTGGTGCAGGTGAACCACACCACGATCAAGGACGTGGAGTCCTCGCTGACCCCGCAGAAGCTGCACAGGCTGGTGCTGGCGGAGGCCAAGCGCGTGATCGCCCTCCAGGACACCCCCTCCGCCACGCCCACCACGACGGGCTGACCCCTCGCCGATCCCCGCCGGGCGGTGCGCCCGGCTGCGCCGCTCCTCCGCGGTCGGGACGTTCACACCTTCAGCAGATGGCGCGACGCGTCTCGCCACTTTTGTGGCGAAACCGGGTACTGAAGGCATGTGACATCCGACCACAGAGGAGCGGCGTGTGCGTCGAGACCGGTGTTGGAGCTTTCCGCGGAGGCGCCGCCGACGGTCCGGTGGCCGCGGGGGCGAGCCGTCGGGGGTAACCGGAGCCCCGGGGGGTGCCGTCGGCGGTATCGGTACGGTGGGGCGGGTGCCCGCGGCGGGTGCCCGGTGGGGTGGGTGCCCGCCGGTGGGTGCCGTCGGGCGTCAGCGAGCCGTTGGGTGGGTGCCCGGCGGGGTGGGGGCGCCCTGGGGCGGGTGCCCGGTGGCGGTGGGGTGCCCGTGGGCGGGTGCCGTACGGCGTGGGGGTACTCATTCGTGGGTGCGGTTGGGCGTTGGGGCGCCGTCCGTCCCCCTTTTTTTGCCGCCTTCTCGCCTCCGGGCGCTTGGGTCCGGTGTCGACGGTCGACCGTGCTCATTCGCTCGTTCCTCGCTCGCTCCGCGCGCTCTTCCTTTCGACACCGGCGCGCCCTTCGGCTCACCGGCTACCCGGCGGACCGTCGAGCGGGTCGGTACCCCTGCGGGGTGCCGTACGGCGCCAGGCTGGGCAGCCCAGCCCCCGGAGCTCGGCCCCCTCGGGTGCCCTGACGCCCGACGGCACCCCCGTGGGGCACCGATACCGCCTGGGGTTCGGCCGGTAGCCGGTGAGCCGAAGGGCGCGCCGGGGGGGCACATGAACCGGTCGAGGCAAGGCGTCAGGGGCGCGTCGGGAGACGGCGACTGTGGACGGGCCATTCGGCTGGGGATATCGGGGCATCGCGGCTTGCCCGGGGAGTCGGCCGAGCTGGTCCGGACGGCGATTCGCGAGGTCGTGAGCCGTTGTCCGGCGGGCGGCTTGGTGGGCCTGTCGTGCGTTGCGGACGGGCCGGACGCCTGGTTCGCCCGGACCGGGATCGACCATGGCGCACGCCTCGAAGTGGTCGTGCCGGCCCGCGAGTACCGCGCGTCGCTGCCCGAGTGGCACCACGACACCTACGACGCCCCTCCCGCGCCAGGCGTCCGGAGTGCACGGGACCGGCCTTCAGCAGTCCGATCCCATGCGTACAGGGTGGGAAGCGAGGTGCTGGTCGGCTTGGCCGACGAGGTCGTCGCGGTATGGGACGGCCTACCGGCTCGTGGCTACGGGGGCACCGCCGACGTGGTGCGGCACCCCGCGTACCCGGGCGGGCCGGGCTCTCCCGGCCCGCCCGGGGCCGACCGGATCCCGCCCGAGGGGGAGGAGCCCGGCCCGCCGAGGCACCGCAGGGAGAGCCCGGCCCGCCCGGGTCCGGAGGGCCGGGCCCCGGGATCCGCTACGCGGGAACGCTCGCCACGCCCGGTGCGAGGAACGCCTTGCCGTTCACCCGTTCGGAGACGCCCTCGCGGTCGAGGTAGGGGGTGATGCCGCCGAGGTGGAAGGGCCAGCCCGCGCCGGTGATGAGGCACAGGTCGATGTCCTGGGGCTCGGCGACGACGCCGTCGGCCAGCATCAGGCCGATCTCCTGGGCCACCGCGTCCAGTACCCGGGTGCGAACCTGGTCCTCGGTGAGGACGGTGTCGCCCTGCTGGAGGAGGGCGGCGACCTCCGGGTCCAGTTCCGGTGTGCCGGAGTCGTAGACGTAGAAGCCGCGCTTGCCGGCCTTGACGACGGCCGCGAGGTTCGGCGAGACGGTGAAGCGGTCCGGGAAGGCGCCGTGCAGCGTCTGCGAGACGTGCAGGCCGATGGCGGGGCCGACCAGTTCCAGCAGGACCAGCGGGGACATCGGCAGGCCGAGCGGCTCCACCGCCCGCTCGGCGACGGCCACCGGGGTGCCCTCGTCGATGACGTTCTGGATCTCGCCCATGAAGCGGGTCAGGATCCGGTTGACGACGAACGCCGGGGCGTCCTTGACCAGGACCGCGGTCTTCTTCAGCTGCTTGGCGACGGCGAACGCGGTGGCCAGCGACGGGTCGTCGGTGGACTCGCCGCGGACGATCTCCAGCAGCGGCAGCACCGCGACCGGGTTGAAGAAGTGGAAGCCGACGACCCGCTCGGGGTGGTCCAGCTTCGCGGCCATCTCCGAGACCGACAGCGAGGAGGTGTTGGTGGCCAGGATCGCGTCCGGCCGGACCACCGCCTCCAGTTCCGCGAAGACCTGCTGCTTGACGCCCAGTTCCTCGAAGACGGCCTCGATCACGAAGTCCGCGTCACCGAACGCGGTCGCCTTGTCCAGGTGGCCGGTGACCAGCGCCTTGAGCCGGTTGGCCTTGTCCTGGGCGACGCGGCCCTTGACGAGCAGCTTGTCGATCTCGCCGTGCACGTAGCCGACGCCCTTGTCGATCCGCTCCTGGTCGATGTCGGTCAGTACGACCGGCACCTCCAGCCGGCGGGCGAAGAGCAGGGCCAGCTGGGAGGCCATCAGGCCCGCGCCGACCACGCCGACCTTGGTGACCGGGCGGGCCAGCGTCTTGTCCGGCGCCCCGGCCGGGCGCTTGGCGCGCCGCTGCACCAGGTTGAAGGCGTAGAGGCCGCTGCGCAGTTCGCCGCCCATGATCAGGTCGGCCAGCGCCAGGTCCTCGGCGGCGAAACCCTGTTCCAGGTCGCCGTTCCGCGCCGCCGCGATGATGTCCAGCGCGCGGTACGCGGCCGGGGCCGCGCCGTGCACCTTGCCGTCGGCGATGGACCGGCCGCGGGCCACCGCCTGGTCCCAGGCGGCGCCGCGGTCCACCTCGGGCCGTGCCACCTCGATCTCGCCCTTGAGGACGGCCGCGGTCCAGGCCAGCGACTGCTCCAGGAAGTCCGCGGCCTCGAACAGCGCGTCGGCGATGCCGAGTTCGTAGACCTGGGGGCCCTTGAGCTGGCGGTTCTGGTTGAGTGAGTTCTCGATCACGACGGTGACCGCGCGGTCGGCGCCGATCAGGTTCGGCAGCAGGGTGCAGCCGCCCCAGCCGGGGACCAGGCCGAGGAAGACCTCGGGCAGCGAGAAGGCCGGCACCGAGGCGGACACCGTGCGGTATGTGCAGTGCAGGCCGACCTCGACACCGCCGCCCATCGCGGCGCCGTTGTAGTAGGCGAAGGTCGGCACGGCCAGCGACCGCAGGCGCTTGAAGACGTCGTGGCCGCCCTGGCCGATGGCCAGCGCGTCCTTGTGCTCCTTGAGCAGTTCGACGCCCTTGAGGTCGGCGCCCACCGCGAAGATGAACGGCTTGCCGGTGATGCCGACACCGGCGATCACGCCGTCGGCCGCCTCCTGCGCCACCTGGTCGACGGCGGCGTCGAGGTTCGCCAGCGACTGCGGGCCGAAGGTGGTCGGCTTGGTGTGGTCCAGGCCGTTGTCCAGGGTGATGAGCGCGAAGCGGCCCGCGCCCGGCAGGTCCAGATGGCGTACCAGGGCACTGGTGACGACCTCGCCGGGGAACAGCTCGGCCGCCCCCTTCAGCAGCTCGGTGGTGGAACTCACTTGCCGCTCCCGTCGAAGTGGGGGTTCTCCCAGATGACCGTGCCGCCCATGCCGAAGCCGACGCACATCGTGGTGATGCCGTAGCGCACCTGCGGCTGCTCCTCGAACTGCCGGGCCAGCTGCGTCATCAGCCGCACCCCGGAGGAGGCCAGCGGGTGGCCGAAGGCGATGGCGCCGCCGTACCGGTTGACCCGCGGGTCGTCGTCGGCGATGCCGTAGTGGTCCAGCAGCGACAGCACCTGCACCGCGAACGCCTCGTTGACCTCGAACAGGCCGATGTCGTCGATGCCCAGGCCCGCCTTGGCGAGCGCCTTCTCGGTGGCCGGGATCGGGCCGATGCCCATCACCTCCGGCTCGACGCCGGCGAAGGCGTACGACACCAGGCGCATCCTGACCGGCAGTCCCAGCTCCTCGGCGACGTCCTCGGCGGCCAGCAGCGAGGCGGTGGCGCCGTCGTTGAGACCGGCCGCGTTGCCCGCGGTGACCCGGCCGTGCGGCCGGAACGGCGTCTTGAGGCCGGCGAGCTGCTCCAGCGTGGTGCCCGGCCGCATCGGCTCGTCGGCGGTGGCCAGGCCCCAGCCGGTCTCGCCGGCCTCGGGGTCGGTGCGGCGGATCGCGATCGGCACCAGGTCCTGCTGGATCCGGCCGTCGGCGTATGCCTTGGCGGCCTTCTCCTGGCTGTGCACGGCGAACTCGTCGGCGCGCTGCCTGGTCAGCCGCGGGAAGCGGTCGTGCAGGTTCTCCGCGGTCATGCCCATGAACATCGCGGACTCGTCGACCAGCTTCTCGGAGACGAACCGCGGGTTGGGGTCCACGCCCTCGCCCATCGGGTGCCGGCCCATGTGCTCCACGCCGCCGGCGACCACCAGGTCGTAGGCGCCGAAGGCGACGCCGCCGGCCGTGGTCGTGACCGCGGTCATCGCGCCGGCGCACATCCGGTCAACGGAGAAGCCGGGCACGGTGGTCGGCAGTCCGGCCAGGATGGCGGCGGTACGGCCCAGGGTCAGCCCCTGGTCGCCGATCTGCGTGGTGGCCGCGACCGCGACCTCGTCGATCCGGGCCGGGTCCAGGTCCGGGTTGCGCCGCAGCAGCTCCCGGATGCACTTGATCACCAGGTCGTCGGCGCGGGTCTCGTGGTAGATGCCCTTCGGGCCCGCTTTGCCGAACGGGGTGCGGACGCCGTCGACGAAGACGACATCCCTCACGCTACGCGGCACGATGGCTCTCCCTCTGCTTGGTGTTCGCTCGTCGGCGCGACCGGGGGAATGGTGAACGAGCGGGGCGACGTGACTCCGGGAAGTGAACGCGTTCCCCCGCCATGCTACTCGTCGGTAACCCGCGGGGACAGCCCGGCTCGGTGAAGCGGCGCAGGTCACACCGGAGGTGATGTTACTCCGGGTTACTCGGGGTCGGCCGGGCGGTCAGGGCGGCCGGCAGGACCGGGGTGATCAGGGCCGTCTGCCAGGGGCGCGCGCCGAGCGCGGCCAGGGTGGAGGCGATGATCTCGGGGGACGGTTCCGAGGGCGGTGACCAGCAGATACGGCGGACCGTGTCCGGCGAGACCAGGTTCTCCTGCGGGAGGTTGAGCTCCTCGGCGAGGGCCGAGACGGCGGCTCGGGCCGCGGACAGCCGGGCGGCGGCGGCCGGATCCTTGTCGGCCCAGGCGCGCGGCGGCGGCGGACCGGTGTACGCGGCGGCCGGCTGCGGCAGGTCCCGCTCGGGCAGCGCGCGGGCCCGGTCGATCGCGGCCTGCCACTGGTCCAGCTGGCGGCGGCCCATCCGGTGGCCGAAGCCGGGCAGTGTGGCCAGCGCGTGCACGTTCGGCGGGTTCTCCAGCGCCGCGGTGACGATCGCGGCGTCGGTCAGCACCCGGCCCGGCGAGATGTCCCGCTCCCGGGCGGCACGGTCCCGGGCCAGCCACAGTTCGCGCACCACGGCGATCTGCCGGCGGCGGCGCACCTTGTGCATCCCGGAGGTACGGCGCCAGGGGTCGACCCGGGGCGCGGGCGGCGGGGCGGCGGCGATGGCCGCGAACTCCTGCAGCGCCCACTCCAGCTTGCCCTGGACCCGCAGCTCCTCCTCCAGCGCGTCCCGCAGGTCGACCAGCAGCTCCACGTCCAGCGCCGCGTACCGCAGCCAGGGGTCGGGCAGCGGGCGGGTGGACCAGTCGACCGCCGAGTGCCCCTTCTCCAGAACGAAGCCGAGGACGTTCTCCACCATCGCGCCCAGGCCCACCCGGGCGAAGCCGGCCAGCCGCCCGGCCAGCTCGGTGTCGAAGAGCACGGTGGGCCGCATGCCCAGCTCGTCCAGGCACGGCAGGTCCTGGGTGGCGGCGTGCAGCACCCACTCGGTGTCCGCCAGCGCGTCGCCCAGCGCGGTCAGGTCGGGACACCCGACGGGGTCGATCAGCGCGGTTCCCGCCCCGGCGCGGCGCAGCTGGACCAGATAGGCCCGCTGGCCGTAGCGGTAGCCGGAGGCGCGCTCGGCATCGATGGCGACCGGACCGGAGCCCGCGGCGAAGGCCGCGACGACACGTGCGAGGTCCTCCGGGCTGGCGGTCACCGGCGGGATGCCCTCGCGCGGGTCCAGCAGCGGGACCGGCGCCGCGGTTGTCTGGGTTGCGGTCTCTCTCGCGTCGGTCACCCGTCAAGGGTAGCCGGGTAGGGCCTGGCCGGTGCTTCTCTACGCGACGCCGCGTAGAAGCGACGGCCCGCGCTTCATGCCGAGCGCCCGCCGGCGGAACGTTCCGCCGACGGGCGCGCGCCCGGCCCCGGGGCGGGGGTGCGGGCGGTGGTACGAGCCGGGCGGACTCGGCGGCCCCGGACGGCTCGGACGTCCGGGGGCGGCGCGGTGCCGCTCATGTGCTGTTCACGTGCTGCTCGGCGCCGTGCGGCGCCTGCTCGGGCCGCCCGCTACGGCTCCGCGCGGCGCGGCTTCGGGCCCCCGTGCCGTGCGGCGCCGCCCGGCGCGGCGCGGCGCGGCTTCGTACGGCTCCGCGCCGCCGGTTGCCGCTCAGTGGATGATGCCGGTCCGCAGCGCCACCGCCACCATCCCGGCACGGTCGCCGGTGCCCAGCTTGCGCGCGATCCGCGCCAGGTGGCTCTTCACGGTCAGCGCGGACAGGCCCATGGAAACGCCGATCGCCTTGTTGGACTGGCCTTCCGCGACCAGCCGCAGCACCTCCACCTCGCGGCCGGACAGCTCGCGGTAGCCGCCCGGGTGGCCGGGCGCCCCCGGCGGGCGGCGCTGCATCCGGGCCGCGGTGGCGCCCAGCGGGGCGAGGCCCGGTCGGCCGGCCAGCGAGCCGGGGCTGTTGCGGGTGCCGGTCACCACGTAGCCCTTGACGCCGCCGGCCAGCGCGTTGCGCACCGCGCCGATGTCGTCGGCGGCGGACAGCGCCAGGCCGTTGGGCCAGCCGGCGGCGCGGGTCTCGGCGAGCAGGGTCAGGCCGGAGCCGTCGGGGAGATGGACGTCGGCGACGCAGATGTCGCGGGGGTTACCGACCCGGGGACGGGCCTCGGCGATCGACGAGGCCTCGATCACATCGCGGACCCCGAGCGCCCACAGGTGTCGGGTGACAGTGGAGCGGACGCGGGGGTCGGCCACGACGACCATGGCCGTCGGCTTGCTGGGACGGTAGGCGACCAGGCTCGTGGGCTGCTCGAGAAGAACGGACACCGGGCCTCCTGTGGCAAAGGGGACTGAAACGGTCACAGTCTCCTTCGGCAGCAAACGCTCCGGGCTTTAGGGAAAGATCACGATTTATTGAGTAACAATTCCGGCAAATCGGACGGCCGATCGAACGGACGCACTGTCAGGGCACGGGCGTGCGTGCAATCGCCCGCCCGCCCGGCGCGCCTTCTTGCGTCCCGCGCTGCCGCCCCTACCGAAGGACCGCCCCCGACCGACCCCCGACCGGCTTCCGATCGACGCCGGCTGATCCGCCGGCCCGTTCCCGCCCCGGCCCCCGTCCCCGTACGCCCCCAAGTGACCGGTCCGCGGTTCAGGTACGCCGCTTGGGCAGCGGCAGCACCCCGGCCGCGCCCCGCGGCGGCACCTCCGGGCCCTCCGCGGGCGGCAGCCCGGCGCACGCGCACAGCAGGTCGCACCAGGCCACCAGATGTGCCGCCGCGTCAGGACCCGTGCCGCCCGGCCGGTCCCGCGGCGTCCACGACGCGCGGATCTCGATCTGCGTGTCGTCCCGCCGGTCCCCGATGGCCCCGAAGTAGTGCGACGAAGCCCGCGAGATCGTACCGCTGGGCTCCTGGTAGTCCGCGCCGCGCGTGGCCAGCGCGCCCGTCAGCCACGACCAGCTCACCTCGGGCAGCAGCGGGTCGCCGGCCATCTCCGGCTCCAGCTCCGCCCGCACCAGGGTGACCAGCCGGAAGTCGCCGTGCCAGGCGTCGTGGCCGTCCGGCTCGTGCAGCAGCACCAGCCGCCCGTCGGCCAGCTCCTCGCCGTCGGCCAGCACGGTGGCCTCCAGCGCGTACGCGTACGCGGCGAGCCGACGCGGCGCCGCGACCTCCTCGATCCGGACCTCCGGCCGCAGCCGCGCGGTGCGCAGGCTCTCCACCGCGTGCCGGAAAAGGAAGGGGGCCTCGTCGCCCAAGTGCCCGGTAACCGCTGCCATGCCCGGAAGACTAGGACCCGCGAGCCGCTCGCGCCCGCAGCAACACCCGACCGGGCCCGACCGGTCCGGCCACCGTGCGAAGATTCGGGGTGTGAGTGCGCACCAGCAGACCGCTGCTTCCCCTTTCGTCCGCGCCTGCCGGGGCGAGTCCGTGCCGCACACCCCGGTGTGGTTCATGCGGCAGGCCGGGCGGTCGCTGCCCGAGTACCTGAAGCTCCGCGAGGGCATCCCCATGCTCACGTCGTGCACGATGCCCGAGCTGGTCACCGAGATCACCCTCCAGCCGGTGCGCCGGCACGGCGTCGACGCGGCCGTCTACTACAGCGACATCGTGGTGCCGCTCAAGGCCATCGGCCTGGACCTGGACATCAAGCCCGGCGTCGGCCCGGTCGTCGCCGCCCCGATCCGCGGCCGCGCGGACCTGGCCCGGCTGCGCGACCTGGAGCCCGGCGACGTCTCCTACGTCACCGAGGCGATCGGCCTGCTGACCGCCGAACTCGGCCCGACGCCGCTCATCGGCTTCGCCGGCGCGCCCTTCACCCTCGCCAGCTACCTGGTCGAAGGCGGCCCCTCGCGCAACCACGAACGCACCAAGGCCCTGATGTACGGGGAGCCCGACCTGTGGCGCGACCTGCTCGACCGGCTCGCCGACATCACCGCCTCCTTCCTGAAGGTGCAGATCGAGGCGGGCGCGAGCGCCGTCCAGCTCTTCGACTCCTGGGTCGGCTCGCTCGCCCCCGCCGACTACCGGCGCTATGTCATGCCGTCGTCGGTCAAGGTCTTCGACGCGGTGGCCGGCTACGGCGTGCCGCGCCTCCACTTCGGCGTCGGCACCGGTGAGCTGCTCGGCCTCATGGGCGAGGCGGGCGCCGACGTGGTCGGCGTCGACTGGCGGGTGCCGCTGGACGAGGCGGCCCGCCGGGTCGGCCCCGGCAAGGCGCTCCAGGGCAACCTCGACCCGGCGGTGCTCTTCGCCCCGGCCCCGGTCGTCGAGGCCAAGGCCCGGGAGGTGCTGGACGCCGCCGCGGCCAGTGGCACCGGCCACATCTTCAACCTCGGCCACGGCGTGCTGCCCAGCACCGACCCGGAGGCGATCACCCGCCTGGTCGACTTCGTGCACCGGTCGACGCAGGTCTGAGCCTCACTCGGCGGCCGGCGGCTTCGCGGCCTCCTCCCCGTCCGGCTCCGCCGGGTGGCGCGGCAGCGGGACCGGGACCGGGACCCGCCGGGGCGTGCCGTCCGGGGCCCGCAGCGACGGACCGCTGCCGGGACCCGCGGGCAGCCGGCGCCGTACCACCCGGTAGAGGAACCAGCCGAGCGCCGCCACCGCCAGGAACGGCAGCGTCAGCGACAGTACGACCAGCACCACCCGCACCGTCACCGAGAACCCGTGCCAGCCGTCGCCCAGCGCGTGGCCGACCGAGGCCCAGAAGCCGTCGTGCCCGGCCGGCGCCGGCGGCACCGTCCGCGCCGCCGGCTCGGTCAGCCGCAGCGTGATCGTAAACAGCTCCGTCCGCGCCTTCAGCGACGCCTGCTGGGCCTCCAGCGCCTCCAGCGCCGACTCACGGGTGCTCAGCTCGCCCTCCAGCGAGACGATGTCGCTCAGCCGCGTCGCCCGGTCCATCAGCGCGCGGACCCTGGCCACGCTGGCCCGCTGCGAGGCGACCCGGCTGTCCACGTCGACCACCTGGCCGGTCACGTCCTCGACACTCGCGGTGCGGCTCAGCAGCGTGCCGAGCCCGGCCAGCCGGGCCACCACCTGGTCGTAGGCGGCGGCCGGCACCCGCAGCCGCAGGGTGGACGCGGTGTGACCGCCGACGGCCGTGGTGTCCTCGCCGCCCACGTAGCCGCCGGCCTGCACGGCGTACGCGCGGGCCTTGTCGAGCCGACCCTCGACGTCGCGGGTGCGGATGCTGAGCTCGGTCGTGCGGACCAGGTACGCCGCCTGCGCCTGCGCCTGCGCCTGTGCCTGGGTCTTGGCGCCGGGCGCGCCTCCGGTCGCGGCCGGGGCGCTCCCCGCGTCCTCGCCGTCGGCGGAATCCTGGCCGCCCGCCGCGGTCCCGGGCGCCACGGCCGGCGCCTTCGCCGCCGACGCGGCGCTGTCGGAACTCGCGCCGCCGGAGGAGCCGCACCCGGCCAGCGCCAGCGCGCAGGCCAGCAGCAGGGCGCCGGCCGCGCCCACCCGGCGCTCCCCGCGCCTTCTGCCCCATTGCTGGAATTGCTGGAAAACGGACGACTTCACCATCTCATCCCCCCGGGATCAGGGCCGTTGTACCTCTGACGCCCATTGGACGTACCACGCCGGAGACCGGTTGCCGCCGCCCGGTCCCGAAGGGGTCACGTTCGGAGCTCGATCCGGAGTCTGGGACAGTGGACGGCATGAGCCAGACGCACGGAGTGGCGGGCGGGCAGGGGCACGTGGTGGTCGTCGGCGGCGGGATCTCCGGTCTCGCCGCCGCGTACGACCTGGCGCGTGCCGGGGCCCGGGTCACGCTGCTGGAGGCCGGCGGCCGGCTCGGCGGCAAGCTCTGGGCGGACGAGATCACCGGTGTGCCGGTCGACCTCGGCGCCGAGTCGCTGCTGGCCCGCCGGCCCGAGGCGGTCGGCCTGGCCCGCGAGGTCGGCCTGGGCGACGACCTGGAACCGCCGGCCGCCCTCGGCGCCGCCGTGTGGACCCGCGGCCGGCTGCGCCCGCTGCCCAAGGGGCACGTGATGGGCGTCCCCGGCGACCTCCGACCGCTCGCCGCCTCCGGACTGCTGTCCGCCGCCGGTCTCGCCCGCCTGCCGCTCGACCACGTCCTGCCCCGTACCCCGGTCGGCGACGACATCGCGGTCGGCGCCTTCGTCGCCGCCCGGCTCGGCCGCGAGGTGGTGGACCGGCTGGTGGAACCGCTGCTCGGCGGCGTCTACGCGGGCGACGCCTACCGGATCTCGCTGCGCGCCGCCGTACCGCAGCTCTACCCGGCGGCCGGGCAGGGCCGCTCGCTCATCGAGGCGGCCCGCGCGGTGCAGCGCAAGGCCGCCGCCGGCGGCGCGGCCGGGCCGGTCTTCAACGGGGTACGCGGCGGCGTCGGCCGGCTGCCGCTCGCGGTCGCCGACGCCTGCCGGGCCGCGGGCGCCGCCGTGGAGACCGGGGCCCGGGTGACGGGGCTGCGCCGCACCGGAGCGCACGGCTGGCAGATCGCGGTCGGGGACCGGCGGCTCGCCGCCGACGCGGTCGTGCTCGCCGCTCCCGCACCGGCCGCCGCCGGACTGCTGGCCGCCGAGTCGCCGGCCGCGGCGGCCGAGCTGGACGGCGTCGACTACGCGGGCATGGCGCTGGTGACCATGGCCTTCCGCCGCCGCGACCTGCGGCACCTGCCGGTCAGCAGCGGATTCCTGGTACCCCCGGTCGACGGCCGGACCATCAAGGCGTCCACCTTCTCCAGCCACAAGTGGGGCTGGCTCGCCGACGCCGGCGGCGACACCTTCGTGCTGCGCACCTCCGTCGGCCGCTTCGGCGACGAGGCCGATCTCGCCTGGGACGACACCGACCTGGTCCGGCTGTCCCGGGAGGACCTCGCCGAGGCGGTCGGGCTGCGGGCCGCCCCCGTCGCGGCCCGCGTCACCCGCTGGGACGCCGGACTGCCGCAGTACGCGGTCGGGCACCTGGGACGGGTGGCCCGGATCAGGGAAGAGGTCGGCAAGCTGCCGGGCCTGGCGGTGTGCGGCGCCGTCTACGACGGCGTGGGCATCCCCGCCTGCGTCGGCAGCGGGCGCCGGGCGGCGGCGGCCGTACTGGCCACCCTGGTGCCGGACGCGGGCCGCGGCGCGCGAGAATAGCCGTATGACCGACCCGAACCCCGCCCCCGCCCACGGCTCAGCCGACGCCCCCGCCCGCGAGCCGAACGCGGGCAAGAAGGCCAAGGACCTCAACGACGTCATCCGCTACACGCTCTGGTCGGTGTTCCGGCTGCGCGACGTGCTGCCGGAGGACCGCACGGGCTACGCGGACGAGGTGGAGGAGCTGTTCGCGCAGCTCGCCGCGAAGGACGTCACCGTACGCGGCACCTACGACGTGTCCGGGCTGCGGGCCGACGCCGACCTGATGATCTGGTGGCACGCCGAGACCGCCGAGGCGCTCCAGGAGGCGTACAACCTCTTCCGCCGCACCCGGCTGGGCCGCGCCCTGCTGCCCGTGTGGTCCAACATGGCGCTGCACCGCCCGGCGGAGTTCAACAAGTCGCACGTCCCCGCCTTCCTCGCCGACGAGACCCCCCGCGCCTACGTGAGCGTCTACCCCTTCGTCCGCTCGTACGACTGGTACCTGCTGCCCGACGAGGACCGCCGCCGGATGCTCGCCGACCACGGCAAGATGGCCCGCGGCTACCCCGACGTGCGGGCCAACACGGTCGCGTCCTTCTCCCTCGGCGACTACGAGTGGCTCCTCGCCTTCGAGGCCGACGAACTCCACCGGATCGTCGACCTCATGCGGCACCTGCGCGCCTCCGAGGCCCGTTTGCACGTCCGCGAGGAAGTCCCCTTCTACACCGGCCGCCGCCGCTCCGTCCCCGACCTGGTCTCCGGCCTGGCCTGACCGCGGGGCCGCGGAGATCCACCCGGCGAGCCCTGGGCGCGGCGCAGGGCCGGGTGGTCGGCGATCACCGTGCAGGAGCCGGGGGCGATCTCGGTGAAGCCGGCGTCCCGGACGACCGGGAGGCCGGCGCCGAGCAGCCCGGTCCAGGCGGCGGCGGTCGGGGTGCGGGCGGCCAGCGGGAAGCCGGCCGCGCGCCAGGACAGGCGCCCGGCGGGGGACAGCTCCCACCACGCCAGCTGCGCGCCGTGCCCGGCCTGGGCCATCGCCTTGCCGGCCGACATGGCCACCCCGGGGTTCATCCACAGCACCGGGTGGGTCGGCTCGGGTGGCGGCGGGGGCGCGGGGTCGTCGAGTTCGGTTCCGGAGACCTGGAGGCGGGCCAGGTCCTTGGGCCAGCCGTCCAGCGGTATCGGCGGGAAGACCCGGACCTCGGCGGCGGCACCGGTCACGGTGATGCCGGGCAGCGTCCCGGCGCGCCGCCACTCCGCGCCGCGGGCCCGCCGGACCACCTTGCGGATGCGGGCGTCCTGCCAGTCCCGTACCGCCTCGGTCCACTCGCCGTCCTCGGCGGTCGCCCGCTCGTCGGACAGCAGCGTCAGCACGGCCCGGGCGGCGGTCTCCAGCGCGTCGGTACGGGGCGGGGGCGCGTCGCGTTCGATCCGTACCACCAGCGGGAGCACGAACTGGGGGGCGGCGTCCCGGTCGGCGGCCGCGCGCCGGGAGGGGTCGGCGCCGCCTCCGGTCGATTCGGCAGGTGTCTGGCTCACGGGGGCCAGTCTGCCATCAGGGGATCCGGCGGCCGGCCCAAACCGGGCGGGTACGCCCGAGGGCGGCGGCCCGGCGCGCGTCCGGGCCGCCTCGGGCGGCCCTCACTCCGCGGGGGCGAGCCGCAGCGAGATGGAGTTGATGCAGTACCGCTGGTCGGTCGGGGTGCCGTACCCCTCGCCCTCGAAGACGTGGCCCAGGTGGGAGCCGCAGGCCGCGCAGCGCACCTCGACGCGGAGCATGCCCAGCGTGCGGTCCTCGATCAGCTCGACCGCCCTGGAGTCGGCCGGGTCGTAGAAGGACGGCCACCCGCAGTGCGACTCGAACTTGGTGTCGGAGCGGAACAGCTCCGCCCCGCAGGCGCGGCAGGAGTACACGCCCTCGGTCTTGGTGTCGGTGTACTCGCCGACGAAGGGACGCTCGGTGCCGGCCTCGCGCAGGACCGCGTACTCCTGCGGGGACAGCTCCGCACGCCACTGCTCGTCGGTCTTCTTCACTTCATACGACATGGAGGTCCTTTCAGCTGTCGAGACGGGCGAGAATCAGCGGACCGAGGTCGGTCACGTCGCCCGCCCCCATGGTGAGAACGAGATCACCCGCCTTCGCCATTCCTGCCACCGCCTCCGGCACCGCCGCCGCGTCGTGCGCCGCGGTCACGTCGGCGCCCGCCGCCCGCGCCGCCCCGACGACGATCTCGCTGGTGACGCCCGGCACCGGGTCCTCCCGGGCCGGATAGACGTCCAGCACCACCGAGGCGTCCGCCAGCGCCAGCGCGCCGCCCATCTCGGCGCCCAGCTCGCGGGTGCGGCTGAACAGGTGCGGCTGGAAGACCACCAGCACCCGGGCGTGCGGCCCGGCCGCGCCGCGGATCGCCTCCAGGTCGGCGGCCATCTCGGTGGGGTGGTGGGCGTAGGAGTCGATCACCTGGACGCCCGCCGCCTCGCCCTTGAGCTGGAGCCGGCGCCTGACCCCGGTGTACCCGGCCAGCGCCGCGGCCAGATTGCGGGCCGGGACGCCCACCGCGATCCCGGCGGCCAGCGCGGCGACGGCGTTGTGGGCGTAGTGCCGGCCCGGTACGGAGACGGTGAAGGTCAGCAGCCGGCCGTCCAGCAGCACGGTGACCTCGCTGGTCAGCCCGCGCGGGTTGATCCGGGTGATCCGCACGTCGGCGTGCTCGGCCTCGCCGACGGTCACGACGCGCGGCGAGCCGGTGCCCCGGACCCGGGAGGTCAGCTCGACCGCGCCCGGCTGGTCGGCCGAGACCACCAGGGTGCCGCCCGGCCGGACCTTGCCGACGAACGTCTCGAAGGACCGGTGGATCTCCTCCAGGGAGGCATAGTTGGCGTGGTGGTCCAGCTCCACGTTCAGGACGACGGCGACCTCGGGGGAGTAGGCGTGGAAGCTGCGGTCGCTCTCGTCGGCCTCCGCGACGAAGATCCCGCCGTCCCCGTGGTGGGCGTTGGAGCCCGGCGCGTCCAGGTCGCCGCCGATCGCGTACGACGGCTCCAGGCCGAGGGCGGTCAGCGCCACCGCCAGCATCGAGGTGGTGGTGGTCTTGCCGTGCGTGCCGGCCACCGCGATCGGGCGGCTGCCCGCCATCAGCGCGGCCAGCGCGTCGCTGCGGTGCACCACCGGGACGCCGCGGTCCCGGGCCGCCGCCAGCTCAGGGTTCTCCGCGCGGATCGCGCTGGAGACGACCACCGCGGAGGCCTCCGGCGCCAGGTGCGCCGCGTCGTGGCCGATGTGCACGGTCACACCCAGCGCGCGCAGCGCCGCGGCGGTCTCGGAGTCCCTCGCGTCGCTGCCGGCCACCACCGCCCCGCGCTGGGCCAGGATCTTCGCGATGCCCGACATTCCGGCGCCGCCGATGCCGATGAAGTGCGGCCGGTCCAGGGCGGGCGGAATCGACGGGCTGGTCGGGCTCATGCGCGGTTCTCCCGGGTGCTTGCTGCGTCGCTGACTGGGCCTGATTCTCGCATCCCGCCCAGGTCCCCGGCGGGCGGCGCCGTCGGCGTCCGCCCGGACGCCTCCCGCGGGCCCGGCCCGCCGCCGCGTCCGCGGCGGTCACCGCCCGGCCCGCGGTCAGTCCTGCTCCGCGAACAGCTTCAGTACCGGGACGCCCACCTTGTGCCGGGCCCGGGAGGTCCAGTCGCGGTGGAAGAACTCCTCCACGAAGTGCGGCGCGGTCAGCACGATCACCTCGTCGGCCCCGGTCCGCTCGACCACCGTGCGCAGCGTGTCCAGCGGGTGCTCCTCCACCACCTGGCCGACCGCCTGCGCGCCGGCCTGCCGCAGCGCCTCCAGGGAGTGGGACAGCGAGCGCTCGGCGGGCGGGAACGCCTCCCGGCCCTCCGGGACGCCGTTCTCGCGGGCCGCGTCCTCCAGGTGGCCGAGCGCCACGTCGTCCACGGCCCGCAGGAGGCGGTCCTGGTCCCCGCGGGGCTGCATGAGGACGACGAAGGACACCTGCTCGTCGCCGTGCAGGGTGGTGACCATCTCCACATCGGCGTGGGCGAGCGGCTTCTCGATCATGAGTACGGTCGTGAACACGGACGCGTCCTTCTTTCTCATGGGCCACCGGCCTCATTCGGCCACCGGGCCGCCACAGCAACCATCCTGCCCCGATCTTCACGGGGCACCGGGATAAGTGTTCCCGCGTGCGGCGAAGCGGAACGGAAGAATCCGATTTTTCGGCGTGGCGCTCGCCCCGCCGGTGGTAGGGCGGGACTCCCCGGGTCAGGCCCGGACGTAGCGGGTGAACAGGAAGCCGTCCTCCTCCAGCACCGACACCGGGGCGAAGCGGGCCGGCGGCACGACGCCGGGGCCGTTCATGATCCGGGGGGCGTCCCCGCCGGTCAGCAGCGGGGACAGGGTCAGGCACAGCTCGTCGAGCACGTCCGCCGCCGCGAACTGGGCCAGGATCCGCGGCCCGCCCTCGTGCAGCAGCCGGGTGAAGCCGAGGGCGGCCACCTCCCGGACAACCCGGACCGGGTCCACGCCGTCGCCCTCACCGGTCACCACCACGCGGGCGCCGGCCGCGCGGGCGGCGGCGAGGGCGCGGTCCGGGGCCCCGGCGCCGGTCAGCACCAGGGTGGGCACCACCGGGTCGGCGAACAGCGGCGCGGTGAAGTCGAGGTCCAGCCGGCGGGAGACCACGCCGATCGCCGCGGCGGGCGGCTGCCCGGCCGCGGCGCGCCGGGCGGCGAAGGCGTCGCGCGCCCTGGCCGGCCGGTAGCCCTCCTGGCGGACCGTCTCGGCGCCCACCAGGATCAGGTCGGCGAGCGCGCGCAGCGTACCGAACAGGCGCATGTCGGCGGGCGAGGACAGCGGCGCGGACCTGCCGTCCGCCCTGGCGGCGCCGTCCAGCGAGCCCACCATGTTCGCCCGCAGGTACGGCGTGCCGGCCGGCCGGTCCGCGGGGTACGCGTAGGCGTCCGCCAGGCCGAGTACGCCGTCCAGCGCCGGCTCCGGCCTCGCTCCGGGCCCCGGACGGGGAAACAGCCGCTGCATGCCGGAAGTCTCGCACGCGCCTTCGCGACCCGCCCCCGGGCACCCCGCGGCCCTCCTCCGGCCGACATCCGCGCCCGCCCCCTGCCCGCCCTGGCGCCCGCCACCGATCGGACCGAGCGGGAGCGGCCGGGTCCGGGCCGCGGGCGGACCGGGCCGGTCCGCCCCCTGGTGCCCGGTAACCCCTGCCCGGGTGCTGTCCTGGCCCCGCGTCCGCCGGCGGCTGTCACACGTCCCGCCGCGGGTGGGTGGCGGGCGGCCGGGCATCGGCCGGGGACGAACCGGCGGCCCGCTGTCCGGCACCGTGCGGCCCTCCTCCTTCCGACCGGGGGCGGGGGCGGGGGCCGGGCGGGGGCCCGGCTCCCCCGCCCGGCTCCCCCGCCCCCGGTCCGGGACCACGCGGCCGCTTCCGGCCGGCCCTCCGGACCCGGCCCGGGTCCGTCCCGGCCCGCCCCGGCCCGGTGTGCCTCCGGCCGGCCGGCCGGCCGGAGGCACACCGGGCCGGCCGGGGACCGGGCACGGACGGACTAAGCTCGGCAGCCGTGTCCACCTCATCCTCCGCGGCGTCCTCCTCGACCTCCCAAGGGGGCCCGCAGACCGCCGGGCCCATAGCCCTCAGCGTCCGCAGGCCCGAGGTCGAGCCGGGACGGCTGGTCGCGGAGATGGTGCCGCCGCCGCGGTTCGACGGTGTGCGCTTCGACACCTACGTGCCCGACCCCGGGCAGCCGAGCCAGACGGCGGCGGTGCAGCGGCTCACCGCCTTCGCCGCGTCGCTGGGCGGGGCGCCCTCCGGCGGGCGCCGCAAATGGTTCCGGCGCGAACCGGCGGCGCCCCCGGCCCCGGGCGGGGTCTACCTCGACGGCGGGTACGGCGTCGGCAAGACGCACCTGCTGGCCTCGCTGTGGCACGCCACCCCGGCGCCGCGCGAGCAGAAGGCGTTCGGGACCTTCGTGGAGCTGACCAACCTGGTGGGCGCCCTCGGCTTCCAGCGGGCCGTGCGAGCGCTCCAGGGCCACCGCCTGGTCTGCATCGACGAGTTCGAGCTGGACGACCCGGGCGACACCGTGCTGGTCTCCACGCTGCTGGGCAGGCTCGCGGACGCCGGGGTACGGCTGGCCGCGACCTCCAACACGCTGCCCGGCCGGCTCGGCGAGGGCCGGTTCGCCGCCGCCGACTTCATGCGGGAGATCCAGGGGCTGTCCGCGCGGTTCGCCTCGCTGCGGATCGACGGCGAGGACTACCGCCACCGCGGCCTGCCGGCCGCCCCCGACCCGTACACCGACGAGCAGGTCACCGCGGCGGCCCGCCGTACGCCCGGCGCCTCGCTGGACGACTTCGGGGCGCTGGCCGCGCACCTGGCGACCGTCCACCCGAGCCGGTACGGGGCGCTGTGCGACGGGGTCGGCGCGGTGTTCCTGCGCGGGGTCGAGCCGATCACCGACCAGGCCACCGCGCTGCGGCTGGTCGTGCTCGCCGACCGGCTGTACGACCGGGAGGTGCCCGTGATGGCCTCCGGGACGCCGTTCGACCGGCTGTTCAGCGAGGACATGCTGGCCGGCGGCTACCGGAAGAAGTACTTCCGCGCGGTCTCCCGGCTGACCGCGCTGGCCCGCGACGCCGACCGACCGGGCTGAACCGGCTCAACCGGGCGACCGGCCCGGCGGCGGTGCCGCCGACGGCAGGTCCGGCGGGCCGCGGGCCGGCGGTCGGCCGCCAGGCCGGCCGCCGCGGCCCGCCGGGCGGTCAGCCCGAGCAGGCCGTGCGCTGCGCCTCCTGCCACTCGCACACCGGGCACAGCGTCGCGCCCCGGGCGCTCGCGGGGTGCTCGGTCGGCTCGCCGCACAGCACGCAGTCGGCGAACGGCTCTGTCTGCTGGGCCGGGGCTGCCGGCTCGGTCCGCGTCACCCCTCCACGGTAGCGCCCGCCACCCGCAGCACGGCCGCCCCGCGGGCCGGCAGTTGCACCAGGGGACCGGCGGCCAGCAGCTTGCACGCCGGGCGGGCCAGGACGACCTCGCAGGGCGCGTTCAGCGGCACCCGGGCCGGCGCGTCGGAGAAGTTGACCAGGATCCGGAACGGGCCGCGGCCGACCAGCAGCGTACGGCCGCCCGGCGTCGCCGCCACCGTCTCCAGCCGGGGGTCGGTCAGCGCCGGTTCGGCCCGGCGCAGCGCGATCAGCGCCCGGTACCACTCCAGCAGCTCCCGGTGCCCGGCCTTGTCCGGCTCCGCCCAGTCCAGGCAGGACCGGTCCCTGGTGGCCGGGTCCTGCGGGTCGGGCACCTCCTGGGCCGACCAGCCGTGCGAGGCGAACTCCCGCCGCCTGCCCTCGGTGATGGCCCGCGCGAGCTCCGGGTCGTCGTGGTCGGTGAAGAACTGCCACGGCGTGCTCGCCCCCCACTCCTCGCCCATGAAGAGCATCGGGGTGAACGGCGAGGTGAGCACCAGCGCGGCGGCGGTGGCGAGCTGATCCCGGGTCAGCCGGTCGCCGGTGGCCCGGTTGCCGATCTGGTCGTGGGTCTGGGCGTAGCCGACCAGCCGGTGCGCCGGGACCTTCGCGGTGTTCAGCGGGCGGCCGTGGTGCCGGCCGCGGAAGGACGACCAGGTGCCGTCGTGGAAGAAGCCGCGGGTGAGCACCCTGGCGACGGCGGCCGGCCCGGCGGCGGCGAAGTCGGCGTAGTAGCCCTGCTCTTCGCCGGTGACCGCGGTGTGCACCGCGTGGTGGAAGTCGTCGTTCCACTGGGCGTGCAGACCGAGGCCCCCGGCCTCGCGCGGGGCGGTGGTGCGCGGGTCGTTCAGATCGGACTCGCCGATCAGGAACAGCGGGCGGCCGACCGCCGCCGCCAGCGCGTCGACCGCGGCGGACAGTTCCTCCAGGAAGTGCAGCGCCCGGGTGTCGACCAGGGCGTGCACGGCGTCGAGCCGCAGCCCGTCGAGCCGGTAGTCGCGCAGCCAGGCCAGGGCGCTGCCGATGAGGAAGTCCCGCACCTCGTCGGAGCCGGGCGCGTCCAGGTTGACCGCGTCGCCCCACGGGGTGTGGTGCCGGTCGGTGAAGTACGGCCCGAACGGCGGCAGGTGGTTGCCGGCGGGCCCCAGGTGGTTGTGCACCACGTCGAGGACGACGCCCAGGCCGTGCCGGTGGGCCGCGTCGACGAACCGTTTCATCGCGGCCGGGCCGCCGTACGGCTCGTGCACCGCCCACAGCGACACGCCCTCGTACCCCCAGCCGTTGGTGCCGGGGAACGGGCAGACCGGCATCAGCTCGACATGGGTGATGCCGAGCCGCGCGAGGTGCGGAAGGCGTTCGGCGGCGGCGTCGAAGGTGCCCTGCGCGGTGAAGGTGCCGACGTGCAGCTCGTAGAGAACCGCGCCCGGCAGCGGGCGGCCCGGCCACGGCGCGGTCCAGGCGAAGGCGTCCTGGTCGACCACCGCGCTGGGCCCGTCGGGACCGTCCGGCTGGCGGCGCGAGCGCGGGTCGGGCAGCGGCGGGCTGCCGTCCAGCCGGTACGTGTACCGGGTGCCGTCACCGGCCGGCAGCTCGGCCTGCCACCAGCCGGTCCGGGCCGGGTCGGGGCCGAGCGCGTGGGCGCGGTCCTCGATCACGATCTCCACCTGTCGGGCGCTCGGCGCCCACACCTCGAACAGCACGCACGGCTCCCGTCGCTCGCGGTCGTGTCTTCCTGCGGTTGTCGCCGGCCGGGCCGGATCGCGCCGGCCCCCCGCGCACGCCTGCCCGGGTCCCGGACACATCCATGCCCGGGGGCGGGCGGGTTCAGACGAAGTTCACACGTGCCCGGCGGGCCGGACCGCCCGGTGTCCGGAAAACGGCGGACGCGCCGCCGCCGGGCGGCCTCCCGGCCGGTACGCGAGGCTACTCGACGGTGAGCAGGGCCACCGGGGCCTGGGCCAGCAGGTCCGGCAGCCGGACCCGGCCCTCGTGGACGGCGCCGCCGAGGCGGTCGCGCCAGCGGCCCGGCGGCAGCGGCAGGACGGTGTCCCGCCAGCCGCCCGCGTCGGCCAGCCGCCGCGAGAGCCGGGTGACCGCGGTGAGCGCGCCGCCGCCGCGAAGGTAGCCGACCAGGTGGCCGGCCGCCGGGCCGTCGGCGGCCAGCGGCTCGTAGCCGGCGGCCGGGCCGTACCACTCGGGGTGGTCGCGGCGCAGCCGCAGGGCGACCGCGGTCAGCCGCAGCTTGGCCTCGTCGAAGGAGCGCGGTGCGGCGCCCTCCGACAGCCGGCGCAGGGCGGCGGGGCCGGCCGGGTGCCGGGCGTCTTCGGCCGGGCCGGTCATCGGGCCGCGGTTGTCCGGGTCGACCAGGGTGTGCACCGGCCACTCGGTGCCCTGGTAGAGGTCCGGTACTCCCGGCATCGTCAGGTGCAGCAGGGCCGCGCCGAGGATGTTCGCCTCCTCGTACGGGCGCAGCGTGGCCGCGAAGGCGCCGACGTCGTACGCCTGGACGCCGCACGGGCCCTGCCCGGTGAAGTCGGTGACGGCCTTCTCGTACGTCTCGTCCTGCTCGGTCCAGGTGGTGCGCAGACCCGCCTCGCGGACCGCCTTGAGGGCGTTCGGCACCAGCCGCTCCCGCTGTGGGCGGCCGAGGCCGAGAGCGCTCTGGAAGACGGTGTACTCGGTGTGCCGGTCGGGCGCGGCGGCCACGCCGGACGCCGCGGCCCGCGCCTGGCGGGCGCCGAGCCACTCGGCCCAGGCGTCCGGCAGCTCCGACAGCACCGCCAGGCGCATCCGCAGGTCGGCGCTCCGCTTGGTGTCGTGGGTGGACAGCACGGTCCCGGTCGCGGGCCGCTCGCGCCGCACCCGGTCGCAGTAGGCGTGGAACTCGGCCGGCGTGGTGGCCGGCCGTCCCGGGTCGCGGCCCACCTCGCACAGCGACAGCAGCGGCACATAGCGGTAGAACCCGGCGTCCTCCACCGACTTGGCGTGCAGCGCGGAGGCGACCTGGGCGAAGCGGGCGGTGAAGTCGGCGGCGGCGGTGCTGCCGGCGGTGCCGGCCGCTGCCGGGGTGCCCGCGTCGCCGGCCGCCGCGCCGCCGGCCCGGCCCAGCGCCAGGTCGCGTACGAAGTCCAGCGCGCCCGCCAGTTCCGGGGCGCTCTCCCGCCGGGCCTGCTCCGCCGCCCGCTCCAGCATCGCGACGTCCCCCGCCCCGGCCGGGGTGCCCGCGACGACGTAGGGCCGGTAGACCGGCACCCGGACCAGCAGCGCGCGCAGGGCGTCGCCCAGCTGCTCGGGCCCGTACGGGGGGCTGCCGGGGACCGCGGCGCGGGCGCGCTCCGCGGTGCGCTCCAGGCGGGACACCTCGGCGGCCAGGTCGCGGGTCACCACCCGGTACGCGGCCCGGCGGGCGGTGGGCGCCCACCGCCCGCCCAGGTCGTCCTCGGCGCCGGTGAACGCGCGGTAGAAGCCGCTGACCGCCTCGACCCCGGCCGGGTCGGTGAACAGGCCGTCGATCCGGTCCAGCGCGTCGTAGCCGGTGGTGCCGGCGCACTCCCAGTCGGCGGGCAGCCACTCCTCGCGCTGGAGGATCTTCTCCACCACAGTCCAGCGCCCGCCGCTCGCCGCGGCGAGCCGCCGCAGATAGCCCGCGGGGTCGGCGAGGCCGTCGGGGTGGTCGATCCGCAGGCCGTCCGCCACGCCGTCGCGCAGCAGCCGCAGCACGGTCGCGTGGGTGGCCGCGAAGACCTCCGGGTGCTCGACGCGGACCGCGATGAGGTCGGAGATGGTGAAGAAGCGCCGGTAGTTCAGCTCGGTGCGGGCCTCGCGCCAGTAGGCGAGGCGGTAGTGCTGGGCCGCCACCAGCTCCTGCAGCGGCAGGTCCTCGGTGCCGGGCCGCAGCGGGAAGCGGTGGTCGTAGTACGCCAGCACCCTGCCGCCCGCCGCCTCGTCGTGCACCACCGACAGGCTGCCGAGCGCGTCCGGCAGCGGCTCGCCCAGCACCGGCAGCAGCACCCGGCCGTCCAGCGCCGCCCAGTCGACGTCGAACCAGGACGCGTACCGCGAGCCGGGGCCGTCCCGCAGCACCGCCCACAGCTCGCGGTTGAGGTGCTCGGGGACCGGTACCGCCATGTGGTTGGGCACGATGTCCAGGATCAGTCCGAGGCCGTGCGCCCGCGCCCGCCGGGACAGCTCCCGCAGCCCCTCCTCGCCGCCGAGTTCGGCGCGGACCCGGGTGTGGTCCACCACGTCGTAGCCGTGGGTGGAGCCGGGGACGGCCTCCAGCACCGGGGACAGGTGCAGATGCGTCACGCCCAGCTCGGCCAGGTAGGGCACCGCCTCGGCGGTGTCGGCGAAGGTGAAGCCGGGCTGCACCTGCACCCGGTAGGTCGAGCCGGGCGTCGCGGAGTGTGCGGTCATGGATCCTCTCTACCCCGGATCGGGAATTCAGGCGTGTCCGGCGGCCCCGTCTCAGTCCAGGGGCCGCCGGAGCACCACCATGCTGCGGTCGGCCAGCAGCAGCCGGTCCCCGGCCTGTACCCGCTCGCCGCCGCCCGGCGGCACCCCCTCGGGCCGCTCGGTGTCCACCACCAGGTGCCACTCCCTGCCGTGGTTGTCCGGCACCACGAACTCCTGGGCGCGCGGCGCGGCGTTGAACATCAGCAGGAAGGAGTCGTCGATGACCGGCTCGCCGCGCGGCCCCGGCTCGGAGATCGCGTTGCCGTTGAGGAAGACCACCAGCGTCCTGGCGTTCGTGGCCTGCCAGTCCCGCTGGGCCATCTCCTTGCCCTCCGGGGTGAACCAGGCGATGTCCGACAGCTCGTCGTGGGTGCCCTCCACGGGCCGGCCGTGGAAGAACCGGCGGCGCCGGAAGACCGGGTGGTCCCGGCGCAGCCACACCATGCTGCGGGTGAAGTCGTGCAGCCGCAGCGCCTCGTCGTCCTCCTCGGAGGTGCCCGGCTTGCCCGGCCAGGAAATCCAGGACAGCTCGTTGTCCTGGCAGTAGACGTTGTTGTTGCCGCGCTGGGTGCGGCCGAACTCGTCGCCGTGCGAGATCATCGGCACGCCCTGGGAGAGCATCAGGGTGGCGACGAGGTTGCGCATCTGCCGTGCGCGCAGCGCCCGTACCGCCCGGTCCTCGGTCTCGCCCTCGGTGCCGCAGTTCCAGGACCGGTTGAAGCTCTCGCCGTCCCGGTTGCCCTCGCCGTTGGCCTCGTTGTGCTTGTCGTTGTACGACACCAGGTCGCGCAGCGTGAAGCCGTCGTGGCAGGTGACGAAGTTGATGGAGGCCAGCGGGCGGCGGCCGTCGTCCTGGTACAGGTCGGAGGAGCCGGTCAGCCGGGAGCCGAACTCGGCCAGCGTGGCGCTCTCGCCGCGCCACAGGTCCCGCACCGTGTCACGGAACTTGCCGTTCCACTCGGTCCACAGCGGCGGGAAGTTGCCCACCTGGTAGCCGCCCTCGCCGACGTCCCACGGCTCGGCGATCAGCTTCACCTGGGAGACCACCGGGTCCTGCTGCACCAGGTCGAAGAAGGACGACAGCCGGTCCACCTCGTGGAACTGCCGGGCCAGGGTGGCGGCCAGGTCGAAGCGGAAGCCGTCCACGTGCATCTCGGTGACCCAGTAGCGCAGGCTGTCCATGATCATCTGGAGCACGTGCGGGCTGCGCATCAGCAGGCTGTTGCCGGTGCCGGTGGTGTCCGTGTAGTAGCGCCGGTCGGCGGCGAGCCGGTAGTAGGAGGCGTTGTCCAGGCCGCGCAGTGACAGGGTGGGGCCCAGGTGGCTGCCCTCGGCGGTGTGGTTGTAGACCACGTCCAGGATCACCTCGATGCCGGCCCGGTGCAGCGCGCGCACCGCCGTCTTGAACTCCAGCACCTGCTGGCCGCGGTCGCCGAGTGAGGAGTACGAGTGGTGCGGGGCGAAGAACCCGATGGTGTTGTAGCCCCAGTAGTTGGCCAGCCCGGCGTCCATCAGCCGGTGGTCCTGGATGAACTGGTGCACCGGCATCAGTTCCAGGGTGGTCACCCCGAGTTCCACCAGATGGCTGATCACCGCCGGGTGCGCCAGGGCCGCGTAGGTGCCGCGGATCTCCTCCGGCAGGCCCGGGTGGGTCATCGTCAGGCCCTTGACGTGGGCCTCGTAGATGACCGTCTTGTGGTAGTCGATCCGCGGCGCCCGGTCGTCCGCCCAGTCGAAGTAGGGGTTGACCACGACCGAGGCCATCGTGTGCGGGGCGGAGTCCAGGTCGTTGCGCGAGTCCGGCTGGCCGAAGTGGTAGCCGTAGACCGCCTCGTCCCAGTCGATGCCGCCGCTCATCGCCTTGGCGTAGGGGTCGAGCAGCAGCTTCGCCGAGTTGCAGCGGTGGCCGCGGGCCGGGTCGTACGGCCCGTGCACCCGGAAGCCGTAGCGCTGTCCCGGCATCACTCCCGGCAGGTAGGCGTGCCGGACGAAGGCGTCCGCCTCGCGCAGCTCCACCGCCGTCTCGGAGCCGTCGTCGTGCAGCAGACACAGCTCGATCCGCGACGCCACCTCGGAGAAGACGGCGAAGTTGGTGCCCGCCCCGTCGAAGGTGGCGCCGAGGGGATAGGACTGACCCGGCCAGACTTGCATGTTGATGACTCTTCCACTCCGTATAACCGGACTACACGGTCCGTTCCGCGTACCCAGAAGTCACGTTGCCGAAGACGCATCCTCCCATCCGGTCCCACCCGAGGGTGACACTGCCACAACAGGCAGCGACCGCAAGGGTGATGAGGTTGTCCGGTAGTAGTCAAGTAGGGTCGATACGGCTGCGACGCCCCCCGCACCGCAGTACCCTTCCTTGATCGTGGACGGGGGCGGGAGGCGGTGAGGTGGTGACGTCCGGAGGTCTGATGCTCCCTGGCGGCGGTGAGCAGGGTGACCGGCACGTCGCGGAGGGTGCCACCGTGGAGCCGCTGCCCGGCGCGGTCTCCGTCGCCGCGCCGCTGGAGATCGGAGCGGAGCTGGACTGGGGCTCCCGCGCCTGGGCCGAGGTGCGCACCCGCGCCCGCCGGGCCGGGCGGGCCTACGTATGGCTGAATCTCGTCGAGCAGCGCCTGCGCGCCGTCGTGAACGCGGTGCTGCGCCCGATCTACGAGCCCGTGCACGGAGCGGACTGGGTGGTCGCGGCGGCCGGACCGGCCGGACACGAATGGGTGCAGCGGGCCGTCGCCGTACGGGAGGTCAGCCGCCGCAAGGGCTTTCTGCTCGACCCCGCGGACGACAACGTGCTCAGCTTCCTGACGCTCCCCCAGCTGCGTGAACTCGTCGTCCAGCACTGGCCCTGCTTCGAGCCCTACTACGACGACCGGCGCGAGTTGGAACTCGCCCTGGACGAACTGGAAGTCGCCCGTCACGTGGTCTCCCGCAACCGGGCGCTGTCCAGGACCGTGCTGGACCAGGCGGAGCGGGCCTCGGCCCGGGTGCTGGAGCTGCTGGGCGCGGGTCCGGCCCGCACGGCGGCGGACCGGCTGCCGGTGGACGTGATGGAGGAACTGGTCGCCGACCGCTACTCCGACGTCATCGGCGTCTACCCCGATCGGGTGAGACTTCAGCGGCAGCTGCCCGTCGAGGACCTCTTCTCCGGCGCCCGCCGGCTGGACGCCATAGGGATCGGCCTCAACCTGCTGGTGCAGAACTTCTCCGGCCGCCGGCTGGTCCGGCTGGTGGAGGCCGGCTGCCGGGTGCGGCTGCTCTTCCTCAACCCGGCCAGCAGCGCCACCCGCCGCCGGGAGCGCGAACTGGGCCTGGGGCGCGGTGAGCTGAGCCGGTCGGTGGAGATGAACATCATGCACATGCGGCGGGTCCGGGCCCGGCTGCGGGACCAGGGCGCTTTCGAGATCCAGGTCTTCGACGAGATCCCGCGGTTCACCGCGTACCTCGTCGACGGGGACACCGCCGAGGGGCTCGCGGTGGTGCAGACGTATCTGCGCCGGGCCCGCGGCATGGAGGTGCCCGTGCTGGTGCTGCGCGGCGGCGCGCGGCGGGTGGTCGCCGACGACCGGCCCGCCGAGGGCGGGCTCTTCGACGTCTACCGCGAGGAGTTCGAGGGGATCTGGACGGACTCGCGGCCGGTCTCCTGACGGGTCCTCCGGCCGGACGCGCCCGGCTCGCGGCGAGCGACCCTGCCGGCCGGCTGCCGCGGGCTCCCTCCGGCCGGCCTCCGGGCGCGCTCGCGCAGCCGCCGGAGGCCGCGGCAGGCGTCCCCGGCGGGCTGCCGACGGTGCGTCACGGCCCGGCCCCGGGCGCAACTGTCGGTGCCCCACGGGATGATGGCAGCGCAAGGGCACGCGGGGGAATCGGGTGGGAAGGACTCGCCATGGCATGGCACGAGGATCTGCTGGTCGGCTTCGACCTGGAGACCACGGGGACGGATCCGCGGCAGGCGCGGATCGTGACCGCGGCGGTCACCGAGGTCAAGGCGGGGGAGCCGGTGCGGCACCGGGGGTGGCTGGCCGACCCCGGGGTGCCGATCCCGGCGGAGACCACCGCCATACACGGCGTCAGCACCGCGCGGGCGGCGGCCGAGGGGCGGCCGGCGCCCGAGGTGGTCGCCGAGATCGCGGACGCGCTGCGCGGCTACTGGGCGGCGTCGGTGCCGGTCGTCGTCTACAACGCGCCCTTCGACCTCACCCTCCTGGACGAGGAGCTGCGCCGCTACGCGCTGCCGCCGCTGGCCGCCCCCGGCGGGCGGGCCGGCCCGGTGGTGGACCCGCTGGTGATGGACCGGGCGCTCGACAAGTACCGGCGCGGCAAGCGCACGCTGGAAGCCGCCTGCGGCGTCTACGGGGTGCGGTTGGACGGCGCCCACGAGGCGGGCGCGGACGCGCTGGCGGCGGTACGGGTCGCCCGCGCGGTCGCGGCGCGGTATCCGAAGGCCGCCCAGATCGACGTCTGGGACCTCCACGAGGCCCAACGCGGCTGGTACGCCGCCTGGGCGGAGGACTTCGCCGCCTGGCTGCGCGGCAAGGGTTCCTCCGACGCGGACGTCGACACGGGCTGGCCGCTGCGGCTGACCGCGCCGCTGGCCTGACCCGGCGCCAGGCCCGCGCCGCGGCCCTGCGCGGGCGGCGCGTGCGCGGGAGTGGCGGGCCGGCGTCCGGCCGGGGATGCTGCCTGCGGCCGGTCCGCGGCGGCGTGCGGTGGCGTGGCCGCCGGGGTTGCTCCGGCGGGGCGGCCGGACCGGTGGCCGGACGGGGTTCGCCCCGTGGGGGCCGGAGGCCGGGCCGCTCCGGTCAGGCGGCCGGTCCGTCCCCACGGGGCCGGGGGGTGGGACGGGGCGGCCCGGCGGCGTACGGCGGGAATGGGGTCAGAAGCTGTACCAGCGGACGGTCGGGTCCTCGGCGCGCAGGGAGGCGACCCGGCGGCGGAACTCGGTGCGGGCCGCGGGGTTGGCGGGGGCGTGCTGGGCCACCCAGGCGCAGCCGGCGGTCTCCCGGGCGCCGCGCAGGATGTCGCAGCCGGACCACTCGGTGACGTCCCAGCCGTACGCCGCGGTGAAGGCGTCGTAGGCGGCGGGGTCGACGCCGTAGCGGTCGCGGCTGAGCACCTGGACCACGAGGTCGTGCTCGCGCAGGTCGGAGGAGAAGGTCTCCAGGTCGACCAGGACCGGACCGTCGGGGCCGATGTGCACGTTGCGGGGGAGCGCGTCGCCGTGGATCGGCCCGCGCGGCAGGCGCGGCACGAGACCGGCGGCGGCCTCGGCGAAGCCGTCCCTGCGGCGGCGCAGATAGGCCGCGTCGGCCGGGGCGATCGACTCCCCGGCGATCCGCAGCCAGCGCTCCACCCCGCCGAGCAGATCCCGCGGCGGCAGCCCGAAGTCCGGCTCGGGCAGCGCGTGCACCAGCTTGAGCAGCGGCGCCACGTCGGCGGGCTCGGCGGGCCGCAGCGACTCCGGCAGCCGCTGCCAGTACGTGACCGGGTGCCCGTCGATCAGCCGCACCTCGGACTCCGCCGACCGGACCGCGGGCACGTCGTGCTTGGCCAGCCAGTCCGCGGTGCGCACCTCGCGGCGCGCCCGGTCGAGCAGGTCTTCGCCGCGGCCGACCTTGATCACCAGCCGGCCGGCCGCGAAGACCGCGTTCTCTCCGAAGGAGAGCAGTTCGGCCGCCGGATGCCCGGCGGCGTCCAGGACCGCCCGTGCCCGGTCCTCGGTGAACACCGCGTCCGCCATGCCCCGCCTCTCCCTGGTCCGATGTCCGCCCCGCTGTCCCCCGCATATGCCCGGGTCAACAGCCATCCAGGATGGCCACCGTAAGTGTCCCATCCGCGCGCGGGGGTTTCACGCAGGGTTTCCCGGCCATCCGTCGCCAAACCTGTCCGGACCCGACCAGGCCGGCGCCCCGCCCCGACCCGGGGCGCGGCGCCGGCCTCCGCCGGTGTCCGGGCGGGCGGGGCGGGGGCGGTCCGGCGCCACCAGGCGGCCTGAACCGGCCGGAAAGCACGTCCCCCACCGGGTCAGGCCGCCTGGTGGCGCCGGACCCGGACGAGCGCCTCGTCGTAGCGGTCCAGCAGCAGCGCCGCCAGCTCGGGGGCGGCGCCGAGCACCGGGGCGAGCACGTCGGCGCCGGCCTCGCGGGCGCCGCGGGCGATCCGGTCCGGCAGGAAGCCGGGCGCGACGACGTAGGGCGCGACGGCGATCCTGCGCACCCCCTCGGCGCGCAGCGCCCGTACCGCGTCCTCGGTCCTCGGCAGCGAGGCGGAGGCGAAGGCGGGGCGCACCGCGGACCAGCCGGTACGCTCCCACTCCCGGGCGATGCCGTCGATCACCGCGCGCGCCTCCGGGTCGGTGGAGCCGGCGCAGGCCAGGACGACACCGGTCGAGGGGCGGTCACCGGGCCGCAGCCCAACCCCGCGCAGCCGCCGCTCCAGGGCCGCGGTCAGCAGCGGCGACGGGCCCAGTACCTCCGCCGTGCGCAGCCGCAGCGCGGGCACCGCGGCGGCGGACTCCCGCAGTACCGCGGGGATGTCGGTCTTGGCGTGGAAGGCCCGGGTCAGCAGCAGCGGCAGCGCCACAGCCTGCCGCACCCCGTCGGCGGCCAGGCGCCGCACCGCCTGCGGTACGGAGGGGGCACAGAAGTCCAGAAACGCGGTGTCCACCCGCAGCCCGGCCCTGGTCGCCGCCACCCGCCGGGTCAGCGCGCGGACGGTCTCGGCGTGCCGCGGGTCGCGGGAGCCGTGCGCGATGACCAGCAGCGGCGGGCGGGCGCCCGGCCGTGGTTCGCCCCGGTACACGCGGCCGGCGGTGTGCGCGGGATTCACTGGTTCGCGGCCGACAGGCCCCGGCTGCGCAGCACCCAGCGCTCCAGAGGGCTGAAGATGATCTGGTCGACGGCGATACCGACCAGCAGGATCAGCAGGATGCCGAGGAAGACGCCCGCCATGTCGGAGCCCTCCCGCATGTTCTCCAGGTACCGGCCCAGGCCCACCCCCAGATCGGGGGAGGACGCGATCAGCTCGGCGGCCATCAGCGACCGCCAGGAGAACGCCCAGCCCTGCTTCAGGCCGGCCACGTAGCCCGGCAGCGAGGCGGGCAGCAGGATGTACCAGGCGCCGCGCAGCCCGGTCGCGCCGAGGTTGCGGCCGGCCCGCAGGTACAGCGGCGGCACCTGGTCGATGCCGGCCACCAGGCCGTTGGCGATCGACGGCACCGCGCCCAGCAGGATCACCGCGTACATCGCCGAGTCCTCGATGCCCAGCCAGATCACCGCGGCCGGCACCCACGCCACCGACGGCAGCGACTGGAGCCCGGACAGGATCGGCCCGATCGCTGCCCGGACGAACGGCACCCGGGCCACCACCAGGCCCAGTGGGGTGCCGATGGCCAGCGCGGCCAGGAAGCCCAGCAGGCCGCGCTGCACGCTGGTCCAGATGATCGAGAACAGGTCGCCGGCGTTCCACCGGTCCACCAGCTCCTGCCACACCGCGTGCGGCCTCGGCAGCTTCGTCGGGTCGGAGAAGCCGGCCGACACCGCGAGCTGCCAGACCACCAGCACCAGCAGTGCGGCGGACAGCGGCGGCAGCACCTTCTTCAGCAGCAGCCGCCCCAGCGGCGCCCGCCGGACGACGACCGCGTCCAGCGCGTCCAGGCCCGCCTCCAGCCCGGACAGGTCCAGCTCGGCGGCGCTGTCCCGCGGTGCCGGGACGCCGGAGTCCCGCGGGCCCTTGTCGGCCGTGCCCGTGTCAGTGCTGGCCATGGCGGCGGATCTCCCCACGCAGTTCTTCGGTGATCTCGACGGACAGGTCCGCCACGGCCGCGTCCTCGATCCGGCGCGGCTGCGGGATGTCGATGACCCACTCGCGGTTGATCCGTCCGGGCCGCGACGACAGCAGCACGACCCGCTGGGCGAGCCGCACCGCCTCGCGGACGTTGTGGGTGACGAACAGCACCGACAGGCCGGTGCGCGCCCAGATCCGGGTCAGTTCGTCGTGCAGCACGTCGCGGGTGATCGCATCCAGCGCCGCGAACGGCTCGTCCATCAGCAGCAGCCGGCTGTCCTGGGCGAGCGCACGGGCCAGCGCCACCCGCTGGCGCATCCCGCCGGACAGCTCGTGCACCCGCTTGCCGTACGCCTCGCCGAGCCGCACCAGGGACAGCAGCCGCTCGGCCTCCGGGCGCCGCCGCTCGCTCGGCACCCCGCGCAGCCGCAGCGCCAGTTCGACGTTCCTGCCCGCGGTCAGCCACGGGAACAGCGCGTGCTCCTGGAACATCAGGGCCGGCCGGCCGCCGGGCGCGCTGATACTCCCCGCGGTCGGCCGGTCCAGGCCCGCGACCAGGTTGAGCAGGGTCGACTTGCCGCATCCCGAGGCCCCCAGCAGGCAGACGAACTCCCCGGGCCGCACGTCCAGCGTGATGTCGTCCAGCACCAGCTGCTGGACGCCGGGCCTGCCGAACGCCTTCGACACGTGGTCGAGCCGGGCCGCGTACGCGGCGGCTTCCCCGGTCTGCGCGGCGCCGGCGAGGGTGTCGGCCATGGGTGTCACCTCCTGGGGTCCTCGGGAACGGATGCGGGTGGGGATGGATGGGTGGAGCGGGACGGACGGGTACGGGCACGGGTGCGGCGGCGGGAGGCGGGAACCTCGGGCGCGCCGCTCAGCCGCGCGGCAACGTCACTGGGTACCGAGACCCGCCGCGTCCACGGCCGGCTCGCCCTGCTCCTTGAGGACCTTGTTCAACAGGGTCAGATCGTAGATGCCGTCCAGCTTGGGCGCCTTCAGCAGGCCGGCCGACACGGCGTGGTCCGCCTCCTCCTGCGCGGTGCGGGCCAGCGGGTCGTCCAGCACCTGGATGGACTTCCAGGCCGGGTCGAGGATGTCCGTCGGCAGCGCCTTCTGGGTCAGCTTCTCCAGCTGCGCGTTCGCGTCGGCCTTGGCCTGGTCGGAGTTGGCGTTGATCCAGGCGTTGGTCTTCACCGAGCCGCGCAGCACCGCCTCGACCACGTCGGGGTGGGCGGACAGGAACTTCTGCGACACGATCACGTTGGTGATCACGAACTTGTTGTCGGGCCACAGCGTGCTCTCGTCGAGCAGCACCTTCGCGCCTTCGCTGACCAGCTTGGACGCCGTGGGCTCCGGCACCCACGCGCCGTCGATGGAGCCGGCCTTGTACGCGTCGGGGGTGATCTTGTTGTCGGTGCGGACCACCGACACATCGCCCTTGCCGCTCTGCGCGTCGACCTTCCAGCCCTGCGACTCTATCCAGGCCAGCAGCGCCACGTCCTGGGTGTTGCCGAGCTGCGGGGTGGCGATCTTCTTGCCCTTGACGTCGGCCAGGCTCTTGATCTTCTTCGGGTTGACCACCAGCTTCACGCCGCCGGAGGCCGAGCCGGAGATGATCCGCAGGCTGGCGCCGTCGGACTTGGTGTAGCCGTTGATCGCGGGGGAGGGGCCGATCCAGCCGATGTCTATGGAACCGGCGTTCAGCGCCTCGATCTCGGCCGGGCCGGCGTTGAAGGTGGCCTCCTTGATCGTGGTGGTGCCCAGCGCCTGCTGGAAGAAGCCCTCCTTCAGCCCGACCAGCGCGGTGGCGTGCGTCAGGTTCGGGAAGTAGCCGATCCGCACCTCGTCGGCGGACAGCTTCGCGGCGCCCGCGCTGGTGGTGGTCGCGGCGGGCGCGGTGGTGGCGTTGTCGTCCGACGCGTCGTCGGAGCCGTAGCCGCACGCGGCCAGCGCGCCGAACAGGACCGGCAGGGCGACCGCGGCGGCGAGGGCTCTGCGGCGGGAGGTACGGATCAGGGCAGACACGGGGGTGTCCTTTCGTAAGGCCCGGCGTGTCGCGCGCTGGGGCGCGGCCGGAAGGTCGTCAGGTCTTCGAAAGCGGTGCAGCGGGGTGCGTGCAGCGCGGCGGGGACGTACGGGGGGTCCAGCCGCGGTCGGGGACCGCGGCCAGGGGCGTCAGCGCACACATCGCGCGACCCCGCCCGTACCGGAGCCGAGCGAGCCGCTGCCGACCCGCCCGCCCTCCTTGGCGAAGCCCGAGAAGGCGTCGGCCATGTCAGAAATCCCATCCGTCGTCGTCCGCCGCCGCGGTTTCGGCGCCGTCGTCGTCCGCCGTCGCCGCTGGCCCGGTGAACGCCTCGCCGGTCATGCCGGCGGTCAGCGTGGTGCCGTCGGCGGGGTCGATCAGCAGGAACGAGCCGGTCTGCCGGGAGTCGGCGTAGGCGTCCATCGGCAGCGGCTCCGCGGTCCGCAGCACCACCGTGCCGATGTCGTTGACGGCCAGGGCCGCCGGGCCGATCTCCCGGGCCAGCCCCGCGGACAGGTCGATCCGGTACGGCAGTTCCCTGACGATCGCCTTCACCGTCCGGGTCGCGTGCTTGAGCAGCACCCGGTCGCCGACCCGCAGCGGCCGCTCGTGCAGGTGGCAGACGGTGGCGCTGATGTCCTGGGTGACCGCGGGCGCGGTCGCGGTCGGCGCGATCAGATCGCCGCGGGAGACGTCCAGGTCGTCGGCGAGCAGCACGGTCACCGACTGCGGCGCCCACGCGGTGTCCACCGCGCGGCCGAGCGCGTCGATGCCGGTGATGGTGGTGGTCCGGCCGGACGGCAGCACGGTCACCGGGTCGCCGACCCGCAGCACGCCGGAGGTGATCCGGCCCGCGTAGCCGCGGTAGTCCGGGTGCCCGGCGCTCTGCGGCCGGATCACGTACTGCACCGGGAAGCGCGGCGGGCAGCCGGTGAGGTCGTGGCTGACCGGGACCGTCTCCAGGTGCTCCAGCACGGTCGGGCCGCCGTACCAGTCCATGGTGGCGGACGGCTCGACCACGTTGTCGCCGGCCAGTGCGGAGATCGGGATCGCGGTGACGTCGGACACGCCGAGCGAGGCCGCGTACGCGGTGAACTCCTCGGCGATGGCGGCGAACACCGGCTCCGCGTACGCCACCAGGTCCATCTTGTTGACCGCCAGCACCACCTGCGGGACCCGCAGCAGCGCGGCGACCGCGACGTGCCGGCGGGTCTGCTCGACCACCCCGTTGCGCGCGTCGACCAGCACCACGGCCAGCTCGGCCGTCGAGGCGCCGGTCACCATGTTGCGGGTGTACTGCACATGGCCCGGGGTGTCGGCCAGGATGAACCGGCGGCGGGCGGTGGCGAAGTAGCGGTAGGCCACGTCGATGGTGATGCCCTGCTCCCGCTCGGCCCGCAGCCCGTCGGTGAGCAGCGCGAGGTCGGGCGTGTCCTGGCCGCGGCTCAGCGACGCCCGCTCGACCGCCTCCAGCTGGTCGGTCAGCACCGACTTGGAGTCGTGCAGCAGCCGCCCCACCAGCGTGGACTTGCCGTCGTCGACGGAGCCCGCGGTGGCGAAGCGCAGCAGGGTGGTGGCCGACAGCTGCTCGGCGGTCAGCGGGCTCGTGGTGCCGGTCATGGCTAGAAGTACCCTTCGCGCTTGCGGTCTTCCATGGCGGCCTCGGACATCTTGTCGTCCGCCCGGGTCGCGCCCCGCTCGGTCAGCCGGGAGGCGGCTATCTCGGCGATCACCGCGGCGAGCGTGGTGGCGTCGGAGTCAACCGCGCCGGTGCAGGACATGTCGCCGACCGTGCGGTAGCGCACCCGCCGGGTCCGTACCGGCTCGCCGGGCTTGGGACCGCCCCACTCGCCCGCGGTCAGCCACATGCCGGACCGGCTGAACACCTCGCGGTCGTGCGCGAAGTAGATCTCCGGCAGCGCGATGCCCTCCCGCGCGATGTACTGCCACACGTCCAGTTCGGTCCAGTTGGACAGCGGGAACACCCGGACGTGCTCGCCGGGCGCGTGCCGGCCGTTGTAGAGCGACCACAGCTCGGGGCGCTGGCGGCGCGGGTCCCACTGGGAGAACTCGTCGCGCAGCGAGAACACCCGCTCCTTGGCCCGAGCCTTCTCCTCGTCGCGCCGCCCGCCGCCGAACACCGCGTCGAAGCGCTCCCGCTGGATCGTCTCGGTCAGCGGCACGGTCTGCAGCGGGTTGCGGGTGCCGTCCGGGCGTTCGCGCAGCCGCCCGTCGTCGATGTAGTCCTGCACCTTCGCCACGTGCAGCCGCAGGCCGTGCTCGGCGACGGTACGGTCCCGGTACGCCAGCACCTCCGGGAAGTTGTGGCCGGTGTCCACGTGCAGCAGCACGAACGGCACCGGGGCCGGCGCGAACGCCTTGCGCGCCAGGTGCAGCATGACGATGGAGTCCTTGCCGCCGGAGAACAGCAGTACCGGCCGCTCGAACTCCCCCGCCACCTCGCGGAAGATGTGCACCGCCTCGGACTCCAGGGTGTCCAGGTGGGTCAGTGCGTAGGGGCTGTCGGTGGCGCCGGTGGTGCCGACGGTCGCCGTCATGTGGTCAGGCCCTTCTCGACGAGCAGCCTGTGTACGGCCGCGGCGGAGTCCTCGACGGTGCGCCCTTGCGTCTCGATCCGCAGGTCCGGCCGCTCCGGTACCTCGTACGGGTCGTCCACGCCGGTCAGGCCGGTGAGCTCGCCCGCGGCCTGCTTGGCGTACAGCCCCTTGACGTCCCGTTCCGAGCAGACGTCGAGCGGGGTGGCCACGTGGATCTCCAGGTAGCCGGTGCCCTGCGCCTGGTGGCGTTTGCGGACCGCCTCACGGCTGTCGGCGTAGGGGGCGATCACCGGGACCAGGACCAGCACGCCGTGGGAGGCGAGCAGTTCGGCGACGAAGCCGATCCGCTGCACGTTGGTGTGCCGGTCCTCGCGGGTGAACCCGAGGCCGGCGGACAGGAACGTGCGGATCTCGTCGCCGTCGAGCACCTCGACCCGGCGGCGCTCGGCGCGCAGCCGGTCGGCGAGGGAGTACGCGATGGTGGTCTTGCCCGCACTCGGCAGACCGGTGAGCCAGACGGTGGCCCCGGTGCGCATTCCGTCCTCCTGGTGTGTGGTCCCGATCGTCCCGGTCGTTGCCCTGGTGGCCTCCGGCGTCGCGGCCGCCGCCCGCGGCCCGTCCGACGCCGGTGCCTTTGCCGTCCCGGCCGCCTCCGCCGCCCGCAGGGCCCGCGCCGTCACAGATGGATCCCGCACTCGGTCTTGCCCAGGCCCGCCCAGCGGCCGGCCCTGGCGTCTCCGCCCGCCGTCCGCCGGGTGCAGGGCGCGCAGCCCACCGAGGCGTACCCGTCCATGAGCAGCGGGTTGGTGAGCACACCGTGCTCGGCGGCGTACGCGGCCACGTCGTCCTGCGTCCAGCGGGCGATCGGCGCGATCTTGACCTTCTGCCGCCGGTCGTCCCAGCCGACCACCGGGGTGCCGGCGCGGGTCGGGGACTCGTCGCGGCGCAGCCCGGTGGCCCAGGCGTCGTAGCCGCGCAGGGCCTGCTCCAGCGGGGCGACCTTGCGCAGCGCGCAGCACCGGTCCGGGTCGCGGTCGTGCAGCTTCGGCCCGTACTCGGCGTCCTGCTCGGCGACGGTCTGCCGGGGGGTGACGGTCAGCACGGTGACGTCCATGACGGCGGCCACCGCGTCCCGGGTGCCGATGGTCTCCGGGAAGTGGTAGCCGGTGTCCAGGAACACCACGTCCACGCCGGGCATCGCCCGCGCGGCCAGGTGGGAGACGACGGCGTCCTCCATCGAGGAGGTGACGCACCAGCGGCTGCCGAAGGTGGCGGCGGCCCAGCGCAGCACATCGAGCGCCGGCGCCTCCTCCAGCTCGCGGCCGGCCCGGTCGGCCAGCCGCCGCAGCTCCCGCGCGGTGTGCGGCGCAAGGGTCACCGCTCGCCTCCGGCCGGGGGACCGGGCGTCAGCCCCCGGGCCAGCAGGCCCAGAAACTTCAGCTGGAAGGCCCGGTTGCAGGCCCGGCACTCCCAGGCGCCGTGCCCCTGCTCGGACGGGCGCAGGTCCTCGTCCCCGCAGTAGGGGCAGTAGAAGGGCGCGGCGCGCTCGGTCATGACAGCGCCTCCTCGGACGCGCGGGCCGCCCACTGGGCGAACCGCTCACCCGCGGTCCGCTCGGCCTGGAAGCGGGTCAGCAGCCGCTCGACGTAGTCCGGGAGCTCGGTGGCGGTGACCTTCAGGCCGCGGATCTTGCGGCCGAAGCCCGGGTCGAGGCCGAGGCCGCCGCCGAGGTGCACCTGGTAGCCCTCGACCTGTTCGCCGTCGGCGCCGGTGACGAGCTGGCCCTTGAGACCGATGTCCGCGACCTGGATGCGGGCGCAGGAGTTGGGGCAGCCGTTGACGTTGATGGTCAGCGGCTCGTCGAAGTCCGGCAGCCTGCGCTCCAGCTCGTCGATGAGCGAGGCGCCGCGGGCCTTGGTCTCCACGATCGCGAGCTTGCAGAACTCGATGCCGGTGCAGGCCATGGTGCCGCGCCGGAAGGGCGACGGGGCGACCTGGAGGTCCAGCGCCTCCAGGCCCGCGGTCAGCGAGGCGACCTCGGCCTCCTCGACGTCCAGCACGATCATCTTCTGGTCGGTCGTGGTCCGCAGCCGGTCCGAGCCGTGCCCGGCGGCGAGCGCGGCGATCTTGGTCAGCGTGCCGCCGTCGATCCGGCCCACCCGGGAGGCGAAGCCGACGTAGTAGCGGCCGTCGCGCTGCCGGTGGACGCCGAGGTGGTCCCGCCAGACCTGCCGCGGCTGCTCGGGCGCGGGGCCGTCGACCAGCTCCCGCTTGAGATACTCGTCCTGCAGGATCTGCCGGAACCTCGCCGCGCCCCAGTCCGCGACCAGGAACTTCAGCCGGGCCCTGGTCCGCAGCCGGCGGTAGCCGTAGTCGCGGAAGATGCCGATTACCCCGGCCCACACGTCCGGCACCTCGGCCAGCGGTACCCACGCGCCGAGCCGGACGCCCAGCCGGGGGTTGGTGGACAGGCCGCCGCCGACCCACAGGTCGAAGCCGGGGCCGTGCTCGGGGTGCTCCACACCGACGAACGCGATGTCGTTGATCTCGTGGGCCACGTCCAGCAGCGGCGAGCCGGAGATCGCGGTCTTGAACTTGCGCGGCAGGTTGGAGAACTCCTCGCTGCCGATGAACCGCTCGTTGATCTCGTCGATCGCCGGCGAGCCGTCGATGATCTCGTCGGCCGCGACACCGGCCACCGGCGAGCCCAGTACCACCCGCGGGGTGTCGCCGCACGCCTCGGTGGTGGACAGCCCGACCGCCTCCAGGCGGCGCCAGATCTCCGGGACGTCCTCGATCCTGATCCAGTGGTACTGGATGTTCTGCCGGTCGGTGAGGTCGGCGGTGCCGCGGGCGAACTCCTGCGAGATCTCACCGATCACCCGCAGCTGCTCGACGGTGAGCCGGCCGCCGTCGATCCGGACCCGCATCATGAAGTAGCGGTCGTCCAGCTCCTCCGGCTCCAGGATCGCGGTACGGCCGCCGTCGATGCCGGGGCGGCGCTGGGTGTACAGACCCCACCAGCGCATCCGGCCGCGCAGGTCGGCGCCGTCGATGGAGTCGAAGCCGCGGTGCGCGTAGATCGTCTCGATCCGGGTCCGCACGTGCAGACCGTCGTCGTCCTTCTTGGTCTGCTCATTGGCGTTCAGCGGCGTGAAATGGCCCAGCGCCCACTGGCCCTCGCCGCGATGGCGCCCGGCCTTGCGGCGCGCGGCGGCGCCCGCCGTGGGGGCGCTCCCCTCGGAGGTCTGGGGCTGGTCGGGGCTGGAAGCCATGGCGATGCGTCCTTCGGGCAGGCAGGGAAACGGTCGGTTCGGCGCGGAAGCACCCTACGGCCCGGCGGACGCGGAGCGGACACGCTCGGCGGCGCGGGCGGCGCTTTCCGCGCGTCCACGACGACGGGGACGGCGGGAGGTTCCGGGGGAGGCTGCCGCGGCGGCCGGTGCGGGCGTGGTCAGCCCGCCGGACAGTTCGCGCTGGACACGCGGCAGAAGTCGACGTGCGACCGGCCCACCAAGGTGATTCCCATGCGTGACATGTCGAAAGCGTGGCATGCGGGTCTCCGGCGAGTCCACCATGATCCAGCATGTGGACCAGTTTATCCCACTTGTCGAGACGTCGCGGTGGGGCCGCCCGCTGCCCGCGCCGCCGCCCGCACCACCCCCGGCGCGCCGGTCGGCGCCGCCGGTCCGGCGAACGGGCGTACGGCCGCGGACCCGGTACCGCGTGCCGCCCCGGCCGCCGTACGGCCGGCTCCCGGGCCCGCGCGGCACCGTATACGGTCCGTCAGCGTCGCGCGGCCACGACCGCCGGGGCCGTCGAGTGCGGCAGCAGGTCCGCCGGGCGGCGCGGGCGGACCAGCTCGACGTCCACCTCGTCGGCGAACCGGTAGGGGCGGTGCGCCAGCACCCCGGCGAGATTGCGCCGCAGCCGGGACAGCTCGGCGCGGACCGTCACCGTACGGCTCGGGTCGCCGAACAGGTCCGCCGCCAGCTCGGCCGCGGTCCGCCCCTCCGGGTGCAGCGCCAGGACGAACAGCAGTTCCGCGTGGCGCGGGGTGAGCTGCTGTGCCCAGCCGCCCGCCGGGCCCGAGACGGTCACCAGCCAGCCGCCCGGCCGGCTCACGTCGACCACCACCCGCCCGGCGCCCGGCGGGCGCTCCCGCCCGGTCACCCGGACCAGCCAGCCGCCCGGCAGCGGTTCCAGCGCGCACAGCCCCAGCGCCGGCAGCCACACCTGCCCGGCCGCCACCGCCACCGGCAGTTTCACCCGGTCGGTGGGCGCCATCCCGGTCACCGCCGCGGTCCAGCCGTTGCGGTCCACGGCCAGCGCCTGCCCCTTCATCCCGGACAGCAGCGGCGCCGCGATCGAGCGCAGCCGCTCCACCGCGGCCCAGTGCCTGCCGCGCAGCTCCCCCTCGGCGACCCGCGCCACCGCCGACACCAGCGACAAGGTGGCCGGGTGCACGGTGGCGGCCGGGCCGCTGACGTTCACCACCCCCAGCAGCCGCCCGTCGCGCGGGTCGAGCAGCGGCGCGGCGGCGCACGTCCAGCCGTGGTGGCTGCGCACGAAGTGCTCGGCCGAGTGCACCTGTAAGGGGGTACGGGTGACCAGCGCGGTGCCGATCGCGTTGGTGCCCACGGTGTCCTCGCTCCACGACGCGCCCTCGGTGAAGCCCAGCCGGTCGGCGCTCCTGCGGACCGCCACGCTGCCCTCCCGCCACAGCACCCGGCCGTCGGCGTCGGTGACCACCATGATGTGCCAGGCCGCGTCCGCCACCGGGACCAGGCCGTCGCGCAGCACCGGCAGCATCTCGGCCAGCGCGGTGGCCTGCCGGCGCTGCTCGATCTCGTCGGTGCTCAGCGGCGGGTTGGACCCTCCGGTGTCGGGGTCCACCCCCGAGCTGAGCGCCCGGTGCCACGACTCGCCGATCACCCCGCGCGGCGGCCGGGGCGGGGTGCCGCCGGCGAGGGCGGCCTCGCGTACCGCCGCCAGCAGATGCGCCGAGGTGCGGACGTCCAGGGTGTCCAGCCGTCCCAGCCCGATCGGAAGATGTGACACAGAACCCCCGCCCTGGATGAGCCGCTACCGCTTCCATGGTGCCGCCGCGCCGCACCGTCCGCGGGGAATGCGGCACATCGGGTACGGCCCATCGTATGCAACGGACTGCAACGGTTGCGAGAGGGCGCCCCGTGGACGGAGAGTGACGGCACGTCACCGCGCTGGTAGGCCAGTGACCGGTGGGCCGTGCCGAGCACGGCTGCGGACCGGGGGTGGTGCCGAGTCGGCGCGGCGCCACCCTCACCCGCCCGCGGCGGACGCCCTCGACCGGCCGCCGCCGACCCGCCCGCACGGGTCGCCCCTTGGTGTTCACCCGTGCGGGGCCCGCCCCTGATCCACCCGCGGGCCCGAGCCTGGTCCGGCCGGCGGTCCGCCGTACTTGCCGGGGCTCAGGGCAGCACCGGCCGGGCCCGGTCCACGATCGCCGCCAGGCCCAGGGTGTGCGGCAGCGTCCCGAAGGTGGCACCCCAGTCGCCGCCGAGCCGCGAGGCGCAGAAGGCGTCCGCGACCGCGGCCGGCGCGAACCGCACCAGCAGCGAACCCTGGAGCACCAGCGCCATCCGCTCCACGATCCGCCGGGCCCGCGCCTCCACGCCGTCCAGATCGGCCAGTTCGGCCAGCAGCCCCTTGACCGCCCGGTCCAGCCGGTGGTCGGCGCCGCGGGCCAGCCCGATCTCGCCCAGGAAGGCGTTCAGCGCCAGCGGCTCGCGCGAGAGCACCCGCAGCACGTCGAGCGCCTGGACGTTCCCCGACCCCTCCCACACCGAGTTCAGCGGCGACTCGCGGAAGATCCGCGGCATCCCCGACTCCTCCACGTAGCCGTTGCCGCCCAGGCACTCCAGCGCCTCCACGGCGACCGCCGAACACCGCTTGGTCACCCAGAACTTGGTGATCGCCACCGCCAACCGCCGAAAGGAGCGCTCCTGTTCGGTGTCGGCGTCGTAGGCCGCCGCCAGCCGCAGCGCGGTGGTGGTGGCCGCCTCCGACTCCACCGCCAGGTCGGCCAGCACGTTGCGCATCAGCGGCTTGTCCACCAGCGGCCCGCCGAACGCCTCCCGGTACGTGGCGTGGTGCACCGCCTGCGCCACCGCCTGCCGCATCAGCGCCGCCGAGCCCAGCACGCAGTCCAGCCGGGTCGCCGCCACCATCTCGATGATGGTCGCCACCCCCCGGCCCTCCGCACCCACCCGCCGGGCCCAGGTCCGGTCGAACTCCACCTCGGCGGAGGCGTTGGAGCGGTTGCCCAGCTTGTCCTTCAGCCGCTGGATCGCGAAGACGTTGCGGCTGCCGTCGGCCAGCACCCGCGGCAGCAGGAAGCAGGTCAGCCCGTCCGGTGCCTGGGCCAGCACCAGGAAGGCGTCCGACATCGGCGCCGAACAGAACCACTTGTGGCCGGTGAGCGCGTACGTCCCGTCCTCCGCCAGCGGCTGCGCCCGGGTGGTGTTGGCCCGTACGTCCGAACCTCCCTGCTTCTCCGTCATGCCCATCCCGAACAGCGCGCCCGGCTTGCCGCCCGGTGCCACCAGCCGCTGGTCGTAGATCCGCGAGCCCAGCCGGGGCTCCCACTCGGCGGCCAGCGCCGGGTCGGCGCGCAGCGCGGGCACCGCGGCGTGCGTCATCGACACCGGGCAGCCGTTCCCGGCCTCGGCCTGCGACCAGACCAGGAAGCCCGCCGCCCGCCGCAGGTGGCCGGCCGGCCGGGACCAGGCGTCGGTCAGCCCGGCGCCGACCGCGTGCCCGAGCAGCCGGTGCCAGGCCGGATGGAAGTCCACCTCGTCGAGGCGGTTGCCGTACCGGTCGTGGCTGCGCAGCACCGGTGGACACGCGTTCGCCTCGGTGCCCCAGGTCTGCGCCTGCGCCGACCCGGCGGCCCGGCCGAGCTCCGAGAGCTCCTCGGTCAGCTCCGGCAGCAGGGCCGGGTCGGCGTGCCGGGCCACCGCCTCGGTGAGCGCGTTGTCCGTTGTGTACACGTCATGGCCGACCAGGGGCGGCGGCTGGTTGTCGACGGTGTGAGTGGGGGTGCTCATGGCAGCTAACGTAAGGGGGTGCGAGCAGCAGAGGAAAGAAGTCACCGGCGGCCGAACCGGTGGCGCAGGGTCCGCGCCCTGTACCGGAACGTCTCCGCGCGCACGGTGGCCTGGCTGCTGCTCAAGGACACCGTCGACTCCTGCATGGAGTACCGGGTCACCGGACTCGCCGCCGAGGCCGCCTTCTTCGTCCTGCTGTCCCTGCCGCCGCTGCTGCTCGGACTGGTCGGCGCGCTGGGCTACGTGGACACGGTCATCGGCCTGGACACCATCGACCACATCCGGCAGAACATCCTCACCGCGTCCTCCACGGTGCTGTCCGACAAGGGTGTCAACGACCTGGTGAAGCCGCTGGTCGACGACGTCTTCCACGGCCGCCGCCCGGACCTGGTGTCCCTGGGCTTCCTGATCGCCCTGTGGTCCGGGTCCCGGGCGGTGAACGTCTTCGTCGACACCATCACCATCATGTACGGACTGGAGGGCCGCCGCGGCATCGTCAGGACCCGGCTGATGTCGCTGGTGCTGTACGTGGTCGCGCTGGTGCTGGGCGCGGCGGTGCTGCCGCTGGTGGTGGCCGGCCCCGACGCGGTCACCAACTGGCTGCCGGGCGGGGCGGGCGTGGTGCACGTGCTGTACTGGCCGACCGTGCTGCTGGCCTCGGTCGCCTTCCTCACCACGCTCTACCACGTGTCGGTGCCGGTGCGGTCGGCCTGGTACGAGGACGTGCCGGGCGCGCTCGTCGCGCTGCTGATGTGGGCGGTCGGCAGCTTCGTGCTGCGGATCTACCTGACCCACACGGTCGAGGGTCCGACCATCTACGGGTCACTGGCCGCGCCGGTCGCGGTGCTGCTGTGGATCGGGGTGTCGGCCTTCGCGGTCCTGGTGGGCGCGGCGGTCAACGCGGCGGTCGACCGGGTGTGGCCGTCGCTGGCCACCGCGGCGGCCCGTGAGGAGAACGCGCGGCTGCGCGAGGCCGCGGCGGCGGAGGTGGTGGCCCGCGCCGCCGCGGACCTGGCCGCGCTGGAGGGCGGCGAGGACGACGACCCCTTCGCCGAGGACCCGCCGTCGGAGTACCCCGAGCGGTGGGCCGGCTTCCTCCCCCCGACCGACATCCGTGCCCGCCTGCGCCCGCGCCGCCCGGCCCCGGGCCCCGTCGCCTACCCGATCCCGTCCCAGCCGCAGCCGCAGCCGCAGTCCCAGCCGCAGCCGCAGTCCCAGCCACCGGCGCAGCCGCAGTCCCAGCCACCGGCGCAGCCGCAGGTCTCCTCCCCGCAGCAGCAGCAGCAGCAGCCACCGCCACCGTCCGGGCCCGCCCGGTTCCCCCCGCCGCCGCCCGCCCCGCCGCCCCTGCCCCCGCGGATCCCCTGGTCGGACGGCGACCACTACACGTGACGTCCCCGCCGGCGGGGCCGGTCCGGTCGCCGCGCGGGCGCGGGCGCGGGTGCGGCGCGTGCCGCCGCGCGGCCTCCGGCATGACAGGGCGGGCGCCCGTCACCGTGAGGGAAACGGACACCCGCCCGTGCCGCCCCCGGATGTCACTCACACCCGGGTGGTCGCGTCGCCGCGAAGGCGCTCCCCGCTCCGCGGCGACGCGGTCTGCCGGCCGTCCCGCGGGACAGCCCGTCTCTGGTGCGGCGTTGCGGTGCTCTCTCCGGCGATGTCCGGGCGGTGTCCCGGTGACGTCCCGGTGGCTTCGTCCCGGTGCCGGCCGGAACCCGCCGCAAGGGCTCCGGCCAACCACTCAGGCTCAGCTCAAGCCGGCAGTGTCCACTGCTGGTTGGCGGCGCCGGCGCAGGTCCAGATCTGCAGCCGGGTGCCGTTGGCGGAGCTGGGGCCGGTGGCGTCCAGGCACTTGCCGGACTGCGGGTTGACCAGGGTGCTGCCGGACTGCTGCCACTTCTGCGAGCCGGTGCCGTTGCAGTCGTAGAGCTGGACGGTGCTGCCGTTGGCGGTGCCGGCCGCGGTGACGTCCATGCACTTGCCCAGCGCCTGGAGCGAACCGTCCGGCTCGACCGTCCAGTTCTGGGCGGTGGTGCCGTTGCAGTCGTAGAGCTGCACCGCCGTGCCGTTGGCGGTGCTCGCCGCCGCGACGTCCACGCACTTGCCCGCGTAGCCGGAGTGGACCGGTCCGGTCGGACCGGCGGCCGGCGGCGGCGAGGTGGGCGGCGGAGTGGTCGAACCGCCCGGGACCACATCGGGGTCGTTCGCGTTGGTCAGCGTCTCCCAGGCCACGAACAGGTCGTTGGTGCCGGCCGGGCGCCGCGACTCGGTGAGCGTCTGGGTGTTGGTCATCGCGATGCCCATCCGGTTGTGCAGCGCGTTGAAGCCGACCTCGGTGACCGGGCCGAGGCCCTTGTTGACCGAGCCGCCGCACAGCCAGGACGGCACCGCGGTGCCCAGCTCGTACTTCGACTGGAAGCCCAGCGCCTGCTGGAGCCGCGCGCCGACCTGCGGGTAGAGGTCCTGGCCCTGGATTGCCGCGGTCTCGGCCACGTCGGAGATCGACGCGATGCCGTACCCGGTGTGCACGAAGTCCCGGCAGGTCTCCTGGGTGAGCCCGTCCACGAAGGTGGACTGCCCCTGCCAGTAGGAGATGATCTGCGCCGAGGTGGTCAGCCCGCTGCCCGGCACCGTCTTGGGCAGCGCGCCGTCCGAGGACAGGTAGACGTACGCCGCGGTCCGGTTCAGGTAGCGGGTGATGGCCCGGTCGTAGTCGGCCGGGTCGTTGAGGAAGACGGAGATGCCGACCGCGGCCTCCATCATCGTCAGCTCCCAGTTGCCGTTGCTGTTCGAGCCGTTGATCACCTCGGGCAGGTACACGGTGCGCAGCATGGTGGAGAACCGGGTGATGTCCGCCGCCGCCCAGCCGGTGTAGGTGTAGCGGATGATCTCGGCGGCGCGCGGCCACACCGACCCGGCCCAGCCGGTCTGCAGCGGGGCGTTGCTGTTGGTGTGGGTGGTGATCGTCGTCGCCCAGGCGTTCATCAGCTGGATCGACTTCTGCGCGTAGGCGCTGTTACCGGTGATGTACCAGGCGAGCGCGTCGGTGTACGCGGCGATCGCGTCCTGGCGCTCGTCCGTACAGCCGTTGTTGGGATCGGAGTACGGGCCGCACTCGACGTTGGCGCGCGGCTTGGGGGTGCGCGACAGCGAGGCGTACGAGCTGCCGATCATCTGGTTGTAGGCGCTCCTCCACGGCTCGGCGTCGGCCTGCACCTGGCCGCGGATGAACTGGAGCTGGGGCAGGCTGACCAGCACGCCGGGGTGGGTGAAGGCAGCCGGCGCGGCGGCCACGGCCGGGGCCGCGGCGGGCCGCACGGCGGCCGGGCCGGCCGCGCTCGCGGTACCGGCGGCGGGCAGGTAGGCGAGCACGGTGCCGACGGCCGCCGCCACGGCGACCAGCACCGGGGCCCGCCGGAACCGTTTGCCGCCAGGACTCGAAGAGGGCGTTCTGCGGAGGAGGGTACGCATGGGGGGGACTCCTGGAACCGCGGGACGGAGGGGGGTCGTTCCTCTGAGATGGTATGGACCATAGGTCATTGACATGAACATCGTCTAGACCTTTGAATCCTCCGTGCAGGCGCACGCACCCCCCACCGTCGCGCACGAGGAAGGGACCTCCTCCCCATGACCGCACCCCGTACGGCAGTTCCCCGGCCCCGTACCCTGATCCGGCTGCTCGCCCTGATCGCGGTGGTCCTCGGCCTCCAGGCGGCCCCGGCCCACCACGCGCGGGCCGCCACCCCCTTCAAGGTGATCGCCTTCTACGACGGCACCTACGACGCCGCGCACATCAGCTTCGTGCACGAGGCGAACTCCTGGTTCCCGCAGCACGCGGCGCAGTACGGCTTCTCGTACACCTCCACCAACGACTGGAGCCAGCTCAACGCCGCCAACCTGGCCCAGTACCAGGTGGTGCTCTTCCTCGACAACTACCCCGGGACGGCGGCCCAGCAGAGCGCGTTCCAGACGTACATGAACAACGGCGGCGGCTGGATCGGCTTCCACGTCGCGGCGTACAACGACTCGTCGTCCAACGGCTGGTCCTGGTACCACCAGACCTTCCTCGGCACCGGACTGTTCCAGTCCAACAGCTGGGGGCCGACCGCCGAGACGCTGAAAATCGAGGACCCGGCGCACCCGGCGACCGCGGGGCTGCCGGCCACCATCCAGTCCTCGGTCAGTGAGTGGTACAGCTGGCAGAACGACCTGCGGCAGAACCCCGACATCGACATCCTGGCGTCGATGGACCAGTCGACCTTCCCGATCGGCACCGACCCCAACCAGACCTGGTACAGCGGTTACTACCCGATCGTGTGGACCAACCGGAACTACCGGATGGTATATAACAACTTCGGCCACAACGACATGAACTACTCCACCAACACGGCCCTGTCGTCGACCTTCGCCAGCGTCCAGCAGAACCAGCTGCTGATCCAGGAGATCCGCTGGGCGGCCGGTCAGTCGGGACCGGTCACCCCGCCGCCGGCCGAGCCCACCGGGGCGATCCACGGCTACGGCGGCAAGTGCGTGGACATCGCGGCGGCCAGCAGCGCCAACGGCACCGCGGTCCAGCTCTACGACTGCAACGGCACCAACGCGCAGAACTGGACGGTCGTCTCCGACGGCAGCCTGAAGGCGCTGGGCAAGTGCATGGACGTGACCAGCGCCGGCACCGCCAACGGCAGCAAGGTGCAGCTCTACGACTGCAACGGCACCAACGCCCAGAAGTGGACCCGCAGCGGCGGCACCCTGGTCAACGCCGGTTCCGGCAAGTGCCTGGACGCCACCGGTCCCAGCTCCGCCAACGGCACCCGGCTGCAGATCTGGACCTGCGGCACCGGCGCCAACCAGCAGTGGACGCTCCCGAGTTGAGTCGGCCGTAGCGAGCCGCCGGCGAACCGCGCCGAATCCGGCGGCCGGCGCCCGGGGCGGATGTCCCCCGGGCGCCGGGCGCCGGGCCCGGCCGGCGGGGCGCTCAGACCGGATAGGCGTGGACCCGGGCGGCCGGCACCTCGGCCCACACCAGCGCGCCGGTCTCCAGGCCGAGTTCGGCGACCGCGACCGTGGTCAGGTCGGCGGCCAGCGGCAGGCCGCCGTCGGCCGCCTCCAGCGCCACCCTGATCCGGTCGCCGTGCGACTCCAGCCCGGTGATCCGGGCGGGCCAGGCGCCGCGGGCGCCGGAGCCGGCGGGGCGAGCGCCGGACAGGGTCACCGCGTCCGGCGGGAAGGCCGCGAACACCGGTCCGGTGAGCTCCTCGGCGGTGGCCAGCTCCAGCCCGGGGCCGACCAGGACGCTGTGCCCGGCCGCCTCGCCCCGGTAGAGGTTGAGGCCCACCAGCCGGGCGATGTAGTCCGTACGCGGCCGGCGGGCGATCTCGGCCGGGCCGCCCTCCTGCACCACCCGCCCGTGCTCGATCACCACCAGCCGGTCGGCCAGCACCATCGCGTCCAGTGGGTCGTGCGTGACCAGTACCGCCACCGCCTCGAACGCGGCCAGGTGGCGGCGCAGCTCGGCCCGTACGTCCAGCCGGGCGCGGGCGTCCAGCGCGGCGAGCGGCTCGTCGAGCAGCAGCAGCCGCGGCCCGGTGGCCAACGCCCTGGCCAGCGCCACCCGTTGGGCCTGACCACCGGACAGCCGGCGCGGTTTGGCCGCGGCGTGCTCGGCCAGCCCCATCCGGTCCAGCAGCTCCGCGGCCCGTGCCCGCGCCCGTGCCCGCGGCATCCCGTGGCAGCGCGGCCCGAACGCCACGTTCTCCAGTGCCGTCAGGTGCGGGAAGAGCAGGTAGTCCTGGAAGATCACCCCCACCGGCCGGCGCTCGGGCGGCACCCGGCGCCGTACCCCGGGCTCCTCCAGCGTCTCGCCGTCCAGCCGCAGGTGCCCCCCGGTCAACGGCGCCAGTCCGGCCAGCGCCCGCAGCGAGGTGGTCTTGCCCGCGCCGTTCGGCCCGAGCAGCGCCAGCACCTCCCCGGGGGCGACCGCCAGCCGCACGTCGAGGTCGAACGCCCCCCGGTCCAGCACCAGGCGGGCGTCGAGCCCGGACCCGTCGCCGGTCCCGTCGCCGGCCGCGGCTCCACGCGGTGCCGCCGCCTCCTTCCGTCCGCCCGGTCTCACGCCGCCCCCGTCCAGCGCTCCCGCAGCCCGGTCAGGACCGCGACGGACACCGCGAGCAGTACCAGGCTGAGGGCGACGGCCGCCGCCGGGTCGTTCTGCAGGGCCAGGTACACCGCGATCGGCATGGTCTGGGTCCGGCCGGGGAAGCTGCCCGCGAAGGTGATCGTGGCGCCGAACTCGCCCAGGGCGCGAGCCCAGGCCAGCATCGCGCCCGCCGCCACCCCCGGCATGATCATCGGCAGGGTGACCCGGCGGAACGCGGTGAACCGGGAGGCGCCGAGGGTCGCCGCGGCCTCCTCGAAGCGGGTGTCGGCGGCCCGTAGCGTGCCCTCCACGCTGATCACCAGGAACGGCATCGCCACGAACGCCTCGGCCACCACCACTCCCGCGGTGGTGAACGGCAGCGTGACGCCGAACCAGGAGTCGAGCCAGCGGCCGACCACGCCGTTGCGGCCCAGCGCCAGCAGCAGCGCCACGCCGCCCACCACCGGCGGCAGCACCAGCGGCAGCGTCACCAGGGCCCGTACGACACCCCGGCCCGGGAAGCCGGTACGGGCCAGCAGCCAGGCCAGCGGCACCCCCAGCACCAGCGCGACCGCCGTCGCGGTCGTCGCGGTCTCCAGCGACAGCCGCAGCGCCTGCCACACCGACGCGCTGGCCAGCTGGTCCGGCAGGGTGCGCCACGGGGCCCGGATCAGCAGCGCGAGCAGCGGCAGCAGCAGGAACACCAGCCCGACCAGCGCCGGCACCAGCAGCGGCAGCGGCGGGCCGCCCCCCGGCAGGCGGCGCCCCCGGGCCCGTTCCCGCGGCGCCCGCCCGGGCACACGCGGTCGGCGCGTCCGGACCGCCGTGGGTCCGGGCGCGCCGCCCGCGGACGGATCGGTCGAACGGGGGCTCACGGGTTGAGGAAGCCCGCCTCGTTCAGCACCTTGTGGCCCTCGGCGGACTGCACCAGCGCGATGAACGCCTGCGCGCCGGTCGGATTGGGCGCGCCCTTCAGCTCAACGATCGGGTAGGCGTTGATCGCCTTGGCCGACTCCGGGAAGTCCACCCCGTCCACCTTGCCGCCGGCCGTGTTGACGTCGGTCTTGTAGACCACGGCCGCGTCGACCTCCTTGAGCTCCACCTTCGTCAGCGCCGCCTTGACGTCCTGCTCGTACGACACCGGGGTCAGCTTGAGGCTGCTCGCGGTCAGGGCGGTCTGCGCCGCGGACCCGCACGGGACGGTCTTGGCGCACAGCGCGACCTTGAGGCCGGGCTGCGTGAGGTCCTTCAGCGTGGTGATGTGCTTGGGGTTGCCCGGCAGGGTGGCGATCTCCAGCTGGTTGCGGACGAAGGTGGCCGGGGTGCCGTCCCCGTCGCCCGCGGCGGTGACGGTCTTCATGGTCTTGGGGCTGGCGGCGGCGAACACGTCGGCGGGGGCGCCGCCGGTGATGCTGGCCGCGAGCGAGTCACTGCCGGCGAAGTTGAACTCGACCTTGGTGCCGGGGTACGCGCTCTCGAACTCCTTGCCCAGTGTGGTGAAGCTCTCCTGCAGCGAGGCCGCGGCGAAGACCACGACCGTGCCGGAGACCTTCGGCGAGCTCGACGCCGACGTGGGTGCGGAGGTGGCCGCCGAAGGGGTGGCCGAGGACGCGTCGGAGGAGCTGTCGGAGTCCGACGAACAGCCGGTGAGCGCCAGCAGGGCGGCGGCGCTGCCGACTGCCAGGTATATGGTGCTGCGCCGTGCGAAACGGGTGGTCACAGGAAGTCTTCCTCTCTGCCGCGCGCGGTGGCGCGGATCCGCCTGTCTCGTTGGTCGCGACGATGATCCCGCATCTGCGAGGCCAATGGCCGCTGGGGCCTTGCACTGCCCGAACGATCCAGCCTTTCCCCTTCGCCTGTGCGATCACACGGACCGGGACCGGCCAACTTGCCGCGGATCCCGTCGCGGTCTTGCGCACGGGGCCGATCGGGCGCATATGAGAGGTATGACGGGAGTGACGGGCCGCATGTACGCGGCAGAAGACGCCGATCCCCAGCATCTGCGGCTACCTGAACCCGGGGCGGTCGTGCTGCTCGGCGATCTCGCCCGGCCGGACCTGCTCACCGTCGGAGCGCTGCGCGGTTGGCCCGAAAGGGCGGCCGAGGTCGGCTTCGAGTGCTCCGGCAGCGGCACCCGGCGGCACCGCTTCCAGGGCCCGCTGCTGTACGACGTGCTCACCGCGGCGGGCCCCGCCTTCGGGCCGGGCGGCCGTCGGGAGCGGCTGCGCTTCCCGGTCACCGTCACTGGTCGCGACGGCCATCGGGCCCTGCTGTCCTGGGCCGAGATCGACCCCGACTTCGGCGGCGCCCCCGTGCTGCCCGCCACCCGGATCGACGGCGTTCCGCTGGGCGCCGCGGGCCCGCAGCCGGTGCTACCGCAGGACCGCCGCGGCGCCCGCCACATCAGCGGTATCACCGCCGTCGGCGTCGAGGGATACCTTCCGGCCCGCTAGGGCCGGCGTGCCCGCGCTTCCCGGTCCGGGCCCGGACCGACCCCGGTCCGGCCGGGCCCGCCCGGCCTCACTCCGGTTTGTCGCCCACCACGGTCCCGCCGGGCACCAGCGCCAGTTCGGCGTGCGCGGGCTCGCCGTCCGTATCGCCGCGCGGGGTGCGGCCGGTGGCGGGTATCAGCAGCGCCGCCAGCGCGGCCACCACCAGCGCGCCCGCCAGCATCGTGAAGCCGTGCGTGTAGCCCGCCTCCCTGGGCAGGCCGTCGGCCGCCGGGCTCGCGGTGACGATGCTGGCCATCAGGGCGGCGCCGATGGAGCCGCCGATGGTGCGGATGTTGGCGTTCATGCCGCTGGCGACGCCGGTCTGCTCCGGCGGCACCGCGCTGACGATCAGGCTCGACATGGCCGAGAAGGCCAGCCCGAAGCCGACGCCCATGACCGCCGTCGCCACGAACAGCTCCCACCGCTCCTCGTGCGCGAAGGCCAGTACCGCCATCGACACGATGCCGACCAGGCAGCCGATGACCACGACCGCCTTGGCCCCGATCCGCCGGGCGAAACTGCCCGCCCACATGCCGACCAGGAACATCGTGACCGAAGACGGCAGCAGGATCAGCCCGGACTCGGTGATGCTGGCGCCGAAGCCGTACCCGGTGGACTTCGGGGTCTGCACGAACTCCGGCAGGAACGCGAAGACCGCGTACATACCGACCCCGATCAGCAGCGCGACCAGGTTGTTGGTCCACACCGCGGTTCGCCGCATCATGTTCATGTCGATGAGGGGAGCCGCGGAGCGCCGCTCCACCTCCACCCAGGCGACAGCCAGGACCGCCGCGGCGACCAGCAGACCGATCACCTTGCCCGACGCCCAGCCCCATGCCGGCGCCTCGCTGAGCGCGACCAGCAGTGCCACCAGCCACGCGGACAGCAGGACGGCGGGCAGCCAGCTGATCTTCCCCGCGGTCCGTACCGGCGACTCCGGTACGAAGAAGTGCGCGGCGACGGCGGCGGCGATGGTGAGGATCATCGGCAGCCAGAACAGCCAGTGGTAGTCCAGCGCGTTGACGATCGGGCCGGCCAGCACGATGCCCAGGCCCGCGCCGACCGCGCTGAGCGACGCGATCGCGCCGACGGCCCCGTTCAGCTTCTCCTTCGGGAACTCGTCCCGGATGATGCCGAAGGCCAGCGGCAGCACGCCGCCGCCGATGCCCTGGATGACCCGGGCGATGATCATCACCTGGACGTTGGTGGCGAGCGCGGCCAGCAGCGAACCCACGGCGAGCGCGGTGAGTGTCGCCACGAACACCCGTTCCTTGCCGATCATGTCGCCGATCCGGCCCATGATCGGGGTGAATATGGACGCCGACAGCAGATAGGCGGTCAGCACCCAGGTCACGGTGTTCTGGTCGGTGTGCAGGTCCACCGCGATGGTCGCCAGGACCGGCGTGACCAGTGACTGGAGCAGCGCGTACGCGGCGACGCCGGCCGCGAGCACCGCGAAGGTGACCTGATGGTGTGTGCGCCGGGTCTCTGCCGCCATGGGACTCCCTCGCCCGTCCGAAGAAACGGAATCATCATTCCGCCGATGGTTCACAGGTTAGCGCATGAGGAATTGCCATTCCGTTTCGGGTGTGCGGCGGTCGGCGGTCGGCATATGCTAAGGATGATCATGGGCTACCGGCTGGTCCAGGCCGTTCCGGTGGTCACCGTGGGCCGGCTCGGCGACATGTACGGCCGGGTGCGGATCTACAACTCCGGCTTCGCGGTCTTCACCTTCGCCTCCGTGCTCCTGTCCTTCGATCCGTTCGACGGCGGCCGCGGCGCGATGTGACTGATCGGCTGGCGGCTGCTGCAGGCCGTCGGCGGATCCATGCTGACCGCGAACTCGGCGGCGATCCTGACCGGCGCCTTCCCCGAGGAGCAGCGCGGCTTCGCGCTCGGCGTCAACCAGGTCGCCGGGCTCGCGGGGATGTTCATCGGCCTGGTGGCCGTCGGGGTGCTCGCCACCCGGGACTGGCGGGCGGTGTTCCGGATCAACGTGCCCGTCGGCGTCTTCGGCACCCTGTGGGCGTACCTCAAGCTGCGCGAGACCGGGCAGCGCGGCGGCGGCCGGATCGACTGGTGGGGCAACGTCACCTTCGCCGTCGGCCTGAGCGCCGTCCTGGTCGCCGCCGCCTACGGCCTCCAGCCCTACGGCGGGCACACCATGGGCTGGACCAGCCCGCTGGTGGTCACGATGATCACCGGCGGACTGCTGCTGCTGGCGGCCTTCGTCGTGATCGAGAACCGGGTCGGCGCGCCGATGATCACCCTCGGCCTGTTCCGGCTGCGCGCCTTCACCGCCGTCAACCTCGCGGGCCTGGACATCGCCATCGGCCGCGGCGGGATGCAGCTCGTGCTGATCATCTGGCTGCAGGGCATCTGGCTGCCGCTGCACGGCTACGACTACGGCGACACGCCCCTGTGGGCGGGCGTCTTCATGCTGCCGCTGACCGCCGGGTTCCTCGCCGCCGGGCCGGTCTCCGGGTACCTGTCGGACCGGCTCGGCTCCCGGGGCCTGGCCACCGGCGGCGCGCTGCTGTTCGGCGCCAGTTTCGTCGGCCTGCTGCTCCTGCCGATCGACTTCAGCTACTGGGTCTTCGCGCTGCTGATCGCGGTCAACGGGATCGCCAACGGGATGTTCGCCTCGCCCAACACCTCTTCGATCATGGGCAGCGTGCCAGCGCGGCTGCGCGGTGTCGCCGCGGGGATGCGGGCGACCTTCCAGAACTCCGGTACGGCGGTGTCGATCGCGGTCTTCTTCTCCCTGATGATCGCCGGACTGGCCAGCCGCCTGCCGCACACCCTTTCCAGCGGCCTCCAGCAGCAGGGCGTGCCCGCCGGTGTCGCCGGGCAGGTGGCGACGCTGCCCCCGGTCTCGACGCTGTTCGCCTCCCAGCCGGGCGTCAGCCCGATCGAGAGCCTGCTCCGGCTCACCGGGGTGCTGCCCACGCTGACGGCGGCGCAGCGGCGGAACCTGACCGGGCGCGAGTTCCTCCCGCACCTGATCTCCGGGCTCTTCCACTCCGGCCTGGTCATCGTGTTCGGCTTCGGCGCCGGGCTGGCCGTCCTCGCCGCCATCGCCTCCCTGCTGCGCGGCGGCCGAACCACCCCCTGAGCCGCCCGGGTACGCGGAAAGCCGCTGCAAACACTTGCGGTCGCGTAGGCTACCCGCCGCTGACAGCCGGGTAAAGGGTCCGGACGCGGCGAACGCCCCCGGCGGCGGAACGGGACAAGGACCGGACCGGACGGGACCGTACCGCCGGGCGAACGGCGTCGGCGGACCCGCGGTCCGGCCGCCCCGACGGCTCCCGAAACCGGCCGTATGGGGCCGTATCCCTTGCCGGTTCATGCGCCGCGTTACGGCAGTAGCACCATCTGCTGATCCTGTAAAAAGCTTCTTGCAAGGGCTTTCGCAAGCGGTTGCGGCGCTGTTACCTTCCTCGTCAGCCCGAGGCGGACGCCACCGGAAGGCGGCCGGAAGGCCGGCGGAGGCCGGCGCCCGCGCGGCGGGACCTGGACCGGGAGGAATCCATGAGCCAGCACCTCAGTGACGCGCCGGCCCCCGTTGCCGCCGTCCTCCCCGCTGTCGCCGGTACGGACCGGGACTGGTGGCGGGACGCGGTCATCTACCAGGTCTATCCGCGCAGTTTCGCCGACGGCGACGGTGACGGGGTGGGCGATCTGCCCGGAGTCACCGGCCGGCTGCCGTATCTGCGGGATCTGGGGGTGGACGCGGTCTGGCTGTCGCCGTTCTACGTGTCGCCGCAGGCGGACGGCGGGTACGACGTGGCGGACTACCGTGCGGTCGACCCGGTGTTCGGGGAGCTGGCGGACGCGGACGCCCTGGTACGGGAGGCGCACGGACTGGGCCTGCGGGTGATCGTGGACCTGGTGCCGAACCACTGCTCGGACCGGCACGAGTGGTTCCGGCAGGCGCTGCGCGAGGGACCGGGATCGCCCGCCCGGGCGCGCTTCCACTTCCGGCCGGGCAAGGGCGCCGACGGCGAACTGCCGCCGAACGACTGGGAGTCGGTGTTCGGGGGCCCGGCCTGGACGCGGACGGCCGACCCGGACGGCACACCGGGCGAGTGGTATCTGCACCTGTTCGCGCCGGAGCAGCCGGACTTCGACTGGGAGCACCCGGCGGTCCGCGACGAGTTCCGTTCGGTACTGCGGTTCTGGCTGGACCGGGGGGTCGACGGCTTCCGGGTGGACGTGGCGCACGGGCTGGTGAAGGCCGCCGGACTGCCGGACGTGGGCCGTACGGGGCAGGTCTCGCTGCTGGGCGCGGCGCGGGTGCCGTACTTCGACCAGGAAGCGGTGCACGGGATCTACCGCGAGTGGCGGCGGGTACTGGAGGAGTACGGCGGGCAGCGGATCGCGGTCGCCGAGGCGTGGACGCCCACGGTCGAGCGGGCGGCGCGGTACCTGCGCCCCGACGAGCTGCACCAGGCGTTCAACTTCGAGTACCTGACCACCGCGTGGGACGCGGAGGCGCTGCGTGCCGTGATCGACAGGTCGCTGCTGGCGATGGGCGCGGTGGGCGCGCCGGCCACCTGGGTGCTGTCGAACCACGACGTGACCCGGCACGCGACCCGCTTCGGGAACCCGCCCGGCGGCACCCAGTCGCGCGAGGCGGGCGACCGCGTCCTCGGGCTGCGGCGGGCGCGGGCGGCGACGCTGCTGATGCTGGCGCTGCCGGGGTCGGCGTACGTGTACCAGGGGGAGGAGCTCGGGCTGCCGGACGTGACGGACCTGCCGGACGAGGTGCGGCAGGACCCGTCGTTCTTCCGTGCCGCGGGGCAGGAGGGCTTCCGCGACGGGTGCCGGGTGCCGATCCCGTGGGCGGGAGCGGAGCCGCCCTACGGTTTCGGGCCGGAGCCCGGCGGGCCGAGCTGGCTGCCGCAGCCGGCCGGCTGGGCGGAGCTGAGCGTCGAGGCGCAGACCGGGGACCCGGAGTCCACGCTGGAGCTGTACCGGGCGGCCATCGCGCTGCGCCACGAGCACCCGGCGCTGGGCGCGGGCACCGCGGTGACCTGGATCGACGCCCCGGACGGAGTGCTCGCCTTCCGCCGCGACGGCCACGACCCCGAGGACGGGAGGGACGCCCGCGGGGCGTACGACGGGGAAGCGGCGCGGGAAGCGCGCGGGAGCGGGGCCGGGCGGCCGTACCGCGGCGGGCCGGACGCCCGCACCCGCCAGGACGCCCGCACCCGCCAGGACGCCCGCACCGGGCAGGAAGGGCGCGGCGTGGGAGACGGGCGCGGCTTCGTCTGCACGGTCAACCTCACCGCGTCCCCGGTGGTGCTCCCGGCGCCGGGGCGGGAACTGCTGAGCAGCGGCGCGCCCGCCAGGGCCGTCACGGCGCAGACCGCCGGCCGCCCCGCCGCCGTCCGAGCGACCGTACCGGGCGTCTCAGGACCGGCTTCGGGCAGCGTGCCGGACGTCCCGGGCGCCGCTCCCGGTCCCCGCGTCGTGATCGCGCCGGACACGGCGATCTGGTGGGCGGTCTGACGTGCCGGCGTCCCGTCCCCTAGCATCGCGGGTGTGACCGCACGGCTCGCCGACATCGCAGCCCAGGCGGGGGTCAGCGAGGCGACGGTCAGCCGGGTGCTCAACGGCAAGTCCGGCGTCGCCGCGGGCACCCGCCAGTCCGTACTGGCCGCCCTCGACCTGCTCGGCTACGAGCGTCCGGTGCGGCTGCGGCAGCGCAGCGCGGGCCTGATCGGGCTGATCATCCCCGAGCTGGAGAACCCGATCTTCCCCGCCTTCGCCCAGCTCATCGGCCAGGCCCTCACCCGCCGCGGGTACACCCTCGTCCTGGCCACCCAGACCCCCGGCGGCTCCACCGAGGACGAACTCGTCGAAATGCTCGTCGAACGCGGTGTGGCCGGCATCGTGTTCACCTCGGGACTCCACGCCGACTCCACCGCCGACACCGAGCGCTACGCCCGCCTGCGCGGCCAGGGCGTCCCGTTCGTCCTCATCAACGGCTTCTCGCCGAAGATCGACGCGCCCTTCGTCTCGCCCGACGACCGCGGCGCCGTCCGCCTCGCCGTCACCCACCTCACCGCGCTCGGCCACCGCAGGATCGGACTCGCCGTCGGCCAGCGGCGGTTCGTCCCCGTACAGCGCAAGATCGAGGGCTTCGTCGCCGCCACCCGCGACCTGCTCGGCCAGTCCGAGGAGGAGTCCCGGCGCCTGGTCCAGCACTCGCTGTTCAGTCTGGAAGGCGGCCAGGCCGCCGCGGGCGCGCTGCTCGCCGCCGGCTGCACCGCCGTCGTCTGCGCCTCCGACATGATGGCTCTCGGCGCGATCCGCGCCGCCAGGACACGGGGCCTGTCGGTGCCCGCGGACGTCTCGGTGGTCGGATTCGACGACTCGGCGCTGATCGCGTTCACCGACCCGCCGCTGACCACCATCCGGCAGCCGGTCGCGGCCATGAGCCAGACCGCGGTGGACGCGCTGCTGGAGGAGATCGGCGGCACCCCCACACCCCACAGCGAGTTCGTCTTCATGCCCGAACTCGTCGTGCGCGGCTCCACCGCCGCCGGACCGTCGGCCCGGTCCGCCCCGGCCCCCGCGGCCCCGGCCCCCTCCGCCGCGGACCCGCGGGGAGATCGGACGCCGTCGGCGTATTGACGCCGCCGACACGGGGAGCGATGGTCATGTCGCGTACCGCTCCGGCCGCGACCGCCGCCAACGCGGCAGGGCCGGACGCCGTCCGAGACGCGCGGACGGCGGCACGTCCCGCACCCGGCCGGCGGCCGACCACGGCTGCGGTCCCGGCCGGCTGCGGTCCTTCGGGGCGGGGGTCCGGCGGCGACTCGGCGCCGGACCCCTGAACGTCGCGCGGTGCTCGGTATGTCCGACTTCGTACCGACCGGGAGTGGTCAAGATGAGATTCGTCGGAAAGTCCCGCGCCGCGTCCTTGACCCCAGGCCGCCGACCGGCGTCCCTCGCGCGTTCCCTGCCCGGGGCGCTTCGGGAGCCGGCAAGTCCACGCTGGCCAACGCGCTGCTGGGGTGGGACGCGCAGGAGGTCCGGGCGGTCAGGGACGCCGACGGCAAAGGGCGGCACACCACGACCACCCGGGACCTGCTGCCGATGCCCGGCGGCGGGGTGCTGACCGACACACCGGGGCTGCGCGGGGTCGGGCTGTGGGACGCCGAGTCCGGGCTGGGCCGGGTCGTCGCCGAGACCGGGTGACTGGCCGGGGACTGCCGCTTCCACGACTGCTCGCACCAGTCGGAACCCGGGTGCGCGGTGCTCGCCGCGCTGAAGGACGGCATCTGACGCACCGCCGGCTGGAGAGCTACCGCAGGCTGCTGCGGGAGAACGCCTGGCTCGTCTCGCGCACCGACCAGCGGCTGCGCTCGGAACTGCGCCGCGAGTGGAAGCAACGCTCCGCGGCCGACCGGGAGATGTACGAGCGCAAGCGCGGCGGGGGCTGCGGACACCGCCGCACCCGCTGAGCCGACCGCGGGCCGCCAGGCCCTACGGCGGCGGTCGCCTGCCCCCCCGGCGGCCGCCGCGTCAGCGGGTGCCGCCCACCGGGCGGGCGCTCATCGGGCCCCGCCGCCGCGGCCGTGCCGGCGCCGGACGGCGATCGGACTGCCCGCGCTCCAGAACGACCCGATGACACCGGCGACCACGAGTGCGACGATCACGATCCCGAGAATCACGCTGTAGGCCATGCCGAACCCTCCTCGCCTCACGCGCGGTCTTCACCGCACTTTCACGTTCGCTGCCCGAACGTGACATTCCCGTTGCTCGGCGTTTCCAACCCACGGTTCGACGAGCGGAGTTCACGGGACTCACGGGACTCACGGGGTCCGCGGTTCGGCGGGTGCCGCAAGGGGCGGCAGCGCGGACCCGGCGGCCCGCCCCCGACGCCCGGCGCCGTCACCGCCGGCCCCAAGGCCCCGGCAGCGCCCAGAGGCATCCGGCGCGCCCGGCGCCGCCCGGCCGCCAGCTCAGCCGGCCCTCACGCCGAAGCCCGTATCACCAGCTGGGTCGGGGTCACGATCGACGACAGCGCCGGTACCCCGTCCGAGCCGTTCGCGGCGCTCGGCGGCGCCACCCTGCGCAGCAGCAGACGGGCCATCATCCGGCCCATCTCCTCGATGTTCTGCCGGACCGTCGTCAGCGGCGGGTCGGTCCACTCGGCGACCGACGTGATGTCGTCGAAGCCGACCACCGCCACGTCCTCCGGCACCCGCAGCCCCCGGTTGCGCAGCACCCGCAGCGCGCCCGACGCCATCACGTCGGACGCCGCGAAGACCGCGTCCAGGTCCGGGTGGCGGTCCAGCAGCTCGGCCATCGCGCGGGCGCCGCCCTCCGGGGTGAAGTCGCCCTCGACGATCAGCCCCGGGCCGATGTCCGGCAGCGCGTCGCGGAAGCCGTCCAGCCGGTCCTCCGAGGCGGTCTGGTCCAGCGGTCCCGCGATATGGCCGATCCGGCGCCGCCCGAGGCCGAGCAGATGGCGGACCGCCTGATGGGCGCCGCCCCGGTTGTCGCAGTCGACGTACAGCGTGTCGCCGTCCGACCAGCTCGGGCGACCGCCTATCACCGTCGGCACCCCCGCCTTGCGTGCCATCTCCGGCAGCGAGTCGTCGGAGTGCAGCGAGAAGATCAGCGCGCCGTCCACGTGGCCGCCCGCCAGATAGCGGCCCACCCGCCCGTAGTCCGCCGCGCCCTCGGTCAGCAGCAGCACCAACTGGTTGTCGTGTGCGGTGAGTTCACGGCTGATGCCGCGTACCTGCTGGGCGAAGAACGGGTCGGTGAAGAACCGGGTCTCCGGCTCGGCCACCACCACCGCGATGGCGTCGTTGCGCCGGGTGACCAGGGTGCGGGCGGCCTGGTTGGGTACGTAGCCCAGCTCGTCGACCGCCTGCCGGACCCGTTCGGCCAGCGGCGCCCGTACGCCGTCGCTGCCGTTGACCACACGCGAGGCCGTCGCCCGTGAGACGCCGGCCCGCGCCGCCACCTCCTCCAGCGTGGGGCGGGGCGCGAAGGACGGGTCGGACACGGAGGGCTCCTCGGCGCGCGGATAACAAAAACTTTCGAGTGAATAGCGGTGTGCACAGCGTATCCGGTCACCGGCTGGTGTGTGAGAGCGCTCTCCGGGTTGCTCCCAGTGGTGAAGCCCGGCCGCGGGCGCCGGAGCGGGTACCGCCGGTGGGCCGCGGTGGGAGCGCCGCCGGCGGGGTCCCGTGGCGGGTTCGGGCGGCGGGTTCCGGTGCTGGGTTCGGGCGGTGGGCTCCGGCGGCGGGTTCGGGTGGCGGGCTCGGGCGCCGGGGGCGTGCCGGGGAGGCTCGGGGCGCCCCTGCCCTCAGCCGGCCACCGCCGCGCCCAGCCAGGCGCCCGCCACCAGCAGGCAGGCCAGCAGCTCCACCAGGACCGAGCCGCCCACCGTGCGCATCACCCGGCGGGTGGCCGACCAGGCCGTACGGTGGCCGCCCAGCCGGTGGCGCTCGATCGCGTAGACCGTCCCGGTGAAGCCGAGCACCGCGCCCACCACCGGCAGGACGCAGAACCCGGCGGCCGCCACCCCGCTCGCGGCGAACACCGTCCCGAGGGCCACCCCCGAGTCGCGGATCCGGCGCGGCGGCAGCAGCCACAGGACCACCTGGGCCACCGCCAGCAGAGCGGTCGCCCCGGCGAGTACGCCCCAGGTCAGGCTGGTGTGCTCCGACGTGGCCCACCACACCACGGCCGCCCAGCACAGCAGCGTCCCCGGTACGCCCGGGGCCGGCACGCCGGCCAGCCCGAGCAGCATCACCGCGCCGATCAGGCACACCTGTGCGGTCCCCATGAGGGCAACCCTGCCCGAAGACCGCCGGGGACGCCCGCCCGGGGTGGGCATGAGGAGTCTGTGGGGGCATCGGACCAGGTCAGCGCGGGATCGGGGCGACCGGCGGGGGCCTGCGGCTGAACGGGCGACCGGGAGCCGGCGGCCCCGGACCGGGGGAGTCGGCGGCGTCCCGGCCGGCGCGGGACGCCGGCCGTTCGGGCCCCGGCCGGGAGACGGGGCCCGGCGGCCCGGCGCCCCTCACGTCCTACGTCCGCCACGCCCGCTCGGGCGCGGGACGTCGGCCCCCAGGCCGGCGGCCGGGACACCGACCCCGGCGGCGCGGCGCCTCTTCGTCCCTACGTCCTGCGGCCGCTACGCCCGCACGCGGGAGACCCAGCCGCGCTCGTACGCCTGCCAGCCCAGTTGCAGCCGGGTGGTCACCCCGGCGATCTCCATCAGCCGTCTCACCCGGCGCTGGACGGTCCGCAGGCCCAGGTCGAGCTGCTTGGCGACGGAGGCGTCGGTCAGGCCGGCGAGCAGCAGCGAGAGGATCTGCAGATCCGTTCCGTCCGGCTGCCCCGGGGCCTCCTCGACGAGCCGGCCGACGCCTTCGAGCCGCAGCGGCATCGCCTGCCGCCAGACCTGCTCGAACAGCCCCATCAGCGACTCCAGCAGTCCGCTGGCGTGCACCACCAGCGCGGCGGGCTCGGCGAGCCTGCGGGTCAGCGGTACCAGCGCCGTCGAGCGGTCGGCGACCACCAGTTTGGTCGGCACCCGGTCCACCACCCGTACCTGCTCGTTGCGGCCGAGCGCGGCGGCCAACTCGGTGAGACCGCCGGCGGCGGTGACCACGTCCCGCTCGACGACGACGCGGTACGCGACCCCGCGCCCGGCGCCGTCCTCCTCCGCCTCGTTCTCCGCCGCGGTCACGGCCACCGGGCGGTCGGTGACCAGGGCGCACACCTCGCGCTGCGCGCCGAACCAAAGCCGCAGGAACCGCTGGGCGACCGCGCCGGCGCCGGTCACCACCTCGATCAGGTCGTGCACGGCCGGTTCGGTGGCCTCCGCGCGGAACTCGGCGGCCAGCGCCGCCTGCTCCAGTCCGTGCCGCTGCCGGGTGAGCAGCGCGGACAGCGCGGCCCCCGGCGGCGCGGCGACCCAGCGGCCCGGCCGGGCGGAGGACCGCGCGACCAGGCCGTGGTCCTCGAGCCGGCGCAGCACCCGGCCGGTGTCGTCCTCCGGCAGGCCCAAGCGGTGCGACAGGTCGCCCACTTCGGCGGCGCCGAGGCCCACCAGGACCCGGTAGGCGGATTTTTGGACGTCGTCCAGGCCGATGGCGCCGAGCAACGAAGCCCCCCTCGTCGTAGTGCGTTGTCGTTCGTTGTCGTTCGTCGTGTCCGTCGTCATGTGGTGCGGTGCTCTGCGGTGCTCTGCAAGTTGTTCTACGGTGCGTGCCGCGCGTCCTCGTGGCGGTGCGGTGCGGTGCTGCTGTGCCGCCGTCCGGTGAGCGGTCGGACGTGGCGGGGTGCGGCGGGGCGGCGCTCGGCCCCGGTCGTGCGCCGGGGAGGCGGACATGGCGGGAATGAGCCACGGCGGTTTTCCGCCGCGGCCATCCTCTCCCTCCCGGGGCGGCCTCTGCCACTGTGATCCGCGCCGCACGCGGGGCCGGCAGGTCCGGGGAGGGCGTGCGGACCGGTGGAAACGGCCCTGACCGTGGGGGCAGGGCCGGCCCGGCGGCGTTTCGCGTTTCCCGTCGGGCCGGGCGGTGGACAATAAGGGCATGAGCCAGCAGGGCGACGAGCACGGTACCCAAGAAGACGACTGGTGGCGGCAGTTGTACGACGAGGGGACCGCGGCGGGCGGTAGGCCGCGCGCCGCCGGGCCCGGCGGCGCGTCGGTCGACGCGCACTTCGACTCGGCGCTCGACGCGATGACGCCGCCCCCGCCGCCGCGCCCGGAGGCGCTCCGCCTGCGGCGCCCCACCCCGCCCCCGCCGCCGCCTTCCTGGCCCCGCCCGACCCGCGACGCGCCACCCGCCCCGATCGTCCCGCCCGCGGCGCCGCATCCCGCCGCGCCTCCGGTGGCGCAGGAGCCGTCCGCGCCGGACCGTGGCGAACCGGTCCCCGAGGAGCGGCAGCCGGACGCCGCGGTGACCGCGGAGCCGTCCGCCGAGGGCTTCGAGCCGTGGGACGCGTGGAGCGCCCCGCCGACTTTCGGCGCGCCCCCGGCGTCCGTACCGCCGCAGGCCCCGCCGCCTGCGGAACCCGGGGCCGGAGCCGGTGCCCGCGAAAGCCCGGAGCCCTCCCCTTGGGACCCCTGGTCCGCTCCTCCCACCTTCACCGACGGCGAGGCGGAGGCGGACGCGGAGGTGGAAGCGGAGGTGGAAGGCGACACCGAGCGGCCCGGACCGCTGTCCCGCGGGGCCGCGCGGCAGTCCGCCGAGGGCGCCGAGGAGGAGCTACGGCCCTGGGACGCGTGGTCGGCCGAGCCGACGTACGGCGGCGGAGACGCTCCCGCCCGGCGGACGAGCGAGCCGCCGCCGGCCCAGCCGTGGGACGCGTGGGTCGCGCCCCGCTCACCCGCCCGGCCGAACACCGCCCCCGCGGCGGGGCCGAACCCGGCGCCCACGGCGCCGGTTGCCCCCACCGCCCCGCCCGCCGCCGAACACTGGGGCCCGCCGACCGCGCCCGCACCCCTGCCGGCGGCCCGGCCGTCACCCGCGCAGCCCGCGACGGCGGCCGACCCCGTGCCCGATTCCCCGACACCAGCGCGGTCCGACCCGGCGCCGCGGTCCGAGCCCGCGCCGGGACCCGACCCCGCGCCGGGGCTCCCGTCCGGGCCCGCGTCCTTGCCGGAACCCGTGCCTGGATCCGTGTCCTTGCCGGGGTCCGAGGCCGAGTCCGTGGCTGAGCCGGCGGCCGAACCCGGGCCCGAGCCCGCGCCTGAGCCCCCGTCCGGCCCCGCGCCGGGGCTCCCGCCTGTGGCTGGGTCCGTGTCCTCGCCGCGACCCGAGGCCGAGTCCGCGGCCGGACCCGGGCCTGAGTTCGCGCCCGCGCCGCCGCCTGTGGCTGAGCCTGTCTCCTCGCCGGGCGCGGAGCCCGCGCCTGAGCCCCCGTCCGGCCCCGCATCGGAACCCGCGGCTGAACCCGGGCCCGCGTCCGCGCCGGGGCCCGAGCCCGTGTACGAACCCGAGCCCGTGTACGAACCCGAGCCGACGCCGCACCCAGCGGCGCCGCCCGGTGCTGATCGGGGCTTCCCGGTGCCGTCGGGGCCCGGACCCGCGTCACCGCCCGACCCTCGCGCGGCACAGTGGGCCGAGTCCGCGGCGGTGAGGGCGCCCGATGACGTACCGCCGCCCGAGCCGGAGGGGGAGGGGGCGGCGCCGGTCGATCCGGTCGCGCCCGCCCGCGGAGACCTGGAACCCGAACCGGCGCCCGACGGTGTGCCGGAGGCGCCCCCGGCAGAGGCACCCGCGTCCGCGGCGCCTTCCGGCTCCGTACCGCGGCCTGTGCCGTTGCCTGAGGCCGGATCGCCGTCGGTGTCTCGGGGTGTGCGGGATGGCGGGCCGGTGCCGTCGCTCGGGGAGTCGGCGGGGTCCGCGCCCCGCGACGTACCGGCGCCCGGCTCCGTACCGCTGCCCGTGCCGTTGCCCGAGCCCGAACCGCCGTCCGCGCCGGAGGACATACGGCGTTCCGCACCCGTGTCCGAGGATCCGCCGGGGACGGTGGACCTCTTCCGGCCGGCTGCCGCCAGCGCGCTGCGGCCGGCCGAGGCGGCCGGGGTCGTGCCCGTGTCGCGTGCCGGGCGGGGGGAGACCGGGTTCGTGGAGGGCGAGGTGCGGTGGGCGCCGGAGCTGCCGCCCGGGTGGGAGCCCGCGTGGGAGTCGGGGGAGAGCGTGGGGGCGCCGGAGGTGGTGGGCGGCGGGCCGCCCACGTACAGCCCGGAGCCGACCGCCTGGCCGCAGGCGGATCCGGACGGACTGGACGGGCTGCTCGCGGACACCGTGCTGGACGGGGCGTCGTACGGGCGGCTGACGATCAGGACGGTGGCGACGCGCGGGGATTCCGCCCGGTACCGGGGCCAGCCGCGCCGGGACGCCCTGCTCACCGCCCGGTTCGGGGCCGGGGACGACGCGCTGCTGCTGGTGGCGATGGCGAGCGGGGCGCGGGCGGCCGACGACGCGCACCTGGCCGCGCAGGACGCCGTGCGGTGGATCGCGGCAGCGGTGGGGCGCAGCCGGCAACGGCTGGCGGACGACCTGCGGGCGGCGCGGCGCGGCTCGCTGAAGTCGGGCCTGCACCGGCTGACCGACCGCTGCTACGGGCGGTTGCGGGCGCGCGGCGCGGAGCTGGGCCTCGACGAGGGCACGTACACCGCGTCGCTGCGCTGCCTGCTGCTGCCCGCCGACCCGCAGTGCCGGATCCGGCTGGTCTTCGGGGTGGGGGAGGGCGGCCTCTTCCGGATCAGGGACGGGGCCTGGCAGGACCTGGACCTCGCCCCCGACGAGACCTCCGCGCCGTTCCGGTTCCGGGCCGCCGTCGCCCAGCCGGGTGACGCGCTGCTGATGTGCAGCCCCGGTCTGGCCGAACCGCTGCGCGGCGAGCCGAAGCTGGCCGCGCATCTGGCCGCCCGCTGGGGCGCGGGCAGGGTGCCGGGGCTCGCCGGCTACCTCGCGGACGCGCAGACCCGGGTCAAGGGGTACGCCGACGACCGTACGGCGGTGACCGTCTGGGACAGGTGAGCGCCGGCCCGCCTCCTCGCGGACCGCCTCTCCGCCGGCCCGCTCTTCCCTCGGCCCGCCTCTCCGCCGGCCCGCCGGGGTGCCGTCCGCCGGGATGCGGGGCGGCTGCCCCTGTGCGCAGATGGGTACATGCCGAAGCAGACCGTTGCCGAGCAGTTCATCGAGGTCCTGGTACGCGCGGGCGTGCGCCGCCTGTACGGGGTGGTGGGCGACAGCCTGAACCCCGTGGTGGACGCGGTACGCCGCAACCGTTCCATCGCATGGGTCCACGTGCGGCACGAGGAGACCGCCGCCTTCGCGGCCGGTGCCGAGGCGCAGCTGACCGGGCGGCTGGCGGCCTGCGCCGGCTCCTGCGGGCCCGGCAACCTGCACCTGATCAACGGCCTGTACGACGCGCACCGGTCGATGGCGCCGGTGCTGGCACTCGCCTCGCACATCCCCAGCAGCGAGATCGGCACGACGTACTTCCAGGAGACGCATCCGGACCGGCTGTTCCAGGAGTGCAGCCACTACAGTGAGCTGATCTCCAACGCCCGGCAGATGCCCCGGGTGCTGCAGACCGCGATCCAGCACGCGGTCGGGCGCGGCGGTGTGTCGGTGATCAGCCTGCCCGGCGACATCGCCGCCCACGAGGCGCCGCAGCGCAGTGTCGAGCACGCCCTGGTCACCCGGCGCCCGAGTGTCCGGCCCGGCGACACGGAGATCGACGAACTGGCCCGGCTGGTGGACGCCGCCTCCCGGGTCGCGCTGTTCTGCGGCAGTGGCACGGCAGGGGCGCACGACGAGGTGATGGCCTTCGCCGAACGCGTCAAGTCCCCGGTGGGGCACGCGCTGCGCGGCAAGGAGTGGATCCAGTTCGACAACCCCTACGACGTCGGCATGAGCGGACTGCTCGGCTACGGCGCCGCCTACGAGGCCATGCACGAGTGCGACCTGCTGATCCTGCTGGGCACCGACTTCCCGTACAACGCCTTCCTGCCCGACGACGTGACGATCGTCCAGGTCGACGTGCGGCCCGAACACCTCGGCCGCCGCTCCAAGCTGGACCTGGCGGTGTGGGGCGACGTGCGGGAGACGCTGCGCTGTCTGACCCCGAAGGTGCGGGCCAAGTCCGACCGGCGGTTCCTGGACCGGATGCTGAAGAAGCACAGCGAGGCCCTGGAAGGCGTGGTGAAGGCGTACACCCGCAAGGTGGACAGGCATCTGCCGATCCACCCGGAGTACGTGGCCTCGGTGCTGGACGAGGAGGCCGCGGACGACGCGGTGTTCACCGTCGACACCGGCATGTGCAACGTGTGGGCGGCCCGTTATCTGACGCCCAACGGCAAGCGGCGGGTGATCGGTTCGTTCTCGCACGGCTCGATGGCGAACGCGCTGCCGCAGGCGATCGGGGCGCAGTTCCTGGACCGGCGGCGCCAAGTGGTGTCGATGTCCGGCGACGGCGGCTTCACCATGCTGATGGGCGACTTCCTGACCCTGGTGCAGTACGAACTGCCGGTCAAGGTGGTGCTGTTCGACAACTCTTCGCTGGGCATGGTGGAGTTGGAGATGATGGTCGAGGGGCTGCCGGCCTACGGCACCACCAACCGCAACCCGGACTTCGCCGCCATCGCGCGCGCGGCGGGCGCGTACGGGGTGCGGGTGGAGAAGCCGAAGGAGCTGCGCGGTGCCCTGCGGGACGCCCTCCGGCACAAGGGGCCGGCGCTGGTGGACGTGGTGACCGACCCGCACGCGCTGTCCATCCCGCCGAAGATCACCGGCGAGCAGATCGGCGGCTTCGCGCTGTCGATGGGCAAGATGGTGCTGGACGGCGGTGTCGGCACGATGGTGCAGCTGGCCCGGTCCAACCTCCGCAACGTGCCGCGTCCCTGAGCCGGCGGGCCGGCCGCGCGGGGGCGGGGGCGCGGGGCGGGCGCGGACAAGGACGTGCCGCGCCCGTCCTGTCGCCGACGGGGCGGCACGTTCGCCGTACGGACCGGGGAAGGCCGCGCGGGCGGCCCGGCCTCAGTCGTTGATCAGGTCGGACTCCTCCCACGGCCCGATCGCGGTGCGGTTGGCGATCAGCGGCGAGGCGCCCGCGTTGTCGGCGGTCACGTACTGGCCGTTGGCGTGCGCCCGCGGTGAGATCACGGGGCTGCCGCCGGCCGGCTGGGTGCTGCCGCCGTCGAGCCCGATCTGTACGTTGCCCAGGTGCTTGGCGGCGGTCGCCGGGGTGCCGGTGACCTGCGCGTAGGGCAGCGAGGTGGTCAGGTTCGAGGTCCGTTCCACCAGGTAGGACTGGCCGGATGAGACCGGCACGTTCAGGGTGCGGCGGTGGTCGGCGCGACCACGACCGCGTTGCTGGGGCCGCCCACCACCTCGACCGACCGGCCGGGCCAGGGGTTGCGGACCCGCATGGTCTGCGAGGAGCCGGCCTGGATGGCCATGGTCACCGGGGTGCCGCCCTGGACCTGCACGTCGACCTTGGTGTTGCCCTGGACCGACACCGTGCCGCTGGCGTCCCAGCCGGCCGGCCAGGCCGGGGCGATCCGCAGCAGCCCGTCGTAGTCCTGCACCAGCGCCTCGTTCAGCGCGGTGGCGACACCGGACGCCTGCTCGATGTACGCCTCGGTGCCGACCGTGTTCCCGAGGTCCGCCAGGCCGTTGATGTACACCTGGTGTCCCTGCGTGATGGACGGCAGCCTGGCCGCGACCTCGCCGGACAGCCCGAGCCGGGCCGCGTCGATGGCGTCCATGCTCCAGTCGTTGCCGCCGGTCACCGCCCGGTGGTTGTACGTGCGCACCGCCAGGTCGTGCAGCGCGCCCGGGTCGTCGGTGATCAGGTTGTACGGCCAGACCGGTTCGAGGTCGAGGTTCTCGCTGTTCCGGATCTGCGCGGTGGGCTGGTACGAGTACGCGATGATGTCGTTGTTCGACGCGTCCGCGGACGGCGCCAGCACCTGGGTGCGGCCGTAGTCGGTCCGCGCCCACGGCGGGATCTGGCCGATCGCGGTGTTCAGCTGGCCGACGAACGCGCTGTCGGTGCCCAGCGGTTGGGCCGCCTGGATGACGACAGGGAAGAGCGCGGAGTCCGCCGCCAGGTCGGTGGTCGGGTCCTGCACCGCCCACTGCGTCTCGTGCGCGTTGGCGACCGCGTGCAGCTTCCCGTCCGAGCCGGCCTTCTGGTAGGCGAGCAGGAAGGTCGCCGAGTCCTTCATCAACGGGCAGTACGCCCGCAGGAAGTCGATGTCCCCGGTGTCCTGTACTGCTGCCAGACGTACAGGCTGATCTCGGCGCCGGAGGTGATGTCCAGGGCGTTCCAGTTGGGGCTGCCCGGCTGGCTGCAGGCGGCGTTGGCGCCCGCGCCGGGGTCGCCGCCGTTGCCGTTGCCGTTGCCGTTGAAGCGCATCACCTCCGGGACGCAGGCCCCCGGCAAACCGCCCATCTGCTGTCTGGTCCAGGTCTCGATGGCGGCGAGGTTGTTCTGGTACAGGTTGAAGATCGGGATGTTCAGCGCGAAGTCGCCGCTGCTCATGTTGGCCGAGATCTGGGTGCGCAGGTTCCACAGCCAGGTCGCCGAGGGTGTCCGGTTCTGGTGGTCCTGGCCGAAGTTGAACATGCCGGCGACGCCGGCCTGGCTGCCCGGGACGGTGCCGCGCATCGAGGCGGCCTCCATGAACAGGTAGACGGCGCGCAGCGACTCCGTGTACTGCGCCTCGCCGTCGGACGAGGTGGCCTCCAGCGTGCCGGTGTTGGCCCGGTAGTCGGCCCACCACGACTGCTGCGAGGACAGCAGCGAGGACTCGGCGTCGGTGGGGTCGGAGCCGAGCAGGTTCGACGCGGTGGTGGCCGCGTTGCCGCCGGTCCAGGTGGGCGCGCCCACGATCACCCGGTACGAGCCGTCGGTGTCTGGTGTGAACGTGGTCCCACCTGGGTGGAGTTGACCACCGCGGAGGTCACGCTGCGACCGCCGGCGGTGATCGCGGCCAGCGAGCAGAAGGTGCGGCCGGAGTGGCCGGCCTCGGAGTCGTCCACCCAGGTCTCGGCGAGGGTGCCGGTGGCACCGGAGACGGCGGCCTGCGGACTGCGGCCGGACCACAGGCTGACGGTGGCGGTCTGCTGGGCGCTGGGGTTGGCGCCGGTGACGTCGACGATCAGCTCGTCCTTGGTGGCCGACACCCACGCCTTGAGCGTCATGCCGCCGCCGGACTCGTTGAGCACTCCGGTGTAGAGGTCGAGGTAGCCCTTGAAGTCGGCGGCGCCGGTGAGCGTGGACAGGCCCGGGATCTGCACCTGGCCCGGCGACAGCCGGCCGGGCAGTGTGTCGGCCCGGTTGAGCTGGGCGGTGAACCCGCCCGCGGCCCAGGCGGCCACGCCCAGCGAGCCGTTGCCCAGCGGCAGCGACTGGGCGGCGGCCGGGTTCGGCCTGCCGAGCACGATGTCGGAGCGGCGGATCACATCGGGGGTGTCGACATGGAAACCGCCGCTCTGCCATGCCGTGGTGGGGGTGGCCGCCGAAGCGGACCGGGACACGACGGGCACCAGCAGGCCGGCCGCGAGCAGTGCGGCGGCGACGATGGCGGGTGGTCGGACCGTTCGGTGGCGTCCGAACGGACGATGCTGTGAGTACACGCCCCTCCCGAGGCAACGGGACATACGACACAGGCGACGCAACATGTGGGAAACACGTGGGATGAGTGCGCCACACAGGGGTGGCCGGGTGGGGGCATGTCAAGCGTTCCGGCAGTGTTTCGGTCTCAATACATCGGACGTATCGAGGGATCCGCCAGGGAATTGGTCCGAACCAGCCAGAGAGTCACCAGCCCCATGACTGGACCCCGCGGAGGTGGGGCATGCCTAATACCAGGGGATGCGGACCGGATTCGATCGGGGGAAGCACACGGACATCACGGGGCACAGACTGCGGTACGCGGTGGGACGGGCCGACCTTCCCGCCGTGTCCGAGACCCGCGGACTGCTGCGCGACCACTTGCGGCGCTGGGGCGTACCGGCACTGTCGGACACGGTGGAGCTGCTCGCCACCGAGCTCCTCACCAACGCGCTCCAGCACACCGGCGGCGGGGCCGTGCTGACGGCCATCCTGACGCCCGCGCCCGGACACCGGCTGCGGGTGGAGGTACGGGACTCCGTCGCCAGGCGGCCGCGGACGCCCGCGCCCGGCGCGGTCGAACGGGCCGTCGCCAGCGGCGAACACGGCACCTCCGGGCGCGGGTTGATCCTGGTCGAGGCGCTCGCCGACTCCTGGGGCGCGCAGGCGCAGGGCAGCGGCAAGGTGGTGTGGTTCGAACTCGACGCCCGCGCGACGGCGGCATGACCGGCGCCGGGGGAGCGGACACGGGAACGGCGTGACCCCCGGGGGAGGCCCTCCCTCCCGCCCGCGGTCACGCCGTCCGTGCTGCATCCGCGCCGGTTCAGGCGCGGCAGCTCGCCGACTTCCCCGAACTCAGCCGAACTGACGCTCCAGGTCCTGGAGTTTGCGCTCCAGCGAGTCCAGCCGGGGCAGTGTCAGCGTGTCGTCCTCTGCCGTCAGATCGACGGTGTAGGGGGCTTCGGCAGTCGCGGACCCGGTCGCCTCCGCGTCCTCGCGGACCGGCTGGAGGGCGGGCCTGGCGCGTACCGGCAGCTCGCCGGCCGGGAGTTCGGTGGAAACTCCTATGGCAGGCTCCGATGCGGGCTGGCCGCCGGCGGCGCTGGCCGCGGGCAGCTCCACCTGACGGCCGCCGCGGCCACCGCGGGGCCAGGGCCGGTGCTGCCGGTTGAACGCCTTGATGCGGGCCCGCTCCAGGCGGTCGTGGTCCCGGCGCCGCATCGCGCTCTGCTCGCGCTGCCGCTTGTCCTCGCGGACCTCTTCGACCGCCTCGTCCAGCGACCGCACGTTCTCCAGCAGCATCAACGACCAGGCGCCGTACGTCTCACGCGGCGCGCGCAGCCAGCGGACCATCCGGATCTGCGGCAGCGGACGCGGCACCAGGCCCTGCTCGCGCAGCGCGGCCCGGCGGGTCTGCTTCAGCGCCCGGTCGAAGAGCACCGCGGCGGACAGCGACATGCCCGCGAAGAACTGCGGGGCACCGGCGTGCTCTATGCCGCGCGGCGCGTGCACCCAGTTGAACCAGGCGGCGGCGCCGGCGAACAGCCAGACCAGCATGCGCGAGCCGAGCGCCGCGTCGCCGTGGCTGGCCTCGCGGACCGCCAGCACCGAGCAGAACATGGCGGCGCCGTCCAGGCCGAACGGTACGAGGTACTCCCAGCCGTTGGTCAGTCCCAGGTTCTGCTGGCCGAAGCCCACCAGGCCGTGGAAGGAGAGCGCGGCGGCGACCGCGGCGCAGCAGAACAGCAGCACGTAGGAGGCGCTGCCGTAGACGGCCTCCTTGCGCCGCCGCCGTTCCTCGCTGCGCTCCCAGGAGTCCGCCTGTGCATCCGCGCCGGACGCGCGGCGGTTGCGGACCACGACGACGCAGGCAGCCAGAACGACCAGGCCGACGGCGCCCGAGATCGTCCAGTTCAGCGAAATGTCGGAAAGTCTCATGTGCGAATCCTCGTGTCGCTTCCGTCGCGCTCGGGCCGCGGGACGGCTCACGACCGACATCGTTGCGAAGAGCGCGGATACGTGCAGACGTTATGACGCAAGAGCACGCGTACGGTACCGGTACTCGAACTCTCGTGCCACGACGGCTGAGTTGACCGGAATCGTAGCGTGAGCGGTCATGCGGCATGCGCCCGGCGGCCGATCCGGTCCGAACAACCGGCCGGTGAACAGCCCGGACAGGGGGCGGAGGGGTTGATGGGACGGAAGAAGTGGTGAGTTGGCGGACTTTTGGTCCGACGCTCCTTTGCGGCGGCGGTACGTGACTGGGTGACGTTATCCGATCGGCGCCGGTGGATGCGCGGCGTGGTGGGATCGGCGGGGTCGGACCGGCCGGACGACGCTGCGGCCGCGCACGGACGGCGGGTGGCCGCAGGGGGGCCGGCGCCGCCGCGGGGGGTGCGGTACGGCCGCGGCCCCGGGGACGCGGGGGACTAACCTGGCGGCAGCGCGCCGCCCCGGCCGGGGGCCGGCGCGGTGGACGACGGCGAGGGGACGGGATCCGGTGGAGCCAGCCGCTCGTGCCCGGGTACCGGACGCGCGCGGACCCGGGGCGGACCCGGCCACCGTGCCGCCGGGGCCTACCCGGCCGTGGCCGGACCCGCGCGAGCGCGGAGCCGGGCCGTCGCCGCGACGGCCGCCCGAGCGGCTCTCGGTACGCGACCAGGTCCTCGGGGCACTGCGCCAGGAGATCGTCGGCGGCGCGCTGACGCCGGGATCTGTGCACTCCGCGCCCGCGCTCGCCGCCCGCTTCGGGGTGTCGGCCACACCGGTGCGGGAGGCGATGCAGCTGCTGGCGCGGGAGGGGGCCGTGGAGGTGCTGCCCAACCGGGGGTTCCGGATCGCCGAGCGCAGCGCGCGGGACCTCGAGGAGCTGGCGGAGGTGCGGGCGCTGCTGGAGGTGCCGGTGGTGCTGGCGCTCGCGCGCAGCGTGCCGCCCGGCCGATGGGAGGCCCTGAGGCCGCTCGCCGCGGCCACGGTGACGGCGGCGGCGCGCGGCGACAGGGCCGCGTACGCCGAGTCCGACCGGGCCTTCCACCGCGCGCTGCTGGAGTTCTCCGGCAACCTCCAGCTGGTCGCCGTCGCCGACGAGCTCCACCGCCGCGCCCAGTGGCCGCTGTCCGCCCCCCGCGGCGCATCCCCGCCCCCCGCCCGCCCCGCCGCCCTCCTCGCCGACGCCACCGAGCACAGCGTCCTGCTCGAAGCCCTGATCGCCGGCGACGTCCGCACGGTCGAGTCCCTGGCCCGCGAACACTTCTCCGGCTCCACCCGGGGTTAGGGCCTGCCGTTCGGATCTGCCCGGGTGGCGGGGCGGGGCGGGGTCCGGTGCGGTTGCGGCTGCGCGGCGGAGGAGAAAGGCGGCGTGGTGCGCCGCCGCCCGGCGGGAAAGCGGTGGGCGCGCGTGCCGGGACCCGGAATGCCGCGCGGATCGCCACGACAGGCCCGCACCGCCCACGGGACACCCCGTGCCCCGCGCGGGCGGCTCCTCCGGGGGCGCCCCCGAGCGCGTAAACGTCTCCTGTCTCCGTGCGGGTGGGCCCGGGAATGCCCGGTGGTCCCGGGCCCGCGCGGGGGCCTGCGGACCGCCCCGGGTCTTCCGGAGGGGCCGCTACGCGGTGAAGGCCGGGGCGAGCCAGGCGGGGACGCCGCCCAGGAGTTCGTAGAGGCGGGCGGCTTCGGCGTGGAGGCGGTCGGCGGTGTCCTCCGGCTCGAGGTCGGCGAGGGAGAGGAGGGCGGGGGCGGTGCCGACGAGGTGGCCGAGGGCGACGCGGATCCGCAGCGACTCGGCGAAGCCGTGCCGCGCCTCGGCGAGGTCGCCGTCGGCCGCGGCGAGACCCGCCAGGTGGCGCCACGTGAACGAGGTCAGGAAGGTGTCGCCGTGGGCCACCGCGCCCGCGTGCGCCCGGCGGAAGGCGGCCCGCGCGGCAGCCGGGTTGACGGCGATGTTCTCGGCGACCAGCCCCCGCCGGAAGTCCAGCAGCGGCCGGCCGGGCGACCCCGGCGAGAGCAGCGCCGCGCTGCGCCCGAAAGCGGACCGCGCCTCGTCCGCCCGGTCCCGAACCGAAAAGAGCGTCGCCCCGTAGGCGAGATACCCCCGCTCCGAGGCCGCCGCCCCCCGCTCCTCGTCCGTGCCGGCCAGCGCCTCCGCGAGCCGCAGCGCGTCCTCCGCCTCGGCCCACCCTTCGAGCTGGTAGAAGCACCCCTCGACCAGCAGTTCCGCCCTGCTCAGCGCCGCCCGCGCGTCGTCGGCGCAGTAGGGGGCGAGCAGCGCCGCCGCCTCCGACCAGCAGCCGCGCGCCCGCAGCCGCCACACGTCCGGTACCCCGACCACAGATTCCGACAGGGCGGTGTCCGCCACAGCCTCTCCCCCAAGCGCGTCGTCGAGCCAGTGTGAGTGAGCACATACCCCTGTGGGTGTTGCACTTGTGCGTTGGTGCAGGCGGTCGACTGTGCAGTTGTCCCGGAGATGTCCGCCAGTTGACAGCCAGTGGCGGAAGTCCAGCACGGGGAGGGGGCCCGCGCCAAGGGGTCGGAGATCACTTCTTGTGAACGGGATCACTAATGCCCCGTGTCCGGACCCGCCGATCACCGGACCCCGCAGGCGCGCCGCGCCCCCGCCCCGAACGCCCCGCGCCCCCGGCACCCGGCCCCCTCGCCTCAGCTCATCCGCAGCGCCAGGAAGAAATCCAGCTTGTCCTCCAGCCGCGCCAGATCCCGCCCGGTCAACTGCTCGATCCGCCCGATCCGGTACCGCAGCGTGTTGACGTGCAGATGCAGCCGCGTCGCACACCGCGTCCACGAACCGTCGCAGTCCAAGAACGCCTCCAGTGTCGGGATCAGCTCGGCCCGGTGCCGCCGGTCGTACGCCCGCAGCGGGTCCAGCAGCCGGGCGGTGAAGGCACGGCGCACGTCGTCCGGTACGAACGGCAGCAGCAGGACGTGCGAGGCCAGCTCCTCGTGCCCGGCGGCGCACACGCGTCCGGGCCGGGCCGCCGCCACCCGCCGGGCGTGCCGGGCCTCCTCCAGCGCGCCGCGCAGCCCCTCCGGCGAGTGCACTGCCGCGCTGACGCCGACGGTCAGCCGGCCGTCCTCGCCCAGCCCCCGCGACATCGGCCCGCGCAGCACCTCCAGCAGCCGTTCGGCGGCCAGCGGCGCCGCCCCGCCGACCTCCCCCGCCGCGTCGGCCACCGTACCCGCCGCGCCACCCGTGCCGGCCGCAGCCGTGCCCGCCGTGCCCGCCGTCTCCCCGGCCGCCCGCGGCGGCAGCGGTACCAGCGCCATCGCCTCGTCGTCCGCGTAGGCGACCGCGAGCCGGTCGGCGGCGTCCGGGCCCGTCGCGGAGGGATCGGCCAGCGCCTCCTCCAGCAGGGCCTGCGCCACCGGCCCCGACGGCACCCCGCCGCCCGCCCAGTCCACCCGGGCCACCACGATCTGCCAGGACGGGACCCCGCCCGCGCCCGGCACCAGCACCGGGGCCGCCGCCCGCAGCCGCGCCCCGACCTCGGCCGGCGGCGCCCCGCCGCGTACCAGCTCGAAGACCTCCGCGGCCAGCCGCCGCCGTACCGCGCGGGCCGCGTCGCGCCGGTCCCGCTCGACCGCGACCAGCTGCGTCACCCCGCGCAGCAGGTCGAGCCGCTCGGCCGGCCAGTCGCCCGCGTCCGCGGCCACCGCCAGGAACCAGTCCGACAGCACCCCGGCCCGTACGTCCCCGGTCCCGGCGCCCGCCCGGACCGGGAAGAGCGAGTACGTACGGCCGCCCGGCGCGGACACCCGGTGCGGCGCCGGGCGGCCGGTCCGGGCCGCGGCCTGCTGGGCGCCGGCCAGCTCCGCGCGCAGCGCGGCCGGCAGCGGGTGGTCCGAGCCGCCGATCACCCGCCCGGTGGCCGACAGCACCCAGGCCCGCAGGTCCAGATCGCTGCCGAGCAGGTCCAGCACCGCGTCCGGGCCGCCGCCGGCCGGGCCCGGCGACATCAGCCGCCGGTGCCGGTCGACGACCGCCGCCAGGTCCCCGGCCCGCTCGCCGGAGACCTGCCGCACCACGTACTCGGTGATGCTGGCGAAGGACACCCGCTCGTCCACCGCGAACAGCGGCAGCCCGCTGCGGGCACAGGCCGCCACCAGGTCCGCGGGAACGCGGTGCAGGCCCGCCTCGCCGGCCGCGAGGGCGGCCACCCCGGCGGCGGCCAGGATCCGTACGAAGGGCTCGGAGTCGGCAGGTCCGTGCCACCAGGCGAGCCCGGTGAGCACCAGCTCGCCGCCGGCCAGGTAGCGGCTGGGATCCCGCAGGTCCGTCGTCATGACGCCGCGCACCGCGCGGTCCAGCTCCTCCTCGCCGCCCAGCAGCCGCAGGCCGAGGCCGTCGATCTCCAGCAGTGTGCGCAGCCGCATCGTCGCCGCCTTGTCGTGAGCAGTCCGTGGGCGTGATCACATCGTGAGCATCCCAGCGTGACCGGGCAGTCGTTCCATCGGTATTGCCGGTCGGATGCCGCGAGGTTTCCGAACGGGTCCTTTCGGAGGAATCTACAAGACCCGCCCGCCGGCCAGCGGCGCGCTTCGGGTTTTCGGTGACTGCGGCCGGGGGCGCCGACTGCCGTGTAATGGCCGTACGCCGTGTGCGCCGCCCGGCCGGAAGGCGTCCGCCGGGCCCGTACCGCGAGCCCGGCGGCCCCCGCGGATCCCGGTCGCGGTCCGCGCCGGCCGCGTCGCGAAGGACCGCCGGGCGACGGGGCGGCCCGGCAGCCCGTCGGTGAGGTGGCCGGGCGGTGAGGTGGCCGGGCGGCGAGGTAGCCGGTCAGCCGGTCAGCAGAGGGAGTTGAGCCACCGTGCTGGACATCGCCGACGAGCTGCACCGCTGGTGCGCGGACGGCCGGCCGTTCGCGGTCGCGACCGTAGCCGCCACCGGCGGCAGCGCCCCGCGGCAGCCTGGCGCCGCCCTCGCGGTGGACGGCGAGGGGACCGCGGTCGGCAGCGTGTCCGGCGGCTGCGTCGAGGGCGCCGTCTACGAGCTGTGCCGCGAGGTCCTGGCCGGGGACGCCCCCGGCACGCTGCTGGAGCGCTTCGGCTACTCCGACGACGACGCCTTCGCGGTCGGCCTGTCCTGCGGCGGCGAGATCGACGTCCTGGTCCAGCGGATCGATCCCGCCGCCCGCCCCGAACTGGCCGGGGCGCTGGCCGCCGCCGCCTTCCGCGAACCGGCCGCGGTGGCCCGGATCGCGGCGGGCCCGGCGCGGCTGCTCGGCCGGGCCCTGCTGGTACGGCGGCAGGGCCGTCCCGAGGGCTCGCTCGGCGACCCGCTCCTGGACCGCACCGGTGCCGGCGAGGCACGGGCGATGCTCGCGGCCGGCCGCACCGGTCCCGTCCGGATCGGCGCGGACGGCGGCCGCTGCGGGGTACCGGTCACCCTGCTGGTCGAGTCGAGCGTGCCGCCGCCCCGGATGCTGGTGTTCGGCGCGATCGACTTCGCCGCCGCCCTGGCACGCGTCGGGACGTTTCTCGGCTACCGGGTCACCGTCTGCGACGCGCGGCCGGTGTTCGCCACCGGGCGGCGCTTCCCCGAGGCCGACGAGGTGGTCGTGGACTGGCCGCACCGCTACCTCGGCGCCGAGGCCCGCGCCGGCCGGATCGACCCGCGCACGGTGGTCTGCGTGCTCACCCACGACCCCAGGTTCGACGTGCCGCTGCTGGAGCGGGCGCTGCGCCTTCCGGTCGCCTACGTCGGCGCCATGGGCTCGCGCCGCACCCACGTCCAGCGGCTGGACCGGCTGCGCGAGGCCGGCCTGGCCGCGTCCGACCTGGCCCGGCTGCGGTCCCCGATCGGCCTCGACCTCGGCGCCCGCACCCCCGAGGAGACCGCGCTGTCCATCGCCGCCGAGATCGTCGCCGCCCGCGGCGGCGGCACCGGCCTCCCGCTGACCGGCGCGGCCACCCCCATCCACCACGACCCGCCGCCGGCCTCCCCCCGGGCAGGTGTCCCGGCGGTGTGACCGGCGGGCCCGCGGCGGGCCGTCAGGGCCGTCCACGCCGCCGCGGACCGGGACTGTCGGTGGTGGCCCCTACCGTGGGCCCATGCCCGCCACCGTAAACCGCCGCACCCTCAACCGGACCCTGTTGGACCGCCAACTCCTTTTGGAGCGGGCCGATATGGGGATCGAGGAGGCGGTCAGCCACCTGCTGGGGCTCCAGTCGCAGGTGCCCGGCTCGCCGTACCCCGGGCTGTGGGGCCGGCTGCGCGGCTTCACGTTCGAGCGGCTCGGGCGGCTGCTGACCGAGCGGCGGGTGGTCCGGCTGGGGCTGATGCGGAACACCGTGCACCTGGTGACGGCGGCGGACGCGCTGCGGCTGCGGAGCTGGCTGCGGCCGAAGTTCGAACGGGATTGGCGCTCCTCGCCGTGGGCGGCGGGGACCACCGGCGTGGACATGTCCGCGCTGGTCGCGCTCGGCCGCCGGGCGCTGCGCGAACGGCCGCTCGGGCCCGCCGAGCTGAAGGCGGTGCTGGGTGAGCGCTTTCCCGCCGCCGACCCGGAGTCCCTCGTCGGCGCGCTCCGGACGGTGGCGCCGCTGGTGCAGCTGCCGCCGCGCGGGGTGTGGGGCGCGGCCGGCGGCGGCCTGCGGTACGCGTTCCTCGACGACTGGGTCGGCCGGCCGCTCGCCGGGGACCCGGGTCCGGCCGGTACGGTCCGCCGCTACCTGGCCGCGTACGGTCCCGCCACCCCCGCCGACATGCAGAAGTGGAGCGGGCTCACCGGCCTGGGGCCCGTCTTCGCCGGCATGGACCTGCGCACGTACACCGGCGAGGACGGGCGGCGCCTGTACGACCTGCCGGACGCGGCGCTGGCCGACCCGGCGCTGCCGGCGCCCGCCCGGTTCGTCGCCGACTTCGACAACCTCCTCCTGTCGCACGCCGACCGCACCCGCATCCTCGGCGACGTACCCAAGACCCGGGTGATCACCGTCAACGGCCTGGTCCGCGGCACCGTCCTGATCGACGGCTTCGTCGGCGGCACCTGGCGCTTCGAACGCACGAAGGGGGTGGCGGCCGCCGTCGCCGTCACCCCCTTCACCGCGCTGCGCGCCGCGGACCGCGACACCCTGGCCGAGGAGGGCGCCCGGCTGCTGGCCGCCGCCGACCCGGCCGCGGCGGCCTACGACGTCCGCTTCGAGCCCCCGGCCTAGGGCCGGTCGGGGGGCCTCCGCGGAGATGCCCCCGGCTGCCCCCGCCCTGCTAGCCCGCCGCCTCGAACGCCCGCCCCGCGGGCGTCTCCGCCGGGCCGCTGCGGAACAGCCCGCTGCTCGGCTCGCCGTCGTCGGCCGGCAGCCCGAACCAGGCGTACCGCTGGAGGTACGACAGTCCGTCCAGCATCTTCGCGGCCGACGTGACGAACGCGGCCTGCTGCTGGTCGGTCGGGAAGCGGGTGCCGTCGGAGAAGTCGATCAGCGCGAACTCGGTCAGCCAGATCGGCCTGTGGTACCGGTTGTAGACCGCCTGGAGGTACGACTTGAGCTGGGCCACCGCGTTCGCCGTGGTGAAGTCGCCGCCGTACCAGTGCAGGGTGATGAAGTCGACCCGGTAGCCCTTGGCCTGCGCGCCGGACATGAAGCGGTCCAGCCAGCCGCCCGCGGTGTCGCCGCCGTACGCCACCGCCGGGCTGCCCAGCACCTTGCCGGTGTCCATCAGCTTCGGCCACAGCGACAGCGCCTGGTCCACCGTCATGTTCGACTGCTGCGCCATGTCGGGCTCGTTGAAGCCCAGCAGGTACGGGCCGGCCGCCTTCGCCTGCGCCAGCGAGTTCGCGTCGACGCTGTTCGCGCCCCAGATCATCGGTACGAAGCCGGGGCCGCTGATACCGCTGTGGGTCGGCGACCAGGTGTAGTACCAGCCCGCGCCGGACCGGGCCAGCGCGGTGTTCACCCCGTTGAAGGACCACACACCGACGCCCTTGCGGACCGAGCTGACCGGGGGCGCGGGTGGCGGGGCCACCGGGGGTTTCGCCGGGGCGTGGGTGGTGGCCTTCGGGGTGGGCTTCCGGGCGGGCGGCTTCCTCGCCGGTGCGGGCGACTTCGCGGGCGTCGTCGTCACCGGCGGCGGCGTGGTGGCGGCCCGCAGCGTCGCGGCCGGCCGGGTGGCGGCCGCCTGGTGCGCGGCGGGCGCCGGGCTGCCGGCCGACAGGTGGACGGCCAGCAGGGCGCCGGCGGCGACCGCCGCGACGGCGCCCATGGCGGCCGCGGGCACCGCGAGCGGGCCGTGCAGCAACCGCGGCCGGGCCCTTCGCAGGCCGTGGGCCCCTCGTCGCGCACCGCTCCGCACCGGGGGGTGGGAGTGCGGAGCGGTGCGCGGGGCCGCTGGGGGAGCGGCCTGGGAGGGTGGTACCGGGGAGGCGGGCGAGTGCGCGGGCATCGGGACGAGGCCCGGGTGCGGGGTGGCGAACGGGGTGCCGATCGGCACCGGCAGCAGCGGCAGACCGCTGAGCAGCCGGTCCACCGGCAGCAGTACCCCGCCGACCCGGCCGCAGGTCCGGCAGTTGCGGACGTGCCGGGCGAACCGCTTGCGCCACAGCGGGCTGGGCACGCCGTCCCAGCCGCCGGCCAGCTGGTGCAGGTCGGGGCACTCCTCGGCGGCGCCGAGGGCCCGCACCACGGTCCTGGAGGTCTCCAGCTGCTCCTTCATCCGCTGGACCTTGACCGCCGCGTGCTGCCGGCTCAGGCCGAGCGCGCCGGCCAGCTCCGAGCGGCCGATGTCGCCGGTCTCCTCCAGCCACCACAGCGCCAGCAGCGTACGGTCGTCCGGGTCGAGCCAGCGGGTGGCCTCGGCGATCTCCCGGCGCTGGTCGGTCAGCCCGAGACGCAGGATCGTCACCGAGGCGAAGTCGGAGGCCGGGTCGGGTAGCAGCTCGGCGGTGTCCAGCGCGGTCTGCTGGTGCCAGGACGCCTTGCGGGCCTGCTCGCGGTCCCGGACCTGCCGGACCGCGATCGCCACCAGCCAGGACCGGAACGCGGCCGGGTCGCGCAGCTCGCCGAGCCCGCGCACCACCCGCAGCAGTGTCTCCTGCACCACGTCGTCGACGTCGTCGTGGCCGTCCAGCGCACGGCCCACGATGTTGTAGACCAGCGGCAGGCATTCCGCGACGAGCAGATCCAGTGCCCGCTGGTCGCCCGCCCGTGCCGCGACCACCATGCCGGGGTCGGGCCCGACCCGATCGCCTGCGCGCATCACAGCCCCATTCTTGTTCGCTTTCTCTGCCCTCGAACAGGAGACGGTCCCATGACCTGCGGATAACAGAAAAGTCCGGCACCGGAAAAGACCGCCGCCCGCACCCGGGAGCACCGGGTGCGGGCGGCGGGCGCGGGGCGCGGTCAGCTCGCCGGGACGGTGTCCTTGAAGGCGGTGCCGGCCGCGCGCAGCCCGGACACCGCGGACTGGACCTGCGCCGGGGTCAGCACCTGGTCCTTGAGGAAGTACACGTAGTCCACCCGCTCGTTGTACGAACGCGCGGTGCCGCCGGTCTGGCCCGCCAGGTCGATCAGCCAGTGGTTGAAGTCGATGAACTGGCCGACCTCCGGCAGGTACGGCTCACCGTGGGTCGCCACGGTTTGGCCGTCGACGGAGTAGGTGATGGCGGTGCCGTCGACGGTGATCTGGAGGTCGTGCCAGCCGTCCAGGCTCCCGTACTGCTGGCCGTGGGTGTTGACGGCGTTCCACGGGTCCGGGTTGTACGTCTCCCAGGAGGTCTCGTACATGATGTCCTGGGTCTCGCCCCAGCCGCCGTTGGGCAGGTACTCGAAGTCCTGCTCGCTGTAGTTCGGGTCCATCGGGGCGTTCAGCGGGGTGAAGTTGAAGAAGGTCTGGACGACGTGGTCGCCGTCCGGCCCGCCGGTCGGGGTGTCGTTGAACTTCACCCGGGCCGCGTAGGTGCCGTTCTTGAACTTCTGCGCGGTGGTCTGGATCTCGGTCTCCCGGGTGCCGGCCGCGGTGCCGTCCGTGGTCAGCTTCAGGTTCATCACCTTGTCCGAGCCGTCGGTGACGAAGGTGACGTCCTGCGGCGACCAGGTGGCGCCGGCCACCCCCGGGCCGCCCTGGCCGGACTTGACGGTCCAGCCGTGCTGCTGGATCGCCGGGTCGGAGCTCGCGGTGTAGCTGAAGTCGTCGAACAGCGTCGGCCCGGTGGGTACGGTGCCGCCGCCAGGACCGGTCGGCGGGGTCGTCGGCGGCGTGGTGGGGGGTGTGGTGGGCGGCGTCGGGTCGTTGCCGGCCGGCGCGGTGCCCCAGATCACCGCGCCGTTGTCCTGCACGGTCACCTTCGACCAGTCGGCGTACGCGGTCTGGGCGCCGTTGAAGGAGTAGTCGTCGGACTGGGTGAGGGTCTGCCAGTCGGCGCGGTAGAACCGCAGCTGCATGTCGCCGGTGTTCTGCCCCGGCGCCAGCGAGCCGGCGCCCGCGGTGAAGCCGATCTCCAGGTAGCGGTCCGCGGTCGCGGTGGGGTTGGCGAGCGTGCCGAACGTGCCGGTGACGTTGGCGCAGCCCCTGACCGCCCAGGAGCAGGCGAAGCGGTAGGTGATCGACGGGCCGTCGGACTTGAAGTAGTACCGCACGGTCACCCGGCTGAGCGGCACCGAGGTGCTGCCGGTGTCGGTGAGCTCCAGCCACGGCTCCGTCTGGTCGGCGGTGGCCCCGGAGGCGCTCGTACGGTACTGGGCGGTGAGCGAGTCCTGCGCGGCGGACGCGGGCAGCGCGGTGAGCGCGGCGCAGGCGAGACCGGCGGCCGTGCACACCGCTACGGCGGTACGGACCCTGGCGGACACCCGGAACTTTCCTGACACGGTGATCCCTTTCGACAGTGGGGGTTTCACGGGGACTTCAGTGAAAGCTGGGACGGGGGAAGGGGGCCGGGGCCCGGGAGCCCGGCGGCCCGGTGGCCGACGCCCAGTGCCACGAGGCGGGCCTCGTGGCGTGCCAGCGCCGGAAGGAAGTCGGCCGCCCAGTCGCTCGCCGGGTTCCACGCCCGGTCGGCGAGCGCGCACAGCCTGGGGAAGGCCAGGTACTCGATGTCCGCCGGGGTGCGGACGAACTCGCTCCACAGCTGCGCCTGCGTGCCGAGCACTTGGGCCGCCGCGGCCGGCTCCCAGGACGCGGGCGCGGGCTCCCCGCCGTGCACGGTCCGCAGGTCGACCACCGCCCCGGCCTGGCCGAGCGGTTCGCCCGGGGCGTCGGACTGCGGGTAGTCCAGGTACGTGGAGCGGTAGGGCGCCATGACCACCTGGTGGCCCCGGCGCGCGGCGGACAGGCCGTGCTCGGTGTCCCGCCACGGCATCACGGCGAACTCCGGCGGCAGCGCGCCGGAGTCCTCCGCCCAGCACAGCGGGGTGCGCCCGGCGTCCAGCAGGAAGCGGCCGATCCGGCCGAGGAACCAGCCGTGCAGCTCCTTCGGCGCGATCCCCAGCCCGGCCGCCCGGGACCGGGCCCGCGCGCTGGACTCCCACTCGGTGACCGGGCACTCGTCCCCGCCGACGTGCACGTACCGCGAGGGGAAGACGTCCAGCACCTCGCCGAGCACGGTCCGGCAGAAGTCCAGCACCTCGTCGTGGACGCCGAGGACGTTCTCGCTCACCCCCCACTCGGTCCACACCTCCAGCCGCCGTCCGGGGACGTTGCCCAGCTCCGGGTACGCCGCCAGCGCGGCCCGCGCGTGCCCCGGCATCTCGATCTCCGGGACGACGGTGACCCCGCGCTCGGCCGCGTAGGCGACCAGCGAGCGCAGTTCCGCGGCGGTGTACGCGCCGGCGTGCGGCTCGTCGTCGAACCGGCCGCTGCCGGCGCGGCCCAGCATCGACCGGGCCCGTACCCCGCCGACCTCGGTGAGCCGCGGATACGCCGCCACCGGCATCCGCCACCCCTGGTCGTCGGTGAGGTGCAGATGCAGCACGTTCAGCTTGTGCAGCGCCAGCAGGTCCACGAACCGGCGCAGGAACGACACCGGCTGGAAGCGCCGGGCGACGTCCAGCAGCACGCCCCGCCAGCCGAACCGCGGCACGTCGGTGATCCGCACGCAGGGCACCCGCCACGGCACCCCGGCCGCCGGCCGCGCCGACAGCGCCTCGGGGGGCAGGAGCTGGCGGATGGTCTGCACCCCGCGCAGCAGCCCCGCCGGCCGGGCGGCCCGCAGCAGCAGCCCGTCCGGCCGGACGGTCAGCTCGTATCCCTCGGCGCCGAGTCCGCCGGGCCCCGGGCCGTCGCCGCACGGGTCGACGGCCAGCACCACCTCGCCGGCCGGTGCCGGCCGCAGCGGCAGCCCGGTGGCCGGCGCCAGCAGCGTACGCAGCAGCCGGGCCGCGGCCGAGGCGCTGCCCTCGGCCCGTACGGCGGTGTGTTCGTCGAAGGTGAACCAGCCGGGCGTCCGGGCGAGTCGGGTGGGGCGCGGAATGATCACGGCGGTGGTCTCCAGGAGGCCGGGGAGCGGCGGGCGGGGGAGGGGACGGACGGGGGGCGCGGGTCCTGGGTGGTCGGCCTTCGACGGCACGGGCGGTCGTCGCGGAGGCGACCCGGTTCTGCGGCAGCGGGTGGACCGCCGGTACCGGCGGCGTGAACGGTGCCGGCGGCGCCGCCGTGGCGCCCCGGCCGGTGCCGACGGCGGTGCCGCACGAGGACGGCCGGGCCGGTGGAACTTACCACTTCGCTAACTGGTCTGGTACTGGTTGGAGAAGGTGGCATAGACCAGTGAGGGCGTCAAGGGGTTGCGCGATCCGCAGCCCACGGTCGTATACGTCCAGTCCCGGGGCCCTTCGCGGGTACTGCCCGCCATGGCCGCCGGACCGTACTGGCGTGCTGGTCAACAGTTGGCTAACCTGACTGGACAGCACTGGGCAGCGGAGCCGCTGGAGGGGGCACACGTCATGGACAGGGCACCGTCGCGCTCGGCACTGAAACGCGAACGGGTCCGCGACCACCTGATGGAGCTCGTGGAGTCCCGGGAGCCCGGCGACCCGATCCCCTCCGAGCGCGCCCTGTGCGAGCAGCTCGGCGTGTCCCGCCCCACGCTGCGCTCCGCCGTCGACGAACTGGTCACCACCGGGCTGCTGGTCCGCGAGCACGGCCGCGGCATGTTCGTCGCCCGCGCCAAGATCACCCAGGAGCTGGTGCCCGACGCCAGCGCGCACCGGCTGCCGCAGGCGTCCGGCAGCTGGGCCGGCCGGGTCCTGGAGTTCACCACCGTCCAGGCCGGCGCCCGGGTCGGCCGCAAGCTGCACATCTCGCCGGCCGCCGGGATCGTCTACATCGCCCGGCTCCGGCTGGTCGACGGCGAGCCGATGGCCATCGAGCACCTGCACGTCCCGGCCGCCCTCGTCCCCGGGCTCGGCCCCGCCGACATGGAGTCCGGCGACTTCTACGACGTGCTGCGCGACCGGTACGGCGTCCGCGTCCACGAAGCCGTCCAGTCCATCGAACCGACCGTCACCAACGAGGAGGAGGCCCGGCTGATCGGCGTCCCGGTGCTCTCCCCGGCACTGCTCTTCGAACGCCTCACCAAGGACGCCGCCGGCCGCCCGGTCGAGTACGTGCACTCCGTCTACCGCGGCGACCGCTACCGGATCGTCTCCCGGCTGTCCCTCAGCGGCGGCGCACCCGGCCCGGCCGCGCCCTTCACCGGCGCCCGCCATCACCCGGGCATCCCGCCGGGCGACCTGTCCGGCCGCGACGGCGTACCGGCGCTGACCGTCGGGGACGTGCAGCCGGCCGACTGAGCCCGAGGGACGCCGGGCCGGCCCCGCAGCAGGACCGGCCGGTGCCGCGGGGCGGTCCCGGACCTACGGGGCGGTGCCCGCCGGCTGCTGCGTGTGCGGGGCGCGGGTGGACGGTTCGACCCGGGCGCCGGGCTCTCCGGCCTGCGCCGCGGCGTCCGGCCAGGAGGCCGGCGGACGGGCGGTCAGCACCGGATCCACCGTCAGATGGACCGCGCCCAGCGGCTCGGCCATCCGGCGCAGCGCGGACTCCGACAGCCGGATCCACGGCTGCGTCGGGCCGAGCACCGACCGCAGCCGCTGGTCGCTGGTGAAGGCCACGGCGGTCCTGCTGCCGAAGGGGGTGCGCCACAGCCGCACCACCGCGCCGGCCGGGCCGCGCCTGACGGGGACATAAAGAGACCGCCTGGCAGGTGCGGGCGGTCGGTCGGCGGGGTCCTCGGTCGGCGCTTCCAGATCGGGAAGCGGCGGGCCGGAGCGCGCGTCGGTGGTGCGGGCGACGGGACGTTCGCCGTCGGTCGGCTCGCCGGGGGGCGGCTGATGCTGGCTCACGTGCATACACCAACCGTAACCCGGCCGGGGGGCGCCGCACCGGGTGCGCCCGATCCGTGGACAGCGGCCGGACCTGTGTCGGGGCCGCCCGGCGCCCTCGCGGCACCGCCCCCGGCGGTGCCCGCGGTGAGGACGTCCGGGCTGCTGGGAGCGGGTGCCGGCACCCGGTTCTGCGCGGTCGGCGGCGGACCGCGGAGCGTGCTTCCGTCTCCCGATCGGGTGGTATGACAAGGAAGGAAACATTCGGGAAACCCGCCGCGGGAAGCGCTACCGCCTGCCCGCGCCCCCGCGCTCCCGCGTGCCCGGCGCCGCCCGGCCCCGCCGCGGACGTACGGCCGGCTACGGGGCCGGGCGGTCGCTCATGGCGGCAGGGGAGGGGAAGGCGTAGCGGACCGCGGTGAGGGTCTGCGAGACCTCCCACAGCCGGGTGGCCGTCGGGCGGTGGCGGGCACGCGGCGCGGGCGGCAGCAGCGCGGGGGCCCCGCGCAGCGAGGCCGGGCCGCGCGGACCGAGGAAGGCCCCGCCAGGCAGGTCCGGCAGCGTGGCGGCGCACAGGATGGGGAGGGCGCCGGTGAGCGGGCGGACCGCGAGGAGGGCGTTCGGCAGGGCCAGCAGGGCGCGCAGCAGCGCGGGCCGGCCGGTGGTCAGCAGCGAGGTGGCCGCGTAGCCTGGGTGGGCCGCGTAACCGCGCAGCGCCAGGCCGGCCGCCCGCGCCCTGCGGTCCAGCTCGGCGGTGAACAACAGGTTCGCCAGCTTGGAGTTGGCGTACGCCCGCAGCAGTCCGTAGTGCCGCTTCGACTGCAGGTCGCGGAAGTCCAGCCGCCCCAGCGCGTGCAGGCCGCTGCTCACCGTCACCACCCGGGCCGCGCTCGCGACCGACAGCGCCGGCAGCAGCCGCCCGGTCAGCGCGAAGTGCCCGAGGTGGTTCGTGCCGAACTGCAGCTCGAAGCCGTCGGCGGTGGTCCGGCGGGCCGGTGCCATCACCCCCGCGTTGTTGACCAGCAGGTCCAGCGCCGGGTACTCGTCCAGAAAGCGGTCGGCGAAGTCCCGTACGGACGACAGGTCCGCGAGGTCCAGCCGGTGCACGTCCACCCGGGCGCGCGGCGCCGCCCGCCGGATCTCGGCCGCAGCCGCGGCGCCCCGCCCGGTGCTGCGCACCGCGAGCACCACGTCCGCGCCCGCCCTGGCCAGCTCCCGCGCGGTCGCCAGCCCCAGTCCGGTGTTGGCGCCGGTGACCACCGCCAGCCTGCCGCCGAGGCCGGACATCCGGTGCACGCCCCAGTCCTCGGGTATCGGGAAGGCGGTGGTGCCGAAGAGCGCTGCGTCGGTGCTGGCGGGCGACATGACGGCCTCTCGTGGACTACCGGGTCCGTGCCGTGATGCTGCTGGGCAACCGGTTTGTGGCGGTTCGCCGTTGACCGCCGCGCGGTGCGGCGGCCGAGGGCGTCGGCGGTCGTGCACGGGCGGTGCGGGGTCCTGCGTTCAGGGTCGCCGGGCCGCCGGATCGGTGTCAAGGTCCGCCAGGCGTCGGCTGTTTGGGCAACTCCAGCGCGGGGTGGGGCCGTTCACGGTCGTCGCGCGACCGCCGTCGGTGTGGCCGACCTGCCAGCGGAACGCGGCGGCGTCCTCCCGGACGAGCGGGAACAGCGGCAGCGGTCCGACGCAGCGGGACATGAAGGCGTGCACCTGCACCGCGGCGCTCTGCCGCGGCGCCAGGTCGCCGAGTTCGCACCACAGGTCCGCGGGGGAGGAGGCGTCCTGCCGGCTCAGACAGCGGCCGTCGGCCGAGCCGACGCCGTTGCCGTTCCCCTCGTCGTCCAGCAGCACCCGGACGTCGCCCGCGGTGGTGCTGCCGGCGTTCACCACGGTGAGGACGAAGTCGCCGTTCCGGTCCGCGGCCACCTCGGTGGCGAACGGGGTCACCGAGCCCGCCAGTACCGCGGTCCCGCCGCTGCCGGGCTCCGCCGGCACCGCCGGCACCGGCGGCACCGGCGGCACCGGCACGGTGTGCGCGTGCGGCGCCTTGGCGGCGGAGGAGGCCGCGCTGCCCAGCAGCAGCCCGCAGGCGAGGGCCAGGCAGCCAGGGACGCCGGCCAGCGCGCGCAGCCCGGTACGGGTGCGGGCGGTACGGGTGCGGGCGGGACGGTGGCGGGGGCGCGGGCCGGCGGGCAGCGGCTTCATGGCGGGCCTTCCATGGGGGTCGGGGTCCCAGCAGCCTGTCGCGCCCGGCCCCCGCTGGCGCGGAACCGGGCGGCGCGGGCCCGCCAAATGCACCCGCATGCCTCCCGCCGGAGCGGGTTCGGCCGACCGCCGGCCCCGGCTCGGCCGCCCCGGCCCGTGTGGCGCCCGCTCGCCCGTCACCCTCAATGCCGCCCGCGCGCCGGGCCGATCATCGGGTCGTCGGTCACGGGTCGTCGGTCACGGTCTGCCGCCTGCCGCCTGCCGCCTGCCGCCTGCCGCCTGCCGCCTGCCGCCTGCCGCCTGCCGCCTGCGCCGCGGGCCGCCCTGCCGCCCTCTCCGGTGGCCCGTGCGCCTGCCCCCTCGGCCTGTCGGGACGCCGGCTCGGGCGCCGCTCCCGGCCTTCCTCCGTCAGGACCTCCGTCAAAACCGCCGCCAGGACCGCCGTGCACGTTCCGCCGGATCCGGGGCAGACGCCAGCCGAGCGGGGAGCGCAGACGGCCGCCCCGCCGGTGCACACGGGGGTCGTGCACCGGCGGGGCGGCGGCGCGGGGGGCGGTGGTCGCCGGGTGTCCCGTCCCCACGATCTCCCGGCTGTCGCCCCCCTTTCCCCGGCCGTTCCCCGCTCGGAAGCGGCGCGGGGAGCCGGGGAACCTACATGTGGACCGCGGCCGGAGCCCCTTCGGCGGGCAGCGCGGGGCGGCCCGAGCGGAAGAGCAGCAGCGCCAGCACCGCGCCGACCGCGAACAGGCCGGCCGACCACCAGTACGCCGTCGAGTAGCTGTGCAGCTGTGCCTGGGCGAGCGCCGAGGCGGTGGGCCTGCGGCTGGCCAGGTAGCTCGTCGCGGCGCTCGCGGCCAGCGTGTTCAGCAGCGCGGTGCCGATCGAACCGCCCACCTGCTGCATGGTGTTGACCGCGGCCGAGGCCACGCCCGCGTCCCGGGCGTCGACCCCCGCGGTGGCCACGCTCATCGCGGCCGGCATCACCATGCCCAGGCCGAAGCCGATGACCAGCAGCGGCGGCAGTACGTCCCCGGCATAGCCGCTGCCCAGGTCGAGCGCGGTCAGCCAGGCCATGCCGGCGCCCGCCAGCGCCATGCCCAGCGGCACGATCGGGCGCGGGCCGAGCCGCGGCAGCAGCGTGTTGGTGACCAGCTGCGCGGCGACCATCAGGATGCCGATCATCGGCAGGAAGGCCAGCCCGGTCTTGACCGGCGTGTAGTGCAGCGAGGACTGGAGGTAGTAGGTCAGGAAGAGGAAGACGCCGAACATGCCCGCGCCGGAGATCGCCAGCACCGCGAAGGACGCGCCGCGGTCCCGGTCGAGGATCACCCGCAGCGGCAGCAGCGGGTGCTCCGCCCTGGTCTGCCACCAGCTGAAGGCGGCCAGCAGGATCCCGCCGCCGAGCAGGAAGCCCCAGGTCAGAGGGGAACCCCAGTGGTGGGTCTCGGCGTTGGAGAAGCCGTAGACCAGGCCGAACAGGCCGATGGTGACCAGGACCGTGCCGGGCAGGTCCAGCCGGGGCCGCTCGGCGGGCGCGCCCTTGCGCAGGAAGACCAGACCGCCGATGAACGCGATCACCGCGAAGACCAGGTTGACGTACAGCGTCCAGCGCCAGCTGAGGTGCTCGGTGAGCACGCCGCCGAGCAGCAGCCCGACGCCGCCGCCGGCGCCCGCGATGGCGCCGTAGATGCCGAACGCCTTGGCGCGTTCCCTGGCGTCGGTGAAGGTCGTGTTGAGCAGCGACAGGGCGGCCGGGGCGAGCATCGCGCCGAACAGGCCCTGGAGGGCGCGGCCGGAGACCAGCACCTCGAAGTTCTGCGCCGCGCCGGCCAGCGCGGAGGCGCCGGCGAAGCCGACGACGCCGACCAGGAAGACGGTCCTGCGGCCTATCAGGTCCGCGAGCCGCCCGCCGAGCAGCAGCAGGCTGCCGAAGGCGAGGGAGTACGCGGTGACGATCCACTGGCGGTTGCCGTCGCTGAAGCCGAGCGTGTGCTGGGCGGAGGGCAGCGCGATGTTCACCACGGTGGCGTCGAGGACCACCATGAGCTGGGCGAGCGCGATGACGGCCAGGACCCACCAGCGGTGGTTGGCCCGCTCGGCGGGCGGGTCCGCCGCGGTCCGGTCGGCCGTGGGTTCGCCCTGCGCGGTCTTCGGGGGGACGGGGTCGCCGACCGAGGTGCCGGCGGTCGAATGAGTCGACATTAGTGTGACTCCCGTGTGGGACGGATGAACCTCAGGAAGAACGAAACGGTTTCGTACCTGCTCGACCGTACGAGCGCTCTTATCGAAACGCAAACGTTTCGCAGGGCGTCGGGGTGTGCCTCTCCTCACACCCGTCCCGCTCAACCCTCGCGGGGATCCGCCGCGTCTTCGCCGGGCCGCCGGGCGGGCGCGGCGCGGCCCGGGACCGTCCCCGGGCGGGCGCGGCGACCACGCCTCCGTCGCCTGCTGTGCCGGGACCGGTGATCGGGCGGCCCCGGGCGCGGCACCCACCACGGCCGCGGGCGCCGCGACGACGACGCCCGGGGACGGTCAGGGCAGCAGGCCCGCGCGCCGGGCCGCGACCACCGCTTCCAGCCGGGTGTGCGCCCCCAGCTTCCGCATCGCCGACCGCAGGTAGCTCTTCACCGTCTCCGGCCGCAGCCGCAGTCGGGCCGCCGCCGCGGAGTTGGTGGCCCCGGAGGCGACGGAGGACAGCACGTCCAACTCCCTTGGGGTCAGTTGCGCGGGCGGGCCGGCCGGCGCCGGGGCGGCCTCCCGGCCGGCGGCCGGCCCGCCCGCGGCGGCCAGCCGGGCGCAGGCGGTCAGCAGCTCCTGCCGCAGCCTGGCGTCGGGGATGCGGACCGCCAGCGCCCGCAGCTCGCTGTGCGCCGCGCGGACCTCCTCCCAGGCCCGCGGGTCCGCGGCCAGCGGGGCCTGCGCGAAGGACAGCAGCCGCTGCGCCTCGTCGCGTACCGCCAGCGACTGCTCCAGCTCGCGGGCCGCGTCCAGTGCCACGTTCAGCGCCCGGTCGCCGAGCGCGAACGGCTGCCGCAGCGCCCCGTAGAGCACCCCGCGCACCCGCCGGTGCACCACCACCGGCACCGCCAGCACCGAGTGCAGGCCCTCGACGGCGACCGCGGCGTCGTACTCGTGGCTGATGGCGCGCGAGGAGCTGTAGTCGGTGACGGCGTACGGCCGCCCGGTCGCCAGCGTCTTGCCGCCGAGACCGGTCCCGGTGACGATGCCGAGGCCGCGCAGCTCCTCGGTGGCCGTGCCCGTCAGCTCGGTGATCCGGAACCGCCGGGTGCCCCCGCCGGCCGGCGCGCCCGCCGCGCCCGAGGCGCCCGCCACCAGGCCGCCGAACGCCACCTGAAGCAGCCCCGACCTGCGCATCCGCAGCAGCGCCGAACGCACCTCGATCGCCTCGCCACGCGCGTCCATACCAGAACACCCTCCCTCGGCGTCCCTCACCCTCCCTCACCCCCGTCCGGGGGTAGTGAGACCCAGGTCACTCCCCCACGATGCTACGTGGGGGTTCATCGCGATGAGGAGGGCACATGGCGGCATCGGAGGAGACCGGGGCTTTCCGGGCCGCCCGGGACTTCCTGATGCGGCACCGTGAGGACTATACGTCCGCGGTGGAGGGCTTCCGCTGGCCCCGGCCCGAACATTTCAACTGGGCCCTCGACTGGTTCGACGTCATCGCCGCCGACCCCGCCACCGCCGACCGCCCCGCGCTGTGGATCGTCGAGGAGGACGGCACCGAGACCCGGATCTCCTTCCGCGAGATGGCCGAGCGCTCCTCCCGGGTCGCCAACTGGCTGCGTGAGCAGGGCGTACGGGCCGGCGACCGGGTGCTGCTGATGCTCGGCAACCAGGCCGAGCAGTGGGAGACCGCGCTCGCCCTGACGAAGCTGCGCGGCGTGGTCATCCCCGCCACCCCCCTGCTCGGCCCCGCCGACCTGACCGACCGGGTCGAACGCGGCGCGGTCCGGCACGTCGTGGTCCGGGCCGCGGACGCCGCGAAGTTCGCCGGGGTGCCCGGCGGCTACACCCGGATCGCGGTCGGCGGCGCGCCCCCCGGCTGGCTGTCCTACGAGGCCGCGTACGACGCCGAACCCGGTTTCACCCCCGACGGAATCACCCGTTCGGATGAAACCCTGATGCTGTACTTCACCTCCGGCACCACCGCCCGGCCCAAGCTGGTCGAGCACACCCACATCTCGTATCCGATCGGGCACCTGGCCACCATGTACTGGATCGGGCTGCGCCCCGGCGACGTGCACCTCAACATCTCCTCGCCCGGCTGGGCCAAGCACGCCTGGTCCAGCCTGTTCGCGCCGTGGAACGCCGAGGCGACGGTCTTCGTGCACAACTACGGCCGCTTCGACGCCGGCCGGCTGCTGGCGGAGATGGCGCGGGCCGGGGTGACCAGCTTCTGCGCCCCGCCGACGGTGTGGCGGATGCTGATCCAGGCCGACCTGAGCGGGCTGCGCACGCCCCCGCGCGAGGTCGTGGCGGCCGGCGAACCGCTCAACCCCGAGGTCATCGAGCACGTCAAACGGCTCTGGGGGGTCCTGATCCGGGACGGCTTCGGACAGACCGAGACCGCCGTACAGGTCGCCAACACCCCCGGCCAGCTGGTCAAGGCCGGCTCCATGGGCCGCCCCACCCCCGGCTACACCGTCACCCTGCTCGACCCGGTGACCGGTGTGCCCGCCGACGAGGGCGAGATCTGCCTCGACCTCGGCGAGCGGCCGGTCGGCCTGATGACCGGGTACGCCGGCGAGCCCGAGCTCACCGAGGAGGCGATGGGCGGCGGCTACTACCGCACCGGGGACATCGGCCGCCGCGACGCCGACGGGTACATCACGTACATCGGCCGCTCCGACGACGTCTTCAAGTCCTCGGACTACAAGATCTCGCCGTTCGAGCTGGAGAGCGCGCTGCTGGAGCACGACGCGGTCGCCGAGGCCGCGGTCGTGCCCGCCCCGGACGAGCTGCGGCTGTCGGTGCCCAAGGCGTACGTGGTGCTGGCCGCCGGCTGGGCGCCGGACGGCGAGACGGCCAAGGCGATCTTCACGCACTCCGGATCGGTACTGGCCCCGTACAAGCGGATCCGGCGGCTGGAGTTCGCCGACCTGCCCAAGACGGTGTCCGGCAAGATCCGCCGGATCGAACTGCGCGAGGCGACCGAGCACGACGGCAGCAGGGAGTTCCATGAGGAGGACTACCGGTGACGGCACGGGTTCACCCACCGACTTACCGACCCGCCCGGTCGGCGCCCGCCTCCGGGAGCGCGCCGTCGTACGCGCACGGGACAGGGGGTACCGCCTTGCTCGGTGACACCATCGGCCGCAACCTCGACCGGGCGATCGCCGCCCACCCCGACCGGGAGGCCCTGGTCGACGTGCCCAGCGGCAGGCGCTGGAGCTACGCGGAGTTCGGCCGCGCGATCGACGAGGTGGCCCTCGGACTGGCCGGCCGCGGTGTGCGCAAGGGCGACCGGGTCGGCATCTGGGCGCTCAACTCCCCCGAGTGGGTGATGGTGCAGTACGCCACCGCCCGGCTCGGCGCGATCATGGTCACCATCAACCCGGCCTACCGCGTCCACGAGGTGGAGTTCGTGCTCAACCAGGCCGGCATCGAGGTGCTGGTCGCCTCCACCGAGTACCGCGGCAGCGACTACCGGGCGATGACCGCCGAAGCCCGCCCGCACTGCGCGCGGTTACGCGAGGTCGTCCACATAGGCGACTCCTCCTGGGACGACCTGCTCGCGGCCGGAGCCGCTCTGCCGGCGGACCACCTCGCCGCCTGCGAGGCCACGTTGAGCTGCGACGAACCGGTCAACATCCAGTACACCTCGGGCACCACCGGCTTCCCCAAGGGCGCCACCCTCTCGCACCACAACATCCTCAACAACGGCTACTTCGTGGGCGGTACGGTCGGCTACACCGAACAGGACCGGATCTGCCTGCCGGTGCCCTTCTACCACTGCTTCGGCATGGTCATGGGCAATCTCGGCGCCACCTCGCACGGCTCCTGCATCGTCATCCCGTCCCCCGGCTTCGACCCGGCGGCGACGCTGCGCGCGGTCCAGCAGGAGCGCTGCACCTCCCTGTACGGCGTCCCCACCATGTTCATCGCCGAGCTGGGCCTGCCGGACTTCGCCGACTACGACCTGACCTCGCTGCGCACCGGCATCATGGCCGGCTCCCCGTGCCCGGTGGAGGTGATGAAGCGGGTGATGGCCGAGATGCACATGGCCGAGGTGTCCATCTGCTACGGGATGACCGAGACCTCCCCGGTGTCCACCCAGACCCGGATGGACGACGACCTGGAGCACCGGACGGCCACCGTCGGCCGGGCGCTGCCGCACATAGAGGTCAAGGTGATCGACCCGGTCAGCGGTGTGACGGTGCCGCGCGGCACCACCGGTGAGCTGTGCACCCGCGGCTACTCGGTGATGCTCGGCTACTGGGACGAGCCGGAGCGCACCAGCGAGGCGGTGGACGCCGGGCGCTGGATGCACACCGGGGACCTGGCGGTGATGCGGGAGGACGGCTACCTCGCCATCGTCGGCCGGATCAAGGACATGATCATCCGGGGCGGCGAGAACATCTACCCCCGGGAGATCGAGGAGTTCCTCTACACCCACCCCAAGATCTCCGACGTGCAGGTGGTCGGGGTGCCGGACGGGCGCTACGGCGAGGAGATCCTCGCCTGTGTGATCCCGCGCGACCCGGCCGACCCGCCCACCCTGAGCGAGGTCGCCGAGTTCTGCGCGGACCGGCTGGCGCACTTCAAGATCCCGCGCCACCTGCGCGTCCTCGACGCCTTCCCGATGACGGTCAGCGGCAAGATCCGCAAGGTGGAGCTGCGGGACGGCTTCCGCCGCGGATAGCCGCCGGCGGCCGGTCCCGCGGTCGGGCGGCGTCCGGTCCGGCGGGACGACCCCGGCGCGACGACCCCGGCGGGAGGGCGGCCGTCCCGCAGGCGGTCGCCGCGGTCACCCGGTCGCGGCCGGGCCCGAGCGGATCAGGGTGTCGGCCGCGTCGTTGACCGGCTGCGGAGTGCCGGTGAGGTCCAGGACGAACAGCGGTACGCCCAACTGGTCGGCCCGCAACCGCGCCTCCTGCGCGTACCCGGCCAGTGAGAAGAACGCGCCGTCGGCCTCCTCGTTCGCGCAGTTCAGCCACAGGCACTCCACCTCGCGCGACGCGGTCGGCAGCGTCGTCGGATCGACCTGTGCCACCAGCCCGTCCGCGCGCAGGTCGACACCGCTCGCGGTGCGGTCGCCGGCCGGCCGCACCCCGGCGAAGCCCAGCCACGTCAGATACTGCGCGGCGGCCGTCAGCGCGTCCCGCGCGGTACGGATGGTGACCGGCCGGAAGGGCGGCCGTACGGCCGGCGGCGGCACCTGACCGTCCGGCCGCGGCACCCGGCCGGGCCCCGGCGGCGCCCCGGACGGCGCGGGAGCCGCCTCGGCCTCCACCGGCAGCCGGACCAGCGCGCCGCAGGAGCAGTCGAACTCCGGCTGCGGCCAGTGGTCGCGGCGTCCGCAGGACGGGCAGCGCACCCGTACCCAGGAGTCCTCCCACGACAGGTGGCGGATCTGCACGGGGTGCCCGCCGCGCCGTACCGGCGGCGTCAGCGGGGCGCCGCACGCGCACGGGAACGTCGGCGCGGTGTAGCGGTGCTCCCGCCCGCAGGCCGGGCAGCACACCGGCGTGCTCTCTGCCATGGTTCGCCAACTCCCGGTCCGGCCGCGGCGGCTGACGCCGAAGGTGTCCACTCCCATAGTGCAGGAACTTCGCGGCCCTGTGACCGGTGCCGGACACTGCGTCACCCGCGCCGGCCCCCGTCACCCCGCCGAGGCGGTGCGGCCGCCCGCGCGGGGTGACGGCGGCCGGCCGGGCGGACGTCGGCCCCGGCGGCCGCCCGGACCCGGACGGCGGAACCGTGTCCCGCCGTGTCCCGTGAGACCGGTCCCGGCGAGCCGCCGGTGCCGGCGGTCGGCGCGCCGCGGGCGGGCGCTGCCGGGCCGTTCCGGACCTGGCCGCTGTGGAGGCCGCCCTTCGGGCCTTCGAGCCCGCCACCTTGGAGCGGGCGCCGTCGGCGGCCCGCCGGATCGTCCGCGCCGAGTCGGCCGCCTCCGGCGCCGAGGGTGAGCCGCAGATCCGCGAGCCGTCCCGCTCCGGGCCGCCCGTCTTCGAGCCCGCAGCCTCGGCCGCCGTCCGGCGGGCGCACGAGGCGCCCTTCGGCATCGAACGGGTGGCGCGCCGACGGTCCTCGGCGGCCACCGAGGACTTCCCGCTGCTCGCCCGGCGTCGGCCTGCACGGGGTGCCGGGCATCCGCACCGCCTACCGGATGCTCGGCGCGACCGGCCCCGACCAGTGGGCGGCGGGCCGCACGGCCGCCGAGCGGCTGGCCGCGGTCCCCGGCAACCACTCGGCCGGCTTCCGGCCGCGCGTCCGGCTCACCCGGGACACGGGCGTACGGGCGCCGGCGGCCGCCGCGTACGCGCACCTCGCGGCGCCGCCCGCGTCGGTTAAGGTCGCCTCCGAGCAGCCCTCCGCGGGGAGGGCGCGGACCTCGCAGCCGCCGTGGGAGCCCTGGTGAGACTGAGGCTGGAATTCACGACCGAGCCGTTCGACCTGGAGGAGCCGCCCGCGCACGCCCTGGTGGCCCGCGAGGTGATCCAGGACGGCACCTTGTCGGCGGTGGACGTCGGGCCGTTCGGCAACACGGCCGAGGGCCCGGCCGACGCCGTGGTCGCGGCGGTCGCCGAGCTGCTGCGGCGCACCCTCGCGGCCGGTGCCACCCGGGTGTCGTTGCAGGTCAACGTGCTCGGCGAGGCGGCGGCCGGCGAGGCGGCGGCCGGCGGCGGGGACCCGCGGTGAGCGCCCCCGACCCCCACCCGCTCGCGGTCGCCGTCAAGCCGCTGGCGGACGCGATGGGCGCGGAGATCCTCACCCCCGGCGACGCCCGCGGCGACGACGTGGTGCTCAGCTGGGACGGTGAACCGGTGCTGGCCGTCCGGCTCCCCCGTCTGGCCGACTCGCTGGACCACATCCTGGCCGACCTGGAACGCCGCCACGGGCCGCTGGCCGACCTCGGCCGCAAGGAGAAGCAGACCGTCGTCCGCATCCTGGAGGAACGCGGCGCCTTCTCGGTCCGCCACGGCGTGGAGACCGTCGCCTCCGCCCTCGGCGTCAGCCGCTTCACCGTCTACAACTACCTGAACAGGGAGAACGCCGCCCGGCCGGCCGAGTGAGCGCCCCCTCGCCGGCCGGGCCGGCGCGGCCCGTCCCCGCCCGCCGTCCCGCGGGCCGCGGCCCGTCCGGCCCGGCCGGCGAGGGCCGGCCACCCCGGCCCGGCCGACCGGTGAACCGCCCGCGCCGACCGTCCCACCGGCAACCGTAACGGAGAGTTTTCAACAAACTGTTGACGCCTGCCGCCGGGCCTCCTAGCGTGCGGATGTGACTTCCAGCGCCCCGCCGGACCCGAGCCGGCTGAACGAAGCCCCGCGGCCGGTCCTGGCCGGGCTGCTGCGGGAGGTGTGCACCAGCACGGCGTGGGGGACCGCGGTGGCCGGCGGGCGGCCGTACGGGCGGCTGGCGGAACTGCTCGCCGCGAGCGACGCGGCCATGGCCGCGCTGACCGCCGCCGACCTGGACGAGGCGATGGCCGGCCACCCGCCGATCGGCCGCCCCGCGCCGGGCGATCCCACCTCGGCGCGGGAGCAGAGCGGCGTACGCGACCAGGAGCGGGCCGAGCTGCTGCGGCTGAACCTCGCCTACCAGGGCGCCCACGGGCATGTCTTCCTGATCTGCGCCACCGGCAGGACCGGCGCCGAGATGCTGGCCGCGCTCAAGGAGCGGATCGGCAACGACGCGGCGACCGAACGCGAGATCGTCCGCGCCGAACTGGGGAAGATCAACCGCATCCGGCTCACCGCGCTGGCCGAGCGGCTGGCCCGGGAGGAGGCGCCATGACGTCCGTGTCCACGCACATCCTCGACACCAGCAGCGGGCGCCCGGCCGCCGGAGTCGCCGTCGAACTCGCGGCGCGCCCGGCCCCCGAGGCCCCCTGGACCCCGCACGGCGCCTCGGCGACCGACGCGGACGGCCGCTGCAAGGACCTCCCGGCGCTGCCGGCGGACACCGCCCACGTACGGCTCCGCTTCGCGGTCGGACCGTACTTCCGGGATCCCCGGGAGCCGTCCGGCGGCGGCCGGGACCCGCTCCCCGCCGCGGCCGCGGACCGGCACGGCGCCCCCGGTCCGGACGCCGACGGCGTGTTCTTCCCCGAGGTGACGGTCGTCTTCGCCGTCACGCCGGGCGAGCACTACCACGTACCGCTGCTGCTCAACCCGTTCGGCTACTCCGTATACCGAGGGAGCTAGCGCCCATGACCGCCGAATCCCGCCCCGCCCGCGTGACCCGCCTCGGCCAGAACCAGTACGGCAAGGCGGAGTGCCGCGTCGTACGGATCGTCCGCGACGGCGCCACCCACCACATCAAGGACCTCAACGTCTCGGTCGCGCTGTCCGGCGCCATGGACGACGTCCACCTGTCCGGCTCCAACGCCAACGTGCTGACCACCGACACCACCAAGAACACCGTCTTCGCGTTCGCCAAGGAACACGGCATAGCGTCCGCCGAGCAGTTCGGCATCCACCTGGCCCGGCACTTCGTCGGCAGCCGGCCGTCCGTCCACCGGGCCCGGATCCGGATCGAGGAGTACGGCTGGGAGCGCATCCCCACCGCCGAGGAGGGCGAGCACTCCTTCGTCCGCACGGGCCAGGAGACCCGCACCACCGAGGTCGACCACGACGGCGGGCAGTGGCAGGTGGTCTCCGGCCTGAAGGACCTGGTGGTGATGAACTCCACCGACTCGGAGTTCCGGGGCTTCGTCAAGGACCCGTACACCACGCTCAAGGAGACCCGCGACCGCGTGCTGGCCACCGAGGTCACCGCCCGCTGGCGGTTCAACTGGACCGGCGACGCGCAGCCCGCCCCAAACTGGGAGGAGTCGTACGGGCAGGCGCGCCACCACCTGCTGACCGCGTTCGCGGACACCTACTCGTACTCGCTCCAGCAGACCCTGTTCGCGATGGGCACCCGGGTCGTCGAGAACCGCCCCGAGATCGACGAGATACGGCTGTCGCTGCCCAACAAGCACCACTTCCTGGTGGACCTGGAGCCGTTCGGCCTGAAGAACGACAACGAGGTCTACCTGGCCGCCGACCGCCCGTACGGCCTCATCGAGGGCACTGTGCTGCGGGACGGCGCCGAGGCCGGCATACCGGTCACGGACTGAGGGGCCCGCCTTGACCACCAGCGCACCCGCCACCAGCGCACCCGCCACCGGGCGGACCGTCATCGAGAACTGCGCCGTCGCCACCGTGGACGCGGCCGGCACCGAGTACGCCTCCGGGCACGTCGTCGTCGCCGGGAACGTCATCGAGTCGGTCGGCCCGGGACCCGCGCCCGCCGGCCTGGAGGGCGTCACCCGCCGGATCGACGGCACCGGCCACCTGGCCACCCCCGGCCTGGTCAACACCCACCACCACTTCTACCAGTGGCTGACCCGCGGCCTCGCCCAGGACAGCAACCTCTTCGACTGGCTGGTCGAGCTGTACCCGACATGGGCGCGGATCGACGAGCCGATGGTGTACGCCGCCGCCTCCGGGTCGCTGGCGATGATGGTCCGCGGCGGCGTCACCACCGCCATGGACCACCACTACGTCTTCCCACGCGGCGCCGGGGACCTGCTGGGCGCCGAGATCAGGGCCGCCGCCGAGCTCGGCGTGCGCTTCACCGCCGCCCGCGGCTCGATGGACCGCGGCGAGAGCGACGGCGGGCTGCCGCCGGACTTCGCAGTGGAGACCACCGAGGGCGCGCTGCTGGCCACCGAGCAGGCCGTCGACACCCATCACGACGCATCCTTCGGCTCGATGCTGCAGATCGCGGTCGCACCCTGCTCGCCGTTCTCCGTCTCCACCGAACTGATGCGGGAGGGGGCGGCGCTGGCCCGGCGCAAGGGCGTCCGGCTGCACACCCACGGCAGCGAGACGGTGGAGGAGGAGAAGTTCTGCCACGAGTTGTTCGGGATGGGCCCCACGGACTACTTCGCGTCCACCGGCTGGCTCGGCGGCGACGTGTGGATGGCGCACTGCGTCCACATGAACGACTCCGACATCGCCGCGTTCGCCCGCACCGGCACCGGGGTCGCGCACTGCCCGTCCTCCAACGCCCGGCTGGCGGCCGGGATCGCCCGGGTGCCGGACATGCTCACCGCCGGGGTGCCGGTCGGCCTCGGCGTGGACGGCACCGCGTCCAACGAGTCGGGCGAGCTCCACACCGAGCTGCGCAACGCGCTCCTGGTCAACCGCCTCGGCGCCGGCGAGAAGGCGCTGACCGCCCGGCAGGCGCTGCGGCTGGGCACCTACGGCGGCGCGCAGGTCCTCGGCCGCGCCGCCGAGATCGGTTCCCTGGAGCCGGGCAAGCTCGCCGACCTGGTGCTGTGGAAGCTGGACGGGCTCGGGCACGCGTCCATCGCCGACCCGGTCGCGGCCCTGGTGCTGGGCGCCCCCGCCCCGGTCACGCTGTCGCTGGTCGGCGGCACCCCGGTGGTCGAGCACGGTCGGCTCACCCGGGCCGACGAGGACGCGGTGGCCCGGCTGACCCGCAGCGAGGCACGGCGGCTCGCGCGGATCGCGGGCCTGGCCTGACCGGCTTGGACAGGCGTCCCCGCCGCCCCCGGTCCGCCGCGCACCCACGACCGCGTGCGCGGACCGGGGGCCACGCGTCGGCGCCCGGTGCCGGCCGGCCGGTTCAGCCGGCCAGCTGCTCGTAGGCGGGCAGCGTCAGGAACTCGACGTACTCCGCGTCCAGGGCGGTGCGCAGCAGCAGTTCGTGCGCCTCGGTCCACTTGCCCGCCGCGAACGCGTCCTCGCCGACCTCGGTCCGGATCGCCACCAGCTCGTCGGCGGCGACCTGCCGGACCAGCTCCGGGGTCGCCTTCACCTCGGGCTCGCCCTCGAAGACCACGCCCGCGTTGGTCCACTGCCAGATCTGCGAGCGGGAGATCTCGGCGGTCGCCGCGTCCTCCATCAGGTTGAAGATCGCCACCGCGCCCGAGCCGCGCAGCCACGCCTCGATGTAGCGGATGCCGACCTGGACGGCGTTGCGCAGCCCCTCGTAGGTGGGCCTGGCCTTCAGCGAGGCGATGTCGATGAGTTCGGCGGCGGTGACCCGCACGTCCTCGCGCAGCCGGTCCTTCTGGTTCGGCCGCTCGCCGAGCACCGCGTCGAAGGAGGCACGGGCGATCGGCACCAGGTCCGGGTGCGCCACCCACGAGCCGTCGAAGCCGTCGCCCGCCTCGCGGTCCTTGTCCGCCTTGACCTTCTGAAACGCCAGCTCGTTGACCGCAGCGTCCCGCCGGGACGGGATGAACGCCGCCATGCCGCCGATGGCGTGCGCGCCGCGCTTGTGGCAGGTGCGCACCAGCAGTTCGGTGTACGCGCGCATGAAGGGGGCGGTCATCGTCACCGCGTTGCGGTCCGGCAGCACGAAACGCTCGCCGCCGTCACGGAAGTTCTTCACGATCGAGAACAGGTAGTCCCAGCGGCCCGCGTTGAGTCCCGACGCGTGCTCGCGCAGCTCGTAGAGGATCTCCTCCATCTCGTACGCGGCGGTGATCGTCTCGATCAGCACGGTGGCGCGCACCGTGCCCTGCGGGATGCCGAGATGGTCCTGGGCGAAGACGAACACCTCGTTCCACAGCCGCGCCTCCAGGTGCGACTCGGTCTTCGGCAGGTAGAAGTACGGGCCCTTGCCGAGGTCGATCAGCCGTTGCGCGTTGTGGAAGAAGTACAGCCCGAAGTCGACCAGGCCGCCCGGGACCTGCTCGCCGTCCACGGTCAGGTGCCGCTCGGCCAGGTGCCAGCCGCGCGGGCGGGCGACGACGGTGGCGAGCTCGGCCGCGTCCTTGAGGGCGTACGCCTTGCCCTCCGGCGAGGTGAAGTCGATCCGCCGCTCGTAGGCGTCGATCAGGTTGACCTGGCCGCCGATGACGTTCTCCCAGGTGGGGGCCGAGGCGTCCTCGAAGTCGGCGAGCCAGATCCTGGCCCCGGAGTTGAGCGCGTTGATCGTCATCTTGCGGTCGGTGGGGCCGGTGATCTCCACCCGGCGGTCCTCCAGCGCGGCCGGCGACGGGGCCACCTGCCAGTCGCCGTCGCGGATGTGCGCGGTCTCCGGCAGGAAGTCCAGGGTGGCGGTACGGGCGATCTCCGCCCGCCGCCGGTGGCGCAGCTCCAGCAGTTCGGCGCGGCGGGGCGCGAAGCGGCGGTGCAGCTCGCCGAGGAAGGCCAGCGCCTGCGGCGTCAGCACCTCCTGCGCGCGGGCCACGGGCGGGGCGGCCTCGGAGACGACGGCCGGGGACGGTGCGCTTGCGGACATGCGGGTCACTCCTCCAGAGCGCGTGGGTGTCTGGCGTCCGCCGGGTTGCGGCCGGCGGGCGCCCCGCGCGGCGGCGGGGCCGCGGTGAGGGCACCAGGTGTCCGGTCGCGTCGAGACACGGGCGCATTCTGCACAGCGGAGTATAGTTTTCGCACTGCGGAAGTTCAACCTACGGTGCCGGGTCCGCCCGGTCCAGCAGGCGCAGATCGGCCGGGGTGTCGATGTCCGCCGGATCGCCCACGTCCCCGCACTCCACCAGGACCGTCTGCTCCGCGTGCGCCCGCAGATACGTCCGCGCCCCGCGGTCCCCGTCCGCGCTGCCGGCCACCCCCGCCCAGCGGGCCGCCCCGATCAGCACCGGGTGCCCGCGCCGCCCGCCGTACGTCGCCGCCGCCAGGGCCGCCCCCAGGCCGCCGCCGGCGCGGGCCGCCGCCAGCACCCTGGCCACCGACGCGGCGCCCACGCCCGGCTGGTCCACCAGGCCGATCAGCGCCGCCAGGGCGGGGGAGTGCGCCGGCTGCCCGCGCCGGGCCGAGGAGTCCGCCTGCCGCGCCGCCAGGGACGCCAGGCCCGCCCGCAGCGAGGAGCCCATCCCCTCCTCCCAGCGCGGGTTCGCCACCACCACGCAGCCCGTCAGGTCGGCCCGCTCGCGCACCTCGTCCGCCGCCGCGCCCAGCACCACGTGCACGCGGGCGCAGCCGCCCGCCCGCAGCTCCCGTACCGCGTGCTCCACCAGCGGCCGGCCCCGGTACGGCAGCAGCGCCTTCGGCCGGCCGCCCAGCCGCCGCCCCCCGCCGGCCGCCAGCAGCAGACCGGCCACCTCGCCTTCGGTGTCCATAAACCCTGCATACCGTGTGCCGCCCGTTCGGGGAACAGGCCCCTGCCGGCGCCGTGCCGTCCGGTATCGTCGAGCCGTGTCCCGGGCGGGGGCCGTACCAGCGGGAAACGGGGGCCGATGGCCGTGTCGCACACCGGCCCGCTCCTGCCCGAACCGGCCTTCCGGCCGCTGTCGGCCGAGGACCCGGCAGCCGTCGCGGGACACCGGATCAGCGCACTGCTCGGGGACGGCGCGCTCGGGCGGGTCTACCTCGCGCACGCTCCCGGCGGGCGGCCCGTCGCGCTCACCGTGGCCCGCCGGGACGCCGCCGCGCCGCCCGGCTTCGCCGCCCGCTTCCAGCTCGCCGCGCAGGCCGCACGGCGCGTTCCCGGCGGCCCCCACACGGCCGCGGTGCTCGGCGCCGGCGTCGACGGCGACCGCTGCTGGCTCACCACCGGCTATGTGCCCGCGCTCTCGCTGCGGGCCGCCGTCGCCGGGGCCGGCCCGCTGCCCACCAGGGCGGTGCTGCAGCTGGTGGCCGGCATCGCCGAGGGCCTTCGGGCGGTGCACGCCGCCGGCGTCGTGCACGGCGACCTGCGGCCCGCCCAGGTCCTGCTCACCGCGGCCGGGCCGGTGCTCAAGGGGTACGGTCTCGCGTCGGTCGTGGCGGATCCGGCGGCCGGCGGCGGACCGGTCTTCCTCGGCCCCGAACAGGCCGGCGGCACGGCGCCCTCGCGCGCCACCGACGTCTTCGCGCTCGGCCAGATCGCCGCCTACGCCTCGATCGGCGCGGCGCCCTTCGGGGAGGGCGCGGCCGGCGCGGTGCTGTCCCGGGTCCGGCAGGAGGAGCCGGACCTCAACGAACTGCCGGGCGAACTGCGGGAGATCGTCACCCGCTGCCTGATCAAGGACCCGGCGCTGCGCCCCTCGCTGGCCCAGGTCACGGCGATGTGCGCGCAGGCCGCCCCGGCGGCCTCCCGCCGCTTCCACCGGCACCCCGGGCCGTGGCTGCCGGCGCCGCTGCTGGCCGCGATGGTGCCGGCCCTGCCGCCGTCCGCCGCCGGGGCGCTGCCGCCGTCCGCCGCCGGGGCGCTGCCGCCGTCCGCCGCCGGGGCGCTGCCGCCGTCCGCCGCCGGGGCGCTGCCGCCGGCCACCACCGCCGGGGCGCTGCCGCCGGCCACCACCGCCGGGGCGCTGCCGCCGGCCACCACCGCCGGGGCGCTGCCGCCGGCCACCACCGCCGGAGCGATGCCGCCGCCGCAGGGTCCGTCCCGGCCGGGACCGCCGCCGGCGCCGCCCGCTCCACCGGCGTACCGCCCCGAGCCGCCGGCCGGGCCCGGCGCCCGGCGCCGGACGGCCGTGGCGGGCGTGCTGATCGCGCTGGTGCTCGCCGTCGGCGCGGCTCTGGCGTTCACCGGCGCCCTCGGCACCGGCGGTTCGGGGCACCACCGGGGCGCCGGGTCCGCCGCTTCCACCGGCCCGAGCGTGTCCCCGCGCCCGAGCGCGCCCGCCGCCCCGGGCGCGGCAGGCACCTCCGGCGCGCCCGCCGCCCCGGGGGCCCCGAGCCCGCCCGCCGCCTCCGGCGCGCCGGCCGTTCCGGGTGGCGGGGGAGCCGCGGGTCCGGTCGCGCCCCCGCCGCGGACCGACTACCAGGGGTTCCGGCTGCCGGCCGGTGACGCCCTGTCCTGGCGGGGCGGCCCGCCGGTGGTGCGGCCGGGCCCGTACAGCGGCGACTTCGGGTACACCGGGCGGGCCGACGCCTTCGCCACCGACGCCCACCGGGGCACCCTGGCACTGCTCGCCCCGCGGAAGCCCGGCACCCGCGAGGAGTGCCGGGCGGGCACCGCCGGGGCCGCCGTCATCCCGCGGCGGCTGGTGACCACCGGCGCGCGGGTCTGCGTGCGGTCGGCCGACGGCACCACCGCGCTGCTGACGATCCGTCAACTGACCTTACCCGGAGCCCCGTTGCCGTCCGCCACGGTCGACGTGACGATCTGGCGGGCGGACGAAAGTGCCGAGAGTGGCCAGATGGGCATCGACCGGCCTCCGCCCGCACCGAATTCCGCGTGATTTTCCACGGCCCTGTAGCGCAATGCCGCCGAGTCGCGTTTACTGATCCGCCCCGGGGGGTGAGGGCCGGGGGCCTTCGGGAGCCGGTACAACTCAATGGGGCAGGAAGTACGTGGTGGTGGGGGAGACTCAGGTGCTCAACGACGACCGCAGCGGCACGGCCGCACGGCCGGGCGGGGGCGGCGCGCCGGGGGGTGCGGTAGCGGGCCTGCACGACGCGGTGGCCTGGCTGCGGCGCGAACTGGCCGCGTACCGCCCGCTGTTACCGGACCGCGCGGTGGCGGAGGACGAATTGGACGAGCTGGCGGTGCAGGCGGCCGCGGCCGGCCGGGCCGGCATGCTCCCGGAGACCGAGCGCCTTCGGCACTCCTTGCTCCTGGTGGCTGCCGCGCTGGGCTCGGTCAGCGCGCTGACCGCCCCGCTGGACGCGCTCCGGCAGGCGGTGGAGATCCTGGCGCCGCCGTACGGGGGCCGCCGCTGATCCGCGGCCGGGCCGTCCGACCGGTGGTACGGGCGGTCCGGCGCCGGCCGCGTGCGCACCGGGCCGCCCGCCGGACCGGGCGGCCCTGCCGCGGCCGGGCCTCGGCCGGCCGGCCCTCCGCGGCGCGCCGCCGCGGGTCAGTCGGCGGCCGTCCCGGCGTCGCGCAGCGCCAGGGCGAGCCGGCGCGCCACCGCGTGCAGGACCGGGACGATCTTGTCCGTCGCGCTGTCCGTGACGCGGCCGGCCGGGCCGGAGATGGAGACGGCCGCGGCGGTGGGGGAGTCGGGGACGGTGACCGCGAGGCACCGCACGCCCACCTCCTGCTCGTTGTCGTCCACCGCGTACCCGAGGGCGCGGGTGCGCTCCAGCTCGGTGAGGAAGGCGTCCGGGTCGGTGATGGTGCGGTCGGTCGCGGCCGGCATGCCGGTGCGGGCCAGCAGGGCGCGCACCTCCTCCGGGGGCAGTTCGGCGAGCAGTGCCTTGCCGACGCCGGTGGAGTGCGGCAGCACCCGCCGCCCCACCTCGGTGAACATCCGCATCGAGTGCCGGGACGGCACCTGCGCCACGTACACCACCTCGTCGCCGTCGAGCAGCGCCATGTTCGCGGTCTCGCCGGTCGCCTCCACCAGCTCCGCGAGATAGGGCCGGGCCCAGGTGCCCAGCAGCCGGGACGCGGTCTCGCCGAGCCGGATCAGCCGGGGCCCGAGCGCGTACCGCCGGTTCGGCTGCTGCCGTACGTATCCGCAGGTCACCAGGGTGCGCATCAGCCGGTGGATGGTGGGCAGCGGCAACCCGCTGCCGGCCGACAGCTCGCTCAGCCCCACCTCGCCGCCCGCGTCGGCCATCCGCTCCAGCAGGTCGAAGGCGCGTTCGAGCGATTGGACGCCCCCGGTGCGGTCAGCGGACACGTGCGTTCCCCTCGGTCTTCTCGGTCTTCGCGACGGCTGCCTTCGGGCTGCTCGACGGGTCGGCAAGCGGAAGGAGCCTTTCGCTGTGTGGAAGAGTACCGCCCTTGACGTCCGCGCGAACGATACCCACCATGGCCGTCAACAGAGCGTTGAACATCAGCGATCGGGAGGTCGTACGGTGGCGGAACCGGTGCTCGGCAGGGGCGACGGCGACGACAGGCGGCTGCTGCGCTCGACCCGGGTGGTGACCCCGGACGGCGAGCGGCCGGCCGCCGTCGAGGTCACCGGCCGCACGATCACCGCGGTGCTGCCCTACGACACCCCGGTCCCGCCCGGCACCCGGCCCACCGACCTCGGGGACGACGTGCTGCTGCCCGGCCTGGTCGACACCCACGTGCACGTCAACGACCCCGGCCGCAGCGAATGGGAGGGCTTCGCGACCGCCACCGCCGCCGCCGCGGCCGGCGGTGTCACCACCGTCGTCGACATGCCGCTGAACAGTATCCCGCCCACCACCGGCACCGCCCACCTCGACGTCAAGCGGGAGACCGCCCGCGGCCGGGTGTACACCGACACCGGCTTCTGGGGCGGCGCCGTCCCCGGCAACGTCGAGGACCTGCGCCCGCTGCACGACGCGGGCGTCTTCGGCTTCAAGTGCTTCCTGCTGCACTCCGGGGTGGACGAGTTCCCGCCGCTGGACCCGGCCGGACTGGAGGCCGCGCTGGCCGAACTGACCCGCTTCGACGGGCTGCTGATCGTTCACGCGGAGGACCCCGGGATCATCGACGGCGCCCCGCAGCGGCCCGGTCCCAAGTACGCCGACTTCCTCGCCTCGCGCCCCCGGGCCGCCGAGGACCGGGCCGTCGAGGGGCTGGTCGCGCTCGCCGGCCGGCTCGGCGGCCGGGTGCACGTCCTGCACCTGTCCTCCGCGGGCGCGCTGCCGCTGCTGGCGGCAGCGCGCCGCGAAGGGGTCCGGATCACCGTGGAGACCTGCCCGCACTTCCTCACCCTGACCGCTGAGGAAGTGCCCGACGGCGCCACCGAGTTCAAGTGCTGCCCGCCGATCCGGGAGGCCGCCAACCAGGACGCGCTCTGGCAGGCGCTGGCCGACGGACTGATCGACTGCGTGGTCTCGGACCATTCGCCCTCGACCGTCGACCTCAAGCACAAGGACTCCGGTGACTTCGCCGCCGCGTGGGGCGGTATCTCCTCGCTCCAGCTGGGTCTGCCCGCGGTGTGGACCGAGGCCCGCCGCCGTGGCCACACCCTTGCCGACGTCGCCCGCTGGATGTCCGCCGGACCGGCCCGCCTCGCCGGACTCGGAGCCACCAAGGGCGCCATCGCCGCGGGATACGACGCGGACTTCGCCGTCCTCGCCCCCGACCTGACCTTCACCGTCGATCCGGCCCGTCTCCAGCACCGCAACCCCGTCACCGCCTACGCCGGCCGCACCCTCAGCGGGGTGGTGCGCTCCACCTGGCTGGGGGGCCGGGTGGTGGCGCGGGACGGCGAGGTGACCGGGGAGCCCGCCGGCCGGCTCATCGAACGGCCGGCCGGCGGGAGCTGACGCGGTACCCCGGACGCGGGCCGGCGGGTACGCCCGAGGACGTACCACCGGCCCGCGTCACCCGGGAAGGTCAGGCCGCGCGGCGCACCCTGCGGCGGTGCGCCGCGATGATGTCCGCGTACCGGCGACCGCTGCCCTTGATGGTGCGCTGCTGCGTGGCGTAGTCGACGTGCACCAGACCGAAGCGCTTGTCGTAGCCGTACGCCCACTCGAAGTTGTCCAGCAGCGACCAGGCGTAGTACCCGGCCAGCGGCACCCCGCGGTGTACCGCGCGGGCGCAGGCGGCCAGGTGCTCCTCCAGGTACTGGGACCGGTCCGGGTCGTCCACCTGTCCGTCCGCGCCCACCGTGTCGTGGTAGGCGGAGCCGTTCTCGGTGACCACGATCCGGCTCGCGCCGTACTCCTCGGAGAGCCGGACCAGCAGCTGCTCCAGACCGTCCGCGTTGACCTCCCAGTCCATCGCGGTCCGGCGGACCCCCGGCAGGTACACCGGCTTGGCGTACGGCGCCGGGCCCGTCGGGTCGTCGGTGACGATCTGCCGGAAGTAGTAGTTCAGGCCCAGCCAGTCCAGCGGCGCCGCGATGGACTCCAGGTCGCCGTCCCTGACGGGCAGTTCGACGCCGTACAGCTCCACCATGTCCTGCGGGTAGCCGCGCCCGTGGATCGGGTCCAGCCACCAGCGGTTGGTGTGCCCGTCGGCCCGCCTGGCCGCCGCGATGTCGGCCTCGCGGTCGGTGGCCGGCTCGCACGGGCTGAGGTTGTTCACGATGCCGATCCGCAGGTCGGAGTGGGCCGCCCGCAGCGCCTGCACGGCCAGGCCGTGCCCGACGTGCAGGTGGTACGAGGCCCGGACGGCCGCCGTCAGATCGGTCCAGCCCGGAGCCATGGTGCCCTCCAGGTGGCCGATCCACGCCGAGCACAGCGGCTCGTTGAGGGTCGCCCAGTCCTTCACCCGGTCGCCGAGTGCCTCGCCGACCACGGCCGCGTACTCGCCGAACCGCTCAGCGGTGTCCCGCTCCGGCCAGCCGCCGCGGTCCTGCTGGGCCTGCGGCAGATCCCAGTGGTAGAGCGTCGCGTTGGGCGTGACGCCCGCCTCCAGCAGGGAGTCCACCAACCGGTCGTAGAAGGCCAGACCGGCCGCGTTGACGGCGCCGGAGCCGTTCGGGACGACGCGCGGCCACGCGATGGAGAACCGGTAGGAGTCCAGGTTCAGGGCCTTGATCAGCTCCAGGTCCTCGGCCGTGCGGTGGTAGTGGTCGCAGGCGACGTCGCCGGTGTCGCCGCCCGCGACCTTGCCGGGGGTGTGGGAGAAGGTGTCCCAGATGGACGGGGCCCGGCCGTCCTCGTCCACCGCGCCCTCGATCTGGTAGGCGGCGGTGGCCGCGCCCCAGATGAAATCGGCGGGAAGAGCGCTCAGGTCGTTCACAAGTTACCTTTCGGTGGGGTTACTTGACGGCGCCGGCGGTCAGTCCGGCGACGAGGTAACGCTGCAGGGCGAGGAATCCGGCGACCACCGGCACGCTCACCACGAGCGAGGCGGCCATGACCTGGTTCCAGTACACGTCGTTCTGGGTGGCATAGCCGCGCAGACCCACGGCCAGCGTGCGGGTGCTGTCGTTGGTCATGATGGAGGCGAAGAGCACTTCGCCCCAGGCCGTCATGAACGCGTAGACGGACACCGCGACGATGCCGGGGATGGCGGCCGGTACGACGACCCGGAACAGCGCGCCGAACGGGCCGCAGCCGTCCACCTTCGCGGCCTCGTCGAGGTCGCGCGGGATGGAGTCGAAGTACCCGACGAGCATCCAGATGGAGAAGGGGAGCGAGAAGGTGAGATAGGTGATGATCAGGCCGAGCCGGCTGCCGTAGAGCTGGATGCCGGTGGAGTTCCCGATGCTGACGAAGATGATGAACAGCGGCAGCAGGAACAGGATGCCGGGGAACATCTGCGTCGAGAGCACCGTCACGGTGAAGAGCCGGCGGCCCGCGAAGCGGTACCGGCTGACGCCGTAGGCGGCGAAGATCGCCACCGCGACCGACAGCAGGGTCGCGCTCACCGAGACGATCAGCGAGTTCACGAAGTAGTGCGCCAGCGGGACCGTCGACCAGATGTCGATGTACGGCCGGAAGGTCAGGCTGCTGGGTATCCACTTGAAGGAGCCCTGCACGTCCTGAAGTTTCTTCAGGGACGAGCTGAGCATGACGTACACCGGGATGAGCACGAACAGCAGCAGCAGGGTCAGCACGACCCGCCGGGTCCAGACGAAGGACTTCGGCGAGGCCATCGGAGACGGCTGCGCGGGGATCCTAGGCATCGGCGTCGCCCCGCTTCCTTGACGTGAGCAGCAGGTAGATCGCTGTCACCAGCAGCAGGAAGAGCAGCAGCAGCACGGACATGGCCGAGCCGGAGCCGAAGTTCCAGGTGATGAACGACGACTGGTAGATGTGGATGGAGATCAGGTCGGCCGCGTGCGGCGCCGACTGGCCGAACATCACATAGGGGGTGTTGAAGTCGTTGAACGTCCACAGGAAGAGCACCAGGACCAGCACCTGGTTGACCGGGCGCAGCGACGGCATGGTGATCTTCCTGATCTGCTGCCAGACACCGGCCCCGTCCATCGCCGCGGCCTCGTAGAGCTCGCGCGGGATGTTCTGCAGGCCGGCCATCAGACACAGGAAGGCGAACGGCCAGCCCTTCCACACCGAGACGATGACCAGCGCCCAGAAGCTGTTGGGGCCGATCAGCCAGAACGGCTTGTCGGAGGTGAGGTGGAGCTGGTCGTGCAGGACGTGGTTCACCAGTCCGGTGTCCTGCTGGAACATGAACGTCCAGGTGATCACCGCGGTGTAGACCGGCAGCGCGTACGGCACCAGGAAGATCGCGCGCAGCACGGCCCGGCCGCGGAAGGCGTCCTGGAGCAGGATCGCCGCCACGGTGCCGATCAGCCAGCAGAAGGCGACCGACAGCAGCGTGAAGCCGCAGGTCACCCAGAACGAGTGCAGAAGCGCCTCGCCGACGGGCTGGTTGAACTTCACCGCAATGCGGTAGTTGTCCAGCCCGGACCAGGGCGCGCTGCCCCAGTCCCGGATGAAGAACTGGGTCAGCCCTTTGAAGCTGATGACGATGCCGAACACCATCGGGATGAGGTGGATCAGCAGTTCGAGGATCAGCGCGGGGAACAGCAGGAGGTACGGCAGGCCGATCTGGCGCAGCCGTACGGGGATGCGCGGCCGGAGCCGGCCCCCGGCAGCGGGCTTGCCGCTGGGGGGACCGGCCTCGGGGGCGCTCCGGGGAGGGGCGGTGGCAGTCATCGAAAGCCGATCCTTACGAGGCGGGCATCTGCTGCTGCGCCTTCGTCAGCTCGGACTTGACGGAGGCGTCCGTGATGTCCTTGCCGGCGGCGGCGTCGGCGAACAGGTCCTTGACGGCGGTGCCGACGAGGGTCTCGAACTGGCTCTCGTTGGGCACCTGCGGGAGCGGGGCCGCGGAGCTGCCCAGCACGCCGGCCAGCACCTTGAGGTCGGGGGTCTGGAAGGCGGGGTCGCTCTGCGCCTCCTTGACCGGCGGCAGCGAGCCGTAGGCACCGTTGAGGACCTTCTGCTCGGGCGTGCTGGTCAGGAACTTGACGAGCTGCACGGCGGCGTCCTGGTGCTTGCTGTTCTTGAACACCGCCAGGTTGATGCCGGCCACCATCGAGGTCACACCGGCGTCGCCGGTGGCACCCTCGGTGATCGTCGGGACGGGCACCACGCCGTACTGGTCGGGCGTCATACCGTGCGCCTTGATGGAGGTGGCGGCGGACTGCCACATCATCATCGCGGCCTTGCCGGTGGCGAAGTCGGTGATGGTCTGGTTCTGCGCGTACTCGGCGTCGCCCTTGGCCGCGATCTTGTCCTTGGCGATGAAGTCGACGTACTGCTTGACCGCCGCGACGTTGGCCGGGCTGTCGAAGGTCGCCTTGCCCGAGGCGTCGAACCAGCTGGAGCCCCGCTGCTTGGCCAGCACGAAGGCGTGGTGGATGTTCTCCGCGCCGTTGCCGCCCTCGACCGCCAGGCCGTAGTGGCCGTCCTTGGTCAGCGCCTTGCCGTCCGAGATCAGCTGGTCCCAGGTCTTCGGCGGGGTCAGGCCGGCGTCCGCGAACAGCTTCTTGTTGTAGTACAGGCCGTACGCCATCGAGTAGATCGGCACCGCGGCCGGGTCCTGGCCGGCCGCGCCGGCGGAGGCGATGGCGGCGGCGGCGAAGCGGTCCTTGCCGCCGATCTTGTTGAAGTTGGCGTCGTCCCACGGCAGCAGCGCGCCGGTCGCCTGGAGCGAGGCGGACCAGGTGTTGCCGATGTTGAGCACGTCCGGGCCCTGGCCGGAGGTGGTCGCCGCCAGGATGCGGTTCAGCAGGTCCGCCCAGCCCACGACCTCCAGCTTCACCTTGATGCCGGTCTGCTCGGTGAACTTGTTCAGTTCCGGGGTGAGCACCTGCTTGTCGTTGTCCAGGCTGGTGCCCTGGTTGCTCGCCCAGTACGTGATGGTCTGGCCCTTGAGGCTGTCGGCTCCGCCGGCGCTGCTGCTCGGCTTGTCGCTGCCGCTGTCGTCGGAGCCGCCGCCACACGCGGACAGGGTCAGACCGAGCGCGGCCACGAGGGCGGTGGCCGCGAGGAGTCTGCTGGAGGTGCTGGAGGTGCGCATACCGGTTCCCTCTCAGGGGTGGGATCGCTTCAGGAAGTGAACAGCTCCTGTGCCTTAATTCAGGCCGTGATTTAACTTGTGAGAAAAGGTGGCGTCAAGACCCTGTGCAGCGATAGATTTCCGCCGGACGGCCTGGGAGGGAGACTCGATGGCAGAGCGCGGCAGGCGTACCGTACGTGACCTGCGGCGGGGCAACCGTGCATCGCTTCTGCGTCATTTGTATTTCGAAGGCCCCCTCAGCCGTCAGGAGTTGGGCCGGGACACCGGCCTCAGCGCCGGCTCGATCAGCAACGTCGTCGGCGAGCTGATCGCCGACGGCATGGTCGAGGAGGCCGGCGCGGTGGAGTCCGACGGCGGCCGGCCGCGGATCCTGCTCCAGGTGTCCGCCACCTTCGGTTACGTCGTCGGCGTGGACGTCGGCGAGACGCGGGTCCGGGTCGAGCTGTTCGACCTCGCCCTCACCGAACTGGCCTCCGCGGACCTCCCGCTGTCCGACAGCGGCCACGATGTGGACCACGTGGTCCGGCTGGCCCTGGCGGGCATCGAGTCGGTGGTCCGCGAGGCCGGCATCGACGACCACGAGGTGCTCGGCGTCGGCATCGGCGTCCCCGGCATCGTCGAACAGGGCAGCGAGGTGCCCGGCGAGGGCCACGGCATCGTGGTGCACGGCCAGACCATCGGCTGGGACGCGGTCCCGCTCGGCCGGCTGCTGCGGGCCGGCACCGAGCTGCCGCTGTACATCGACAACGGTGCCAAGACCCTCGGCCAGGCCGAGATGTGGTTCGGCGGGGGGCGCGGCTCCGGCAACGTCGTCATCGCGCTGATCGGCTCCGGAGTCGGCGCGGCCGTCGTCGCCGACGGCAGCCCGTACCACGGCGCCAGCAGCAGCGCCGGCGAGTGGGGCCACACGACCCTGCAGGTCGGCGGACGCGTCTGCCGCTGCGGCTCGCGCGGCTGCCTGGAGGCGTACGTCGGCGCCGAGGCGCTGCTGGGCCGCTGGGCCGGGGTGCCCGAGGGCGCCAGCGAGGAGAACGCGCTCGCCGCCCTGCTGGCCGCCGCCGACCACGACCCCGAGGCGGCGGCGCTGCTGGCCGAGGCCGCCGAGTACCTCGGCGCCGGTATCGCCGACCTGATCAACCTCTTCAACCCGCAGCGCATCGTGATCGGCGGCTGGGCCGGACTGCTGCTCGGCCCCCGGCTGCTGCCCGCGGTCCGCGAGGTCGCCGCCGCCTACGCGCTGCGCCACCCCTGCGCGCAGACCTCCATCGAGCTGGGCCGGCTCGGCGCCGACGCGGTCACCGTCGGCGCCGCCACCCTGCCGCTGGCCCACTTCCTGGACACCGGCGGCGAACGCGTGGTCCGCGTCCCCGCCGCCCGGGACGGCGGGGCCGACAGAGCCGGCGGGAGCGGCGCCGCGGGCGACCGGGCCGAGCGCCCCGGACCGCTGCGGAACCGCGTCGCGCGGGCGGTACGTTGATCCGGCGGTGCACCGGGCGCACCGGCCCGCCGCACCCCACCCGTACCCCGAGCACGACCTAGGAGCCCGCTGTGACCCTGCAGCTGCAGATCGAGGGCAACGCCATGCAGATGGCCGTCTGCACCCTGTACCCGGGGCAGACGGTGTACTGCGAGGCCGGCAAGTTCCTGTTCAAGACCTCCAACGTCTCGATGGAGACCCGGCTCGGCGGCCCCGGCAACCGCCAGGGCGGCGGGGCCGGCGGCCAGCAGGGCGCCGGCGGCATGGGCGGCCTGCTGCGGCAGGCCATGGGCACCGCCATGCAGGTCGGCCAGCGCGCGCTGGCCGGCGAGTCGCTCGCCTTCCAGTACTTCACCGCCTCCGGCGGCGAGGGCACCGTCGGCTTCGCCGGGGTGCTGCCCGGCGAGATGCGGGCGCTGGAGCTCACCGGGTCCAGGGCCTGGTTCGCCGAGAAGGACGCCTTCGTCGCGGCCGAGTCCAGCGTGCAGTTCGGTATCGCCTTCGCCGGCGCCCGGCAGGGCATGAGCGGCGGCGAGGGCTTCATCCTGGAGAAGTTCACCGGCCAGGGCACCGTGATCATCGCCGGCGCCGGCAACTTCATCGACCTCAACCCCGCTGACTTCGGCGGCCGGATCGAGGTCGACACCGGCTGCATCGTGGCCTTCGAGGAGGGCATCCAGTACGGTGTGCAGCGCATCGGCGGCCTCAACCGCCAGGGCATCATGAACGCCGTCTTCGGCGGCGAGGGCCTGTCGCTGGCCACCCTGGAGGGCAACGGCCGGGTGATCCTGCAGTCCATGACGATCGAAGGGCTCGCCAACGCGCTGAAGAAGTCGCAGGGCGGGGACAAACAGGGGCCGACCGGCGGCCTGTTTTCCTCCCACGCGGGCTGAGCGGCGCCCGCGGGCTCCCGGCCCACGGGGCCCGGTCCGCCCCCGGCACCGGCGCGTGCGGCCCGCACCGGACCCGGCCAACCGTCCGGTCGGCCCCTGCCGGGCGTCAAACCCTTGTCTACGCGCGTGAACCGACGGCCCCAAAGGTCTCATGCTCCTCTCATGTCACGGTGCGGTGACGCTGCGGCTTCCGCGCCGTTCAGGGCCCTCGTCTGCCGGTAGCGTGCTGATCCCGTGCCGCGCGCCGCAGCGTTGCACCCCCCGCCGTGCAGAACCGAGGAAGGTGGGCGATCCGCCGTGTACCGCTGGGAGATCACCCGGGCCGCACTGGCCCAGCGGGTATTCGCCACCATCCGCAGCGCGAGTTACGACCAGGCCGCCGCGACCGCCGACACGCTGCTGTCGGCCGGGCTCACCACCCTGGAGATCTCCCTCACCACACCGTTCGCCCTGGAGGCGATCTCCACTCTGGTCCGCGAGGTCGGCGACGACGCGGTGATCGGCGCCGGCACCGTGCTGGACGAGGTGTCCGCCCGGATGGCGATCGAGGCCGGCGCCCGCTTCCTGCTCTCGCCCAACCTCGACGAGAAGGTGCTGCGGGCCGGCCACCGCTACGGGATCCCCGTCTTCCCCGGCGTCGCCAGCCCCACCGAGGCCGTCCGGGCGATGGAGATGGGCGCCGACGCGCTCACCCTCTACCCCGCCACCGCCTACACCCCGGACTGGGTGGCCGACGTCCGCGCGATCATCCCGCAGGCCGCGCTGCTGCCCATCGGCGGCATCACCGTCGCCGCCGCCCCGCACTGGGTCGCCGCCGGCGCAGTGGCGGTCGGCATGGGCTCCGCCCTCACCAACGGCGACCGGGAGACGGTCGCCCATCGGCTCACCGAACTGCTGGAGCGCCTCGCCGACGTGCGGTGAACCGGCCGCCGGAGGCGTCCTAGACTCACCGCGGGGCCGAGACGGGCCCCTCCCCGAGCCGCCAGGAGGCACTCCCGTGACCGTCGTCGCCGTACCCGGCTCCAAGTCGGTGACCGCCCGCGCGCTGTTCCTGGCGGCGGCAGCAGAAGGGACGACCGTACTGCGCCGCCCGCTGCTCTCCGACGACACCGACGGCTTCGCGGCCGGCCTGACCGCGCTCGGCTACCGCGTCGAGCGCGGCACGGACTCCTGGCACGTCACCGGCCGCCCCGCGGGCCCCGCCGCCGACCGGGCCGAGGTCTACTGCCGGGACGCCGCCACCGCCGCCCGCTTCCTGCCCGCCCTGGCCGCCACCGGCACCGGCACCTTCCGGTTCGACGCCTCCGCCCAGATGCGGCGCAGGCCCGTCGCCCCCCTCACCGGGGCGCTGCGCGCCCTCGGGGTGGACCTCGTCCACGAGGAGGCCGAGGGCCACCTGCCGCTCACCGTGGTCGCGGCCGGCATCAAGGGCGGCGCGATCGACCTCGACGCGAGCCTGTCCTCGCAGTTCCTGACCGCGCTGCTGCTCACCGGCCCGCTGACCGGGCAGGGGCTGCGGATCAACGTCACCGGCATCGTCTCGGTGCCCTACGTCGAGATCACGCTGGCGATGATGCGGCGCTTCGGCGTGGAGGTGACCCGCGAGGGCGACACGTTCGTGGTGCCGCCCGGCGGCTACCGGGCCGTCGACTACCCGGTCGAGCCGGACGCCTCCACCGCGAGCTACTTCTTCGCCGCCGCCGCGCTGTCCGGCCGCAGCGCGACCGTACCGGGCCTGGGCGCCGACGCCCTCCAGGGTGACCTCCGGTTCGTCGACGTGCTGCGGCGGATGGGCGCCCGCGTCGAGACCGGCCCGGACGCCACCACGGTGACCGGCACCGGGCGGCTCACCGGGGTCACCGTCAACATGCGGGACATCTCCGACACGATGCCCACCCTCGCCGCCATCGCCCCCTTCGCGGACGGCCCGGTCCGGATCGAGGACGTCTACAACACCCGGGTGAAGGAGTGCGACCGGCTGGAGGCGTGCGCGGAGAACCTGCGCCGCCAGGGTGTCCGGGTCGGGACCGGCCGCGACTGGATCGAGATCCACCCCGGCACCCCCGCCCCGGTGGAGATCGCCTGCCACGCCGACCACCGCATCGCCATGAGCTTCGCGGTGGCGGCCCTGCGCACCCCCGGGACCACCCTGGACGACCCGGGCTGCGTGAAGAAGACCTTCCCGGGTTTCCACGAGTTCTTCGCGGGCGTCCGCTCGGAGTGGGGCGTCTAGGGCCCTGCCGTGCGGATCTGCGCGGCTCAGGGAAACGGGGTCCTCCGGCGCGTTGCGGCTGCGCGGCGGAGGGGGGAGGCGGTCTGCCGTGTCGCCGGTTGGCGGGGACGCGGCGGACGCGCGGGCCGGGACCCGCGGCGCCGCGCGGATGCGCGCGGCAGGTCCCGGCGGCGCCCGCCGCCGGGACGGGCCCGGGGTGTGTGTACGCACCGGTCCGGCGTGCGCTCGGGCCCGGGTCGCGCGCGCACAACCGGTTAAGCCGCACGGTCGGGGCGACGGGGCGGGGCGCGCCGGGGGGAAACGTTCCCGCTCGGGGCGGCGGGCGAGCGGTCCCCGCGTGGTGCCGTTCGCTCACCCCGTCCCCCGTCCCCCGTCCCCCGTCCCCCGTGCTCCGGGGGCCGCCGGCCGCGCCCGGCGGGCCTGCCGACCCCGCCGGGCGGCCTGCCGGGCGCAAGGTCCGCTGGCCGCCCCCCCGCCCTGACCCGGGCGGCCGCCGGCTGCGGCCCTTCGACGGCACTACTGCGCCCGGCTGCGTACAACTCCTGTACGCAGCGGGGCGGTTCGGTCACCGCGCGGAGTACCCGGGGCCCGGCCGCCGGTTCACCGTTCCGGCGCCCGCGGACCCGGTCCGGGCTCCCCGTCAAACCCGGGCCCGGACCCCCGGTCACAGGCGCGGGCGGGGGCCGGCCGGCCGGGACGCCTCGTAGGCGTGGCGGGCGGCCCGCGCGGCGGGGCGGGCGGCGATTTCGGCGACCGGCACGTCCCACCACGCCCCGGCCGGCGGGCCCGGCCGGGAGGGGTCGGTCTCCACGTACGTGGCCGTCGGGCGCGGGGAGTCGCGGGCGGCGGTGAGGACCGCCCTGAGCTCCTTGGCGGTACGGGCGGTGAAGACCTCAAGGCCGAGGCTGGCCGCGTTCGCGGCGAGGTCGACCGGCAGCGGCGCACCGGTGTAGGAGCCGTCCGGGGCCGGCCGGCGGTAGGCGGTCGCGAAGGACTCCGCGCCGACCTGCGCCGACAGGCTCCCGATAGAGGCGTAGCCGTGGTTCTGGACGATGACGAGGTTGACCGGGATGCCCTCCTGGACGGCGGTGACGATCTCCGTCGGCAGCATCAGGTACGTCCCGTCGCCGACCAGCGCGAACACCTCGCGGTCGGGGGCGGCCAGCTTCACGCCGATCGCGGCCGGGATCTCGTAGCCCATGCAGGAGTAGCCGTACTCCACGTGGTACTGCTCCGGGTCGCGGGCCCGCCACAGCCTGTGCAGGTCGCCGGGGAGCGAACCGGCCGCGTTGACCAGCACGTCCCGGTCGGCGAGGACCGCGTCCAGCGCGCCGATCACCTCGCCCTGCGAGGGCGGCCCGTCGCCGTCACCGGCGAACACCGCGTCGGTACGGGCCCGCCACCGGGCCACCGGGTAGCCGTGCGGCGGCAGCCGGTGCCCCGCCAACTCCCGCGTGAGCGCCTCGATCCCGGCCCGCGCGTCACCGAGCAGCGCCAGACCGGCCAGCTTGTGGGCGTCGAAGGAGCCGATGTTGAGGTTGACCAGCCGCGCGCCGGGCGCGAAGAGCGAGCCGGAGGCGGTGGTGAAGTCCGTCCACCGGGTGCCGACGCCGAGCACCACGTCCGCCTCCCGGGCCGCCGCGTCGGCCGGAGCGGTGCCGGTGTGCCCGATGCCGCCGAGGGCCTGCGGGTGGTCCCAGCGCAGCGACCCCTTGCCGGCCTGGGTCTCGCCCACCGGGATGCCGGTCGCGGCCGCCAACCCGGCCAGGGCGGGCCCGGCCTCGGAGTGCCGTACGCCGCCGCCGGCCACGATCAGCGGCCTGCGGGCGGCCCGGATCAGCGCGGCGGCCTCCGCCAGCGCGACGGCGTCCGGTACCGGCCGCCGCACCGGCCACACCCGCTCGCGGAACAGCTCCTGCGGCCAGTCGTACGCCTCCACCTGCACGTCCTGCGGGAGCGCCAGGGTCACCGCGCCGGTGTCGACCGGGTCGGTCAGCACCCGCATCGCCTGGAGCAGCGAGGCCGGCAGCATCTCCGGGCGCCAGATGCGGTCGAAGAAGCGGGAGACCGGCCGCAGCGTGTCGTTGACCGACACGTCGTACGCCCAGGGCACTTCGAGCTGCTGCAGCACCGGGTCGGCCGGGCGGGTGGCGAAGACGTCACCGGGCAGTAGCAGTACCGGCACCCGGTTGACGGTGGCCAGCGCGGCGCCGGTGACCAGGTTGGTGGCGCCGGGGCCGATCGAGGTGGTGCAGGCCATGGCGGACAGCCGGTGGTTCATCCGGGCGAAGCCGACCGCCGCGTGCACCATCGCCTGTTCGTTGCGGCCCTGGTGGAACGGCATCGCGTCCCGGCCCGCCTCCAGCAGCGCCTGGCCGACCCCGGCGACGTTGCCGTGGCCGAAAATGCCCCACATGCCGGCCACCGCCCGGTGCCGTACGCCGTCCCGCTCGGTGTACTGCGCGGCCAGGAACCGGACCAGGGCCTGGGCTACGGTCAGTCTCATGAGGGCGCTCCTTCGCGGCCGGGCGCCCGGTACAACGGCAGCCGGGGGTCGGTGGGCCGGGCCGCCCAGCCGGCCCGGACCCCGGCGTGCGCGGGGTCGTCGCTGGTCCGCCAGGCGCGCACCGCGTCGGGGCCGGCCATCACGTTGAGGTAGTACATGTCGTAGCCGGGCACCGCCATGCTCGGGCCGTGCCAGCCGTCCGGGATCAGCACGGCGTCGCCGGACCGGACTTCGGCCAGCAGGTCGCCGCCGCCGGCCCGCGAGGGGTAGACCCGCTGGTAGCCCAGCGCGGCCGGGCCGCCGCCGAACTCGTAGTAGTACACCTCCTCCAGGCGCGACTCGCCCGGCCCGCACTCGTCGTGCTTGTGCGGCGGGAAGGACGACCAGTTGCCGCCCGGGGTCAGCACCTCCACCGCGATCAGCCGGTCGCAGTCGAAGACGTCGGCGGCGGCGAAGTTGTTGACCTGCCGGCTCGCCGCGCCCGCGCCCCGCAGCTCCACCGGCACGTCCGCGGCCGGACCGTAGCGCGCGGGCAGCCGCCGGCCGCACCGCGCCCCGGCCAGCGCGAACCGGCCGCCCGCCGACGACTCCAGCCGCGCAAGGCAGTCGCGGGGCAGATAGGCGAAGTCGCTGACGCCGGAGAAGACGTCGGGCCGGCCGCGCAGCTCGAACAGGCCGCCGTCGCCGGTGCGGACCGCGCAGGCGCCGGCCAGCGGCAGCACGATCCACTCGCTGTCGCCGGTGGCCAGGGCGTGCGTGCCGCCGGGCGGCAGGGTCAGGACCCGCAGGGCGCAGTGCCCCCACCCGGCGGAGGCCGGGTCGATCCACAGGTCGTAGCCGTCCTTGGCGGCGCTGCCCGCCGGCAGGTGCGTCATGCGCGCTCGGCCTCCCGGTCCAGTACCGTGTCGATCTCCGCCCGGGTCGGCATCGCGTCCGCGCAGGCCAGCCGGGAGGCCACCAGCGCGCCCGCCGCGTTGGCGGCCCGCAGTACGTCCGGCAGCGGGTCCCCGGCCAGCAGGCCCGCGCACAGCGCGCCGCCGAACGCGTCGCCCGCGCCGAGGCCGTTGACCGCCTCGACCGGCACCGGCGGCACCGCGTACGACTCCCGGGCGGTGCGGCCCAGTACCCCCGCCGGGCCCCGCTTGACCACCGCCGTGCGCACCCCGTGGCGCAGCAGCAGCCCGGCCGCCTCCTCCGGGTCCCGGCTGCCCACCGCCACCTCCGTCTCCGCGGCGTTGCCCACGGCCAGCGTGGCGTACGACAGCGCGCGGGCGTACAGCTCGGGGGCCCGTGCCGGGTCCGCCCAGAAGCCGGGGCGCCAGTCGAGGTCGAACCACACCTCGCCGCCCGCCCGCTCCGCCAGCGCGGCGAACACCGTCGAACGGGTGGGCTCGACCGCCAGCGCCGAACCGGTGATCCACAGCACCCGGGCCGACCGCAGCGCTGCCCGGTCCAGCCGGTCCGGGGTCAGGCACTGGTCGGGCGCGACCGGGCGGCGGTAGAAGTAGAGCGGGAAGTCGTCCGGCGGGAACAACTCGCAGAATGTGACGGGGGTCTGCACGCCGGGCACGGTCGTGACGAGCGCGTCGTCCACCTGGAAGCCGCGCAGCGCCGACCGGACGTAGCCGCCGAACGGGTCGTCGCCGACGCCGCTCAGCAGCGCCGTCCGCAGCCCCAGCCGGGCCCCGGCCACCGCGACGTTCCCCGCGGTCCCGCCCAGCGACTTCGCGAACGACCGCACCTCGGCCAGGCCCACCCCGCTCTGCTCCGGGTAGAGGTCGACACCCACCCGGCCCAGGGTGATCACGTCGTACCCCGGCTCCGGGCTCAACGCGCCGCCAGCCAGTCCAGGCAGGCCCGCACATCGGCCGACGGGCCCTGGCCGGGCGGGGGTTCCGCGCTGAGCACGGTGTCCTGCTCCATGACGTACCAGCCGTCGTATCCCGCGGCCTCCAGCGCGCCGACCAGCCCGCCGAGGTCCACGTCCCCCTCACCGAACCGGCGGTAGAGGCCGGCGCCGACCGCGGCGGTGTACGAGGTGCGGCCGGCGCGGACGTCGGCGGCCACGGACGCCGACACGTCCTTGAGGTGGACATGGGCGACCCGGTCGGCGGCGCGGCCGGCCAGCGCCACCGGGTCCGTACCGCCGACGAGCAGATGGCCGGTGTCGAGGCAGAGGCCGACGGAGCTGCCCTCCAGCACCCGGTCCACCTCGGCGGGACCCTCCACGACCGTGCCGACATGGGGGTGGAGGGCCGCGGTGACGCCCAGCGAGGCGGCCAGCGAGGCGACGGCGTCCAGCCGGGCCAGCAGGGTCCGCCAGCCGGCCGGGGAGACCTCGGGGCGGGCGTCGTAGCCGTCCTGCCCGGTGGCGGCGGCGAGCACCAGGGTGCGGGCGCCGGCCGCGGTGAAGCGGTCGAGCGCGGCCCGCACGCCCGGCAGCGGATCGTGGCCCGGTTCGTGCAGCACGGCGGGGACGAAACCGCCGACCGCGGTCACCCCGCGGGCCGCCAGCAGCGGGCCCGGCAGGAAGCCGTCGGGGCCGAACTCACTCGCCGTCAGGCTCAGCCCGGCCATCTCCTCCAGTACCCGCTCAGGCGTCAACTGGTGGCCCCAGCCCGGGACTTCGCACACGCCCCAGGAGATGGGGGCGCCCGCGATCCGGTTCCGCCTCACGTCACCACCCCGATCCGCTCGCCCGGCCGCACCGCCGACTCCATCTCGGCCACCCGCACCGGGCGCCGTTCGCGGCGCGACACCTCGCACGCCTCGGCCACCAGCAGCGCCCGCAGCGCGTCCCGACCATCGCAGGGATTGGCGGCCTCGCCGCGCGCGACGCGCACGAACGCGTCGATCTCGGCCCGGTAGGCGGACCCGAAACGCTCCAGGAAGCCGGTCCAGCCGTCCGGCCGCCCACCCGGCGCGCCCGGTTCGACCGAGGTCAGCGGCGCCCGCGGCCCGCCGCCCACCGTCAGCTGGTCCTCGGTCCCGGCCAGCTCCATCCGCACGTCATACCCGGCGGCGTGGTAGCGGGCCGCGGTCGCCGTCGCCAGCACCCCGCCCTCCAGGGTGAGCAGCGCGGTGGCGGTGTCCACGTCGCCCGCGGCCCGGAAGTAGTCCGCGCCCACGTTCGCCCCGGTCGCGTACACCTCGGTGATCTCGCGGCCGGTGACCCAGCGCAGGACGTCGAAGTCGTGGATCAGGCAGTCCCGGTACAGGCCGCCGGACAGCGGCACATACGCCTCGGGCGGCGGCTGCCCGTCGGAGCTGACGGTCCGTACGGTGTGCAGCCGGCCCACCCGCCCGGCCCGCAGCGCCGCGCGGGCGGCCAGGTAACCGGGGTCGAAACGCCGCTGGAAGCCGACCTGGAGCACACCGCCGGCCCGGTCGACCGCCCGCAGCGCGGCGAGGGTGCCCGGCAGGTCCACGGCGACGGGCTTCTCGCAGAACACCGGGACACCGGCGCGGGCCGCCGCCGCGATCTGCCCGGCGTGCGCGGCGGTCGCGCTGGCGATCACCACCGCGTCGGGGCGGCCGGCCCACAGCGCCTCCACCGGACAGGCGGTGCCGCCGTGCGCCGCCGCGAGCCGCCGGGCCCGCGCCGGATCGGCGTCCGCCACCAGCAGCCCGCCGACCTCCGGGTGCGCCGCCAGCGTCGCGGCGTGGAAGGCGCCGATCCGCCCGGCGCCGAGAAGTCCGATCCGCATCCCCATGTCTGCCCCCTGCCCTTTCGGAACCCCTTCGGAACACCGGCCATGGACCACCGGCATCGGACCACCGGAGCGACGGGGGCGCGTCGGCTGCGCTCGCTCCCCACCTTCCGCGCCGCCCCGCGCCCTGTCAACGTATTGTCCGGACATAAGGACTTCCGGTCATGATGCCCTCCCGATACCCTCCCCTCGTGCCCAAGCACGAGCCGACGCACGATTCCGCCCTGTCGCGCCTGGCGGTCGACCGGGCGAGCCCGGTACCGCTCTACTTCCAGGTCGCCCGGCAGCTGGAAGCCGCGATCGAGGACGGCGCGCTCACCCCCGGCAGTCTGCTCGGCAACGAGGTCGAGCTGGCCGCCCGGCTCGGCCTGTCCCGCCCCACCGTGCGCCAGGCCATCCAGTCGCTGGTCGACAAGGGCCTGCTGGTACGCCGCCGCGGTGTCGGCACCCAGGTGGTGCACAGCCGGGTCGCCCGCCGGCTGGAGCTGAGCAGCCTGTACGACGACCTGCTCGCCGCCGGACTGGACCCGACCACCCGGGTGCTGCGCAACACCCGGGCGCGCGCCCCCGCCGACGTGGCCGCCGCGCTCGGCCTGCCGGAGTCCGGGCAGGTGGCGGTGGTGCACCGGGTGCGGCTGACGCAAGGCGAACCGATGGCGTACCTGTGCAACTACCTGCCCTGCGACCTGCTGGAACTGGCCGACGGCCAGCTGGAGGCCACCGGGCTCTACGCGCTGATGCGGCACCGCGGCATCACCCTGCACAGCGCCCAGCAGACGGTCGGCGCCCGCACCGCCACCGACGAGGAGTGCCGGCTGCTCGCCGAACCGCCCGGCGCCGCGCTGCTGACCATGCAGCGCACCACGTACGACGACCGGGGCCGCCCGGTGGAGTACGGCAGCCACCTCTACCGGGCCTCCCGTTACGCCTTTGAGTTCCGGCTGCTGGTCCGCGGGTGACCGCCCGCCTCTCCCGCGCCCCACGGTCGCCCCACCTCTTGACGGATACCCGGCCCGCCGGAAAGGTCCCTCGGAACACTTCCTGAACACTTGCCCCGGACCCCGTGCGGCGCTCCGTCCCCGGCCGCGACGGGAACGGCACGGCGAACGGCACGGCGAACGACGAGGAGGGCACAGAAGGCACGGAAGGGCGGAAGCGGGCGGTGCCGGCGGGGTTGACCGCTTCGTGCCGGCCGGGCACGGCATGCTGACCGGTGGCCCCACCGAGGAGGACATTACGCTGGACCCCGCCGACCCGGGAGATGGCCGGCGCCGACGAGCCCGACCAGCCGATCCACGAACTGAGCCGTACACCGTCCGACGCCGCGTCGTACGGTACCGGACCGCACCGACCCGGAGAGCAGCGCTTGAGTGCCAACCGTGAACGCGTCTACCGCGGCGGTGCCGCCCGTGCCACGGTGTGGCAGAGCGTCGGCATGCGCGACCGCAGGGAGCGCCGCTCGCACCTGACCGCGCCGCGCGTCCCCACCGTCGGCATCGACATCGGCGGCACCAAGGTGATGGCCGGGGTGGTGGACGCCGACGGCGTCATCCTGGAGACGATCCGCACCGAGACCCCGGACAAGTCCAAGAGCCCCAAGGTCGTCGAGGACACCATCGTCGAGCTGGTGCTCGACCTGTCCGAGCGGCACGACGTGCACGCGGTCGGCATCGGCGCCGCCGGCTGGGTGGACGCCGACCGCTCCCGGGTGCTGTTCGCCCCGCACCTGGCCTGGCGCGACGAGCCGCTGCGCGAACGCCTCGCCGACCGGCTGCTGGTGCCGGTGATGGTCGACAACGACGCCAACACCGCCGCCTGGGCCGAATGGCGCTTCGGCGCCGGCCGCGGTGAGAGCGACCTGGTGATGATCACCCTCGGCACCGGCATCGGCGGCGCCATCCTGGAGGACGGCCGGGTCAAGCGCGGCCGGTACGGGGTGGCCGGCGAGTTCGGCCACATGCAGGTGGTGCAGGGCGGCCACCGCTGCGCCTGCGGCAACCGCGGCTGCTGGGAGCAGTACAGCTCCGGCAACGCCCTGGTCAGGGAGGCCCGCGAGATGGCCGCGGCGGACTCCCCGGTCGCCTACGGGATCATCGACCGGGTCGGCGGCAGCATCCGGGAGATCACCGGGCCGCTGATCACCGAACTGGCCCGCGAGGGCGACCCGATGTGCGTCGAGCTGTTCCAGGACATCGGGCAGTGGCTCGGCATCGGCATCGCCAACCTCGCCGCCGCGCTCGACCCGTCCTGCTTCGTCATCGGCGGCGGTGTCAGCGCCGCCGATGACCTGCTGATCAACCCGGCCAGGGACGCCTTCCGGCGCAACCTCACCGGCCGCGGCTACCGGCCCGAGGCGCGTATCGTCAAGGCCGAACTGGGCCCGGAGGCCGGTATGGTCGGGGCCGCCGACCTGGCGCGGCTGGTCGCCCGCCGCTTCCGCCGCGCCAACCGGCGGCGCGTCGAGCGGTACGAGCGCCACGGCCGGGTCTACGGAGGGCAGGAGGCCGACTCGTGACGACGACCCCCGACCGGCGTACCGCGCCCGCCCCCGGGGCGGAAGCGGACGACCGGGCGGCGGGCGCGCCGGCCGACCCGGCCGACCCGGCCGACCCACCGGACGCCGCCCACCCACCAAATCCGGCCGGCCCGGCGGACGCGGCGGATCCGCCCGCCGCGACCGGTGAGCCGGTCCTGCCGCGCGGGCGGCCCGGATCCACCGGGCTGCCCGAACCGCGCGACCCGTTCGACGCGTCCCATGCGACGCAGGCACCGGCGCCGCCCGTCCAGTCCGACGATCCGACCGCCACCGCCACCGGCGGCACCGCGGCGCCCGCCGCCGCTCCTTTCGCCGCTCCTGTCACCACCGACCCCCCACCCGACGACCAGCCCGAGCAGATGAGCACACCACAGACGTTCCCCTCACAGCACCCCGCCGGCGTCCAGCGCGCCCGGCGGGGCCCCCGTCCGCCGCGCGACGCCCCCCGCTGGGTCCGCTGGACCGTGCTCCCGCTGCTGGTCCTGGTGCCCATCGGCTACGTCGCCGTCTCCGCCGAGCAGAGCCGCGACAGCGGTGAGGACAAGCAGCAGGAAGCCGCCGTCCGGCACCTGACCCGGGCCAAGCCCAGCTCGCTCCAGCAGCGCATCTACCAGGTGCCCTTCCCGGCCGGCGCCCGCAACCAGGGCTACCTGGAAACCAACTCCTGGGACGTCAGCGTGCTGTTCGCCCAGTTCACCACCACCGCCGGCGGCCTCGACACCTTCCTGGCCAAGACCGGCACCAGCCGCACCGCCCTGCGGCCGGGCCACGACACGATCACACCGGTCCGGGCGGCACGGGCCGGCTGGGACTTCACCGTCCACCGCAGCTACGCGGGGATCGCCCTGCACCAGGTCGGCGACAAGCCCGACCACGACATCATGGTGGATCTGACGGACCCCGACGCCCCGAGCGTGTACGTCGTGTCGACCGTCAACTTCCAGCACGGCTTCGGGGGCGGGTGACCCCACCCCCGCCTTCACTCGATAGCGTGAGGCGATGAGCGAGACGACCGACCAGGCCGCCACCACGTACGACGCGTTCAACGACGGGTTCGACGAACGTGACGACCTGCTGCAGCCCCCGCTGCAGTACCGCTTCGACGGGCCCGACGACGCCCCGGTGCTCGTGCTGGGCCCCGCGCTGGGCGCGACCTGGCACATGTGGGACCGCCAGCTGCCGCAGCTCAGCGACGAGTGGCGGGTCCTGCGGTACGAGCTGCCCGGCCACGGCGGCGCGCCCGCCGACCCCGCCTACTCCGTCGACGACCTGGCCCGGCGGCTGCTGGCGGTCCTCGACGACGAGGGCATCGACAGCTTCGGCTACGCCGGCTGCGGCCTCGGCGCGGCCATCGGCGCCCGCCTCGCGCTGCTGCGGCCGGACCGGGTGGCCGCGCTCGCCCTGGTCTCGGCCGCCGCCCGCTACGGCACCGCCGACACCTGGCGGCAGCGCGGTGTCGGGGTCCGGGCCAACGGCCTGGACCGCACCGCCCACTCCACGCCCGAGCGGTGGTTCACCGAGGCGTTCCTGGCCACCCAGCCCGCGATCACCGCGTGGGCGGTGCAGATGGTCAGGAGCACCGACGCCGCCTGCTACGTCGCCGCCTGCGAGGCGCTGGCCGCCTTCGACATCCGCGACACCGTCGGCAGCATCTCCGTGCCGACCCTGGTGGTGGCCGGCGCCGACGACACCGAGACGCCGCCCGCCGACGCCCGGCTGCTGGTCGCGGGCATACCCGACGCCCGGCTCGCGGTCGTCCCCGCGACCGGGCACCTGGCGCCCGTCGAGGAGCCGACCGCCGTCGGCGACCTGCTCGCCCACCACTTCCGGACCGCCTGGTCCGACCACGCCCCCGCGGCCCTGCCCTTCGCCCCCGCCCCGCCGCCGGTGGCGCCGCGCGCCGCCGCGCCCGCGGCGCCGCCCGCCGGGCCGGACCACTACGCCGAGGGCGTCCGGCTGCGCCGCGAGCTCACCGGGGACGCCGAGGTCGCGGCGGCGCTGGCCCGCGCGGAGGACTTCGGCGCCGACTTCGAGGCGCTGGCCACCCGCTACGCCTGGGGCGAGGTCTGGGGCCGGCCGGGGCTGGACCGCCGCACCCGCAGCTTCGTCACCCTCGCCGCGCTGACCGCGCTCGGCCAGCTCACCGAGGTCGCCGAGCACACCCGCGCGGCCCTGCGCAACGGCCTGACGCCCGCCGAGATCGAGGAGACGCTGCTGCACACCGCCGTCTACTGCGGGCTGCCTGCCGCACGGGCCGCGATCGACGCCGCCAGGACCGTGATCCGGCAGGAGACCGGCGGCGGCACCCCGTGAGCGGCCGGCACCGCGGTCCGGGGCGGCCGGGCCGGTCCGGGCCGCCCGGTCCTGACGGGCGGGCCCGCGGCGGGCCCGCGGCGGGCCCCGGACGGGCGGGGGCGGGGGCGCGCGTAGCAAGATAAAGGCATGAAGCTGACCAAGAAGCGGCATGCCTGCGTTCGTCTGGAAAAGGACGGCCGCACCCTCGTCATCGACCCGGGCGCCTTCAGCGAGGAGGACGCCGCGGCCGGCGCCGACGTCATCCTCGTCACCCACGAGCACCTCGACCACTTCGACGAGGACCGGCTGCGTACCGCCCTGGAGGCCAACCCGGCGGCCGAACTGTGGACGCTCGCCAGCGTCGCCGACCAGGTCTCGGCGGCGTTCCCCGGCCGGGTGCACACCGTCGGCCACGGCGACACCTTCACCATCGCCGGGTTCGACGTCCAGGTGCACGGCGAACTGCACGCGGTGATCCACCCCGACATCCCGCGGATCACCAACGTCGGCTACCTGGTGGACGGCTCGGTCTTCCACCCCGGCGACGCGCTGACCGTGCCGGGCCACCCCGTCGACACCCTGCTGCTGCCCGTGCACGCGCCCTGGAACAAGATCTCCGAGGTCATCGACTACGTGCGCGAGGTCAAGCCGCGGCGCGCCGTCGACGTGCACGACGCCCTGCTCGCCGACCTGGCCCGGCCGGCCTACGACAGCCAGATCGGCGCCCTCGGCGGCGCCGAGCACCTGCGGCTCACCCCGGGCGACACCGCGCGGGCCTGACACCGGACCGCCACGGCCGGCTGTCGGACCCAGCCGCTAGGTTGGCAGGCATGCGCATCGCGACCTGGAACGTCAACTCGATCACCGCCCGCCTGCCGCGGCTGCTGGCCTGGCTGGAGAGCAGCGGCACGGACGTGCTGTGCGTCCAGGAGACCAAGTGCACCGACGAGCAGTTCCCGTACGCCGCGCTGCGCGAGCTGGGCTACGAGGCCGCGGTGCAGGCCACCGGCCGGTGGAACGGCGTGGCGGTGATCTCCCGGGCCGGCCTGGCGGACGTCGTGCGCGGCCTGCCCGGCGGCCCGCGGTACGAGGAGGTGGCCGAGCCCCGGGCGGTCGCCGCGACCTGCGGGCCGGTCCGGGTCTGGTCGGTCTACGTGCCCAACGGCCGCGAGGTGGACCACCCGCACTTCGCGTACAAGCTGGCCTGGCTGGAGGCGCTGCGAGCCGCCGTCGCCGGGGACGCGGCGGGGGAGCGGCCCTTCGCGGTCCTCGGCGACTACAACGTGGCACCCACCGACGACGACGTCTTCGACCCCGCGTTCTTCGAGGGCCTCACCCACGTCACCCCCGCCGAGCGGGCCGCGCTCGCGACACTGCGCGGCGCCGGCCTGACCGACGTGGTGCCGCGCCCGCTCAAGTACGACCACCCGTACACGTACTGGGACTACCGGCAGCTGGCCTTCCCCAAGAACCGGGGCATGCGCATCGACCTGGTCTACGGCAACGCGCCGTTCGCCACGGCCGCCACCGACGCGTACGTCGACCGCGAGGAGCGCAAGGGCAAGGGCTCCTCCGACCACGCGCCGGTGGTGGTCGACCTGGACCTCTGATCGCCGCCCCGCGCCGCAGGTCATATACCGGCCTCGGTCGGGCACACATCGGGTGCTTCCTGTGGTCGGCCGGGGCCGGGAGTGCCAGGCTGGAGCGCATGGACATCTCCCCGGACGGCACCGGCATCGCCGAACTCCTCGCCGAATGCGAGCTGCTGCGAGCCCGCGCCGCCGACGACGGGGTCGAACTCGACAACTTGGAAGGCTCGCTGGCCGCCCTGGACCAGCTGGTGCCCAGCTGGCGCGACGACCCCGAGGCGCTGGCCGAACTCGGCAACGACGCCGGCCTCTACCTCGGCACGGTCGTCGTGCACACCGTCCCCGGCGCCGCCTGGCAGATCTGGCCCGACGGCCGCCCGACGGTCCGCCTCGCCTCCGGCCGCGAGATCGACACGGTGGAGATCGGCCACAGCTGGGCCGACAGCGGCAGCCCGGAACTCTCCCAGATCCTCGCCGAGGCCGCGGAGGACTAGGGTCCGTCGGGTGGATCTCCGCGGGTGGATCTCCGCGGGCCGGGGAGCGGGGTCCGGTGCGTGCGAGGCCGGGGAGGGGGCCTCGTTGGTGTGTCGTCGGCCGGCGGGAACGCGGCAGGTGCGCCTGCCGGGGCCCGCGACGCCGCGCGGATCCACACGACGGACTCCAGGGCCGGGCCCGCCCGCCGGAGGCGGGTCGGCATCCGCCGCGCCGCCGTCACCGCCGCGGGGGACCGACCCGGGCGTGTCAGCCGCCGATGCCGGGCCGCGTGCCGCCGCGCGTGCATGATGGCGCCGAACGCACCCACCAGCTTGTACCGGAGGCACCACGTGGACTCCCTTCAGCAGCTGCCGAACATCGGGGCGGTACTCGCCGACCGCCTGCGCCGGGCGGGCGTCGACGACGCCGGCGAACTGCGCCGGCTGGGCTCCGGCCGGGCCTACGAGAAGATCAGCCCCGACCTGCCCGAGGACGCCCGCACCCACACCCTGCTCGCCCTGGAGGGGGCGCTGCGCGGCATGCGGTGGACCGCCATCCCGCAGACCGAACGGGACACCCTGGTCCACCGCGTCCTGGGCTGACCGGTCCGCAGGCCCGGCCGGGCCGGCCCGGCCTTTCCCCGGCCGACCGCGGCCCGCCCCGTTTGTCCCGCTCCCGCCCGGGCACCCGCAGCCTGAGGAAGGGAGCCCCTCCATGTCCCGATCCCGTGTCGTCATCGTGGGCGCCGGCTTCGCCGGCTACCAGGCGGCCCGCACCCTCGTCCACCACCGCGGCCTGCGGGAAGAGGCCGAGATCGTCCTGATCAACCCGACCGACTACTTCCTCTATCTGCCGCTGCTGCCCCAGGTCGCCTCCGGGGTGCTGGAACCCCGCCGGGTCACCGTCTCGCTGCCCAGCAGCCTGCCCGGGGTCCGGCTGGTCCTCGGCGAGGTCGACGGCGTGGACCTGCAACGCCGGTCGGTGTCCTTCACCGGCCCCGAGGGCGATCCCGGGTCCATGACGTACGACCGGCTGCTGCTCACCGTCGGCAGCGTCAACAAGCTGCTGCCGATCCCCGGCGTCGCCGAGCACGCGCACGGCTTCCGCGGCATCCCCGAGGCCCTCTACCTGCGCGACCACATCACCCGGCAGATAGAGCTGGCCGGCGGCACCGACGACCCCGCCGAGTGCGCCGCCCGCTGCACCTTCGTGGTGGTCGGCGCCGGCTACACCGGCACCGAGGTGGCCGCCCAGGGCAGGCTCTACACCGACGCCCTGGTCAAACGGCACCGCCTGCTCGGGCACCGCGACCCGCCGCGCTGGATGCTGCTGGACATCGCCGACCGGGTGCTGCCGGAACTGGACCCGCGGCTGTCCCGCACCGCGGACCGGACGCTGCGCCGGCGCGGCGTGGAGATCCGCACCGGTCAGTCGGTGAAGGAGGCCACCGCCGACGGAGTGCTCCTCGACACCGGGGAGCGGGTCGCCACCCACAGCCTGATCTGGTGCGTCGGCGTCCGCCCCGACCCGCTGGTCGACGCGGTCGGGCTGCCCGCGGAGAAGGGCCGCCTCGTCGTCGGCGCCGACCTGCGGGTCCCCGGGCACTCGGACGTGTACGCGGCCGGCGACGCCGCGGCCGTCCCCGACGCGACCCGGCCCGGCGCGTACACCCCGATGACCGCCCAGCACGCGGGCCGGCAGGGCCGGACCGCCGCGCGCAACATCGCCGCCTCCTACGGCTACGGCGACGTCCGCCGCTACAAGCACCACGACCTCGGCTTCACCGTCGACCTCGGCGGCGCCAAGGCCGCCGCCAACCCGCTCGGCGTGCCGCTGTCCGGGATCGTGGCCGGCGCGGTCACCCGCGGCTACCACCTGCTGGCGATGCCCGGCAACCGGATCCGGGTCGCCGCCGACTGGTTCTTCGACGCGGTGCTGCCCCGGCAGGCGGTCCAGCTCGGCCTGGTCCGCTCCGACGCGGTCCCGCTCGACACCGCTGCCCCCGAACTGCCCCGCCGCCTCGGCGACCGGCCCCGGGCCGGCTCCCCCCGCACGCCGTCCGACCCCCCGCCAGCGAACGGAGAAAGCCCCTCATGAACACGGCCACCTCGGAAACGGTCCTCACCGACGGCGATGTCGCCGAACTCGGCCAGCAGCTGCGCGTGGACGCGGTACGCGCCGCGGCGGCGGCCGGCTCGGGACACCCGACCTCCTCGATGTCGGCGGCCGACCTCGTCGCGGTCCTGCTGGCCCGGCATCTGCGCTACGCCTTCGACCAGCCGGAACACCCCGGCAACGACCATCTGATCTTCTCCAAGGGCCACGCCTCGCCGCTGCTCTACGCGGCCTACACCGCGGCCGGCGCCATCACCGAGGAGGAGCTGCTGACCACCTACCGCAAGCTCGGCAGCCGCCTGGAAGGACACCCGACGCCCAAGCTGCCCTGGGTGGACGTGGCCACCGGCTCGCTCGGCCAGGGACTGCCGATCGGCGTCGGCGTGGCGTTGGCGGGCAAGCGGCTGGACCACCTGCCCTACCGCACCTGGGTGCTGTGCGGGGACAGCGAACTGGCCGAGGGCTCGGTGTGGGAGGCGTTCGAGCAGGCCGGGACAGAGGGCCTCGACAACCTCACCGTGATCATCGACGTCAACCGGCTCGGCCAGCGCGGCCCCACCCGGCATGGCTGGGACCTGGACGCCTACGCCCGCCGGATCCGCGCCTTCGGCTGGCACACGGTGCCGATCGACGGCCACGACATCGACGCCGTGGACGAGGCGATGACCGCCGCCCGCACCACCCGCGGCGCCCCGACCGCGATCATCGCCCGCACCCGCAAGGGCAAGGGCGTCGCCGCCGTGGAGGACCGCGAGGGCATGCACGGCAAGCCGGTGCCGGACCCCGACGAGGCGGTCCGCGAGCTCGGTGGTGTCCGGCACATACGGATCGAGGTCGGCCGCCCGCCCGCCGCCGAGCGGTCCGCGCACGGCGGCGACCCGACGGCCGCGCTGCCGGTGTACGACCTCGGCGACAAGGTGGCCACCAGGGCCGCCTTCGGCGAGGCGCTGACCGTCACCGGCACCCGCCGCGAGGACGTGGTGGTGCTGGACGGCGAGGTCGGCGACTCCACCAAGGCCGAGGTGTTCGCCAAGGAGCACCCCGAGCGGTACATCGAGTGCTACATCGCCGAGCAGCAGCTCATCGGCACCGCGGTGGGCGTCGGGGTGTGCGGCTGGCAGCCCTACGCCGGCACCTTCGCCGCGTTCCTCACCCGTGCCCACGACTTCCTGCGGATGGCCGCGATCAGCCGGTCCGACCTCAACGTCTTCGGCTCGCACGCAGGCGTTTCCATCGGCGAGGACGGCCCCTCCCAGATGGCGCTGGAGGACATCGCCATGATGCGGGCCCTGCACGGCAGCACCGTGCTCTACCCGTGCGACGCCAACCAGACCGCCAAGCTCGTCCCGGCCATGGCCGACCGGGCCGGCATCACCTACCTGCGGACCACCCGCGGCGACACCCCGGTGATCTACGGCCCCGACGAAAAGTTCCCGATCGGCGGCAGCAGGGTGCTGCGGTCAGGCCCCGACGACCAGGTGACCCTGATCGGCGCGGGCGTCACCGTGCACCAGGCGCTCGCCGCCGCCGACCGGCTGGCCGAGGAGGGAATCAGGGCCCGGGTGATCGACCTGTACTCGGTCAAGCCGGTCGACGCGGCGACGCTGCGGCAGGCCGCCGAGGCCACCGGCCGCTTCGTCACCGTCGAGGACCACCACCCCGAGGGCGGCCTGGCCGACGCGGTGCTGGAGTCCTTCGGCAACGGCCACCCCATGCCGCTGCTGACCCGGCTCGCCGTGCACTCCGTGCCCGGCTCCGCCACCCCCGACGAGCAGCTGCACGCGGCGGGCATCGACGCCGCCGCCATCGCCGCCGCCGCGCGCGCCCTGGTCGGCCGGTGAAGCACGCTCACGGTCGACGCGGGGCGGCACGCCGTCACGGTGCCCCGGGCGGAGAAGGTGCTCTTCCCCGCCCGTGACGGCGCCCCCGAGATCACCAAGGCGGACCTGGCGGCGTACCACCGGGACATCGCCCGCTACGCGCTGCCGCACCTCAAGGACCGGCCGCTGATGCTGGAGATCCGCCCCGACGGCGTCGACGGGCAGCGCTTCATGCGGAAGAACGTGCCCGCCCACTACCCGGACTGGATCAGACGGGTCGAGCTGCCCAAGGAGGGCGGCACCGTCACCCACGAACTGGCCGACAGCACGGACACGCTGGTCCACCTGGCCGCACAGGGCTGCGTCACGCCGCACCGCTGGCTGTCGAGGGCGGACCGGCCGCGCCGGCCGGACCTGATGGTCTTCGGCCTCGGCCCGTCCCCGGCGGCCGGCCGGCGACGGGCCGGCGACGGCTTCCCCTCCGTCCGCGTGGCGGCCCGGCGGCTCGGCGAGCTGCTGGACGAGCTGGAGCTGCCCTGGGCGCACCCCTGGGCCGGGCTGCTGCCGCCGCGCGGCCGGTCGCTGGGGCCGGCGGCGCGGCGGCCGCGGAAACCGGACTCAGAGCGCCATCGGACCGGCGGCATCGCACCGGCGCCATCGGACAGCGGGATCGGGCAGCGGGAGGAGCGGGAGGTGGGCGGAACCCCGGCCGGGGTTCCGCCCACCTCCCGCTCCTCCCGCTGCCGGCCGCTGCCCGGTCAGTCGACGTTCGGGCCGCTGTGCCGCTTGGGGTGCACCCGTTCACGGCCGCCGCGGACCCCGGAACTGCGGACCTCGTACGGCATCCGGCGCCGCCCGTCGCGCGGCATCTCGTCGGGCACCGGCTGCCGCGACTCATGGGTCCTGGCAGTGGACTCCTGGTGGCCGGGACCGTGGTCGGCTGGCGCCCCGGTGTCGTGTTCCTGCCGCGTCTGCCAGGCACCGGACCGCGGCCGTTCGCCCCGTGGCACCCGGGGGCCGCGGCCGACCCTCCGCATACCGAGCCAGACGGCGAGGATCAGCACGATCACCATGCAAATGCCGATGACCAGCGGACCGATGGCTACTTCGTAGTCATTGATCGCCAGCGGTACGGCGGGATGGTCGTAAGCGGACATTCTCGGCACCTCCTTGGTGAGCGGATGCCCGAGATCCGGCAGGGCACACGGAAGACGACGGGGAAAGACCAGGGAGAGCGGCAGGACGGGTGATGCGGCCCGCCGCGGACGACTCACGCACGCGGCCGGCGGCGGGCGGTGCGCTTTTCAGGAGGACGGATGGCAGACCAGGGCAACGACGCGGGAACGCGGAGCGCGGTACTGGTGGCACTCGGCGCGAATCTGCTGATCGCCGTCGCCAAGTCCGCCGCGGGCCTGTTCGCCGGCTCGCCGGCCCTGCTCTCCGAGGCCGCCCACTCCGTCGCCGACAGCCTCAACGAGGTCTTCCTGCTGCTGTCGCTGCGCCGCTCCCGCCGCGCCCCGGACAGCACGCACCCCTTCGGCTACGGCAAGGAGCGCTACTTCTGGTCGCTGCTCGCGGCGGTCGGGATCTTCGTCCTCGGCGGCGTCTTCTCCTTCTACCAGGGCGTACGCGCGCTGAGCAGCCACGGGCACGAGTCCCACGCTGGATACGTCGCCGGCCTGGCCGTGCTGTTCGTCTCACTGCTCGCCGAGGGCGGCTCGCTGCTGAAGGCGGTCGTCCAGTCCCGCCGCAGCGGCCAGGGCGCCACCGACCCGGCGCTGCGCACCGTGCTCGCCGAGGACGGCACGGCGGTGATCGGCGTCCTGCTCGCCGCCGCCGGCCTGACCGTCCACATGATCACCGGTAACGGCGCCGGCGAGGCCGCGGCGTCGATGGCCATCGGCGTGCTGCTGATGTTCGTCGCCTTCACCCTGGGCCGCGGCGCCCACGAGCAGTTGATCGGGGTCGCGGTCGACCCCGGGCTGCGCGACGAGATCGAGGAGCTGCTGGCCGGGCAGCCCGAGGTGGACACCGTGGAGGAGCTGCTGACCATGCAGCTCGGCATGGACTCGACCCTGGTGGCCGCCCGGATCGACCTGGTGCCCGGCATGGACAGCGAGCGGGTGGAGGAGGTCAGCCTGCGGATCCGCCAGTCCATCCACGGGAAGTGGCCGAGCGCCGACCGGGTGTTCCTCGACATCACCGATGCCCGGGGCGAGCGCGAGGGGCGGGGGGCGTCGACACCGCCCTCCTCCTGAGGCGTCGACCCCGAGGCCCGGGGCCGGCCGCCTCCTGAGGATCGGCCGCCTCTTGCGGGCCGTCCACCTTTGCGGGCCGTCCGGCCTCCGGCCCGGCGGCGGCTACGGAGTACCCCTGGGTCGCGGGCGTTCACGGCGTCGTGGATCATGACCCCATGCCGGTCCTGATAGCCGTGGGCGCCCTGGTGATGACCCTGGTGGGCGGTGCCGTCGCCCAGCACATCGGCGACCGGCGCCACCTGGTGCTCGGCCTCGCCGCGGGCCTGATGCTGGGCGTCGTCGGCTTCGACCTGCTGCCCGAGGCGCTGGCCAACCAGCCGCGGCACGTGTTCGGGGTGCCCGCCGGGCTGCTGATGTTCGTCACCGGCTTCCTCGCCCTGCACGTCGTGGAGCGCTCGGTCGCCATCCACCGCGCCCACGAAGGCGAGTACGCCTCGCACAGCCACGGCCACGGACACGCCCACGACCCGGTGAAGGGCCTCGGCCTGGCCGCGGCGTCCGCGCTCGTCGGCCACAGCGTGCTGGACGGCTTCGCGATCGGCGCCGCCTTCCAGGCCGGGAGCACCGTGGGCGTCGTGGTCGCCATCGCGGTCGTCGCCCACGACTTCGCCGACGGCTTCAACACGTACACCATCACCCGGCTCTACGGGAACGGCCGCCGCCGGGCCCAACTGCTGCTCGGCGCCGACGCGCTGGCCCCGGTGGCGGGCGCCGCCGTCACCCTGGCCTTCACCATCCCGTCCGGGGCGCTCGGCCTCTACCTCGGGTTCTTCGCCGGGTTCCTGCTCTACCTCGCCACCTCCGACATCCTGCCCGAGGCGCACAGCCCGCACCCGTCCACGACCACGCTGGTCTGCACGGTCGCCGGGGCCGCCGTCATGTGGCTGGTGATCGGTCTCGCCGGCTGAGCCGGCCCGCCGACGCGGAACTCGGTACGCGCCCCGAACCCCCGCCAGGCGGTGTCGTGCGCCAGGACCTCCGCGTGCGCCCCGCACTCCTTGACCACCGCGGCCGGCTCCAGCAGCGCGAACGCGTCGTGCCTGGCCAGGCTCCAGCCGCGGGCGCCCGGATCACGCGGCACCACCAGCAGGCACTCCGAGTCCTTCGGCAACCCGAAGAACCGCCGCTTGCGCTGCGACCGGCGCCGCCACAGCCAGCTGCGGACGAACCAGCCGAGCGCCGCGCCGATCACCAGACCGGCCGGCGTCCGGACAAGGGTGCGCGCGTCGTCGCCCATGGCGCGGATCGTATTGGTGTTCGAGTCGTACGGCACCGGTCCGGCAGCTCCCCGGACCCGGCACCGGACGCGCTCCTGACGGGACAGGTGGTCTGAAGTTACCCTGCCGGGACGTTCGTTGAGTGAGTTGAGCAAGTGGAGGCATCGCCATGGGAGACCACAGCACCCGTACGCGCACAGCCGGCCAGGACCAGCCGCGGCATCGCAGAAAACCGGTCCGCGCCTTCGCCGTGCGCGCGGTCGCGACCCTCGCCGTCACCGCGGCGGTGGGCGCCGTCACCGCCGCCGCGCCCGCCCACCACGGGCCGCAGATCCGGCAGCCGACCCCCAAGAGCCCGCTGGCGGTCGGCTACGGGGGAGCGGTCGCCAGCGTCGACGCCGACGCCACCGCGGCCGGGATCGAGGTGCTCAGACAGGGCGGCAACGCGGTCGACGCGGCCGTGGCCACCGCGAGCGCGCTCGGCGTCACCGAGCCGTACTCGGCCGGCATCGGCGGCGGCGGGTACTTCGTCTACTACAGCGCGGCCCGCCACCAGGTCTTCACCATCGACGGGCGCGAGACCGCCCCGCACAGCGCCACCGACCAGCTGTTCGTGGAGAACGGGAAGCCGCTCGCCTTCGCCGACGCGGTCACCAGCGGGCGCAGCGTGGGCGTTCCCGGCACCGCCGCCACCTGGCAGACCGCGCTCGACTCCTGGGGCACCCGCTCGCTCGGCCAGGTGCTGAAGCCGGCGGAGCGGATCGCCCGCGACGGCTTCGCCGTCGACGCCACCTTCAACTCCCAGACCGCGGCCAACCAGGACCGCTTCAAGGACTTCCCGGCCACCGCGAAGCTGTACCTGCCCGGCGGGCAGCCGCGGCCGGTCGGCGCCGTCCAGCGCAACCCCGACCTCGCCCGCACCTACCAGGAGCTGGGCGCCAAGGGTGTCGGCGCGATCTACCACGGCGACATCGGCGCGGACATCGTCCGTACGGTACGCAAGCCGCCGGTCGACCCGGCCGCCACCCGGGTGGTCCGCAGCGGTGACCTCACCACCGGGGACCTGGCGTCGTACCGGGCCAAGAAGCAGGCGCCGACGCACACCACCTACCGGGGGCTCGACGTGTACGGGCCCGCCCCGTCGTCGTCCGGCGGGACGACCGTGGCCGAGGCGCTGAACATCCTGGAGCACACCGACCTGGCCCACGCCGACGAGGCCCAGTACCTGCACCACTACATCGAGGCCAGCCGGATCGCCTTCGCCGACCGCGGCCGGTGGGTCGGCGACCCGGCCTTCGAGCAGGTGCCGACCGCCGGGCTCACCTCCAAGCGGTTCGCGGCCTCGCGGGCCTGCCTGATCAAGGACGACGCGGTGCTGACCAGTCCGCTGGCGCCCGGCGACCCGGCCCACCCGGCCGCGTGCGGGGCGAGCGGCCAGGCCGCGCCGACCACGTACGAAGGTGAGAACACCACGCACCTGACGGTGGCCGACAAGTGGGGCAACGTCGTCTCGTACACCCTCACCATCGAGCAGACCGGCGGCAGCGCCATCACCGTGCCCGGCCGCGGCTTCCTGCTCAACAACGAACTGACCGACTTCTCGTTCGTGCCGGCCGGCGCGGCCGCCCCGGACCCGAACCTGCCCGGCCCCGGCAAGCGGCCCCGCTCCTCCATCTCCCCGACGATCGTGCTCAACAACGGCCGCCCCGACTTCGCCATCGGCTCGCCCGGCGGCGCGACCATCATCACCACGGTGCTCCAGGTGCTCACCGAGCACGTCGACCGCGGCCTGCCGCTGGTGGACGCGATCGCCGCGCCGCGCGCCAGCCAGCGCAACGCCGCCAACACCGAACTCGAACCGGCGCTGTGGAACAGCCCGCTCAAGGCCCAACTCCAGGCGATCGGCCACCAGTTCGCCCAAAACCCGGAGATCGGCGCGGCCACCGGCATCCAACACCTCCCCGACGGCCGCTGGCTCGCCGCCGCCGAACCCACCCGCCGCGGCGGCGGTTCCGCCGCTGTGGTGACCCCGGCGGTGCACTGACCCCTGCGGGGTGCTGACCCCGGGGGACCTCGGGGGGCGCTGACCTGCGGGGTGCTGACCCCGGGGGACCTCGGGGGGCGCTGACCTGCGGGGGATTTTGGAGGTGCTGACCTTGCGGGGCTGACCCGCGGGGGGCGCGGTGCCGGGCCTGGGCTCCGCCGCCCTGACGCCGACGTGCCCTTCGCCCCGCCGTCAGCGGCGGGGCGAAGGGCACGTCAGTGATGGGGGCACGTCAGTGATGGGGGCACGTCAGTGATGGGGGCACGTCAGTGATGGGGGCACGTCGGTGATGGGGGCGCGTGGGCGGTTGGGGGTGCCGTGGGGTGGGTGCCATAACGCCGTACAGCGCCCACCCGTGGGCCCCCCAACGCCCCACGGCACCCACTCCACGGCACCGATACCCACCAGGCACCCACCCCGCGGCGCCCCCTCTGCGCCGGGCGCCCACCTGTGGGCGCTTCACCCCCGCCGGGCGCCCACCCCGCCGGGCGCCCACTTCCACCGCACCGGTCCCCCGCCGCCATCCCCCGCCCCGCGGGCGCCCCCACGCCTGACCGCACCCCCCACACGGGGCACTCCATCCCCGACCGCATCCCCCCAAACCGCCCCCCGACCCCCCCAGGTTCGGCCGTCGAACACCGTCGGCGTCTGAAAACAAGCCGTAGCGCCGCCGTAACGAGCCGGGTGTGCAATGCGGGCGGAACGGGAGAGGCGGCGGCGGAGGACGTGGTGACAACGGAACTGGCTCGGGCGACGGCGGACTTCGCGTACTACTTCCGGTCACTGGTGGCCGCGCTCGGCGAACGGCCGGGCTGGTACGGGGTGTTCGCCGAGCGTGAGCCGGGTGCGGTGCACGCGTACGAGGGCGGCACCGAGGTACCGCCCTGGGACGTCGTCCGCGCCCTGCTGCACGATCTGGCCGCGGTCCACAGCGCCGCGCCCGACCCGGTGGAGACCGCCCGCGCGCAGTCCCTGCACCGGGCCGCGGTGGTGGCGTGGGACGCCGCGCCCGGCGCGGAACACGCGCTGCGGGCCCGGCTGGACGCCGTCGCCCGCGCCCATGACCTGGCCGTGATGCGGGAACGCGAGGCCGCCCGCACGCTCGACCAGGCCGCCGCGACCGCCGCCCCGGCCACTGCGGCCCGGCTCGCCAACGCCCTCGCCTGGGCCCGCGACGACCGGGAACGCGCGGCGGCCCGTTTAGCCGAACTCACCGCGCGGCTGTCCGCCGTCACCGGCCGTCAGCCGCTGCCGCCGGAACCGGGCCAGGAGTTCTGGGCCCGCAGGACCGCGGGACCGGTGGCACAGGAGCCCCCGGACTCCTCGGCCGGCTGGTCGGCCGACGGCGGCACGCGGTCCGCCGGCCACGGCTACGCCGACGGCTTCGACGCCGCGCCGGCCCCCGCGTCCGGCCGTGTGCCGGATCCCGTACCGGACCCTGCCCCGCTCCAGGGCCGGCCGCAGGAGGACCACCCGGCCGCCGACCCCGGCCGGAACGGCTCCCGGCGTCCGGGCCGGGCCCCGTTCTGGGGCTCCAGGGCCCCGGAGACCGCGTCCGCCGAGGAGGCCGGGGACTGGGACGAGGCCCCGCGCCCCGAGCGCGGCTCGGCCAAGCCGCCGGGCACGCCCGCCTCCCGCCGGGCCCGGTTCGCCCCGGCCGCCCCGGAGCCGTCGGTGTCCACGCCCCGCGGCGCCCGGTTCGCCGGCGCGCCCGCGGCCCCGGCCGCCCCCGCGGCCGAGTCGGCCGTGATCCCGCTGCCCGGCGGCGTCGGCAAGCCCCGGGGTGCCCGGTTCGCGGGCGCGCCCACCGGCGCCGCGGTACCGGCCGCGGCCCCGGTCGTCCCCGTGGTGCCGGCCGGGCGGACCGCGGCGCCGCGCGGCGCCCGGTTCGCCGGCGCGCCCGACGCGGTGCGGGAGGCGCCGCCGGAGCGGGTGGTGGACCCGCGGTGGGCCGCCGAGGCCCAGGCGGGCGCCGCCAGACTGGGCGAGCTGCGCCGCACCGGGGAGAGCGGCGCCGCCTACATGGTGCTGTGCGAGGCCGCGGAAGGGCCGGCCGAGCGGCTGCCGTACCTGGTCCGGGAGCTGGAGCGCACCGGGCTCGCCGCCGACGTGGCCACCCTGCTCTGGGAGGTCGCCGCGCTGCCGCCCGCCGGGCTCGCCGACGCGGCGGCGGCGCTGGCCGCCGACGGCCGTACCGAGGACTGTTGGACCCTGCTGCACCAGGTCGCCGCCCGGCCGCCCGCCGACATCGCCCGGGTCGCCGCGGTGCTCCAGGACAACGCCCGCGCCGCCGAGACCGGCGAACTGCTGGAGACCCTGACCCGCGCCCACACCCCGGAGGACGCCGTGGAAGTCGCCCGTACCGCCCCCGAACTCACCCCGGCGCTGCTGGCGGCGGCCGAACGCGTCTCCAAGTCCCGCCGGCGGGACATCGTGGCCGCGCTGCGCCGGGCCGCCCTGCCCGACCACTGATCCGCCGCCGAGCCGCTGTCCGTAGTCCGCCGCGGCCTTCCGTACGTACCGCGGGCCTTCGTACACACCGCGGGCCTTTCCCCCGCGTCGCAAGCCTTCCCCACGCACCGCACACCGCCGAACGGGTCGCGCCGCCAGGAAACCCAAACGTTGTGGGCCGGTAACGCCGACGGTCTTGCCATGGTGGTCTCCGCGCTTCTACGTTCTTCCCCACGGCGGGATCTACGTGCGTAGAACCGACGCGACGTCACGTCAGAGGAGCTGCTCATGAGCAATGTCGTGCGTGCCGCGCTCGTCCAGGCCACCTGGACCGGCGACACCGAGTCGATGATCGCCAAGCACGAGGAGCACGCCCGGGGTGCCGCGGCGCAGGGCGCCAAGGTGATCGGCTTCCAGGAGGTGTTCAACGCCCCCTACTTCTGCCAGGTGCAGGAGGCCGTGCACTACCAGTGGGCCGAACCCGTCCCGGACGGCCCCACCGTCCAGCGGATGCAGGCGCTCGCCCGGGAGACGGGCCTGGTGATCGTCGTGCCCGTCTTCGAGATCGAGCAGCCCGGTGTCTACTACAACACCGCCGCCGTCATCGACGCCGACGGCACCTTCCTCGGCAAGTACCGCAAGCACCACATCCCGCAGGTCGAGGGCTTCTGGGAGAAGTACTACTTCAAACCCGGCAACCTCGGCTGGCCGGTGTTCGAGACCGCCGTCGGCCGGATCGGCGTCTACATCTGCTACGACCGGCACTTCCCCGAGGGCTGGCGCGCCCTGGGCCTGGCCGGCGCCCAACTCGTCTACAATCCGTCGGCCACCAGCCGGGGCCTGTCCTCGTACCTCTGGCAGTTGGAGCAGCCCGCCGCCGCCGTCGCCAACGAGTACTTCATCGCCGCGATCAACCGGGTGGGCCGCGAGCCCTACGGCGACAACGACTTCTACGGCACCAGCTACTTCGTGGACCCGCGCGGCCAGCTGGTCGACGGCGCCGCCTCCGACAAGGAGGAGGAGCTGCTGGTCCGGGACCTGGACTTCGGCCTGATCGACGAGGTCCGCCAGACCTGGGCCTTCTACCGCGACCGCAGGCCCGAGGCCTACGGCGACCTGACAGGGGCGTGAGCGCGATGGCCACCGTGACCGAGAACCTGCACAGCGCCCTGCACACCCGCCACCGGGCGGTGCTGCCGGACTGGCTCGCCACCTACTACGCCCGGCCCATCGAGCTGACGCACGGCGAGGGCCGCCACGTCTGGGACGCCGAGGGCCGCCGCTACCTCGACTTCTTCGGCGGCATCCTGACCACGATGACCGCCCACGCGCTGCCCGAGGTGAGCGCCGCGGTCGCCGAGCAGGCCGGGAAAATCCTGCACTCCTCGACGCTCTACCTCAGCCACCAGGCCGTGGAGCTCGCCGAGCGCATCGCCCGGCTGTCCGGCATCCCCGACGCCCGGGTCTTCTTCACCACCTCCGGCACCGAGGCCAACGACACCGCGCTGCTGCTGGCCACCGCCTACCGCCGCTCCAACCAGATCCTGGCGCTGCGCAACAGCTACCACGGCCGCTCCTTCACCTCGATCGGCGTCACCGGCAACTCCGCCTGGTCCCCGACCAGCCTCTCCCCGCTCCAGACCCTGTACGTGCACGGCGGCGTCCGCACCCGCGGCCCCTACGCGCGGCTGAGCGACGCCGAGTTCACCGCCGCCTGCGTGGAGGACCTGGAGGACATGCTCGGCCAGGCCGGCGGCACGGTGGCGGCGCTGATCGCCGAACCCGTACAGGGCGTCGGCGGCTTCACCTCCGGGCCCGACGGGCTGCTGGCCGCCTTCAAGCGGGTCCTGGACCGGCACGGCATCCTGTGGATCACCGACGAGGTGCAGACCGGCTGGGGCCGTACCGGCGACAACTTCTGGGGCTGGCAGGCGCACGGCCAGGCCGGCCCGCCGGACATCCTGACCTTCGCCAAGGGCGTCGGCAACGGCCTGTCCATGGGCGGGGTGGTGGCCCGCGCCGAGGTGATGAACTGCCTGAACGCCAACTCCATCTCCACCTTCGGCGGCAGCCCGGTCACCACCGCCGGCGCGCTGGCCAACCTCACCTACCTGGTCGACCACGACCTCCAGGGCAACGCCCGCCGCGTCGGCGGCCTGCTCAAGTCCCGGCTGGACGCCATCGGCGCCGGGCTGGGCATCGTCCGCGAGGTGCGCGGCCGCGGCCTGATGCTCGGCGTGGAACTGGTCGAGCCCGGCACCGACACCCCGTCGGCCGCCGCGGCGAGCCTGGTACTGGAGGCCGCCCGCGAGCACGGCGTGCTCATCGGCAAGGGCGGCCGGTCGGGCAACGCGCTGCGGATCGCGCCACCGCTGTCCCTGACCGTCGCCGAGGCCGAGGAGGGCGCCGCCGCGATCGAGGCGGCCCTGCGGCAGGCCCAGACCGCCCTGGAAGAGCGGTCCGCCGCGCCGCAGGCAGGCAGGAGCGTGCTGTGACCGCCCGTACCGTGATCCGCGGCGGCCTCGTCATCACCGCCGCCGACGAGACGCACGCCGACGTCCTCATCGAGGGCGGCCGGATCGCCGCCCTCGCCGCCCCCGACTCCTCGGCCGCGCGGAGCTGGACCGACGCCGAAGTCGTCGACGCCACCGGCAAGTACGTGATCCCCGGCGGTGTCGACGGCCACACCCACATGGAGATGCCGTTCGGCGGCACCACCGCCTCCGACACCTTCGAGACCGGCACCCGCGCCGCCGCCTGGGGCGGTACCACCACCATCGTCGACTTCGCCATCCAGAACGTCGGCAGCGGCCTGCGCACCGGACTCGACGCCTGGCACGCCAAGGCCGACGGCCAGTGCGCCATCGACTACGCCTTCCACATGATCGTCTCCGACGTCACCGACGAGACGCTCAAGGAGATGGACGTCCTGGTCGAGGAGGGCGTGACCAGCTTCAAGATGTTCATGGCCTACCCCGGCGTCTTCTACAGCGACGACGGCCGGATCCTGCGGGCCATGCAGCGCGCCTCCGGCAACGGCGGCCTGGTGATGGTGCACGCCGAGAACGGCATCGCCATCGACGTGCTGGTCCAGCAGGCGTTGGCGGCCGGCCGCACCGACCCCCGCTGGCACGGCGAGGTCCGGCACGCCCTGCTGGAGGCCGAGGCCACCCACCGCGCCATCCAGCTCGCCCGGGTGGCGGGCGCCCCGCTCTACGTCGTGCACGTTTCCGCGCAGCAGGCCGTCGCCGAGTTGGCCGCCGCCCGCGACCTGGGCCTGCCGGTGTTCGGCGAGACCTGTCCGCAGTACCTCTTCCTGTCCACCGACAACCTCGCCGAGCCGGACTTCGAGGGCGCCAAGTACGTCTGCAGCACACCGCTGCGCCCGCGCGAGCACCAGGCCGCGCTGTGGCAGGGCCTGCGCACCGACGACCTCCAGGTGGTGTCCACCGACCACTGCCCGTTCTGCTTCACCGGGCAGAAGGAGATGGGCCGCGGAGACTTCTCCAAGATCCCCAACGGCATGCCCGGCGTGGAGCACCGGATGGACCTGCTGCACCAGGCGGTGGTGGAGCGGCGCATCAGCCGCCGCCGCTGGATCGACATCGCCTGCGCCGCCCCGGCCCGGATGTTCGGCCTCTACCCGCGCAAGGGCACCATCGCACCGGGGGCCGACGCCGACGTGGTGGTCTACGACCCACGCGCCACCCAGGTGATCTCCGCGGCCACCCACCACATGAACGTCGACTACAGCGCGTACGAGGGCAAGCCGCTCACCGGCCGGGTGGAGACCGTGCTGTCCCGCGGGGTCCCCGTCATCTCCGGCGGCTCGTACGTCGGACGCGCCGGACACGGCCGCTACACGCCCCGCGGCATCTGCCAGTACCTCGACTGAGCCCGAACGCAGCGGCAGCCCAGGGGGCTCCGCAACCCCCGTCAGGAAAGGAGTGGCGCCCATGGACTTCGGCCTCGTGCTGCAGACCGACCCGCCCGCCTCGAACGTCGTCGAGCTGATGCGCCGCGCCGAGCGCAACGGCTTCACCCACGGCTGGACCTTCGACTCCGCCGTGCTCTGGCAGGAACCCTTCGTCATCCACAGCCGGATCCTCGACCACACCGACCGGCTCACCGTCGGCACCATGGTCACCAACCCCGGTACCCGCACCTGGGAGGTGACCGCCTCCACCTTCGCCACCCTCAACTCGATGTACGGCAACCGGACCGTCTGCGGCATCGGCCGCGGCGACTCCGCGATGCGGGTGGTCGGCCGGCAGCCCGACAGCCTGGCCCGGCTGGGCGCGGCCATCACCGCCATCCGCGACCTCGCCGAGGGCCGCGAGGCCGACGTGGACGGCACCCCGCTGCGACTGCCCTGGGTCACCGACGGCCGGCTGCCGGTGTGGATGGCCGCCTACGGCCCCAAGGCCCTGGCCCTGGCCGGGGAGAAGGCCGACGGCTTCATCCTGCAGCTCGCCGACGTCTACCTCGCGGAGCGGCTGGTGAAGGCGGTACGGGAGGCCGCGCAGAAGGCGGGCCGCGACCCGGCGGCCGTCACCATCTGCGTCGCCGCCCCCGCGTACGTCACCGAGGACGACTCCCCGCAGGCCCTGGCGCACGCCCGCGAGCAGTGCCGCTGGTTCGGCGGCATGGTCGGCAACCACGTCGCCGACCTGGTGGGCCGCTACGGCGAGCACTCCTCGCTGGTGCCCGAGGAGCTGACCGCGTACATCAAGCAGCGCCAGGGCTACGACTACTCCCACCACGGCCGCAGCGGGAACCCCGACACCGCCTTCGTCCCCGACGACATCGTGGACCGCTTCTGTGTGATCGGCCCCCCGCGGGCCCATGTGGCCAAGCTGGAGGCACTGCGCGACCTGGGCGTGGACCAGTTCGCCGTCTACGACATGCACGACGCGAAGGAGGCGGTGGTCGACGCCTACGGCGAGCACGTCATTCCGGTACTGGGCTGAGCCCGGCGCCCGGCCGGGCCGCGGACCGGCCGGGCGCCGGGCGCGGCGCCGAACTCCCGGGCGGCTCCCGGCGGATGTCCGGTGCGCCCGGTGGAGCGGCCTGGAGCCAGGTGGCACCGGGGTCTGATTGGATGGCGGCATGGGCAACGAGGTCGATGCGGGCACCGGTGGGACGGCGGCGGCGGAAGGCGTCACGGACGCGCTGCTCGGCGCCGTCGAGGACACGATCAGGGCGGTGGTCGGCGCCGAGGTGGTACCCCGCTGGCGGCGGTTGGCCGACGGCGACGTGGTCGAGAAGAACGGTCCGCACGACCTGGTCACCACCGCCGACCGGCTGGCCGAGGAACGCCTCACCGAACGGCTCCCGGCGCTGCTGCCCGGCTCCGTCGTCGTCGGCGAGGAGGCGGTGAGCGCCGACCCGGCGCTGCTGGAGCTGCTGCGCGGCGACGCCCCCGTGTGGGTGATCGACCCGGTGGACGGCACCTCCGCCTTCGTCCGCGGCGACCGGGGATTCTCCACACTGGTCTCCCTGGTGCGCGGCGGGCAGCCGGTCGCCTGCTGGACGTACGCCCCGCAGCTCGGCCTGTTCGCCACCGCCCGCCGCGGGCAGGGCGCCCACCTGGACGGGAAGCGGCTGCGTACCGACAGCTCGCGCGAGCGGCTGCGGATGTGGACCTCCAACCCGGTCCTCCGCGACGACGGGGAGCGCGCCGCGGTGGCCCGGCTGGAGGACGCGGGCATCGAGTGCGACCCCTGCGTCACCAGCGCCGGGCTGGTCTACCTGGACGTGGCGCGCGGCCGGACCGACGGGGTGGCGTTCTTCTGGGAGGCCCCCTGGGACCACTCGGCCGGGCTGCTGCTGGTCACCGAGGCCGGCGGCACCAGCCGGACGGTGGCCGGCGAGCCCTTCCAGGTGGCCGGCGGCAACGCGCTGCCGTTCACCGTCGCCAGGGACGAGGCGACCGTGGAACGGGTGATAGGGCTGCTGGCCCCGGACGCCGAGGCGGTACGGCGGTGAGCCGGGCGGTGGTGGCCGACGCGGTGGTGGTCGGCGCCGGACCCAACGGGCTGACCGCCGCGGTCGAACTCGCCCGCGCCGGCCTGTCCGTGCAGCTCTACGAAGCCGCCGACACGATCGGCGGCGGCGCCAGGACCGAGGAGCTGACCCTGCCGGGCTTCCGGCACGACAGCTGCTCGGCGGTGCACCCCTTCGGTATCGGCTCACCCGCCTTCGGCGCGCTGCCGCTGGCCGAGCACGGCCTGGAGTGGCTGCACCCCGAGATCCCCATGGCGCACCCGTTCCCGGACGGCACCGCGGCGGTCCTCGGCCGGACCGTGGGCGAGACCGCGGCCTCCCTCGGACCCCGCGACGCGGTCACCTACCGGCGCCTGCTGGCCCCGTACGCCGGCCACTGGAACGCGATCGCCGCGGACTTCTTCCGGCCGCCGTGGGCCGGGCTGCCGCGCGACCCGTACCGCTTCGTCCGGTTCGGGCTGACCGGCACCCCGCCCGCCGCCGCGCTGGCGCTGCGCTTCCGCGACCCCAAGGCGCGGGCGCTGCTCGCCGGGCTCGCCGGGCACGCGATCTCCCGGCTGAGCGAGCCGTTCACCGGGGCCATGGCGATGCTGTTCGCGCTGGCCGCGCACGAACGGGGCTGGCCGGTGGCCCGCGGCGGCTCGCAGGCCATCTCCGACGCGCTGGCCGGAGTGCTGACCGGGCTCGGCGGCGAGATCAGGACCGGCGTCACCGTACGCAAGCTGGACGAGCTGCCGCCCGCCCGCGCGTACGTCTTCGACACCTCGCCGACCGCGCTGGCCCGGATCGCCGCGCTCGGCGACGCGTACCGCGGCTACCGCTACGGGCCCTCCGTCTTCAAGATCGACTACGCGCTCGACGGGCCGGTGCCGTGGACCGCGCCCGCCGCCCGCCGGGCCGGGACCGTGCACATCGGCCCGAGCTACACCGAGATCGGCGACGCGCTGACCCGGGCGGTCACCGGCCGGCCGCCCGGCACACCGTTCCTCATCACCACCCAGCCCAGCGTCGTCGACCCGTCCAGGGCGCCCGCGGGCAAGCACGTCTTCTGGGCCTACGCGCACGTCCCCCAGGGCTGGCACGGCGACGCCACTGACGCGATCGAGCGCCAGATCGAACGATTCGCGCCGGGCTTCCGCGACCTCGTCCTGGCCCGCGCCATCACCGGTCCTGCCGCCCTCGCCACCCGCAACGCCAACTACGTCGGCGGCGACATCGCCTGCGGCGCCTTCGCCGGCCTGCAGACCGTGCTGCGCCCCCGGCTGGCCGCCGTCCCCTACGCCACCCCGCGCCCCGGCGTCTTCCTGTGCTCCTCGGCGACCCCGCCGGGCCCCGGCGTGCACGGCATGAGCGGGCACAACGCCGCCAGGGCGGTGCTGCGCCACCTGCGGCGCTCGGCCCGCGTGGCGGCACGCGTCTGAGACGGCGCGGACCCGCTCCCCGGCCGCACCGGCATCCGGCAGGCGCCAGGGTCTGCCGTTCGGATCCGCGCGGGGCGGGGAGCGGGGTCCGGCGCGTCGCGGCTGCACGGCTGCAAAGGGGGCGGCGTGGTGTGTCGCCGACCGGCGGGAACGCCGCAGACGTGCGTACCGGGCCCGCGACGCCGCGAAGATCGCCCCGGCAGGTCCTAGGCCGCGGTCAGTCCGTCGAGCAGCGCCGGGAGCGCGGTGCCGATCGGCTCCCGGATCACCGCGGCGGCCAGCGGGTCGTAGGGCGTCGGCTGGGCGTTGACGATGACCAGCCTAGCGCCGTGCTCGGCGGCCAGGCCCGCCAGCGAGGCCGCGGGCTGCACCTGGAGGGTGGTGCCGACCACGATGAAGGTGTCGCAGGCCCGCGCGATGGCCATCGCCTCGCCCAGCACCTGCGGATCGAGGGACTGCCCGAACAGCACCGTCGCCGACTTCAGGATGCCGCCGCAGGACCGGCAGCCGGGATCCTCCTCCCCGGCCGCCACCCGCTCCAGCGCCTCCGCCATCGCGGCCCGCTCACCGCACCGCGTGCACACCACGGTCCGCGCGGTCCCGTGCAGCTCCAGTACCTTGCGCGCGGTCAGCCCGGCCAGCTGGTGCAGACCGTCCACGTTCTGCGTGATCACCCGCACCGGTACGCCCGCCCGCTCCAGCCGCACGATCGCCTCGTGCGCCGCGTTCGGCCGTGCCCGCCAGGTCGCGCTGTCCCGCCGCATCCGCCACGCCCGGCGCCGGGCCTCCGGGTCGGACATGTACGCCTCGTAGGTGACGGCCTTCTCCGCCTGCGGGTCGCGCCGCCACAGACCGTTGGGCCCCCGGTAGTCGGGGATCCCGGAATCGGTGGAGATCCCGGCCCCGGTCAGCAACGCCACGAGAGGCTTGCGGCTACTCATACACCCGAGGGTAGGCCGCCCGCCGGCCCCGCGGCGAGCGCCTTTCCGGCCCCCGCCGCGGCCGCTGCTCCGACTCTCGGTCCGGCCTCCGGCTTGGTCCTCGGCTTGGCCCCCGGGCGGGTCAGTCCTCGCGGGCCGGGCGGCCGTTGACCAGTTCGGCCGGGCCGCCGGCGGAGCGCAGGGCGGCCAGGCCGGCGCGGACCCGGCGGGTGGCGTTCGGGGTGAGGTAGCGGTCCAGGTCGGGCTCGGCGACCAGCTCCCAGGAGTCCAGCTCCGCCGCCTGCAGGCGGATCGCGCCGAGCTGCTCCTCGCCGAGCACGCCGCCGTCGTAGAGGTAGCTGGTCAGCGGCGGGCGCCCCGGGGCCGTCACCCAGTCGACGGCCAGCAGCGCGCCCGGCGTGACGTCGAGCCCGATCTCCTCCACCGTCTCGCGGTGCGCCGCCTGCCGCGGCGTCTCGCCCTGGTCGGACTCGATCGTGCCGCCCGGCAGCGTCCACGTGCCGTCGTCCCGGTAGTTCGGCTCGACCAGCAGGACGCGGCCGTCGGCGGATCGGAAAAGGGTGTTGGCTCCGGCGAGGATCCTGGGCAGGCCGGCGATGTACGCGGCGAAGTCGAGACTCATGCGCCCCAACCTACGGGGCGCGGACTCGGCCGGGTGGCCGTAGCCGCGAGGCGGCCCGCTGCGCCTTCCGCGGGCGGCCGGCCCCGGCCGGGATAGGGTCCGAGGCGGCGCGGTGTTCCGTTCTCCGGCTGAGGGGTTTCCACCATGTCCGACGCTGCAATCCCGCCGACGGCGCGCGTGCTGATCGCCTCGGACAAGTTCAAGGGCTCCCTGACCGCGGTCGAGGTGGCCGCGCACGTCGAGGCCGGGCTGCGCCGGGTGGTGCCGGCGCTGACCGTCGAGTCGCTGCCCGTCGCCGACGGCGGCGACGGCACGGTCGACGCGGCCGTCGCGGCGGGCTTCGAGCGCCGTGCGGTACGGGTCACCGGGCCGCTCGGCGAACCGGTCGAGGCGGCGTACGCGCTGCGCGACGGCACCGCGGTGGTGGAGATGGCCGAGGCGTCCGGGCTGCGGCGCCTGCCGCCCGGGGTGTTCGCGCCGCTGGCCGCGACCACGTACGGCACCGGCGAGCTGCTGCGGGCCGCGCTCGAGGCGGGCGCCCGCACGATCGTCCTCGGCGTCGGCGGCAGCGCCACCAGCGACGGCGGCGCCGGCATGCTCAGCGCGCTCGGTGCCCGGCTGCTGGACGCGCAGGGGGTGCCCGTCGCGCCCGGCGGCGGGGCGCTGGCCGCGCTGGCCCAGGCGGACCTCACCGGACTGGACCCGCGGCTGGCCGACACCGAGGTCGTACTGGCCGGCGATGTCGACAACCCGCTGCTCGGGCCCAAGGGCGCCGCGGCGGTCTACGGGCCGCAGAAGGGCGCCTCACCGGCGGACGTGGCCGCCCTCGACGCGGCGCTGCGGCGCTACGCGGAGGTGCTGGACGCGCTCGCGGCGGCGCAGTCGCCGGGCGCGGGGGCGGCCGGCGGCCTCGGCTTCGGCGCGCTCGCCGGGCTCGGCGCCGTCTTCCGACCCGGTATCGCGGTACTGCTCGACGTGCTCGGCTTCCCCGACGCGCTGGGCCGGGCCGACCTGGTCATCACCGGCGAGGGCTCGCTCGACGAGCAGACCCTGCACGGCAAGGCCCCCGTCGGCGTCGCCCAGGCGGCCCGCGCCCGCGGGCTGGACGTGGTGGCCGTCTGCGGCCGGCTCGCGCTGCCTCCGGCCGACCTCGGCGCGGCAGGCATCCGCCGCGCCTACCCGCTCACCGACATCGAGCCGGACCCCGCCCGCTGCATGGCGCAGGCGGGCCCGCTGCTGGAACAGGCCGCCGCCGGGCTGGCCCGCGACTACCTCCTCCCGCCGGGCTGAGCCCGGTCCCGCCGGGAGAAGGCCCCTCCCGGCGGCTCGAACCGGGGAAACCGGACCGGCGGGCCCGAGCGGGGAAACCGAAAGGGCCGCGGGGCCGCCGTTCGACCGGCGGCCCCGCGGCCCTCTGACGACGCGGCCCGCTCTAGCGGGCGACCCCGGCCCGCGCCGAGCGCCGGTTGGCCCGGATCGTGTTGACCCGGCGGGTGGTGGCGAAGCAGGGGATGACCGCGGCGGCGCAGCACTGGAGGGCGGCGCCGGCCTGCAGGAGGCTGTGGCCGCCGGGGACGCCCAGGCTCCAGGCGGTGAGGCAGCCCATGCTGACCAGGGTCCAGCAGAAGGTCATCAGGGCCAGCCGCCCCCGGGGCTTGGGGTACTCCACCCGGCTCACCATCAGCCAGGCGACACCCACGATCGCCAGGACCGTCGGCAGGAACGGCAGCTCCAGCAGCACCAGCGAGACGACCGTCATCGCGCCGAACGGACTGGGCATGCCCTGGAAGACGCCGTCCCGCAGCGTCGTGCAGGAGAAGCGGGCGAGCCGCAGCACCACCGCCAGCACCACCATGACCGCGGCGAGCGCCGCGACCTTCCCGTGGGCGTCGTCCGAGACGAGGCCCCAGACGATCACGAAGTACGCCGGGGCGAGACCGAAGCTGATCAGGTCGGAGAGATTGTCCAGTTCCGCGCCCATCGCGGAGCTGCGGAACTTGCGCGCCACCAGGCCGTCGAAGAGGTCGAAGACCGAGGCCAGCAGCATCAGGGTGACCGCGCCGGCCGCGCTGTTCTTGGACATCGCGCCGTCGCTGGTGCCCATCAGGTGCGGCACCAGCACGCCTGTGGTGGTGAAGTACACGGCCAGGAAGCCGCAGATCGCGTTGCCGAGGGTCAGCCCGTCCGCGATGGACAACCGGGTGGACAGCGGCAGGTCGGCGACCTCGTGTTCCAGCTCGCTCACCCAGGAGGACGAGGAGGCGGCGGTGGCACCCGCGGGTGCCTGCGGCGCGGTGGGCGCCGGCGACTGGGTGTCGGGCTCAAGCACGGTCAAGGCGAGTCACCCCAGCCGTGGTGCGCTGCCCGACCTCGACATCGGGCTCGATGCCCTCGGGCAGGTAGACGTCCACCCGCGACCCGAACCGGATCAGTCCGATCCGGTCGCCCTGTTCGACCTTGCAGCCCCGCGGTACGTAGGGGACGATCCGCCGGGCCACCGCGCCGGCGATCTGCACGACCTCGACGTCACCGAGTTCGGTGTCGAAGTGCCAGATCACCCGCTCGTTGTTCTCGCTCTCCTTGTTGAACGCCGGTACGTACCCGCCGGGGATGTGTTCGACGGTGGTGACCGTGCCGGCGAGCGGAGCCCGGTTCACGTGCACGTTCAGCGGGTTCATGAAGATCGCGACCCGGGTGCGCCCGTCCTTCCACGGCGTGATGCTCTGCACCACGCCGTCGGCCGGGGCGATCACCCGCCCTTCGGTGATCTCCCGCTCGGGGTCGCGGAAGAACCACAGCATGCCGGCCGCGAGCGCGGTGGCGGGTACGGCCACGGCCGCCCAGCGGCCGGAGCGGCGTGCCTGAGTGAGACTGACCGCCGCGGTGGCCACGGTCGGGAGGAGCCATGGCGACGCTCCGCGCGCGAGGCGGACCCGGCCGCGTGGTGCAGAGGAATGGCTGTGGGGCATGGAAGACCTTCGTAGCGGAGGATGCCGCGAATTGCTTCAGGGGACGGCGGCTTTGTTCGATGGTATCGGCTGACACGGGCAACTGGGCAAGCCGGAGGGCGAGTCGATGGCTGGTTCCTGCGGCTTCGGCCATGACACAGGGTGACCCGCCACTCGCTGCCGCTGACGACAATTCCGTCACATGGGGACATTTCATGCGGGTCGGTCCTTGATCCGGTATTCCTCCGGCGGCCGTCGGCCGATGATCATTTTCTGGATCTCGCGGTCCCTTCATCTGTCAGCAACACGGGCGTCTTCTGCGCAGCGGCTCGATCTCGTATTCCCCGCAGAAGGCGTGACCGCCGTGGATCCGGAAGGCGTCCGCCGCCGCTTCCACGCCCGCCGGGGACACCGGGCGCGCGGGTCCTCCCCGCGGGTACCGCGGCCGGGCGGACACCCCGGCCCCGGCGGACGGCACGGCACGGGACGGCCCGGGTGCCCGCGGCGGGCCGCGGCGGCCGCCCGGACCGGTCCGGACGGCCGCCGCGAGAGCGGGGGCGGCGCGCAGTGCGGGCCGCGGCGGGGGATCAGGCCCGGCGCAGCGCCTCCTCGATGCTGTGCAGGATCTCCGCGGGCGAGGCGTCCGTGCGGGCCACCGCCACCACCACCTCGCCGCGCCGGGACACCACGGACGTCGGCTCCACCGCGGCACGCGACGGTATCCGGCCGGCCCCTATCCCGGTGCCGAAGGTCTTCTTGATCACCGCGAAGGCGCGGTCGAGCTGGGTCTCCACGTCGCCCTTGCCGCCGGCCCGCAGCCACCGCCGCAGTACGTGGTTGTGCGCGGCCACCACCGCCGACGCGGCCACCTCCGCCAGCAGCGGGTCGTCGTCGCCGTCGCGCTGCGCGCCCTCGTCGAAGTGCCCCAGCAGATAGCGGGTGAAGGTCCGCTCGTAGCGGGCCACCGAGGCGATCTCCCGCTCCCGCAGCGTCGGCACCTCACGGGTCAGCCGGTAGCGCTCCACCGACATCTCCGGCACCTGCGCGTACATCCGCAGTACCTCGGTGATGCCCCGGCAGACCGTGTCCAGCGGGTGTTCACGCGGGTCCGCGGAGTCCAGCACCGCCTGCACCCGGACCAGCGTGTCGTCGTGGTCGGGGAAGATCGCCTCTTCCTTGGAGCGGAAATGACGGAAGAACGTGCGGCGCGCCACCCCGGCGGTCGCCGCGATCTCGTCGACGGTCGTGGCCTCGTACCCCTGCGTCGCGAACAGGTGCAGGGCCGCCGCCGCGAGGTCCTGCCGCACCCGGTGGCGCTGAGCGGCGGCCCGGCGGCCGTTCGCGGTCTCGGGTACGTCGGACTTCACGGGCTGGGACATGTGGGGAACGTAACACGCCGGAGCGCCCCGTCCGGCGGACGGCGGAAAACCGCCCGGGGCGCACGCGGCGCCCCCGGCGCACCGGGCCACGCGGCGGCTCGACCGCTTGCCCGGGCCGCGAGAACCCCCGGTCGGCCCGGCCGGTCCCGCGGCTCGGGCGCGGCTGCCCTAGCAGGTGTCCCGCACGGGCGCCGGCGAACCGCCGAAGAACGTCCGCGGGCCGTGCCCGCCCCTACGGTGGTCCGATGGATCCCGCCACCCGCGAGCGGCTCGCCCTCGCCCTCACCGCCCCCGGCCGCCCGCTGGACGTACGGGAGGCCGCCGCCGTCGAACTCGCCGGGGCGGGCGACCGGCGAGCGTTCGAGACGCTCGCGCTGCTGCTCAACCACCAGGACGAGGCCCGTGCCCGGCAGGCGGCGAAGGCCCTGCTGCGGCTCGGCGACCCGCGCACCGGCCGGGCCGCCGCCGTGCTGGCCACCAACCCGCTGCGGACCGGGTACGCGCTGCCCGCTATCCGCCTGCTGGTCGACCTGCGCGCGCCCGAGGCCGTACCGGCGCTCACCGAGACCCTGCAGCGACTGCGCGCCCGGCCGCGGCCCGCCCTCGACCACATTGCCCGGGCCTGCGCGGAGGGCCTGGAGACCCTGCGGACCGCCGGCGCGGACACCGGGGGCGGGGACGGCGGCCGGCCGGACGCGGAACGCCCGCCGCCCGCGGGGGGTCTCACAGCAGGGTGAGCTGGGTGTCCCCCTCCATGGCCGAGGGCGGCGCCGCGGGCACGGAACCGCGCGGGCGCGCGGGCGCGGGTCCGGGCTCGGCCGGCTCCTCGGGCCGCCGCAGCCGCCGCGCGCCGCCCGGCAGCGACGGCCCGCAGCCGAACTCGGCGGCGAACTCGTGCACCTGCCGGGTGACCTGCCGCTGGTACCACTTCGGCGCGTACGAACCGCCCGCGTACATCGTCTCGTAGCGCCGGACCAGATGCGGGTGCTCGCGGGCCAGCCACGCCATGTACCACTCGCGGGCGCCGGGCCGCAGGTGCAGCACCAGCGGGGTGATGGAACCGGCGCCGGCCGCGGCGACGGCCCGCACCGTCGCCCGCAGCTGCTCGGGGGAGTCGCTGAGGAACGGCAGCACCGGCGCCATCAGCACGGCGGGCGCGATCCCGTGCCCGGCGAAGGTGCGGCAGACCGCCAGCCGGGTCTCGGGCGAAGGGGTGCCCGGCTCCACGCTGCGCCACAGCTCGTTGTCCACGAAGCCGACGGACAGGGCGACGGACACCTCCGTGACGCTCGCGGACTGCCGTATCAGGTCCAGGTCGCGCAGGATCAACGAGCCCTTGGTGAGGATCGAGAACGGGTTGGCCCGGTCGCGCAGCGCCTCCAGGATGCCCGGCATCAGCCGGTAGCGGCCCTCGGCCCGCTGGTAGCAGTCGACGTTGGTGCCCATGGCGACGTGCTCGCCCTTCCAGCGCGGCGCCGCCAGCTCGCGGCGCAGCAGTTCCGCCGCGTTGGTCTTCACCACGATCTGCGTGTCGAAGTCGTGCCCGGTGTCCAGGTCCAGATAGCTGTGCGTCCTGCGGGCGAAGCAGTAGACGCAGGCGTGGCTGCATCCCCGGTATGGGTTGACCGTCCATTCGAACGGCATCCGGGAGGCGCCCGGCACCCGGTTGAGGAGGGTGCGGGCCCGTATCTCGTGGAAGGTGATGCCGCTGAAGCCCGGGGTGTCGAACGTCCGCGTCGTCACGGCGTCCGTACCGAACAGCGCGCCCGCCGAGTCGTTGCGGTCCAGCTGGTCCCAGCGCATCGCGCCCTCCTTCGGTGGTCCGGCTTGTCTCCTCGTCCACAATAGAACAAAAATTCGAAATTCGGGTGTGGTTGGCTTTGCGCCACGCGGTCCGCGCCACGCGGCCGCGCACCGAGACCGAACCGAGGAGAAGTCATGGCGCTGGTCGAGGCCACCACGGAACGCATCGTCGAGGCGGATCCCGAGCGGGTGTACGCAGCGCTCGCCGACTACGCCGGGACCCGCGGCCGGGTGCTCCCTGGGCAGTTCAGCGAGTACGAGGTCCGGGAGGGCGGCAAGGGCGCCGGCACCCTCGTGCACTGGAAGCTCCAGGCCACCAGCAAGCGGATCCGCGACTGCCTGTTCGACGTCACCGAGCCCACCCCCGGGCAGCTCGTGGAGACCGACCGCAACTCCACGATGGTGAACACCTGGACCGTCACCCCGGCGGGCGAGGGCCGCAGCCGGGTCGTGGTCGGCACCACCTGGCAGGGCGCGGGCGGCGTCGGCGGCTTCTTCGAGCGCACCTTCGCGCCCAAGGGCCTCGGCCGGATCTACGGCGAGGCGCTGGCGTCCCTGGCCGCCGAGGTGGAGCAGCAGCCGGCCGCGTGAGACCCGGTGCCCGCCGGACGGCGAGCAGGCCAAGGCAACGGGCACCACTCGTCCGGGTGGTTTTGGCTACTTCCTGAGAATCGCCGCGTCTGTCCATCGTTGTCGCCTCATGCGGGAAACGGTGGCGGAGCAGGTGCGGCGAGGGGAGCGGCAGCGGTGGGTGGCACGTTGATCGAGGGTATGGCGGCGCGGCCCGGACAGGCCCCGCCGCAGGCCGGCCCGGCCGGACCCGGTGCCCCGCCGGAGCCGGACGGCGCGATGGCACCGGGCGGCCCGCCGGAGCCGGACGACACCCCGGAAGCGCTCGGCGAGGAGCGGCCCGGCGCCGCGGACCCGCCCCCGCACCGGGACGCGGGGGCGTGGGCGGACACGGGAGCGGGCGCCGGCGCGGGTGTCGGCGAGCTGACCCCGCGCCGGCTCCGACTGGTGTTCCTCGGGCTGATGCTGGCCCTGCTGCTGGCGGCGCTCGACCAGATGATCGTCGCCACCGCGCTGCCCAAGATCGTCGGGGAACTGCACGGACTCGACAGGATGTCGTGGGTCGTCACCGCCTACCTGCTGGCCTCCACCATCGGCCTGCCGATCTACGGCAAGCTCGGCGATCTCTTCGGCCGCAAGAGCGTCTTTCAGTTCGCGATCCTGACCTTCGTGGCCGGCTCCGCGCTGGCCGCCTGGTCCCGCACCATGGACGAGCTGATCGCCTTCCGGGCGATCCAGGGCATCGGCGGCGGCGGACTGATGATCGGCGTGCAGGCGATCATGGCCGACATCGTGCCGCCCCGGCAGCGCGGCCGCTACATGGGCCTGATCGGCGCCGCCTTCGGCCTGGCATCGGTCGCCGGGCCGCTGCTCGGCGGCTTCTTCACCGACCACGCCTCCTGGCGCTGGTGCTTCTCCGTCAACATCCCCTTCGGCCTGGTCACCCTCGCCGTGATCTCCGTGGTGCTGAAACTCCCCAAGCCGCGGACCAGGCCCCGGCTCGACGTGCTCGGCGCCCTGCTGCTGGCGGCCGGCTCCACCTGTCTGGTGCTGCTCACCACCTGGGGCGGCTCCACGTACGGCTGGCGGTCCCGGGAGATCCTGGCGCTGGGCGCGGGCGCGCTGGTCTGCGCGCTGCTGTTCGTCCTCACCGAGCGCTTCGCCGCCGAACCGGTCATCCCGCTGCGGCTGTTCCGGGACGGGGTCTTCAACACGACGGCGCTGATCGGCGCCGTGGTCGGTGTCGCGCTGTTCGGCGCGGCCAGCTACCTGCCGACCTTCCTGCAGATGGTGGAGGGGGCCAGCGCCACCGGCTCCGGACTGCTGATGCTGCCGCTGATGCTCGGCGTCGTGGCCGCCTCCGTCGTGGGCGGCCAGCTGATCAGCCGCACCGGCCGCTACAAGGTCTTCCCGATCGTCGGCGGCGCGCTGTCCGCGGTCGGCATGTACCTGCTCTCGCTGCTGGACGCGGACACCCCGCAGATCGAGTACAGCCTTTATATGGCGGTGCTCGGCCTCGGTATCGGCCTGGTCCTGCCGGTCCTGGTACTCGCCGTGCAGAACTCCGTGCCGCCCTCCGACGTCGGCGCCGCCACCAGCGCCAACAACTACTTCCGGCAGATCGGCGGTTCGGTCGGCGCGGCCGTCTTCGGCACGCTGTTCGCCGACCGCCTCGCCGAGCGGCTCACCGCCGAACTCCCGCACGGCGTCCGGCTGCCCGACCCCCAGTCGGTCACCCCGCAACTGGTCCGAACCCTGCCGGCGCCGGTCCGCGACGGCTACGTCCACGCCTACGCCGACGCGATGCCGCGGATCTTCCTCTACCTGGTGCCGGTCCTCGTCCTCGGCTTCCTCTTCGCCTTCCTCCTCAAGGAGAAACCTCTGGTGACCCAGCACGGCCCCGCCGCCCCGTCGGCGTATGACCCCACGCACGACGCCCCCTACGAACCCGGGCCCGGCCCGGCCGGCGGCGTACTGACCGACACCTATCCCGGGCCCGGCGGGTCCGAGATCCCGCTGCCCGGCGCCCGCCGCCCGCATCTGGGCGGCGTGGCGGTCTGCGGCACCGTCCAGCACTCGGACGGCACCACCGTCGGCCGCGCCGCCCTGACCCTGATCGACGTCTCGGGGCGGCAGGTCGGCCGCGGCGCGACCGCGGAGGACGGGCGGTACGCGCTCAGTACCCCGGGCGCCGGCAGCTACGTGCTGATCGCGGCGGCCGGCGGGCACCAGCCGCAGGCGGTCAGTGTCACGGTGGGCGACCATCCGGTGGAGCTCGACGTGGTGCTCGGCGGCGCCGGACGGCTGGCCGGCGCGGTGCGCACCGCCGACGGCACCCCGGTCAGGGACGCCGTGGTCACCCTCACCGACGTACGCGGCGACGTGGTGGCCGGTGCCCGCAGCGGACGCGAGGGCCTGTACACGCTGACCGAACTCGTCGCGGGGGAGTACACCCTGGCGGCCAGCGCGCCCGGCTTCCGGCCCACCGCGCTGCCGGTGTCGGTACAGGCGTCCAGGGAGACCCGGCAGGACATCGAGCTGGCCGGCGGCGCGGCGCTGCGCGGGGTCGTCCGGGCCCCCGGCGGGCGGCTGGTGGAGGACGCCCGGGTCACCCTGCTGGACGCGGCGGGCAACGTGGTCGACTCCGTCACCACCGGTGCCGACGGCCACTTCCGCTTCGTGGACCTGGCGGCCGGCGAGTACACGGTGATCGCCGCCGGGTACCCGCCGGTGGCCACGGTCCTCCAGGTGGCCGGCGGCGGCCGTACCGAGCGGGACATCCAGCTCGGCCACGAGGACTGAGCCGGGTCGGTCGGTCGCCGGCGGTGCCGGGGCATCGCCGGCGGTCGGCCGCGCGAACGGCCGGGGACCGGCCGGAAGGCCCGAGCGGACAAGCGTACGGCGGGCCGGACCGGCTGCTGACCGGCTGCTGACCGGCCGTACGGAGGGTCGGGCGGGGCGGGGTCAGCCGCCGGGCGGCGCGCTGCTCCCGTCCCCGTCCTTGACCTCCTGCTTGTCGCACTGCGTACCGCGGATCAGCGCGTAACTTCCGCCGATCCGGTACCTGCCGGCGGCGGGCGCGTACAGCCGGGTCCAGTCGCCGTCGGAGGTCACGCAGCCGTGCTTGCTGTCGGTGGCGCCCTCGATGCCGAGCACCGGGGACCACGGGATGCGCAGCAGCACCGAACCGGCCCGGGGCATCGACACCGTCAGCTCGGCGGGCCCCGCCTCTTCCACCACCGCCGGCGGCTCGGCCAGCGGCTCGGCGCCGCTCACCTCGTACAGCCGCCAGTTCGCGTCCTCCCAGATCGGGTGCAGCCAGGGCTGCCCGGCCGCCACCAGCTTCGCTTCGGCCACCGCCGCGCTGTCCGGCCGGTCGGTCGGCAGCACCACGTAGTTGACACTCCAGCGGCGCAGCCAGTCCCGGTAGGTGTCGGAGGTGAGCGTGCCGTCGTAGAAGAGCGGGTTGCGCTCCACGTCGGCCTGCCGGTTCCAGCCGCGGGCCAGGTTGACGTACGGCGACAGGCCGGTCGCCTCCCAGTGCGAGCGCAGGGGTACCACCTCGACCCGGCCACGGTCGGCGCGCACGTCGCGCAGTTCGGAGATCAGCGGTCCGGCGTGCTTGACGGTCGAGGCCACCACCGCAGTGGTCACCTGGTCGACGATCGGCTTGGTGATCTGCCAGGCAGCCACCCCGGCGAACGCCAGCCACACCGCGATCGTGCGGCGGGTCCCCCAGGAGCTGCCCATGGCGACCATCAGCAGCACGGTGCCGCCGAACAGCAGCGCCAGCCGCTCCACGTTGCTGCCGATGGGCGAGGGCACCACCCACGTCAGCATGACGCCCACCGCGTACACCGAGGCGCCCAGGTGCACCGACCGCCAGGATTTCGGTACCGCGACGGCGATCACCGCCGAGACCGCCAGCGGGATGATCGCGAAATACCACTTGAAGGGCTGCACCCCGTAGAAGGGGAACAGCAGCGAGGTCGCGCCCACCACCACCGGCGGGGCGGCGGCCAGGATGTAGGCGTCCCGGCGGCGCTTGTTGAGGAACAGCGCCGCCGCGACCACCAGCAGGAACAGCCCCGCCACCGGGCTGCACATGGTGGCCAGCGCGGCGAGCGCGGTGGCCGCCGCCAGCCGTGAGGAGTGGCCGCGGGCCGCCCGTTCGGCCGGGAACAGCAGCGCCGTGCAGACCAGGGCGAACAGCATGCCCAGGGCGAACGTCACCCGGCCGGAAATCACGTCACACCAAAGAGCGAACACCGTCCACAGCACCGGCAGCAGCGGACGCTTCACCCCGGACCGCAGCAGCAGCGCCGCCGCCGTCGTCGTCGAAAGCGTGCCGGCGATCACCGCCGTCGTCCGTACTCCCAGCGTCGCCATGATGTAGGGCGACAGGATGCTGTACGACGCGGGGTGGATGCCGCCGTACCAGGACAGGTTGTACGACGCGGAGGGATGTGCTCGTATGAAGTTGGTCCAGGCGTACTGCGCGGCCATGTCGCCGGAGTCCTTGGCCAGGTACACCGCCCAGAGCAGATGCAGCACCGCGGCAAGGGCCGTCGCGATCACAATCGGGTGCCGCGGTCCCATCCGTCTGATGAGAGCGCTCGGGCCCCGAACGACGGCGAAGCGCGCGGGCTGCCAGGTGGTCACATGGCCTCTTCCGGTAGCGGGGGCGAGCATCCCGGACCGGAGTCCCGTCCGGCCGGGAACGAACTGCTGCTCCGGAGCAGAGTTCGAACAGAGACTTTGGACGCTAGCACGGCCGGTTCGGTTGCTTATGCGCGGGCGTGCGCCAGGTTTGGCGCTTTTCCTCCCCTCCTGGCGGGCGGGGCCGGTCCGTGGTGAAGCCGGGCCGCCAGGAGCGCCATAAAGGTCTAGACCAGTGAAGTTATCCACAGGCCGGCAGAGGATCCTGGCAGGGGTGTCCCGCCGACGCGTAACGTGCTGGGCATGAAGATCCTCATCTCCGCCGACATGGAAGGCGCGACCGGTGTGACCTGGCCCGCCGACGTGCTGCCGGGCAGCGACCAGTGGCAGCGCTGCCGCCATATGTTCACCTCCGACGTCAACGCCGCCGTGCTCGGCTTCTTCGACGGCGGCGCCGACGAGGTGCTCATCAACGAGGCGCACTGGACCATGCGCAACCTCCTGCTGGAGAAGCTGGACGAGCGGGCGGAGATGCTCACCGGGCGCCACAAGGACCTGTCCATGGTCGAGGGCGTGCAGTACGGCGACGTCGACGGCATCGCCTTCGTCGGCTACCACACCGGTGCCGGCACCGAGGGCGTCCTGGCCCACACCTACCTCGCCAACTCCGTCACCGGCGTGTGGGTCAACGGCGTGCCGGCGAGCGAGGGCCGGCTCAACGCCCTGGTCGTCGCGGAGTACGGCGTCCCCGTCGTGCTCGTCACCGGCGACGACCGCACCGGCCTGGACGCCGCGCGCTACGCGCCGCTGGCCCGTACCGTGGCCGTCAAGGATTACGTCTCCCGGTACGCGGCAGTGTGCCGCACCCCCGCCCGTACCGCCGCCGACATCCGCGCCGCCGCCGAAAAGGCGACCGCGCTCGCCGTACGGCACGAACCGGCCGCCGCCGGGCCGTTCACCGTCGAGGTGGAGTTCGACGCGGTGCACCTGACCGGAGCCGCCACCGTGGTCCCCGGCGTGGAGCGCACCGGGGAGCGGCAGGTCGCGTACACACTGCCGACCATGTACGAGGCAATCCGGGCCTTCAAGGCCGTCACCACACTCGTCTCGCAGGCCGTGGAGGAACAGTATGGCTGAGCAGCACCCGGCCGGCGGATCCGCCGCCGTCGACGCCCCGGCCCTGGAGGAGGTGGTGCGCTTCACCTCCGACCTGATCCGGATCGACACCACCAACCGCGGCGGCGGCGACGGCAACGAACGGCTCGCCGCCGAGTACGTCGCCGAGCAACTGGCCGACGCGGGCATCGAGCCGCGGATCCTGGAGTCCGCCCCCGGCCGCGCCAACGTCGTCGCCCGCATCCCCGGCACCGACCCGGCGGCCGACGCCCTGCTGGTGCACGGCCACCTCGACGTGGTGCCCGCCGAGGCCGCCGACTGGAGCGTGCCGCCGTTCTCCGGCGAGGTCCGCGACGGCGTGGTCTGGGGCCGCGGCGCCATCGACATGAAGAACACGGACGCGATGGTGCTCGCCACCGTTCGCGCCTGGGCCCGCACCGGGCACCGGCCGGTCCGCGACATCGTGCTCGCCTTCACCGCGGACGAGGAGGACAGCGCCGCGTACGGCGCCGGGTATCTGGTCAAGGAGCACCCCGACGTCTTCGAGGGCTGCACCGAAGGCGTCAGCGAGTCCGGCGCCTACACCTTCCACGCCCGCGACGGCCTGCGGATCTACCCGGTCGCGGCCGGCGAGCGAGGCACCGCCTGGATGAGGCTCACCGCGCGCGGCCGGGCCGGCCACGGCTCCAAGGTCAACGAGGACAACGCCGTCAGCAGGCTGGCCGGCGCCGTCGCCCGGATCGGCGAATACCGCTGGCCGATCCGGATCACCGACACCGTACGGGCCGCCCTCTCCGAGCTCGCCGCCCTGCACGGGCTGTCCGCCGACCTCGACACCCCCGGCGGCGTGGACGCGCTGCTCGACCGGCTCGGCCCGGCCGCGGCGCTGGTCCGGCCCACCGTCCGCAACAGCGCCAACCCGACGATGCTCCAGGCCGGCTACAAGGTCAACGTCATCCCGGGCAGCGCCACCGCGTACGTCGACGGGCGGATCGTGCCCGGCGGCGAGCAGGAGTTCACCACCACCATGGACCGGCTCACCGGCCCCGACGTCACGTGGGAGTACTACCACCACGAGGTGCCGCTGACCGCCTCCGTGCAAGCGCCCGTCTTCGCCGCCATGCGCGAGGCGCTGGCGCACTTCGACCCGCAGGCGCACATGGTGCCGTACTGCATGTCCGGCGGCACTGACGCCAAGCAGTTCGCCCGGCTCGGCATCACCGGCTACGGATTCTCGCCGCTGAAGCTGCCGCCCGGCTTCGACTACCAGGCGCTCTTCCACGGCGTGGACGAACACGTCCCGGTGGACGCGCTGCACTTCGGGGTGCGGGTGCTGGACCGCTTCATGCGGGGTGCCGGCGCGCCCGCCGGCACCGTCGCGACGAACGGCGGCCCGGCCGCCGACAACCAGGAGGAGGCCTCCGCATGACCGCGCCCACCGGCGAGCAGACCGGCTACGGCAGCTGGCCGTCGCCCATCGACGCCGCGACCGCCGCCGCACACGACGGAAACCCCGAGTTCGTCGGCGTGGTCGGCGACGAGGTGTGGTGGACCGAGCCCCGGCCCGCCGAGGCCGGCCGGCGCGCGCTGATCCGCCGCCGGCCGGACGGCACCGAGGAGTGCCCGCTGCCCGCCCCCTGGAACGTCCGCAGCCGCGTCATCGAGTACGGCGGCACCCCGTGGGCCGGCGCGATCGTCGACGGCGCCCCCCTGATCGTCTTCGTCCACCACGGCGACCAGCGGCTCTACGCCTTCCGCCCGGACGAGCCGCAGACCGCGCCGCGCCCGCTCACCCCCCTCTCCGCCGTCGGCGGCGGACTGCGCTGGGCCGACCTCGCCCTGCACCCCGGGCGGGGCGAGGTGTGGGCCGTGCTGGAGGAGTTCACCGGCGAGCGGCCCACCGATGTCCGCCGGCTCCCGGCCGCCGTCCCGCTCGACGGCGCCGCCGCGGCCGACCGCGCCGCGGTGCGCGAACTGGCCGCCGTCACCCACCGGTTCGTCACCGGACCGCGACTGTCCGCGGACGGCCGGCAAGCGGTCTGGCTCGCCTGGGACCACCCGCGGATGCCGTGGGACGGCACCGAACTGCGGATCGCCGACCTCGACCCCGCCACCGGCACGCTCCGCGACGCCCGCACCCTCATCGGCGGCCCCGAGGAGTCCGTCGCGCAGGCCGAGTGGGCCGCCGACGGCACCCTGCTCGCCGCCACCGACCGCACCGGCTGGTGGAACGTGCACCGGGTGGACCCGGCCACCGGCGAGGCTGTCGGCCTCTGCCCGCGCGAGGAGGAGTTCGCCGGCCCGCTGTGGAAGCTCGGCTACCGCTGGTTCGCGCCGCTGGACCACGGCCCGGTCGCCGTGCTGCACGGCGTCGGCGCCCCCCGGCTCGGCCTGCTCGATCCGGCCACCGGGCAGCTCACCGACGCGGCCGGCCACTGGACCGAGTGGGCGCCCGCCCTCGCGGTCGCCGGACCTCGCGTCATCGGTATCGCGGCGAGCGCCCGCACCTCGTTCGAGGTCGTGGAGCTCGACGCGTCGACCGGCGCCATCCGGGCGATCGGCGCCGCCCACCATGACACCGTGGACCCCGCCTACGTCCCCGAGGCGGTCCACCGCGTCTTCAACGGGCCCGGCGGCCGGGAGGTGCACGCGCACATCTACCCGCCCCGCAACCCGCACGCCTCGGCCACCGGCCCCGCTCCGTACGCGGTGTGGGTGCACGGCGGTCCGACCAGCCGGACCGCGATGGTGCTCGACCTGGAGATCGCCTACTTCACCTCGCGCGGCATCGGCGTCGCCGAGGTCGACTACGGGGGCTCCACCGGCTACGGCCGTGCCTACCGCAACCGACTGCGCGCGCAGTGGGGCGTGGTGGACGTCGAGGACTGCGCGGCCGTCGCCGGCGGACTCGTCGCCGAGGGCGCCGCCGACCCGGCCCGGCTCGCGATCCGCGGCGGCAGCGCCGGTGGCTGGACCAGCGCCGCGGCCCTCACCTCGACCGGCACCTACGCCTGCGGCACGGTGCTCTACCCGGTCCTCGACCTGACCGGCTGGTCGAAGAACGGCGACGAGACCCACGACTTCGAGTCCCAGTACCTGGAGTCCCTGATCGGCCCGGTGGACGAGGTGCCCGACCGCTACCGGGAGCGCTCCCCGGTCAGTCACGGCGATCGGATCACCGTGCCGTTCCTGCTGCTCCAGGGACTCGACGACGTGATCTGCCCGCCCGTGCAGTGCGAACGCTTCCTGGCCGCCGTCGCCGGGCGCGGCATCCCGCACGCGTACCTCACCTTTCCGGGCGAGAGCCACGGCTTCCGCCGCCTGGACACCATGGTGACCGCACTGGAAGCCGAACTCTCCCTCTACGGTCAGGTGTTCGGCTTCACCCCGACCGGCGTGCCCGTGCTGGAGCTGACCACGTGAGCGGTGCCCGGCCGGCGCCCGCTCCCGGCCTGACCCGCCCCCGGCGGCTGGTTCGCGGTGACCGGATCGGCGTGGTGGCCCCGAGCGGACCCGTCTCACGCGAACAACTCAAGGCGGGTCTCGACATCCTGCGCGGCTGGGGCCTCGAACCGGTCGTGGCCCCGCACGTCCTGGCCGAGCACCCGGCCCGCTATCTCGCGGGCGGCGACCGGGAGCGGGCCGCTGACCTGCTGGCGGCCTGGTGCGACCCGACGCTCGCCGCGGTGCTGTGCGCCCGCGGCGGCTACGGCGCGCAGCGCATGGTGGACCTGGTGGACTGGGCGGCGATGCGGGCCGCGCCGCCGAAGGCGTTCATCGGCTACAGCGACATCACCGCGCTGCACGAGGCATTCGCCACCAGGCTGGGCGTGGCCACCCTGCACGGACCGATGGCCGCCACCGAGACCTTCTGCGTGGACGGCCCCACCCAGGACCACCTGCGGCGGACCCTCTTCACCCCGGAGCGGGAGCTGACGCTGGCCCCGCCGTCGGCCCGCACCCTGCTGCCGGGCCGGGCGGAAGGCGTCACCCTCGGCGGCTGCGCCAGCCTGCTCGCCGCCGGCCTCGGCACACCCGACGCCCGCCGGTCCGCGGCCGGCGGCATCCTCCTCCTGGAGGACGTCGGCGAGGAGGCGTACCGGCTGGACCGCGTCCTGACCCAGCTGCTGCGCTCCGGCTGGCTCGACGGCGTGGCCGGCGTCGTCCTCGGCTCGTGGGAGGACTGCGGCCCCTACGAGGAGATCCGGGCCCTCGCGCTGGACCGGTTCGGCGGCCTCGGCGTCCCGGTGGTGGAGGAGTTCGGCTTCGGCCACTGCTCCTCGGCGCTGACCATGCCGCTGGGCGTACCCGCCGTCCTGAACGCGGACGCCGCCACCCTCACCCTGAAGGTGCCCGCGCTGACCTGACCCGTGAGGAGGCCGCGGACCGGGGGCCGCGGACCGGAGGAGCGGTGGTCCGCCGGCAGCGGACCGGTCCCGCCCGCCCCTCGGCTCCGGGCCTCGGCGGCGTGCGGGCCAGGTGGACCGCCGCGGCCCGGTCCGCCAGGCCCGGCCCGGTCCGCCCGACGCGGCTCGGTTTGCCTGAACCCACCCCGCCTCGGTCTGCTCGGCTCGGCCCCGCGCCGTCTGCCCGGCCCGGTCTGCCCGGGGCAGCCCGCCCGGCCCGGTCTCCGGCTCCGCCCGGCCGGCCCGGTCTCCGGCTCCGCCCGGCCGGCCCGGTCTCCTGCCGGTTCACCCACCCCTGCCCAGCCCCCCTGCCCTGCCCGGTCCGCCCGGCTCAGCCCGGTGCGGCCGGGAGGACCACCTCGAACCGGCAGCCCCCGGGCACGTTGCGGACCGCGGCCCGGCCGTGGTGGGCCTCCACGATGCCGCGGACGATGGCCAGCCCGAGGCCCGCGCCGGCCGGCGGGGTGCGGGCGCCCGTACCCCGCCAGCCGGTGTCGAAGACCCGCGGCAGGTCGTCCGCCGGAATGCCGCCGCAGCCGTCGGTGACCGAGAGCACCACCGAGCCGGACGGGGTGTCCCGGCGCGCCGACACCGCCACCGTGCCGTCGGCGGGGGTGCGGTGGATCGCGTTGGTCAGCAGGTTCGCCAGGACCCGGGTCATCTCCCGGCCGTCGACCTCGACCGGTATCGGCTCGACGCCGTCCCCGACCAGCCGCACCCCGTGTTCGGCCGCCAGCAGGCCGGCGCCGGCGATGGCGTCGTCCACCAGGTCGTACACGGACATCCGCATGGGGGACAGGGCGAGCACCCCGGCCTGGATGCGGGACAGCTCGAAGAGGTCGCCCACCATGCCGCTGAGCCGGTCGACCTCGGTGCGGATCTGCCGGTGGTAGCGCGCCGGGTCTGCCGCTATGCCGTCCTCCAGCGCCTCCGCCATGGCCCGCAGCCCGGCCAGCGGGGTCCGCAGGTCGTGCGAGATCCAGGCCACCAGTTCGCGCCGGGACGCCTCCAGCGCCCGTTCCCGTTCCCGTGAGGCGGCCAGCCTGGCGCTGGTGGCGGCCAGTTCGCGGCCCAGCCCGGCCAGCTCCGCGGTCGGGGCGCCCACGGGCGCGGCGAAGGCTTCGCCGTCCCCGAACGCGCGGGCCGCCTCGGCCAGCGCCCGGCTGCCCGCCACCACCCGCCGGCCCAGCAGCAGCGAGACCGCCAGCGAGACCACCGCGGCGATCGCGTACACCGTCGTCACGACGCCCAGGTCGTGCTCGGACAGGAACATCGCCCACGCCACGGACAAGGTGCCCGCCAGCATCGCCGCGACCGTGACCGCCGCGACCACCGCGAGGGACAGCGCGACCGAGCGGTGCCGGAGCAGTCGCAGCGCGAAGGCGCCCAGCAGGCCGGCCGCCGCCGCGCCGAGCGCCGCGTAGGCCGCGATGACGAGCAGGCTACGCACCGGGACCGCCCCCGCCGCCCGTACCCCGGCCTGCGGGCCCGGCCGCCTCCGGGCCGCCGGCGTCCACCGGGTCGAAGCGGTAGCCCACCCCCCACACCGTGCTGATCAGCCGCGGTCTGGCCGGATCGTCCTCGACCTTCTCCCGCAGCCGCCGCACATGCACGGTCACCGTCGACAGATCGCCGAACTCCCAGCCCCACACCCGCCGCATCAGCTCCTCCCGGCCCAGCACCCGGCCCGGGTGCCGCAGGAAGAAAGCCAGCAGGTCGAACTCCCTGATGGTCAGCGGCAGCTCCTCCACGCCGCGCAGCGCCCGCCGCGCAGCCGGGTCCAGGGCCAGCGGCCCGGAGCGCAGCCAGGGGCCGGGAGCCGGCGTGCCGCCCGCCCGCCGCAGCACCGACTCCACCCGCAGCACCAGCTCGCGCGGGCTGAACGGCTTGGTCACGTAGTCGTCCGCGCCGACCTCGAGGCCCAGGATCCGGTCGTCCTCGTCACCGCGCGCGGTGAGCATCACCACCGGCAGCGGCCCGCCTTCCCGGAGTCGCCGGCACACATCGAGGCCGTCCATGCCGGGCAGCATCAGGTCGAGCACCACCAGGTCCGGCCGTGCCGCCGCCGCCCGCGCCACCGCCGAGGGCCCGTCCGCGACCCGCTCCACGTCGAAGCCCGCCCGGACGAGATACCCCGCGACGACCTCGGCGACGGTCGGATCGTCGTCCACCACGAGGATCCGCCGACGGGTCCTCGCGGCCTGTCCCGGGTCCGTGGAAACGGCTGCGCTGCTCATGCCGTCGAGTCTGCCACCCGCCACTGACAGTGACCATGCCCGGACCGCCGCCCGTCCGCACCGTCCGCGTTCCGTGAGGTACGGTTCGTCCCCGGCCCGCCGCGCGGCGGTCGGCCGGATCCCGCGGAACCGGCGGCCGGCGTAGTCCGGCTGCGCCGGCCGGCCACCACGTCGTCCGGCGACCGCCGTGCCCGGCGCGGTCGTGTGCGCGCACCCCGATACCGGATCGTCCACCGCGCCGCGAAGGTGCCCTTGACACCGTTGACACCTTCGCGGGGCCGTGCGCTACTGACGGGATCGACTCCGGGGTCGCCACGCGGCCGCAGCCACTGCGCGCTCCGGGTCCAGGGGGGCTGCGGTGACCAGAGAGCGATATCCGACGACGGCCGAAGTAACCGAGGGTGCGCGGGCGTTGGTGCAGAGTCATCCGGGGATCTGCCAAATGGGGGCGGTCGGCAGATCGCGCATGGGCCGTCCGCTGCTGATGCTGACGGTCGGCCGGGGCGCGCGGAACGTCCTGGTGGTGGCCGGCCCGCACGCCAACGAGGCAGCGGTCGGCGGCGCCACCGTACTGCGGCTGGCCGGGCAGATCGCCGAGCGGCACGAACGCGGCGAGGACGACGGCAGCGCGTGGCACTTCCTGCTCTGCATCGACCCGGACGGTGCGGCGCTCAACGAACGGTGGCTGCCCGGGCCCTACACGTTGCGCGGCCACTACGAGCACTTCTTCCGGCCGTGCGCCGCCGAACAGCCGGAGTGGCTGCCGCCCGACGGCGAGGTGGCGTCGGCGGCACTCCCGGAGACCCGGGCGCTGGTCGGTGTGCTGGACCGGTTGCGCCCGGTACTCCAGTGCTCGCTGCACGGCATCGACGTCGGCGGCAGCTTCGTCCAACTCACCAGCGACATCCCCGGAGTTCCGGAGCGGATCGGCAAGTCGGCGGCGGAACTGGACATTCCGCTGGAGAGCGGCGCGTCCGACGCCTTCCAGTGGCCCAGCCCCGGCCCCGGGGTCTACGTGATGCCGCCCGTCTCCGACCCGGCCGCCGGCGACGGCGCGCACTCCACGTGGGCGCGCGCCCAGCGCTACGACGGGGTGACCGCCGTCGTCGAGGTCCCCATGTGGGCCTGCGACCGCAGCGCGGACACCACCCCGCACCCGGCGCCCGACCAGGCGCTGCGCGCGGCCGGCGCGGCCCTGCGCCGGAACCTGCCCACCGTGGCCCGGGCGCTGCACCGGATGGACCCCGAACTCGGCGGCGCGGACGGCCCGATGCTGCGCACGGTCCGCGAACTGGTCGCCATCGGGCCGCGGTTGAGCGCCGAATGGGACCCGGCGGTCCGCCCGCCGGACGCGGCCCCGCTCCCCGCGATGACCACCGCCCGCGTCACCAGCATCGAGGTCTACGCCCAGCGCGTTCCGCTGCGCGCCGCCGCCATGCTGCGCCGTATCGCCGCCGTGCCGTGCGTCACGCGCCTGGTGGACGAGTGGTGCGAGGCGTATGAACGCGCCTACCGTCCCCGCTGGGTGCCCGTCGCCGACCAGGTCGAACAGCAGGCGCGCAGCGTGATCGCGGTCTACGAGGAGCTCCCCGGGTAGCGTGCAGCGCGGCTGAGCGCAGGCCGGGGTCGGCCTGCGTCGGCCGGTCGGCGGGTGCGGCGCGGGACGCCGCCTGGGGCCGGTGGCGGTGTGCTGCCTGTCCGTCGGCCGGTCGCGCGGTCCCCCCGCGCCCCGGCCCGGCCGCGGCGCCCGCGTACGAGGGCGCGGGGCCACCACCCGGTGCGGCGGCCCGCGGGCACCGTGCCCGCTCCCGCCGTGCCCGCCCCGCCGTGCCCGCCCCGGCGGGTCCGTCCGCGGCCGGTCCAGGCCCCGCCGTCACCCGCGCGGAGCAGCCCGTATCCCGCCGCGCCGCCGATGCGCCGATCATGGGGACGAGGGGTGACCGCCCAGCCGAGAGCAGGTGAACGCGATGAGTTCCGACAAGCCGCCCGGCCGCGGCTCCTTCCGTGAGCTGGTGACAGCGGGCAGGATCGCCGTCCTGGTGCTCACCGCGCTCGCGCTGATCTTCATCTTCGAGAACACCCGGCGGATCAGGATCCGGCTGGTCATCCCCGAGGTGACGATGCGGCTGTGGGCGGCCCTGCTGATCACCTTCGTCGTCGGCCTGCTGTGCGGGGCGTACCTGCGGTTCCTCGCCCGGCGCACCCGCCGCTGAGCCCCGGGCCAGCCCCGCCGTGCCGGGCTACGCCCGCAGGCCCGCCGTCAGCTCCTTCCCCATGCACACGCTCAGTTCGTCGTGCCGGTAGAACCCGAACTTGGGCACCGACAGATACCCGCAGGACGTGTACAGCGCGATCGCCTCGGGCTGCCTGAGCCCGGTCTCCAGCACCATCCGGGTCCGGCCGGCCGCCGCCGCGGTCGTCTCCAGCTCGGCCAGCAGCGCCCGCGCCAGCCCGAGGCCGCGCGCCTCCGGCACCACGAACATCCGCTTGATCTCGGCGTCCCCGTCCGCGAAGCCCTCCGGCGAGGAGTCCCACGCCCGCCAGCCGCCGCTGGCCACCGCGGTGCCCGCCGGGTCGTACACCAGCAGGTACAGGCCGCGCGGCGGCTCGAATTGCGCCGCGTCCATGGGGGTGACGTCGCCGTCCCCGTAGCGCCGTACGTACTCCTGCTGCACCAGGTCGTTGAGCTTCACCGCGTCGGGCGCGTCATAGCGCGTTGTTCTGATCTCCACGACACCATATCGTACGATGTTCGCATGTATGTGCGGTGACGGGTGTCCGACGCATGGCTGCCCCCGACTCCCCGATAGGGTCCCATCGTGTCGTTCATCGTTACCACCGTGAATGTCAACGGACTCCGCGCCGCCGCCAAGAAGGGCTTCCTGGAGTGGCTGGAGACCACCGCCGCCGACGTCGTGTGCCTCCAGGAGGTCCGCGCCGAGCCGGACCAGCTCCCGGTGGAGCTGCGCGACCCCGACGGCTGGCACGCCTACCACGCCCCGGCCGCCGCCAAAGGCCGCGCCGGGGTCTCCGTCCTCAGCCGCCTGCCACCCGCCGACGTACGGGTCGGCTTCGGCGCGCCGGAGTTCGACGCGTCCGGCCGCTACCTGGAGATCGACCTGCCCGCGGCGGGTCCCGGCCTCACCGTCGGCAGCCTCTACCTGCCCTCCGGAGAGGTCGGCACCGAGCGGCAGGACGAGAAGTTCCGCTTCATGGACGCCTTCCACGGCCACCTCGCCGACCTGCACGCCAAAGCGGCGGCCGACGGCGGCCACGCCCTGGTCTGCGGCGACTGGAACATCGCCCACCAGGAGGCCGACCTCAGGAACTGGCGCGCCAACCAGAAGTCCGCCGGCTTCCTGCCCGAGGAGCGCGCCTGGCTCGGCCGGGTCCTCACCCCCTGGACCGACGTGGTCCGCCACCTCCACCCGGACACCGCCGGCCCGTACTCCTGGTGGTCCTACCGCGGCCGGGCCTTCGACAACGACACCGGCTGGCGCATCGACTACCAGGTCGCCACCCCCGACCTGGCCCGTACCGCCACCCGTGCCGTGGTCGAACGCGCCGCCACCCACAACCTGCGCTGGTCCGACCACGCCCCGGTGACGGTCGACTACCGACTCTAGATCCGCCGTTCGGACCTCCGCGGTGTTCTGACCTCTCGGGCCTCCGCGGTGTCGCGGGGCCCGGCAGGCGCATCCGCCGCGTTCCCGCCGGCCGGCGGCACACCGAGCCGCCTCCCTCCTCGGCCGCGCAGCCGTGGCGCACCGGACCCCGCCCGCCCCTCCGGTCACGGAGATCCACACGCCAGAGCCCAGGGTGCCCACGGCCCCTGCGGCCAGCCGGATTTGTGTTATCCGGGCCGCGCGGCGTCAGTCTCCTGTGCGGTCGGGGGCGGTACGCCGTGGTGGAGGTCGAGGCGATGATGCACAAGGGACGCCGGCACAGGCGGACGAGGCGGGGCGGCGCGCTGGCCGCCGCGGCACTGGCGGTGGCCGCCCTGTGCGTGGCGGTGTACGTGGTGGCCGGGCAGGGCGGCGGCCACTGGACCGCCGCGCGGGACGAACCGGCCGGCGCCGCCGCGACGACCGCCGCGCTCCCCGGGCCGCCGGCGGCCCGGCCGTCCGCCACGACCCCGTCCGCCTCACCCACCGCGAAGAGGAGGCCGCCGACGGCGCCTGCTTCCGCGTCCCCGTCGCCCAGGCCGAAGGCCGAGCGGACCAAGGCCGCGCCGCCGCCCGCCGGCACCGGGGCCGGACCGGCGCCGCGCCCCGGCAGCCGGGTGTTCACCTTCGTCAACCACGTCAGCCGGACCATCTGGCTGGCCTCCGGTGAACAGACCGCGCAGCCCGCGCTCACCACCACCGGCTGGGTGCTGAAGGCCGGGCAGACGCTGAGCGTCCAGGTGCCCGACAAGTGGAACGGGCGCTTCTGGGGCCGTACCGGCTGCAGTTTCGACGCGTCCGGCAGCGGACACTGCGAAACCGGCGACTGCGCGGGCAGGTTCCAGTGCCACCAGTACGGCGTGATCCCCGCGACGCTCGCCGAGTTCAACCTCAACTCCTGGAACGGGCTGGACTTCTACGACGTCAGCCTGGTCGACGGTTCCAACCTGCCCATGTACATCAACCTCGTCGGCGGTACGACCGAGGACCCGATCAGCGCCGGCGGCTGCTCGGCCGCGGGCTGCACCCACGATGTCGCCTGCCCGGCCGAACTCCGGATCGAGGCGGGCGGCCGGACGGTCGGCTGCGAGTCGCCGTGCGGCGTCTTCGACACCGACCAGTACTGCTGCCGGGCCCAGTGGGCGCCGCGCGACAAGTGCCTGCCCGCGCAGTGGCCGGTGGACTACGCGGCGCTGTTCAAGAAGGCCGAGCCGTTCGCGTACTCGTATGTGGACGACGACGCGACCAGTACGTTCACCAGTCAGGGCGAGGCGGGCTACCGGATCACCTTCGGGTTGAGCTGACGGGCCGCCGACCGGCCCGGCCGCAGCCGCGCGTGGCCGGCGCGCCACCTCGGCGCCGCTGTGGCCGGCCGGTGAACCGGCCCCGACTTCCTGTACAGTTGCCCAGGAAGTCGGGGCCGGTCGAGCCGTGGGGGATGCCGTGAACGTCGTCGCGAACGTACTGGTCGCGCTGGTCGCCGCGTTCCACGGCTACGTGCTGGTCCTGGAGATGTTCCTGTGGCAGGGCCCGCGAGGCCGCGCGCTGCACGGGCTCGACCCGGCGGGGGCCCGCACCACCGCGCCGCTCGCCGCCAACCAGGGCCTGTACAACGGCTTTCTGGCCGCGGGCCTGGTCTGGGGGCTGATCGCCGGGAACCCGGTGGGCTTCCAGGCGAAGGTCTTCTTCCTGTGCTGTGTGATCCTCGCGGGCGCGTACGGCGCCGCCACCACCGCGTCCCGCACCATCCTGTATGCGCAGTTCGCCCCCGCGGCCGTCGCGCTGGCCGCGGTGCTCCTCGCAGCGTGACCTCCGCACCCGGCCGGCCCGAGGTCCCGCCCGCCGGGCGGCCTACCCCGGCCGTCCTGGCCGACCCCGCCGACCCCCGGACGCTCCGCACCCGGGCCCGGCTGCGCGCCGCGCTCCTCGCCGAGTGCGAGCTGCGCCCGCTGGACCAGGTCAGTCTCTCGGCGGTGGCCCGCCGTGCCGGAGTCGGCCGGGCCACCCTCTATCTCCACTACGACGGGCTCCGGGCGCTGGCCGTCGACGCCTGCGCCGACGTCGTACGCGACGGCGTGGACGCCCTGCACGCCTGGACCGGTACGCCGTCGCCCGACACGCCGCCCGCGCCGCTCACCGGCTTCCTCACCGCCGTCGACCGCCGCGCGGACCTCTACCGCGCCCTGCTGCCCGACGGGGGCGGCGGCCCGCTCGGCACCCTCCTGCACCGCGAACTGCGCGCCCGCTCCCTGGCCGAGCGGCTCAGGGCCGGCGCTCCGCAGCCCGCACTGGCCGCCTCCGCGACGGCCGCCGCCTTCACCGGACTGCTCGCCGACTGGCTGCACGGCGAAGTCGCCCAGCCCCCGGAGGAGTTCGCGCTGAACGTGTGGCGGGTGCTGCTGGCCGTGCACCGGGCGGTGCGCTGACCGGGCCTCCCGGTCGTCCGGAAACGGCGCGCCTCCGGTAAGACCCGCCCGACGCCCGCGGCGCGTCCCACCGCGGGCGTACCACCGTCCGCCGCCCGGTCTAGACACCCCTGCCGTACGAAAGTGATCTGTGGGACGAAACGGTCGACTGTGGGGGCTGGGATGTGGCGGCGGCGAAATGGTTTGCGACGATTGGCGCGATGACCGCGACTCCGAGCGACGCACCCGACGGGGGCCGAGACGATCCTGGCCGTGTCCGCAACCGGCACCGGCGGCCTCGACGTACCCGCAGGCGCCCGGTGCTGATGGCGACCGCGGGCGCGGTCGGGCTGGTGGTGGCCGGCGCCGGGTACCTGGTGGTTTGCCGGCACGGCGGCACGGCGGTCGCCGACGACGGCCGGCATCCTCCGACGGCCGCCGCACCGGCCCCGACGGGCGTCGCCACCGCGGCGAAGGCGGCCCCGAACGCGTCAGGTCCGGCCGCCCGCCCGGCCGGGTTGCCCGCCGTGATCCCCGGGATCGGCCCCAGGACCCGGGCCGAGATCCCCGCCGCCAGCCGCCAGGTGCTGGTCGCCGCCGGAAAGGCGCGGAGCTCCTCGGACACCCGGGTCACGCTGTGGTCCCGTACCGCGGACGGCCATTGGAAACCCGGTGCCACCTGGCCCGCGCACAACGCGCTGCACGGGTGGACCGCCTCGCACCACGCGGGCGATCTGCACAGCCCCATCGGGGTGTTCACGCTGCACGACGCGGGCGGCTTCGACGCCGACCCGGGCTCGAAGCTGCCGTACCACCACTCGGCCGCGTTCCAGGCCGGCGGCGTCGGGTTCGACGGCGAGACGCTGGACGACGCCTTCGACTACGTGATCGCCATCGACTACAACCGCGTTCCCGGTACGTCGCCGCTCGACGGTACGCAGCCGCTCGGTGCCGGCCGCGGCGGCGGGATCTGGGTGCACGTGGACCACGGCGGCCCCACGCACGGCTGCGTGAGCATTCCCGCGTCGCGGATGGTCGAGCTGCTGCGCACCCTGCTCCCGGCGGAACATCCGGTGATCGTGATGGGCGACCGTGCGTCGCTGGCCACCTGAACCGGCGCGCGGGTGCCGGGCGCCGGGCGCACCGCCGTAGCGGCGGCCCGAACCCCCGGCGCCCGGTGGCGCTGTCGGTCAGCCGCGCGGGACGACCAGGGACTGCACGTCCGGCAGGCTCTTCCAGTCGTTCGAAGCGACTGTGGCGTGCGCCTTGGCCAGCAGCGCGATCCGCGCCGCCGCGTCGGCGGGCGACGGGTTCACGTCGTCGAGAGCGGGAGCCACGTTCTGCGAGTCCGTCATGAACAGCAGGTAGTGGTTGGCGTCGTACCAGCCGGTGTCGATCGACCCGTTGAGGAAGGCCGACGCGTCACCGTCGAACGCCACGAACCAGGGCCGCAGTGTGGTGTCGGAGTAACGCGTACGCGGGTCGTTCGCCTGCGCGTTGTGCACCGACGGGAAGATGTTCGCCTGCGCGGTCCTGCCCTGGGTGTGCAGGTCGCGCAGGTACTGCGCGTACTCCTTGTCGGTCCACAGGGAGTCGGTCGGGTTGGCCTCCTCGACCGTGCCGGGGATGATCTCCAGCAGCACCTTGCCGGCCAGCTGGGCCCGCGTCGGCCAGTTGCCGGCCTTAGCGGCGTCGTCCAGCGTGGCGTACTGGCCGCCACCTGGCTTGTCCAGCAGGTCGTTCGGCTTGAAGACCAGGCTGCCCAGGTGCTGGCTGATGGACTGGTCCAGCTTCGCCGGGCTCATCCCGAGGCTGGCCTGGAAGCCTGCCTTCAGCTCCAGCTTGATGACCAGCGGGTCATGGCCCGGGTGCGCGCCGAGCCACACCCGCACGTCGTCCAGGCAGGACTCCAGGTCCTTGTTGGCCCCGCCGGTGTACAGGTCCGCGGGGGACGAGGCGTTGACGCAGTTGTTCCCGTTGCCGGTCAGGCTGGAGTGGCTGACCTTCCACTCCTGGGTGAAGAAGTCGTCCCAGACGTCCAGTTCGATCATCGAGGTGCCCGTGTCGAGCGCCTGTGCGAGGTAGCTGAAAGTCGCCGGGTCGTAGCTGTTGTGCAGTCCCGACGTGGTGGCACCGGACAGGGGCAGTGAGTCGGTGCCGGCGGCGGAAGCGGCGCCGCCTCCGGGGCCGGCCACCGCGAAGGCCAGGCATGCGGTCAGGGTGCCGAGCAGCGCGGTGCGCAGGGCCGCGCGGGGCCGAAGGGTAACTCGACGACGGGTCATGAAACCGGTCACGTCTCCTCCATTGGGGGGTGGCTCTCCGTTCAGGACAGTGACTGCCATGCATGAATCGACGGAGACATGACACATAACACGGTCTGGAATCCTCCTGTCGGCTCTGATTCGGACAGATCCCGCGCCGCGCGGAAGCGGTGGCCCGCCTTTGTGGGACCGGAGTTGACGCTGTGTCGGCTGCGGTGGCCGACATGTCGTAAATGGGGAGCCTGTGAACCGGTTCACACCGGGGCTCGCCTTCCGGACCGAACGGCCAAGCCGGAGATCGGGGGCCGGCGTGGGGGAGCGGCGACCGGGGAGGCGCGCCGGACGCCGATGGCGTCACCCGCGCGGGACGGGATTCCCGGAGTCTCCTAGGGTCTGTGGGGTGGATCTCCGCGGCGTCGCGGGCCCCGGTCCGCACGCCTGCCGCGTTCCCGCCGCTCGACGACGCACCACGTCGCCTCCCTCCCCGGCCTCGCACGCGCACGCACCGGACCCCGCTCCCTGACCCGCGCGGATCCACCCGACAGACCCTAGAGCGGTTCGCCCAGCGGGCCGTGCTCCGCCACCAGCGAGCGCGCCCAATGCGCGGCGAAGTCCGGCTGCGAGCCGTCCGCGTCGGTGAAGCCGTACTCCGCCGACAGGCTCCAGGTCGCCAGCGCCCGGCCGGACTTGGCCAGCACCTCCGGGTCCGCGGCGAGCGCCGCGACCGCGCGGCCCAGGTACGCGGGCGACTCCGAGTAGGCGAAGTCGGGGTCCTGCGCCGCGCCGTCCCGCCAGTTCGCCTCCGTCACCCCCAGAAGGTCGAGCATCGCCTCGGACCGCAGGAACCCCGGGGTGACGGCGACCGCCGCCACCCCGTGCGGACGCAGCTCGGCCGCCTGCGCCACCGCCAGCCGGATCACCGACGACTTGGCGAGGTCGTAGAAGACCGAGCCCCGGTACCGTGCCGAGTTGCCGTCGGTCACCTCGACCACCAGCCCGCCGCGGCGCGCGACCATCAGCGGCAGCGCGTACCGGCTGGTGATGACGTGGGTGTCCACGGCCCGGCGCAGCAACCGGAAACCGGTCGTCAGGTCCTGCTCCCACAAGGGGTGTTCCCAGTCGGTGAGGCCGTCGCCACCCCAGACGCAGTTCACCAGGACGTCCAGCCGGCCGGCCTGTTCGGCCGCGACACGGTCCACCAGCGCGCGTACCTCCGCCGGTTCGCTGTGGTCGGTGCGGACCGCGATGCCCAGGCCCCCGGCGGCCGTGACGCGCGCCGCGGTCTCCTCGATCGTCTCCGGCCGGTCCAGGTCGGAACGGCCCGCCGCGCTGCTGCGACCGGTCACGTACACGGTCGCTCCCGCCGCGCCCAGCTCGACGGCGATTCCGCGACCGCCGCCACGGGTGCCGCCCGCGACCAGGGCGACCTTGCCCCGCAGGGGTTGCCGGGTCATGGATGTACTCCCTTTCGTAACGACACGTCGCTCGACACGCCGCTCAACACGCCGTGCCACGCCGTGTCGCGTGGCCGGTCAGACTCAGGTGCTCAGGTGCTCAGGTGCTCAGGTGCTCAGGTGCTCAGGTGCTCAGGTGCGGGCGCAGGGCCGTGTCGACCGCGTCCCGGAGCCGCTGCGGGAGACCGCCCGCACGGTCCAGCGCCCACATCAGGCCGGCGCCCGAGGTGAGCGCCAGCACGGTGCCGGCCAGCTCCTCGGGGTCGGTCGCCGGACGCAGCCGGCCCGCCGCGGCCGCCTCCCCGAGCAGCGAACCCACCGCCGCGCGCTGCCGCCGGTGCATCGCCAGCGCCCGCTCGTGGAACTCGGGGTCGGTCAAGTCCACGCACAGAAAGGCCAGATGGTTCGCGTACGACTCAGGTGTCGCCAACGGCTCCGCCCAGGCCACGACCAACTCCCGCAGTGTGTCGAGCGGTTCGCGGTGCCGTTCGCGTACCCGTGCGTGCAGTTCGTCCAGGCCGGCCGCCGACCGGTCGGCCACCGCCAGCAGCAGCCCGCGCTTGGAACCGAACCGTTGCACCAGCGTCCCGGCCACCACCCCGGCCTGCCGGGCCACCGCGCCGAGCGTCAGCCCCTCCGGCCCCACCTGCCCGATCACCGTCACCGCGGCCCGTACGAGATCGGCGTCCGCGACGACTCTGGGCCTGCCCGCCATCTCGCCTCCATGAATAAATGCCTGTTCATTTATTAAAGCATGCCGGGTCGACCGCCGCCGACCGCGCCGGGCGCGCCTCAGCCGGGCGGTCAGTGCTGGAAGAGCCGCAACCCGGTCCGTACCAGCGTGATCCCGTGCTCCTCGCAGGCTCGGACGACCTCGCCGGACCGCAGGGACCCGCCCGGCTCGGCGATCCAGCGCACGCCGTAGCGCGCGGCGTGGTCGACGTTGTCGCGGAAGGGCAGGACCCCGTCCGAGGCGAAGGCGACGCCGGAGAGCCGCGCGGCCCACTGCCAGCGCTCCTCGCCGGTCGGTTCCTCGGCCGGAACGGCCAGCGCCGCCGCCAGCCGGGTCCGCTCGTCGGGGGTCAAATCGCCCTCGGCGACCCGGACCTGCCAGTTGGCCCGCTCCTGCCGCCGTACCGCCGCGCCGAACTCCAGGGCTCGGACGGCGGGATGGCGGCGCAGCCACCAGGTGGCCGCCTTCGCGCCCGCCAGCCGGGTGCCGTCCACCCGGGACTGCTGGCCCGCCCCGATGCCCAGGGTCACGCCGTCCCGCACGTAGCAGACCGCGTTGGACCGGGTGTGCCGTACCACGGCGAGTCCGAGCAGCAGGTCCTCGGCGGCGCTGTCGGGCAGCGCCCCGCCGTACACCACGTCGTCGAGCAGCGCCCGGCTCAGCGGCACCTCGTCGCGGGCCTGCGTCAGCCGCAGCCCGTAGACCTCCCGCCGCTCCAACCGCGGCGGCCGGTGCGCCGGATCGGCCTCCAGGACGAGGAAGCGGCCCCGCTTCTTGGCGCTCAGCGCGGCGACCGTGCCCGGCTCGTAGCCGGGGGCGACGACCCCGTCGCACACCACCCGGGCCAGCAGCGCGGCGAGTTCCGCGTCCACCGGGTGCGAGACGGCCGCGAAGTCGCCGTAGGACGACTTGGGATCGGCGTCGCGGGCCCGGACGTAGGCCCCGGCCACCGGGCTTGCGATGCCCTCGGCCGGGTCGAAACCGTAGAACGCCGCGGTGGGGCCGTCGACCGGACCGGCCAGCGCGGCGCCCGCGGGCGAGACGTGCTTGACGGACGCCGCCACCGGCCGCCCCAGCGCCTGCGCGGCCTCCCGCACCAGCTGCCAACCGCTCAGCGCGTCCAGCAGGTTGAGGTACGACGGTTCGCCGTTCAGCGCCCGCAGCGGCCACGCGCCCGGCACCACCGGTTCCGCGCTGGCCTGCCCCTGCTGAGGGTTGAGTCCGGAGCGCAGTTCCACGGGGGCCTCCACAGCCGCAACTCGTCGCTGGGGTGAGGCGCCCAGGCGGTCGGCGCCCATCGGGACCGTGCGGCCGCTCCCCGGTGGTTCCCCACCCGCGCCCGCCGCGCCCCCGCCGCCGACTCTACCCGCGGGTCCCGCACGGCTCCGCGCGCCCGCCGGCGGTCGCGTGTCGCCGCGGGCGGGACCTGCGACGGGCCCGGTACGGCCGGGATCCGCCCCCCGTGGCGGACCCCGGCCGTACGGACGGACGCCCCAGGAGCGCCGCGGCGAAGCCGGATGCCGCGGGTGCGCGAGACCCGGCCGGATCCGGCCGGACCGGACCTGACGCCACCTCAGCCGCAACCGGCCGCACGGGTGGCGCGCAGCGCCCGGCCCAGGCAGCCCAGGGCGGCGACGTAGGTCAGCGTTCTGGCGGTGTTCCAGCGCACCCAGGCGGTCTCGAACTTCTCCCGTACGGCGGCCGGACCGGAGATCCCGGCCGGCTCGCCGGCCGCCGCCAGCCGGTCGTTCAGCGGCACGTTCAGCCCCATCGTGACCACCAGCGAGGTCCCGCAGAGCACGACCGCCGCGACGATCCACGGCAGGGCGGACCGCCCCCCGCCGTGCCGGTGCAGCACCGCGGCCACCACACCCAGCACCAGCGCGCCGCCGAAGGCCAGCGCGAAACACCCGTTGAGGATCGACACGTCGATACGCTGCATCGCCTCGGCGAAGGTGCGGTCGCCGCGTCGTGCAGTCCCGGCATCACCGCGACGGAGAAGGCGAAGTACAGGCCCGCCATCAGTCCGGTGGCGATGGTGGCGGCGAGCAGGACGGTGCTGCGGATGTCGCCGTTCACGGCAACTCCTCCGGAACGAGGGCGGGTCGGGGAGGGCAGGGCGCGCCGGTGCGGGGGGCCCGGCGGGGCGCGGACCCGGCCGCGGCCGGTCGGACGGGGTGCGCGGAGACGCAGTCGCCCCCGGTCCGGGCCACGGCGGGCTTCGGCCGGGCGGGTGGCGCGGCGGGCGCCGTCGTCCGGTGCGGATCCCTGGCGTGCGGTGGGTGCGGTGGGTGCGGGGCCCGCGGGTCGTGCGCGGGTCGCTCGTCGCGGCCGTGCCGCGGGTGCGTCGTCTTGCCGTCGAGTCAGCCGCCCGCGCCCGCCTCGGGCCATCGTCGAAAAGCTCGTCCCCATGCGCGGACGTCCAGCCCTACGCTGGCGCCGTGGACGCTGGGGAACCTGCTGGACGGTCCGCGGGCCCGCGGAGCCTTCCTGCTGCGGTCGATCCTCACCCCGCCCTGGGCGCTCAGGATCGAGGACCGCGCGCCGCTGGCCCTGGTCCACATGGTCCGCGGCGAGGCGTGGGTGGTGCCGGACGGCCGGCTCGCCGTACGGCTGCGGCCCGGTGACATCGCGGTGGCCCGCGGTCCCGGGGCGTACACCGTGGCCGACGACCCGGCGCGCCGCCCGAGGATCGGCGTCGGGCCCGGGCAGGTCTCCACCGACCTGCGCGGCGACCCGCTCTGCGACGCGACGGACCTCGGCGTCCGGACCTGGGGGCGACGGCCCGGACGGCGCCGCTGGGCTGGTCAGTGGTACGTATCAGATGGGCGGCGAGATCAGCGGCCGGCTGCTGACGGCGCTGCCGCGGATCCTCGTGCTGCCCGCCGGCGCCTGACACAGCCCGCCGCCCGGCCCGCTGCCCGGCCTGCTGCGCGAGGAGATCGCGCGGGACGAGTTCGGACAGGAGGTCGTCCTCGACCGCCTGCTGGACCTGCCGCTGATCGGGGTGCTGCGGGCATGGTTCTCCCGCCCGGAGGCCCACACCCCCGCCTGGTACGCGGCCCGGAGGGATCCGGTCGTCGGCCCGGCACCGCGGCTGTTGCACGACGACCCCCCTCCCACCCCTGGACGGTGGCCGCGCTGGCCTCGCGTACCGGCGTCTCCCGGGCGGCGTTCGGCCGCCGTTTCACCGGACTCGTCGGCGAGCCGCCCATGTCGTACCTCACCAACCGGCGGCTCGCACTCGCCGCGGACCTGCTGCGCGAGCCGGAGGCGACGATCGCGGCGGTGGCCCGCAAGGTCGGCTACGGCAGCCCGTTCGCGCTGAGCGCGACGTGCAAAAGGGTGCGCGGGGTGAGCCCGCAGCGGTACCGGAAGGGCGCGGCGGCGTCCTGAGACGGGGGGCCTCCGGGCCGGACCGGGTCCCCGGCGGGTGGCGGACAACTCCCGTGCCACGGAGGCCGAGACGGGTCCCGGCCGCGTGGACCGCCCTGGACGGCGGCCGGCCGGAGGGGTCCCGAACGGCCCCGGCGGCCAGGTCCTCCTTCACCTGACGTGATGCACGGTGGAACGGTTGCGCGCCGAATGTTTAGGGTGGCTGCATGAAGGATTGGGACCTCCGGAAGCTGCGCGTCCTGCGCGCCCTCCACGACACGGGAACGGTGACGGCCGCCGCGACCGCGCTGCGGATGACGCCGTCGGCGGTTTCGCAGCAGCTCGCCGCGCTGTCCAGGCAGATAGGCGCTCCCGTGGTCGAGGCGCGGGGCCGCGGCGTGCGGCTGACGGGCGCCGCCCACGTACTGCTGCGGCACGCCGAGATCGTCTTCGCCCAACTGGAGCGGGCCGGCGCCGAACTCGACGGCTACGCCAGGGGCGACGCCGGCACGGTGCGGATCGGCACCATCGCCACCGCCATCACCCGTCTGGTGGTACCCGCCGCCGGGCTGCTGCGCCGCTCGGCGCCTGAAATCACCCTGTCGGTGCGCGAGGCCGAGGCCGCCGAGGTCTACGAGGAGCTGGCCGGAGGCGAGGTCGATCTCGCGCTGACCCTCGCCGTCGACGCGCCCACCGTCCGCGACCCGCGCTTCGTCCTGTTCCCGATGCTCACCGACCCGCTGGACATCGCGCTGCCGCCGGGCCACCCGCTGGCGGCCGGACCGGGGCTGCGACTGGCGCAGCTCGCTGCCGAGCCGTGGATCTTCGGCAGCCGCGGGCCCTGGCGCGACATCACCCTGACGGCCTGCGCCGACGCGGGGTTCGTCCCGGAGCAGGCGCACGCCGCCGCCGACTGGCCTGCCGTCTTCGCCCTGGTCGCGGCCGGGATGGGCATCGCGCTGGTGCCGCGGATGGCCACCACGGGCGGACTGCGGCGGGAGGTCGCGGTACGGCCGCTGGACGCGGACCGGCCGCGGCGCCGGATCGTGGGCGCGGTACGTGGCGGGGCGGAGGACGCGCCGCTGCTCCGGCGGACGTTGGGGGCGCTGCGGGAGGCGGCGGAGCTGGATCCACTCGTTCAGTTCAGCTGAAGGGTCTGTTCAGAAAGTCTCGATGGACGTGAAGGGTCAAGGTGGCCGAGAGTAGAGGCATGGATCCGGACGGACGAGAAGAGAGGACCGGGGAGATGACGACGGCGGAGCAGGGCGCGGGCGGACCGGGCCCGGACACGGCGGCCGGCCGTGGCCAGGACCACGGCCGCGGCGGGGGGGAGTGGAGCCGGGGCCGCGGCGCGGGCGGGGACGCAGCGGAAGCCGGCGGAGGCGGGGAAAGCGGCACGGCGTCGGCGGGCGGCGGTCCCTTCACGGCGCTCACCTCCTTCACCGGGGACGCGCGGCCCTACGCCGGGGGCAACCCGTACGCGGACTACCGGACGGCGGAACTGCCCTTCGCCGGACTGGTGGACCTGGCCGACCGGCGGCTGGGCGCGGGGGTCATAGCGGCCAACGACGAGTTCTTCGCCGAGCGGGAGAACCTGCTGCTGCCAGGGCCCGCGGTCTTCGACCCCGAGCGCTTCGGCCACAAGGGCAAGGTGATGGACGGCTGGGAGACCCGGCGCCGCCGCGGCCGGTCCGCGCGGGTCCCGCACCCGGAGCCGACCGACCACGACTGGGCGCTGGTACGGCTCGGGGTGCCCGGAGTCGTCCGCGGCATCGTCGTGGACACCGCCCACTTCCGCGGCAACTACCCCCAGTCCGTCTCGGTCGAGGCCACCGCCCACTCCCTTTCCGCCGCGCCCGAGGACCTGCTCGCCCCGGACGTCGAATGGACCGAGCTCGTCGCACGCACACCCGTCGGCGGCCACGCCGAGAACGCCTTCGCGATCCACGTCGAGCGCCGCTTCACCCATCTGAGGCTGCGCCAGCACCCCGACGGCGGCGTCGCCCGGCTCCGCGTCCACGGCGAAGTGGTCCCCGACCCGGGCTGGCTCGCCGAACTGGGCACCTTCGACCTGGTCGCCCTGGAAAACGGCGGCGCCGTCGAGGACGCCTCCGACCGGTTCTACTCGCCCCCGGAGCACACCATCCTGCCCGGCCGCTCCCGGCAGATGGATGACGGCTGGGAGACCCGCCGCCGCCGCGACACCGGCCACGACTGGATCCGGTACCGCCTGGTGGAACAGGGCGAGATCAGGGCCGTCGAGATCGACACGGCCTATCTGAAGGGCAACTCGGCGGGCTGGGCGGCGCTGTCGGTCCGCGACGGCGACGACGGCGAATGGCTCCCCCTCCTGGCCCGGGTCCGCCTCCAGCCCGACACCGTCCACCGCTTTGTGGTCAACCCGCTGCCCGCCACCCACGTCCGCATCGACGTCTACCCCGACGGCGGCATCTCCCGCCTCCGCCTCCACGGCTCTCTCACCCCCCGGGGCGCGGCCCGTCTGGCCGAGCGGACGGAGGCGATCAGCTGAGCCAGGGGTCCCGACGCCATCCCGACCCGCGGCACCACCCACCCGACCCGCCCGCCGACACGGACTGGACCTCACGAACCGAGGGAGGTGACGATCACCGCCATGACATCGACCCCGCGCTCCTTTCTGATCCTGCACGGCTGGCAGAACCACCGGCCGAAAGACCACTGGCAGCACTGGCTGGCGGACGAACTGACCGCCGGCGGCGACCGGGTGACCTACCCGCAGCTCCCCGAACCGGACCGTCCGGACCTCGGGGCCTGGCTCGCCCGGTTGCGCGAACTCATGGCGGCCGACGAGCGCCTGCCCCGGGGCGAACACGTCGTCGTCTGCCACAGCCTCGGTGCCCTCCTGTGGCTGCAGGCCGCGGCCCGCGGCGGCATCCGGGCCGACCGGGTCCTGCTGGTCGCCCCGCCCGCCGCCGAAGTCCTCGACCGGCACGAGGAGATCGCCGCCTTCGCCCGTCCTGCGGCCACCGCCGCCCATGTCCGCGCCGCCGCGGGCCGGACCGGACTCGTCGCCGGAGACAACGATGCCTACTGCCCCGGTGGCGCGGCCCACCACTACGGACACCCTCTCGCCCTCGACACCGACGTCATCCCCGGCGCAGCCCACCTGGACCTCGACGCGGGCTATGGCCCCTGGCCTTCCCTCCTCGCCTGGGCCCACGACCCCGCCGTGCGGATATCCGCACGGCCGCCGACTCCCTAGAGTCTGTCGTCGGGAGCTGCGCGGCGTCGCGGGGCCCGGTACGCACATCCGCCGCGGTCCCGTCGGTCGACGACGGCCCCCTCGGTCCGGCGGCCGGGGAGGCACCCAACACCACGTCCGCCTCCGCCCCCGCTCTGCACCTGCACGCGCCGGACCCCGCTCCTCCACCCACGCGGATCCCCACGACCGACCACGACCCCTCCGCTCGACGGGCCGTTCCGGGTACTCGGGCGCTCCGAGCACGGCCGACCCCCCGCCGCGAGCCGAACGGGCCGTCAGGCGGGGAGGACCTGCGCGGACCAGGCGGTGGGGTGTTCGAACAGGCCGGTGCGGCGGTGGAGGACGGCCGCGTCGTCGCCGTCGACGTCGACGTCGTAGACAGGGGAGCCCAGCGGGGTGCTGACGGCGAGGCGGGTCAGCATCAGGGGCGCCAGCCAGCAGTACTTGGCGGCGCCGTCGGCGGCGACCTGACGGCGTAGACCACCCTCGTCCATGGGGCGGCCGGCGTCGCGCAGGCCCTGGAGGTAGCCGCCGATGACCGCCTCCGAGATCTCTGGGAGGAGCCCGGTGGGCATCAGACCGTCGGCGACGCAGTCCGGGATGAGGTTGGCGACGTCCTCGCCGATGCCGTCGACGAACGACCAGTCGAGAAGGACGGTCCGGTCGCCGGAAAAGCCGGCGGGCGGCGTACCGGGCGGGCCGCCTGGTGGACCGCTGGGCGGGCCGCCCGAAGAGGCGTCGACGGCCAGCAGATTGAGCGGCCAGACATCAGGTGGCACAGGGTGCGGGGCCCGGACTCAGCGGCGGACAGGAGGGCATCGCGCTGCTCCCACATACGGCGTAGCGCGGTCCGCAGCGGAGCGGACCAGAAGGCGACGACCGCCGGGTGGTCCCACGGGATGGCGGCGGGGAGGGACTTGCTCGCCACGTACTGGCGGAGCCGGCCACGGGAGAGCCACGGCCGCTCGGGGAGGCGGTCGGTCCAACGGGCCTGTGCGGCGCCGAGTGCGTGGGCGAAGGCGGCCAGGCGGGGCACCGGCCAGTGGGCGCCGGGCAGGCCGGCGACATCCTCCAGCCAGAGGACGAAGGAGTGGTCCGGCCGCTCCACCTGGGCGAGTTGGCGCGGGCTGTCGATGCCGGCCGCGGCGAAGGCGCTCGTCGTCAAGCCGTCGGCATAGGCGAGGGGCTCGCGGCGCCAGTGGTTCCAGTGCCGGGGGTCGGGGCTGGACGCCCACGGTCCCGGGCCGCCGGGAACGCACAGCTTGACCACCGCGCTGCCGCCCGGCCCGGCGACCCGCCAGACTCCGCCGGTCGCCTGGTTGAGGCCGCCGTGCGCCAGTTCGGTCCAGGACGGACCGGCCGTGCCGTCGTCGCCGAGGACGGCGGCGACGGCAGGGGGCACGGCCGACACGGCGGAAGGCGGGGACCCGGGAGGGGTCCCCGCCGCCCCGGGCGGCCGCGACCCGGTCACCGGCTCGGTCACCGTCCCCCGAACAGGGCCAGCAACTCGTTCTTGCCGAAGACCTGGGCGGTCTCGATCGCGGAGGGGGCACCCGCCGAGGGGTCGGCGCCCGCCTCGACGAGGGCGGCGATCACATCCTCCCCGCCCTTGAAGACGGCGCCGGCCAGCGGGGTCTGGCCCCGGTCGTTGGCCCGGTCGGGGTCGGCGCCGCGGTCCAGCAGCGCCCGTACCGCCGCGGCGTGGCCGTGGTAGGCGGCGAGCATCAGCAGGGTGTCGCCGCGGTCGTTGGTGAGGTTGGCGGGGACGCCGGCGTCGATGTAGGCGGCGAGTTGGGCCGCGTCGCCCTGCCGGGCGAGGTCGAAGAGGCGGGTGGCGAAGTCGACGACCTCGGGGTCGTCGGCGGGGCCGTCACCAGGGGTCAGGTCGGGGGTGGGCTCGGTCATGACCACCACCCTACGCAGAGCAGCGACCGTCGAAAAAGGAGATCACCACACGTTGTGCCGGCCGGTTGCCGACCCGGACGCCCAGGGGTACGCAGGCACGCCCGTCACCTGCGACGAAGAACGCGCCGATGAAGACGGTGGGCGCGCCGGGGCAGCCGTGGAAGGCCGCCGCCGGGGCCGGGGACATACCCGAGGCGAGGCCGTACTGCAGTCCCGCGCGGGCCCGCAGTTCGGGGCCGACGGTGACGGTGACGGCCTGGGTGTCGTGGAGTTGGGAGTCGATGCGGTAGTGCCAGCCATCGGCGTTGTGGACGCCGTGCGCCTGCTGGTCGCCGTCGGCGAGGGTGCCGACGCCCCGCCAGATCAGCGGGCCGACGGTGACGTCGTTCCTGGCCGGCGCGGGCGCACCGGACGTGGAGCCGGCGGTCGTGCCCGCCGGGGCGCAGGTACCGGACCGGGTCCCGGACGTGGGGGCCGGGCCGGGTCCCGGACGTGGGGGCCGGGCCGGGTCCCGGACGTGGGGGCCGGGCCGGGAGAGGCGGGCGGTGTGTACGCGGTGCCTTCGACGCAGTTCACCGGGCGCGGGTGGGAGACGCTGCCGACCGGCGGGCGGGGAATCCGTCGGACGGGCGGTCGCGGCGGCGCCCGTTCGGCCGCCCAGCGTGCATCCGGCCAGCAACGCCAGTGCCCCGGCCGCGGCGCCGGCCGTCACGCCTGCTCGCCGCCTTCGACCTGGCAACGGCACCACCCCCTCGTCAGGACGGTACGTCCTCAACCGGGCCGCTACCAGACCACCGACTGCCGTACCGGTTTCCGGCCATAGGTCACCCGCGGCGCGGGGCCGTCCCCGGGACGCGGCGGTGGAGGGTGGGCCCCCGGCCCGTCCGGCCTCCCGCGTACCGCAGACGTCCGCGCGGTCCGGGGTGCCGCGTGGCCGGGGGTGTCGGAGGGGCCGTACACAATGACCGTATGAACCGTGCGACCGTCCTGCTCGACGCGCCCAGCAATCTCGGCCTGCGGCCGCCGGCGCCCGGCACTGTTCCCGGATGCCACAAGCTGGCCGGCGCGCTGCGCGATCAGGGGCTGGCGGTCGGGCTGGGCGCGCGGGAGGGCGGCGTCGTCACCCCGCCCCGCTACGACCGGGGGACCTGGCGGGAGGGGGACGGCGTCTTCCACGCGGCGGCCATCGCCGGGTACAGCCGCCGACTGGCCGACCGGCTGCAACCGCTGCTGGCGGCGGGGGAGTTCCCGGTCGTCCTCGGCGGCGACTGCAGCATCCTCCTCGGCGCCGCCGTCGCCCTGCGCCGCCTCGGCCGCTACGGCCTGGCCTACCTCGACGCCAGCGCCGACCTGCGCCATCCCGGCAACTCCACCGCCGTCGGCGCCGCCGCGGGCGAGGGGCTCGCCCATGTCACCGGCCGCGGCCAGGACGACGTCACCGACATCGAGCACCTGCGCCCCTACGTCCGCGACGAGGACGTCCGGGTGCTCGGCATCCGCGACGGCGACCCCGACCTGCCGGAGCTGGCCGGGCACGGCATCCGGTACGCCACCGCCGGCAGCATCCGCGCGCGGGGTGCAGAACACAGCGCCCGCGAGGCCCTGGAGCGCCTGGAGTCCGCCGAACTCGACGGCTTCTGGCTGCACCTGGACGCCGATGTGCTCGATCCCGCGGTCATGCCCGCGGTGGACAGCCCCGATCCCGGCGGCCTCGGCGTCGCCGAACTCACCGGCCTCGTCACGGTGCTCGCCCGCTCCCCGCGCTGCGTCGGACTGCACCTGACGATCTACGACCCGGACCTGGACCCCGAGGGGACCGGCGCCGCCCTGCTGGCCGAACTCCTGACCGTCTCCCTGGGCGGCGCGCGGACCTGACGGGGCCGGACCCGGCGGGGCAGGCCCGGCGCCGGCGCCGCGGAGATCCCCGCGGCGGACCCTAGACGGCCAGCAGCTCCTTCCGTTCGGCGTCCGTCAGCCCGCCCGGTCGCGGCGTTCCCGGGCGAAGCGGTTCGCCAGCCGCTGGAGGGTCTCGTTGACCGGGACGGGCAGGCCCAGTCGGCGGCCGAGCAGCACGACCTCGCCGTTCAGATAGTCGGACTCGATGGAGCCGGTGCCGCGGGTCAGGCTCTGCCAAGAGGAGCCGCCGCCGAGCGAGGCGCTCTCCACCGGCCGCATCAGCATCCGGTCGCGCCGCTCCTGGGCCGGGTCCTCGTCGCCGGTGTACGCGATGCCCGCCGCGTCCAGCACCGCTCGAGCCTCCGCCTTGGCCCGCCGGGTGAGTTCCAGCGCCGGGTCGTCGTCGAGCGCCCCCCACACCGCTCCCACTGCGTTGCCCAGGTTCGCGAGCAGCTTGGCGTACTTCCACGGCATCACGTCCTCCTTGACCGGCGCCGCGAACCCCGAGCCGGCCAGGTCGGTCGCGATCCGCCGGGTCGTGTCGTCGGCGCCCGACGGGTAGCGGCCCAGCCGCAGCATCCCGGTCAGCGGCGCGCACGGCGCCCTGACGACCCCCGGTTCCAAGTGCGAGCTGGGCAGCCACACGCACATCGCGTGCACATCTCGGAAGCGGCGCAGCGCCAGCCGCTCGTTCTCCACCCCGTTCTGCGCGCACACCACCGCCGGACGCTCGCCGAACGAGCCCCACACCGCGAGGGCGCCCGCGGTGTCCTGGGTCTTCACCGCGAGCACCGGCACATCGTCGCCGCGGGGCGTCAGGTCTTCCGGCCCGTCCGCCACCGGGATCCGCACCTCACTCGTCCCGTCCGGCAGTTCGAGCCGCAGGCCGTTGGCCCGCAGGACCTGCGCGTGCGCGCCTCTGGCCACCAGGACCACCTCGCGCCCGCTGTCGAACAGCCGGCCGCCGATCGTCCCGCCGCCCGCGCCCGCGCCGATGACGATGTATCGCATACCGGCAGATTCACACACAGGCTCCACTTCGCCCGCGCCAGCCCGCCGAACAGCCGGCCTCGGGGTTGCCGGACCCGCCCCCGATCCTGCCGCCGCCGGTCCCGCTTCCCGGTCCCACTCGCCGGACCCGCCTTCGCCCGGCCCGGCTCCCGTCCGGCCGCTCTCAGGCCGACCGTGCCCCCGCCCGGCGGACCCGCCGCCCTCGCGTGCCACCCGCTCGCGCTCGATCACCCCGTTCCCCCGTCTCCCGTCTCCCGGCGGGGACGCGACGCCGGTCCGCCACGCCCTGGAGCGATTTCCGCGCCGTGCCGCATGCTCCGCGGGGCGCTGGGTACGCGCCGGGTTCAGCCACCTCCGACCATCCCGTGGCATCCACGGAGTCCGACCTCGAAGCGACCCGGCGAGAGGAAACCCCGGCATGACCGACATCAACCCGAACGGCGCACTGCCCCCGGCCCAGCGTGCCCTGCACGAGATCGCCCAGGGCAGCGAGAACGTCATCGCGCTCAGCACCCTCGCGGTCAGTGAGGTACTGCTGCCGGTTCCGGCCGTCGACGACTACCCGGAAGGCGTGGGCGTGCCCGGCGGGGCGGACACCGCTGCCGCCGAACCGCCCCGCGAGATCCAGCTCCCGGTCTACGAGCAGGACGACGGCCGCCAGCTCGTCCCGGTCTTCACCTCCGAGACCCGGATGGCCGAGGCACTGCCGGCCACCCGCCGCTACCGGCTGGTGCAGCTGGCCGCGCTCAGCGGTGCCTGGCCGTCGGACGAGCTGATCCTGTCCATCGACACCGGCAGCCCGGACGCGCTGAGCATCTCCGGCGAGGGTGTACGGGCGCTGGCCGGCCTCGTGGCGGACGACTGAGCCCGCTCCGACCCGTACCGCCCGCCAGCCCGGCCGGTGCCGGGCCGGCTGATCGGCGGGTCGCCGACCCGCCGATCAGCCGCGAGAACGCCCGCGAGAACACCGGAGAACGCCGGCCCCGGAACCCTCAGGCCCGGTAGACCACCAGACCCCCGCGCACCTTGTCCAGCACCAGCTCACCGGGTGCGGGGGCCACCTCACCGTCGTAGGCGAGGTGGACGCCCGTGCCCGGCACCCGTACCCGCAGCCGCGGCACCGCCGCGACCGAGTACACCGGCGAGCCGGTCAGTACGCCGGTCAGCGCCGCGCCCAGCATCCGGGTCCGCGCGAACGGCCCGCCGTCCACGATCCGTACGTCCAGTAGCCCGTCCGACAGGTCGCCGCGCCGCACCGGCGCCGGCCCCCAGCTGGAGTAGCGGCAGTTCCCGGCGAACAGCAGCCACACCGACCGCGGCCGCCCGTTGATCTCCACGTCGACCGGTGTGCAGGTACGCAGCACGTGCACCGCCGCCAGCACCCCGGCCGGCCAGCTGCCCACCCGCCGCGACCAGCGCTCCCGGATCCGTACCAGATCGGGGTACGAGCCGATGCTGAAGGTGTTGAGGAAGGGGACGTGCTCGCCGGTCAGCGGGTCGGTGTGCCGGGCGACGTCCACCGTCGCGGCGCGGCCGGCCCGCACCGCGGTCGCGGTGTCCTCCACCGACTCGAAGCCGAGGTCGTGCGCGAAGTGGTTGCGGGTGCCGCCGGGGAAGACCGCCAGCGGCAGGTCGTGCCGCATCGCGACCTCGGCGGCCCGGCGGATCGTGCCGTCCCCGCCGCACACGCCCAGGGAGCCGCCCGCCTCCAGCGCCGAGCGGGCCGCCTTCTCCAGCAGCTCGCCCAGGTCGTCGTCCTCGGTCCGCTCGGTGACCGCGGCCCGCGGCAGCACCGCGCGGACGCGGTCGGCGTTCGACATCAGCAGCGGCGGTGGCCCCGAGGCGCTGTTGACCACGACGTGCAGGCCCTCGCCTTCCTCCAGCGCGGGCGCCCCCGTCGCCGGGCCGGGTTCCGGCTGCGGCGAGACCGGCGGCAGCAGCGCCCGGACGGCTGCGCCGCGCCGACGCCCAGGACGCAGCCCACCACCACGTCGCTGGGGTAGTGCACCCCGGTGTAGACCCGGGAGAAGGCCACGCTCGCCGCGACCGGCGCCAACGCCGTACCCCAGGCACCGGACTCCATCGCGGCGCCCGCGACGAAGGCCGCCGCCGACGCCGAGTGGCCGGAGGGGAACGAGGAGGTCACCGGCTGCCGGCGCAGCTGCCGTATCACCGGGACGGTGTCCAGTACCGGCCGGGTCCGCCGTACCGCGCCCTTGCCGACGGTGTTCACCGTCAGCGACGCCAGCGCCAGGGAGCCCAGTCCCCGTGCGGCGGCCCGCCGCCCGCTGCGGCCGCCGGTCACCGCCATGCCGGCCGCCACCGCGAGCCACAGCCGGCCGTGGTCGGCCGACCGGCTCAACCGGGGCAGCACCGGCTTTGCGCCCGGCCAGCGCTGCTTGGCCACATAGGCGAACAGTGCCTTGTCCCAGCTTTTCCAGGGATACGTCATGACCGTCCCATTACCCTCCCGCGGCCCGCGCACGCCGCCGCTGTACGCTCCCCGGGTGAGCCGCGCGAACCTTTGGAACCGGTGGCCGGCACCCGAACTGGTCGTCTTCGACTGCGACGGCGTGCTGGTCGACAGCGAGAAGATCGCGGTCAAGGTCGACGTCGAGGTGCTCGCCGGCCTCGGCTGGCCGCTGACCGAGGCCGAGGTGGTCGAGCGGTTCGTCGGCCGTTCCCTCACCGATGTCCGCGCCGCCGTCGAGCAGCACCTGGGCCGGCCGCTGCCGGCGGACTGGGCGGCCCGCAACCGGCATCTGTACCGGGAGGCGTTCGCCCGCGAGCTGACCCCGGTCGACGGCGTCGTCGAGGCGCTGGACGCGCTGACCCTGCCGGCGTGCGTGGCGTCCAACACCGGCCACGAGGGGCTGCGGTACTCGCTCGGCCTCACCGGGCTGTACGAGCGCTTCGCCGGCCGGGTCTTCAGCTCCGCCGACGTCTCCCGCGGCAAGCCCGCCCCCGACCTCTTCCTGCACGCGGCCCGCAGCCTCGGTGTGGCGCCGGAGCGCTGCCTCGTGGTGGAGGACAGCCGGTACGGCGTGCAGGCCGCCCGCGCGGCGGGCATGCGCTGCTTCGGCTACTGCGGTGGGCTGACCCCCGCGGCCTGGCTGGAAGGGCCCGGCACCACGGTCTTCGACGACATGCGCGCGCTGCCCGCGCTGCTCAGGGACGCCGGAGCTCCCGCCCCCCGCCCCTGACGAACCCGGCTCCCGGCCGGGCCCCTGAGTCGCGCCCCCGAGCCGCGCCCCCGAACCCTGAGCCGCCGCCGCCCGCTCGCCTGCCCGCCTGCCCGAACCCCCGCACCCCGCTGCCGGACCGGCCCTCGCCCCCCACCCCCGGCCGCCGGGCAACCCGACCCCGGTGGCCCGGCGGCGACCGGACACCCGCCGGACCCCGTCCTCCTCGCCGTGCGGGAATCCCCGCGCCGGGGGAAGGTGGCCTGATAGGGCTCACGCGGGTGAGGCCCCTGCGTAGCGGAGGTGCGTATGCGGCTCACCGTCCCGTACGATCTGCGGCCCGACCCCGGTCTGCCGGTGCCCGCTTACTGGGACGCGCACCTCGACTTCCCGGCCGGCGCCCAGCCGCCCGGCGGCGGCCCCCGGCTGCTGGCCGCCGCCGAGGGCTATTGGGCCCGCCGCGGCCTGGCCGCCGACACCGGCCGTGTGCTGGCCGCGCCCGGCGCCGAGCCGCTGCTGCTGGCGCTGCTGGCCGCGAGTGACGGCGACCCGGTACTGGCCCGCCCGGCCGCCGCCTGGCAGGCCCCGGTGACCCGGCTGCTCGGCCGCCCGGTGCACACCGTGCCCACCCCGGCCGAGGGCGGCGGCGTACCCGACCCGTTCGCGCTGCTGGAGACGGTACGGCGGGCCCGCGCGGGCGGCGGCGACCCCCGGCTGCTGGTGCTGTCCGCGGTGGACGACCCCAGCGGGACGGTCGCCCCGCCCGAGCTGCTGCACGAGACCTGCGAGGCGGCGGCCGAGGCGGGGCTGCTGATCATCTCCGACGAGACCTACAGCGACACCCTGCACCACCACGACACAGTGCTGCTCAGTCCGGCCGAGATGCTGCCCGACCACACCGTGGTCCTCGCCGACCTGGCCGCGACCCTGGTCCCGGCCTCGGTGCCCGCCGCGCTCGCCCGCTTCCCCGGCACCGACCACGGCACCGCCTGGCGGCAGCGCACCGCGAACGTACTCGCCGCGCTGCGGGCCGTGCTGCCGGCACCGGCCGCCGCCGCCACCGCCTACGTCCTCACCGAACCGGCCGAGGTCACCGGCCGGGCCGCTGCCGCCACCCGGCTGCACGCCAGGGTCGCCGCGGCGGCCTACCGGGCGGTGACCGAGGCCGGCGGCGTCTGCCGGCCGCCCAAGGCCGCCTACCAGCTCTACCCCGTGCTCGGCGCGCCCGGCACGCGGGCGGCGGATCTGGAGGAGCGGCTGACCGCCGCGCTCGGCCGCCGGGTCCTGGGCGGGCACCGCTTCGGCGACGACCCGAGGGAGCCGCGGGCCAGGATCGACACCGGCGCGCTGTACGGCGGGAACGAGGCCGAGCGGCGTGACACGCTGGCCGCCGCCGACCCGCTGGCCGTCCCGCACGTCGCGGCGGCCCTGTGCGCGCTCGCCGCCGCCCTCGGCGAGGACCCGGACCGGTCCGGTGTCGGCGGCCCCATCGGCACGGGATCGCGGGGCGGCGCGGCCTGACGCCCGTCCTGCCGTCGTCCGGGGTCGTCCGCCGTCGTCCGGTACGTGCCCGCCCGGCGGGCGGCGGCGCCGACGACCGAGGAAGCGTGGTACGCGAGGAAGCGCGGTACGCGAGGAAGCGCGGTGAGGGAGCCGAGATGACCGACCAGAGGGAACGGACTCCTGCCGCGACCCGCCCGCTGGGCGAGCGCCGCACCTGGCCCCGCTCCTTCGCGGACCGGCTGACCGAGCCGCTCACCGATCCGCTGCCCGGCCTGCGGGAGCTGGTGCGGGTGGTCCGCGAGTGCGTGGTGCGGCCGCCCGCGCACACCCTGAAGGAGGTACCGCTGCTGCCGGTGGCGTCCGGGACGGTGCTCCCCGCCGGTCCCGGCACGGTCGGCGTGACATGGGCCGGACACGCCAGCTGGGTGCTGCGGATCGGCGGTCTGACGGTGCTCACCGACCCGGTGTGGTCCCTCCGCATCCCCGGCACGCCGGCCCGGATCACCCCGGTCGGGGTGCCCTGGTCGGTGCTGCCGCCGGTCGACGCGGTCGTCATCAGCCACAACCACTACGACCACTTGGACGCGCCGACCATCAGGCGGCTGCCGCGGTCCACCGCGGTGTTCGTGCCGGCCGGCCTGGGCGGTTGGTTCCGGCGCCGCGGATTCACCCGGGTGACCGAACTCGACTGGTGGGAGGCCGCCGAACTGGGCGGCGTCCGCTTCGACTTCGTGCCCGCGCGGCACTGGAGCCGGCGCACCCTCACCGACAGATGCCGGTCGCTGTGGGGCGGCTGGGTGCTGTCCGACGCCGCCGGGCCGCGGATCTACTTCGCCGGGGACACCGGATACGGGCGGTTCTTCCGCGAGATCGGCCGCGTGTACCCCGGGATCGACCTGGCGCTGCTGCCGATCGGCGGCTACGCCCCGCGCTGGATGCTCCGGCCGGTGCACACCGACCCGGAGGAGGCGGTGCGGGCGTTCCTGGACGTGGGCGCCGCCGCGATGGCCCCCATGCACTGGGCGACGTTCCTGCTCTCCGGCGAACCCCCGCTGGAGCCGCTGCGCCGCCTGCACCGGGCCTGGACGGCGGCGGGACTGGCCCGCGGCGCCCTGTGGGACCTGCCGGTCGGCGGATCGCGGCTCCTCGCCCCCTGACCGGCCCGGCCTCCGGGCTCCCGGCCGGCTCTGCCGCCTCCTCCCGGCCGTACCGGGACCGGGCCGCCCCCACCCGGCCGCCGGCCCGGTGCCCCGCCGCCTGCCCCGCTGCGGCCGCGGGCCGCTACCTACCGGCCTCCTCGGCCGGCTCCCCGTGCTCGTCCGGCGCCTTGCGGACGTGCCGTACCACCGCGGGACCCGCCGCGATCGCGGCGGTCAGGCCCACCGCCAGGGCCACGCCCTGCCAGGGCTCGGGGAAGAGCGAGCCGCCCAGGACGCCGATCACCTGGTAGGCCGCCGCCCAGGCCAGGCACGCGGCCATATCGACGCGGGCGAACCGCCGCAGCGGCATCTCCGCCAGCAGGCAGGCCACCATCACCGGCAGCCGGCCCGCCGGAATCAAACGGGACACCGCCAGCACCGCCGCCCCGTGCTCCGCCAGCCGCCGCTCGGCTTGCGCCAGCGTCCCCGCGTCCACCCGCTGCTGGAGCCGGTGCAGCCAGCGGGAGCCGTTGCGGGACCGGACCCCGCGGAACCCCAGCCAGTACAGCGCCACGTCTCCGAGGAACGCCGCCAGCGACGCGACCGCGAACACCACGGCCAGACCCACCGGTTCCGTCCGGTGGAACGCGACCACCGCCGCGCCGGAGACCAGTGCCCCGGTGGGCACCACCGGGACCAGCGACCCCAGCGCCACCAGCAGGAACAGCGTCGGGTAGCCGATCGCCTGCCGGGCGCTCTCCGAGGGCGGCTGGTGGGCCGCGGCCGACGCCAGCACCCCGATCACCCGGCGTCCTCCCGGCCGGCCGCCGCCACCAGGACGCTCTCGCCGTGGTCCAGCCGGTGCACCGACACCTCCGGCGCCAGCCGCGCCGCGAGCCGTACGAACTCCCGGCCCGGCGTGTGGAACTCCTCGGGACGGACCGCCGCCATGCCGATCGGCCAGTAGGTGCCGTAGTGCACCGGCACCGCCGCCCGCGGCGCCAACTCGGCCAGCGCCCGCCCGGCCCGCTCGGGGTTCAGGTGCCCGTGGCCGAGGAACGGACCCCAGCCGCCCACCGGCAGCAGCGCGACGTCGCACGGCCCGACCGCCGCCGCCATCCCGTCGAACAGCCCGGTGTCCCCGGCGAAGTACGTCCGCGCCGCGCCCTGCAGGACGTAGCCCAGCGCGGACACCCGCTGCGGACCGTACGGCAGCCGCCGTCCGTCGTGCGCCGCGGGCACCGCCCGAACCGTCAGCTCCCCGAAGTCCAGCGCGTCCCCGGCGGTCATCTCGACCAGCCGCAGCCGGTCCCGGAGCCTGCGCAGCCCCGGCACCGCGCCGAGCGCGCCGCGCGGCAGCAGCACCGCCGTGCCGGGGGCGAGGCGCCGCAGCGAGCCCAGGTGCAGGTGGTCGGCGTGCAGATGAGACACCAGCACCACGTCCGCCTCGGCCGCGGCCGGCGGCGGCAGCGCGCCGCGCCGCCTGCGCAGGTGCGCCAGCCGTGGGGTGAACAGCGGGTCGGTCAGCACCCGCACCCCGGAGTCCAGCACGGTCGCCGTGGCATGACCCCACCACGTGATCTCCACCGTCACCGCGCCCGCCCCTTCTCCGGCCCGTCCGCTACGCCGCCGCTCCCGAGCGTATGCCCTGCGCCCCTCGGCGCCGGACCGACCGGACCTGCGGGTATGACAGGGTGGAGGAGTGCCGCAGCCGGGAGGGGATCGACGACGGGCCGTGGGCCGCAGCACGCTGCGGACCGTCGGCCGGGTGCTCGCGGTGTGGGCGGTGTCCTCGGCGACGCTCGCCGTACTCGCCGCCGTGCTCCCGGACTTCACCATCGAGGCGCCGGGCGGCGACAGCCCGACCCGGATCGCGCTGACCGCCGGCTTCGGGGCGGGCGCCTTCGGCGTGCTGAGCGCGCTGGTGTGGCCGCTGCTGGTCCGCGCCCTGCTGCTGGTGCCCGCGCTGGTGCTCGGCGCCCTGGTGTTCTTCCTCAACGGCACCCTGCTGCTGATCGCGCTGCGGCTGGCCCCCGAGGGCCGCGGCGAGGCGACCTGGGCGACCGCCGTGCTGATCGCCGCCGTGATGTCCGCGACGTCCTCCGCGACCAGTACCGCGCTCGCGGTCCGGGACGACGACGCCTACGGGCGCCGGCTGGCCCGGCTGGCCGGCCGCCGTCGGCGCCGCGCGGGCGACCCGCCGCGACCCACCACCCCCGGCACCGTCTTCCTCCAACTCGACGGCGTCGGCCACGGCGTGCTGCGCGACGCCCTCACCTGCGGCCCGCCCGCGATGCCGACGGTCGCCGGCTGGCTGGAGTCCGGCACCCACCGGCTCGTCCCGTGGCGCACCGACTGGAGCAGCCAGACCGGCGCCAGCCAACTGGCGATCCTGCACGGCAGCAACCACGACGTGCCCGCGTTCCGCTGGTACGAGAAGGAGACCGGGCAGGTCATGGTCTGCAACCGCCCGTCCAGCGCGGCCGAGCTGGAGCGGCGGGCGGTGGCGCGCACCGGGTCGCCCGGCCTGCTCGCCGGCGGCGGCGCCAGCCGCGGCAACCTCTTCAGCGGCGGCGCCGACCAGTCGGCGCTGGTGATGTCGGTCGCGGCCCGCGCGGACACCTTCAACCGGCCCCGCTCGGGGTATTTCGCGTACTTCTCCGACCCGGCCAACGCGGTGCGCACCGCCTGGTCGTTCTGCGCGGAGGTCGGCCGGGAGATCCTGGAGTCGTCGTCGGCCCGGATCCGGGCCGACGGGCCGCGGGTCGGGCGCGGCGGGCTGTATCCGCTGCTGCGGGCCTTCGCGACCGTCGTGGAGCGGGACGTGGCGGTCGCCGCCGTCATCGGCGACATGCTGGCCGGGCGGTCGGCGGTCTACGCGGACCTGGTGGCCTACGACGAGGTCGCCCACCACTCGGGCCCGTACAGCGGGGACGCCCGCAAGGTGCTGACCCGGCTGGACCGTTCGGCGCGGCTGATCGCGGACGCCGCCCGGTACGCGCCCCGGCCGTACCGGATCGTGCTGCTCTCGGACCACGGGCAGAGCACGGGGGAGACCTTCGAGGGCGCGTACGGCGTGCGGCTGCGGGAGCTGGTGCGGGCCGGGTGCGGGCTGGCCGACCACGGCCGCCGGGCGCGGCGCACGGGCGGGGCGGAGGCCAGGGGCGCGGCCCGCACCGCGCTGCGCCGGCCGGAACGCGGACGGCGCGCGGAGGAGGCGGAGTGCGGGCCGCCGTCCGAACCGGTCGTGCTGGCGTCCGGCAACCTCGGCCTGGTCACCTTCCCCGACCTGCCCGGCCGGGCCACGCTGGAGGAGATCTCCTTGCGCAGCCCGGACCTGCTCGCCACCCTCACCGGCCACCCCGGGATCGGTTTCGTGCTGGTCCGCAGCGCCGAACGCGGGCCGCTGGTGCTCGGACCGGGCGGCGGCGAGCGGGAACTGGCCACCGGCCGTGTCGTCGGTTGCGACCCGCTGGCCCCCTTCGGACCGGGCGCGGCGGCCGCGGTGCTGCGTACCGACTCCTTCCCGCACACCGCGGACCTCATGGTCAACTCCGCGTCGGACCCACGTACCGGTACGGTCCACGCCTTCGAGGACCAGGCCGGCTCGCACGGCGGCCTCGGCGGCCCGCAGTCCTGCCCCTTCCTCCTGCACCCGGCCGAACTCCCCCTCCCGGCGGGCCCGCTGACCGGCGCGGAAGCGCTCCACGCGGTCTTCCGGGAGTGGCTCGCCGCGCCCTGCGCGGCGCCCGGCCGCGGTCTGCCCGCGCAGCCGCGGGAGGCCGCGGCGGACACGGCGGCGGAGCCGGGCCGGTACTGAGCCGGCGCGCCTGACCGGCCGACCGGCAGCCCACGGCTGCGGGCGGCGAGCACGTCCCGCCCGGCGACGGCAGGGTCTTTCCGCGCGGGCCCCGGCGGGGCCCGGTGTCCCCCGGGCGCCGTCGCGGAACCGGACCCCGCCGGACCGCTCCGGGCCGTGGAACCACCGGCGGCGGGCCCGCTGTTCCGCTCAGCCCTCCTTGCGGAGCGCCAGAAGTCTGTATACGGGATCGGCGCGCGGTACTTCGGGATCCGGCAGCCGCGACAGCCGCGACACCAGGACGTCCGACTGCTCGTCGTCCAGCGCCAGCGCCGAGGAGTAGTAGCCGCGGGCCACGTCCCCGGCGGTCCCGGCCGGGGACCGGCCCTGACCGTGCCCGGTGAAACGGGCCTCGCCCACCCGCCGCAGCCCGTGCTCGGAGGCCACCGCCAGCACCCGCGGCGCCGCGTCGTACGCCTTCCGCGCCCGGAACGGCGCCAACAGCTCCTCCACGTCGCTGTCCATGCCGTGGCCCGCGTCCTTGTCGACCGTGGTCACGAACAGCCCGCCCGGTCGCAGCACCCGGGCGCACTCCGCGACCACGGAGGGAGCGTCCGGCAGCAGGTGCAGCAGCCACACCGCGCTCACCGCGTCGAGCGAGTCGTCGGCGAACGGCAGCCGGTGGCAGTTGCCCAGCACCAGGCCCGCACCCAGCCGACCGGCGGCCATCTGGGCCATGTTCGGTGAGGAGTCCACTCCGAACACCCGTAGCCCCGGGCGTATCAGCAGCTCGGTCAGCAGGCCGGTACCGCAGCCCACGTCCAGCAGTGTCCTGGCCCGCTCGGGCACCAGGGCGAGAATGGCCCGTGCCGCGGACCGCGCCCTCGGCACGCCCCCGCGCGTCGCGTCGTAACGCGCCGCCTCGACGTCGTAGTCCAGCATGGTGGCGATGCTAGGGGCCACAGGTGAACAGGGGTTTACCGGGCGTCTTGCGACCTGGTTACGTAGAGCGCCGTACGTAAACTTCAGGATCCGCCGGCCCGCCGAGTCGATCATCCGATTCCGGCGCGTGGCGCCCGGCGCGCGTCCGAGCCGATAATCTCAACTTTTGGGAGCGGCGGATCCGGTGGAGGGCCGGGGCCGGTCCGGTGCGGTCGTACCGGCCGGGTCGGTGGTGCCGGTCGGGTGCCGGACCGGTGGTGGTCCGGTTCGCGGTCCCCGACGGCGGGGAGCCATGAGGGGAGCGGCGGCGATGGCGGCAACGGACGGCCGGGCGGCGGGGGCACGGCCCGGCGAGCGCCCCGGGAACCGCCGTGACCTCCGGCCCCGGCCGTTCCCCGTGATCAGCGCCGAGGACCCGGCCGCCCAGCGCGAGGCACTCGCCCGGCTGCGCGAATGGGCCGAGCGCAGCGCCGAGGACGCCATCGACTGGTACCTGCGAGACAAGAAGCGCAAACGCACCGGTTCCCGCATCCTGCAGGGCCTGGCCATCGCCTTCGCGGTGGCCGGCACCGCTGTCCCGCTCGGCACCGCCGCGGCGGGCGGCTCCGGACAGGGCTGGGGTTACGTCCTGCTTGCCGCCGCCGCCGGCTGCAAGGGGTTCGACCACTTCTTCGGCCTGTCCTCCACCTGGATGCGGGACATCGCCGTCGCCCACGCCCTGCGCGCCCAACTCGACGCGGTCCGCCTCGAATGGGCCACCGACGTCCTGCGGGCCGGCCCGGCCGGCGTCCGTTCCCACGGTCCGCTCGACCCCGCCGAGGTCGAGCGGCAACTGGCCCTCATCGGGCGGCTGGCCGCCGCGGTCCGCACCGAGATCGACTCCGAAACGGCCAGCTGGCAGGCCGAGTTCAGCGCCCGCACCCGCCAACTCCAGGAGCACACCGCGCTGCCGGAACGGACCGCGGGGGCGTGATGCGGCGACTGCTGACGGTGGTGCTGCCGGACGGCACCGAGGACGACATCGCGCTGACGGCGCCGGAGTCGGTGACGGTGGGGGAGATCGCGTGGCGCTTCTGCGAGGAGTGGGGGGATCCGCGCCCGCCCCTGCCCAAGGCCGCGAACGGCCGGCCGCGCGGCGGGGACCTTCCCCCGCCGCCGCTCACGGTGGACGGCGAACGGCTGTCGGCGGACACGACCCTCGCCGACTCGCCGCTGCGCGACGGCGCACGGGTCGGCTTCGGCGGGCTGCTCCCGCTGCCCGACCCGTGGGAGGTCGACCTCGAACTGCGGATCATCGCGGGGGAGGACGCGGGCACGGTCCTGCCGCACCACCGCCTTGAGTCGGTGTTCGACACCTTCGGCGATCGGCTGCCCTGGGCGGCCGAAGGGCTCCGCCTGCCCGCCCTTCCCGAGGGCCCGCTCCTGGTCAGACAGGTCGGGCGGATCCCGGTCACGCTGCAGGAGCGGCCCGTCACCGAGTGGACCTCGTGGCCCGAGGACGAACCGCTGACGGTGGGCCGGCAGGTACTGGTCCACGGCCGGCCGGCCGCGCCGGCCGCCCCCGGCGCCGACCTCACGGTGCCAGGCCCCGCGGGCACGCTGCTGTTCGACCGCCGGCCGCGGCCTCCGGTCCGGCCTTACCCCTTCGAAGCCGGCAGGTCGCCGGCCCTCCGGGTGACGCCTCGCCCCGCCGCTGCCGGAGAGCGCGGTCGACCGGGCGACCGGGCGACGTTGCGCTGGTCCAGGCCCGTTGTGCTCCTGAAGGCCCTGCGACTGCTGTTCGGCGTCTTCGACGAGGCAGAGGTCAACGCCGTCAAGGTCGTCCGGCGCTACGCCCTCGAACTCCGCCGTCGCCGGGGTTGGGATCCGGTGGCGCTGCTGTCGATCGCCGAAGGCCGTACCCAACGGCTCTGGGAACGGCGCCCCGGTGACGACGACTTCCTCGCCCTGGAGTGCGGCCCGCTGCTCGGTTCGCCGCAGGGCGCGTATGACGTCGCCATAGGGTCGACGGGCCTGTCCACCCAGGTCCCCGCTGCGGTTCTGGACGTTCTGCCGCCCCTGCGCGCCCGGCTCCCCGACCTCGGCTGCCTCGGCATCGCCGGCCCCGGCGCCCGCCCCCGCCGGCTCGCCGCCCGGCTGGTCGCGCAGGCCGCCGTGCTCCACAGTCCCGAGGACGTCTCCGTCCAGGTCTTCACCGACCCGGAGGACTCCGAAGCGCTCGCCGCCTGGCACTGGCTGCGCTGGCTGCCGCGTTCCTCCGCCCGCCCGGAGGAGCGGGACGCCCCCCGGGTCTTCGCCGCCGACGCCGCGCAGGCCTGGCAGGTCAACCGGCTGCTCGCGCTGGTCGCCGAGCGGCGCCAGGGCATCCGGTACAGCGGAGCCGCCAGGGGCCCCGACATCGTGCTCGTCCTGGAGGGCGCGCGCCGCCGCCGTACCCTGCCGGGGGTCGCGGCACTGCTCAGGGACGGTCCGCAGGTCGGTATCCACGTCATCTGCCTGGAGTCGGAGACGCGGCTGCTGCCGGCCGAGTGCGTCGCCGTGCTCGACCTGGAGCGGAACGAGTTCCGCGCACTGACCGGGGAGCCGCGACCGGTCGCCTTCCTGCCCGACATGGTGCCGCAGCCCTGGTTCGAGCGGCTCGGCCGGGCGCTGGCGCCGCTCCGGGACGCCGCGACCGAGCAGCGGACCCGCGACCTCGCGGCACCCACACTGCTCGAACTCATCGGCCTGGAACCGCCCGACGCCGCCGGGATCGCGGTGCGCTGGCAGGCCGTGCCGCGCTCCACCACCGTGGCCCTCGGCCAGGCGGCGGGCCAGCCGTTCGAGATCGACCTGGTCCGGGACGGCCCGCACGCCCTGGTGGCCGGGACGAGCGGCTCGGGCAGGAGCGAGGTACTGCGGGTGCTGATCGCCTCGCTGGCGGTGGCCAACCGCCCGGACGAGATGCAGTTCGTGCTGGTGGACTACAAGGGCGGCGGCGCCTTCGGCCCGCTGGCCGGTCTGCCGCACGTCACCAGTCTGCTCACCGACCTCGACAGCCGGCAGACCAACCGGATCCTGGGCCGGCTGGCGGCGGCGCTGCGGGACCGGGAGGCGCTGCTGAGCGCCCACCGGGTCAAGGACTTCGCGGAGTACCAAGACCTGCGCGACCGGCGCCGGGAGCTGCCACCGCTGCCCCGACTGGTCCTCGTGGTGGACGACTTCGCCGCACTGGGCCGCGAACTGCCGGACCTGGTCACGGGCTTGACGGCCACCGCCCAGCGGGGCCGCTCGCTGGGCGTCCACCTGGTGCTCGCCACCCAGCGCGCCTCGGGCGCGGTCACGGCCGACATCCGTGCGGCCACCAACCTGCGGATCGCGCTGCGCGCCTCCGGCCCCGCGGAGAGCGACGACGTCATCGACGCCCCGGACGCCGCGCACCTCTCTCCGTCGACCCCCGGCCGGGCGCTGGTCAGGACCGGCGCCCGGGACCTGGTGGAGATGCAGACCGCCCGGCTCGGCGGCCCCGTCGCCGCGGCCGGCGTCGACGTCGTCCCCCTCGGCACGGACGGCTCGGTCCCGCCGCGCCCGGCCTCCGGTGCCGACGGCGCGGAGACGGACCTGTTCGCGCTGGTCCGTGCCTTACGGCAGACCGCGATCGACCTCGACGTGCCCGCTCTGCCCGGACCGCTGCCGCCGCTGCTGGCCACCGTCGTCCCGCTGGACACGATCCCGAAGCCGGCCGGCGGGCGCGATCTGGCGCCCGTGGCCTACGGCTGGGAGCAGGCGGCGGACGAACTCACCCCGCAACCGGCCCTGTTCGACCTGGTGAACACCGCCTCGCTGTCCGCCGAGGGCCCCCGCGGCAGCGGCCGGTCGCAGTTCCTGCGCACCATCGCGGCGGCGCTCGCGGAGCGGCACAGCACCGCCGACGTCCACCTGTTCGGCATCGACTGCGGCGACGGGGCGCTGCAGGCCCTCACCGGACTGCCGCACTGCGGAGCCGTGGCCGCCCGCAACGAGCCCGACCGGATCGTCCGGCTGCTCGGACGCCTCAACGCCACCGTCTACGCCCGCCGGCAGGTCCTGGCCACCGGCGGTTTCGCCGACCTCGCCGCCCAGCGGCAGGCGGTGCCGGCCGCCCAGCGGCTGCCGTACCTCGTGCTGCTGGTCGACCGCTGGGAGGAGTTGCCGGAGACCCGGACGGCGTCCCCGGCGACGGATGTACTCGAACTGCTGAGCCACGGAGCCGGGGCGGGCGTCCGGCTGGTGCTCACCAGCGGGTCCGGCGGCCGGGCGGCACGCCTGCCGACCGACCTGGTCCGGGAGCGGCTGGTGCTCGGACTGACGGGCACGGACGCCGAGGAGGTCGAGGAGTACGGGTTCGACCCGGCCCTGCTGCCCGACACCCCCACCCCCGGCCGGGCCTTCCGACCCGGCGGCGACGCCGAGATACAGATCGCGCTGCTGGACGCCGGCACCACCCGGCGCGGCCAGACCGACGCGCTGGACCGGCTGGCCGGCCGGCTGCGCGACCGCGACGCACACGTCCCGGAGACGCGGCGGCCGTTCCGGGTCGAGGACACCCCGAGGGCCGCCGACCAGTTCATCGTCGGCGCCGGCGCGGGCACCGGCCGGCCGGTGGGCCGCGAGGACGTACTGGCATGGCTGCGCGACCGGTACGCCTCCGGCACGTCGGTGGCCCTGCTCGGCCCGCGCCGCGCGGGCAAGACCTGGGTACTGGAGGAGCTGAACCGGCGGCTGGTCGCCGACGGCTTCCAGGCGGTGCGCCAACTGGTCCTGCCGCAGCCCCGCCGCATCGTGGAGCACCCCGACGAACTGGCCGGGATCCTCGACCCCTCGGTGCGCGGCGAGAAGTACCCGGCCGAGGCACTGCTGGAGAAGGCGGGCACCGGCACCGGCACCGAGCGGCTGATGTTCCTGCTGGACGAGGTGGGCCGGCTGGCGGGCTACGCCCCGGCCGCCGTCTCCTGGCTGCGCGACCTCGGCCAGGCGGGCGCCTGGCTCGTCTACACCGGCACCGAGAAGGACTGGCGGAACGTGGTGCGCTGGGCGCTGAGCGTCCCCGGGTCCAGCTTCGGCAACGACATCAACGCCCGCCCGCTGGGCCCGCTCAAGCCCGACGACGCCCTGGACTTCCTCACCGGCACCGCCGCCAACCTCCGGGTCAACCTGCCCCGGGACACCACGGCCGCCCGGATCGTGGAGTACGTCGGCACCTGGCCGTTCTACCTGCAGGCGGTCGGCGACGCGGTGGTGCGCGCGGTGCAGGGCGACGACCTGGAACCGCTGACCCGGCCGCGTGCCCTGCGGGACCTGGTCACGCACCGGCTGCTGGACGAGTGGAGCCACCATTTCAGGGCCCGGTGGGCCGAGATCGGGCCGGCCGGCCGCGCCGCGCTGCTCGCCGCGCCCGGCAGCCTGCCGCTGGACGCCTCCCCGGCACAGCGCCAGGAACTGCGCGAGGTCGGCCTGCTGGGGCACGGCGACGAGTGGCTGCACGATCCGCCGCTGCTGGACTGGATCGCCAGGAACGAGAATTCCCTCAGCGACGGGGAGCTACCCGGATGAGCGTCTACCAGGCCGGCCAGTCCTACGATCCCGCGCTGGACGTCAGACTCGGCGACGGGTGGCCCGTCCCCAACTGGGTCAAGCCGCTGATCGAGGCCCGGCCCTCCAACGGCCCGGCCTGGCTGGTCGTCATGCCGCGCCGCGCGGGCAAGACCTGGCTGGCCAGAGGCATCGAGCACGCCCGCCCGGCGGGTACCACCGCCCGGGTCGACCTGCGCGCGTCCACCGCCGACAGCCGGGCCCGCAGCCATCCCTGGCTGTCCGACGCCGGCGCCTCCTTACCCGTGGAGCCGGGCGGGTTGCTGCTGGTGGACGAGCCGGCACTCGCCGCCGCCGGCCTGGACCCCGCGGTCCTCGCCGAATGCCTGTACCGGGTGCACCGGGCCGGTGTCACCGTGGTGGTCTTCGCCACGCCCGCGGAACACGACCTGCTCATCGCGCACCTGGGCCCCGACGCGCCCAAGGACGTACGGTCCGCGCCGCCGCTGGACGCCGCGGAGCAGGCCAGGCTCGCGGCCCGCGCCCCGGACTGGGCCCCCGGCACGGTGGAATGGCTGGCGGCCCACGACACCGCCTGGCTGCGCACCCCGTTCCTGCTCGAACTCGCCCTGCACAGTGCCGAAGAGCACCCCGGCCGGCGCGGCGAACCGGCCGAGCTGCTGCGGGCCGCCGCCGAGGAGGCGATCGGCAGCCCGTACGTCTACGTCGAACAGTGGTTCCACGACGGCCTGTCCGCCGCGCACCGGGCCCAACTGCGCGCCGAGCGCTGGCGGGACGCGGACCTGCCCGTCCCCGGCGCCCGGATCGCGCCGCACGACCTCGCCGGACGGCTGCAGCTCGCCGCCGACCCGGTGCTCGCCCACCACCTGCCGCAGGTGCTGCGCGTCCACCACATTTCCGACCTCCACCACGGCGGCCCGATGCGGGCGAACGTCGACGCCAAGGACAACTCGCCGGCCGGGCTGAAGCTCGCCGCCATGGCGGGCGCCGGCACCCCGATGGACAGCTACCTCCACCACGTACGGCAACTCGCCGCCCAGGGCCGCGCCCCGCACCTGGTGGTCGTCACCGGCGACGTGGTGAACCTGCCGCTGGACGAACACGGTGAAGTGGCCAGGACCTGGCTGCGCGCACTGGCCGGTGCCCTCGCCGACCACCGCGACCTGCGCCCGCAGGACCCGCGCGTCCTGCTGGTCGGCGGCAACCACGACGTCTCCTGGGATCTGGTACGGGATCCCTCGCCGCAGGCCCGGCACCGGTGGTTCGCCGCGAACTTCAGCGAGTACCCGCACCCCGACCTGCACCTGGCCGACCCGCGCGAGCGGCGGCTGTACGTCACCTACCCGCGGCTGGGACTGCGGTTCGCGCTGCTCGGCACCGCCGAATCCGGCGGCGAGGAGCAGGGCGTCCCGGACCCGGACACCGGCCCCGACCACCTGGACCCCGGCGTCGTCGCCCGCGGCGTCCTGGACCGGCTGTCCGCCGCGACCGGGTTCGCCACGGTGGCCGCCCTGCACCACCCGCTGTCCCCCGTGCCGACCGTCGAGGTGGCGCCGTACTCCGGCGTGGTCAACGCGGGCCAGGCCAAACGCGCGCTGTCCGTCGCCCGCACCTCGCTGGTGCTGCACGGCCACACCCACCTCGCCTTCTTCGCCGCCGAACGGCTGCTCGGCCTCAGCCCGCCGTGGACCATGCGGATCGCCGGCGCACCGGCGCTCGCCACCCCGCAGACGGAGGAGCGCAACGGCTACAACGAGCTGTTCGTCGCCCGTGAGGGCGAGCGGAGCGCCTTCGCCATCCGCACGGTCCGCCTCGACGGCGGGCAGTGGACGCCGGAACAGCTCTTCGCGTTCCGGCCGGGTGCCCCCGAGGAACGCGCTCTCGCCGAACTGTGCGGGGACGAGTGACCGGGCCCCGGGAGACCACCGAACGTCTTTACGATACCCGGCAGTTGGACAGGGACCTCCGGTCAGCTCCCGTACAGCGCCTCCACCTCCGCCGCGTACGCGCTCTCGATCGCCCGCCGCCTCAGCTTCATCGACGGGGTGAGCGTGCCCAGCTCCTCGGTGAACTGCCCGCCCAGTATCCGGAACGTGCGGATCGACTCCGCCTGCGAGACAAGGGTGTTGGCGGCCACCACGGCCCGCCGGACCTCGCTCTCCAGGTCGTGGTCGCGGACCAGCTCCGCCGCGCTCATGGCCGGCCTGCCGCGCATCGACAGCCAGTGGTCGACCGCCTCCTGATCCAGCGTCACCAGGGCGGCCACGTAAGGGCGGTCGTTGCCGACGGCGATGCACTGGGCGACCAGCGGATGGGCCCGGACCCGGTCCTCCAGCGGCGCCGGGGAGACGCTCTTGCCGCCGCTGGTGACCAGGATCTCCTTCTTGCGGCCGGTGATGGTCAGATAGCCGTCCTCGTCCAGCGCGCCCAGGTCGCCGGTGGCCAGCCAGCCGTCGCGCAGCACCTCGCCGGTCGCCTTCCCGTCGTTGAGGTAACCGCCGAAGACCTGGCCGCCGTTCAGCCAGATCTCGCCGTCCTCCGCGATCAGCACGGTGGTGCCCGGCACCGGCATGCCCACGGTGCCGAAACGGGTCCGCTCGGGCGGGTTCGCGGTGGCCGCGGCGGTGGACTCGGTGAGGCCGTAGCCCTCGTAGATGGTGACGCCCGCGCCGCAGAAGAACAGCCCGAGCCGCCGTTCCATCGCCGAGCCGCCCGATATGCCGTGCCGCACCCGGCCGCCGAGCGCGTCCCGCACCTTGCTGTAGACGAGCTTGTCGTAGAACTGGTGCTGCATCCGCAGCGAGGCCCCGGGACCCGGCCCGCTGCCGAAGGCCCGCGCCTCCACCGCCTCGGCGTACCGGACCGCGACATCGACCGCCTTGTCGAACACCGCGAGCCGGCCGCCCGCCTCGGCGGCCCGGCGGGCGCCCCGGAAGACCTTCTCGAAGACGTACGGCACCGCCAGCACGAAGGTCGGCCGGAAGGTGGCGAAGTCCTCGACCAGATCGCCGGCCGACATGCTCGGCTGGTGCGCCAGCCGGATCAGGTGCCGCACGCAGGCCACCTCCACCATCCGGCCGAAGACGTGGGCCAGCGGCAGGAAGAGCAGCGTGGACGGCACCTGGCCCGGCCGGTCGGCGAAGACCGGCTCCCAGCGGGCGACCACGTTGTCGGTCTCGGCCATGAAGTTGGCGTGGGTGATCACACAGCCCTTGGGCCGCCCGGTGGTGCCCGAGGTGTAGATGACGGTCGCGACCGCGTCCGGGGTGACCGCGAGCCGGTGCCGTTCCACCACGTCGTCGCCGAGATGCCGGCCGGCCTCGGAGAGTTCGGCGACACAGCCCGCGTCGAGCTGCCACAGCCGGGTCAGCCGGGGCAGCTCGTCCACGGCCGCGCCGATCGTCATCGCGTTGTCCCCGTGCTCCACGACGGCGGCCACCGCGCCCGAGTCGTGGAGCATCCACCGCACCTGGTCGGAGGAGGCGGTGGGGTAGACCGGCACCGACTGGGCGCCGATGGACCACAGCGCGAAGTCGAACAGCGTCCACTCGTACCGGGTACGGGACATCAGCGCCACCCGGTCACCGAACCGCACGCCCTCGGCCAGCAGCCCCTTGGCCACCGCGAGCACCTGGCCGCGGAACTCGGCGGCGGTCACGTCGAGCCAGCCGCCTTCCCCGTCCGGGCGGCACAGCGCCACCGCCTCCGGTCTGGACGACGCGTTGGCGAAGACCGCGTCCGCCAGCCCTCCTGCCTGTGGCGTCGTGGCCAGAGGGGGCACAGTGAACTGAAGCAACTGGTGTTCTCCTAGGGGGCTCCCGCGGGGCCGTAAGCTACCCGATCCCCGCAGCCGGCGGGAGGGGCGCGGCGCCGGCCGGGTTTTCGGACGCCTGTACTGGCCGGTCGCGCATCCCGGCCGTGACGTGGGGGGCGCGCCGGCTCCCCGCCCCACGGCGGCCGCACGCCGACGGACGGCGGGCGCGGATCTGCACGAAATCCGCCCGGTCCGGTCACGGGCACTCCATCCGGCGGGGGGATTCCGCCGCCTTCCGCCGGCCCGGCCGGCCGCCCTCCGCGCGTCCGGCCGCCCGGTCGCCGCGGTGTGCCGTCGCGGCGGCCGCAGGTGTCAGGGCAGCGGCAGGTGCAGCCGGTCGCCGCCGGCCAGAATCGCTTCGGCGAGCGCGCCCGCCGCCTCCTTCGCGCGGGCCTGCCGGCGCCCGTGCAGCAGGACGAAGTCCACCCCGCCCAGCTCCGGCAGTCCGGCCCGCGCCGGCAGCCGGGCCAGCCCGGCCGGGATCAGTCCCTGGGCGTGCGCCATCACCCCGAGCCCGGCGCGGGCGGCCGCGACCAGCCCGCTGAGCGACCCGCTGGTGCACGCCACCCGCCAGGCACGGCCGTGCCGTTCGAGGACCTCCAGCGCACGCGCCCGGGTGATGCCCGGCGGCGGGAAGGCGATCAACGGCACCGGACGGTGCGGGTCCAGGCGCAGGTGCTCGCTGCCGATCCACACCAGCTTGTCCCGCCACACCAGCCGCCCCGGGCCGTCGCCGCCGTCCCGCTTGGCCAAACACAGGTCCAACAGCCCGGCGTCCAGCCGCTGATGCAGGGTGCCGGACAGCTCCACCGTCAACTCCAGGTCCACTTCCGGGTGTTCACGGCGGAAGCCGGCCAGGATCTCGGGCAGCCGGGTCAGCACGAAGTCCTCGGAGACCCCGAAACGCAGCCGGCCGCGCAGCCGGGTGCCCGCGAAGAAGCCGGCCGCCCGCTCGTTGACCTCCAGTATCGTGCGGGCGAAGCCGAGCATCGCCTCCCCGTCCTCGGTCAGCTCCACGCCGTGCGTGTCCCGTGCGAACAGCCGGCAGCCCGCCGCCTCCTCCAGCCGCCGCACATGCTGGCTGACCGTCGACTGACGCAGCCCCAGGCGCTGCCCCGCCTGGGTGAAGCTCAGCGTCTGGGCGACCGCGAGGAACGTACGCAACTGCACCGGTTCGAACACGGCCGTGATCCTACCGCCGCTTATCGCGACACGTGATGACAGTGAGCGCGGCCGGCGGACTTCCCGATCACCGCGGGCCCCGCCATGCTGGAACGGTGCCACCACCCCATGCCGCCCGCCCGCCGCGGACCGGCCCCGGCCCGGAGGACGACGCTGTCCCGGGCGGCCTCGTCCGCACCGGCCCTGCTTCCCCCCGTCCTGCTTCCCCCCGCCCCGTCCCGGACGGCGGACGCCCCCGCGCGCGGCGGTGGCGCCGCCCGCGGCTGCCCGTCGACCCCTATATCGCGGCCCTGCTCGGTACGGTCGTGCTCGCCGCCCTGCTGCCGGCCACCGGCGGCGCCGCCCATGTCGCCGGCGGCGCCGCGGACACCGCCGTCGGCCTGCTGTTCTTCCTCTACGGCAGCCGGCTGTCCACCGGGGAGGCACTGCGCGGGCTGCGCCACTGGCGACTGCACCTGACCGTGATGGTCTGCACCTTCGCGGTCTTCCCGGCGCTGGGCCTGGCCGCCCGCGGCCTCGTCCCGCACGTCCTGTCGCCGCGGCTCTACCCCGGCTTCCTCTTCCTGTGCGTGCTGCCGTCCACCATCCAGTCGTCCATCGCCTTCACCTCCATCGCCCGCGGCAACGTGGCCGCCGCGATCTGCGCCGGCTCCTTCTCCTCCCTCGCCGGCATCGTGCTGACACCGCTGCTCGCCGCACTGCTGATCGGCGGCGAGGCGGGCGTCGACGGCCACGCGGTGCTCGGCATCGCGCTCCAGCTCCTCGCGCCCTTCCTCGCCGGGCAGCTGCTGCGCCGCTGGACCGCCGCCCCGCTCGCCCGTCGCCGCAAGGCGCTCGGCTACGTCGACCGCGGCTCGATCCTGCTGGTCGTCTACACCGCGTTCAGCGCGGGCGTGGCCGAGGGCATCTGGCACCAGGTCCGGCTGTTCCGGCTGCTGGAACTCCTCGGCACCGAGGCCGCCCTGCTCGCGGTGATGCTCGCGCTGACCGGGTACGGGGCCGCCCGGCTCGGCTTCGACCGCGCCGACCGGATCACCGTCGTCTTCGCCGGGTCCAAGAAGAGCCTCGCCTCCGGACTGCCCATGGCCAGCGTGCTGTTCGGCGCCCACACCGGGCTGGCCGTGCTGCCGCTGATGCTCTTCCACCAGATGCAGCTCATGGTGTGCGCGGTGATCGCCAAGCGCTGGGCGCGGCAGCCCGCGGCGGAGGTAGCGTGGCGCGATGACCGAGACGAGCCGGCGGACACCGTCGACCGGGACCACGGCGCCGGACCGCCCACGGAAGCCGGCCACGACCGGCGACCTGCGCCCGCCTGAGGCCCACGCCGACGAGAGGGCCACCCTGCTGACCTTCCTCCAGTACCTGCGCGACGCCGTCATCCGCAAGGTCGAGGACCTGCCCGACGAAGCCTCCCGCGCCTCGCCCGTACGCTCCGGAACCAGCCTGCTGGGCCTGGTACGGCACCTGGCCGCCGTCGAACTCAACTGGTTCGTCTGGGCGTACGAGGGCCCGGACCGCGAACGCTGGGACGACGACCTCACTCCGGCCGAGGACGAGACCGTGGCGAGCGCGGTCGCCGCCTATCGGGCCGCGATCCGCCGCGCCGACGCCGTGGTCGCGGGCTGCGCCGACCTCGCCCGCCCCGGCGCCCGCTCGCTGCGCGAGACCGACCCGCCCTCGATGCGGTGGATCCTGGTCCACATGATCGAGGAGACCGGCCGGCACGCCGGCCACGCCGACATCCTGCGCGAGCTGTACGACGGCGCCGCGGGCCGCTGACCGCTCACACCACAGGCTCCGCTCGGGGCGGCCGGCCCCGCCCGGCCGCCCCGGTCCGGGCGGCCGCTGCCCCGCCGGCCGCCCGAGCCGCCCGGCTCAGTCGGCCCGGACCGCCGGGGCGGTCCCCAGCGCGATCCGGGCCTCGCCCGCGTACACGTTCATCGAACTGCCCCGCAGGAAGCCGACGAGGGTGAGCCCCGACTCGGTCGCCAGGTCCACCGCGAGCGAGGACGGCGCCGACACCGCGGCCAGCACCGGAATCCCCGCCATCACCGCCTTCTGCGCCAGTTCGAAGGAGGCCCGTCCTGACACCATCAGGATCCGGTCGGCCAGCGGCAGCCGGCCGTCCCGCAGCGCCCGCCCCACCAGCTTGTCCACCGCGTTGTGCCGCCCCACGTCCTCCCGGACATCCAGCAGTTCGCCGTCGCGGGTGAACAGCGCGGCGGCGTGCAGCCCGCCGGTCCGGTCGAAGACGGCCTGCTCCGCCCGCAGCCGGTCCGGCAGCGCCGCCAGCAGCGCCGGAGTGAGCCAGGCCCCGTCCGGTTCGGCGATCGGCAGCCGGGTGGCGGTGCGTACCGCGTCCAGACTCGCCTTGCCGCACAGCCCGCACGAGGACGTGGTGTAGACGTTGCGCTCCAGCGTGATGTCCGGCAGCGGCACCCCGGGCGCGAGCGCCACGTCGACGACGTTGTACGTGTTCACCCCGTCGGCGGTCGCGCCCGCGCAGTACACCACCGACGCCACCTCCTCGGCCGACGCCAGCACACCTTCGCTCACCAGGAACCCGGTGGCCAGCGCGAAGTCGTCGCCCGGGGTGCGCATGGTGATCGCCAGCGGGCGCCCGTTCAGCCGGATCTCCAGCGGCTCCTCGGCCACCAGCGTGTCCGCCCGGTACCCGGCCGCCCCGTCCCTGATCCGCAGTACGCGGCGCCGCTCGGTCACCCGTCCCATGCCTCACCAGTCCCGGTCGCGTTCGCCGTGCGGGGGATACCGCCCTCGCAGGGTGTCATAAAGTGTGGTCAGGCAGCGCAGCGGCGTTCCGACCCACCAGAATGGCAGAGCGAGATGAACGACCAGCCGACCGCCGAGGGCACCCTCGCGGACGACGACCGGGCGCGCGAACAGCTGCGGGCCCTGCGCGGCAGCATCGACAACCTCGACGCGGCCCTTGTCCACCTTCTCGCCGAACGCTTCAAGTGCACCCAGCAGGTCGGCGAGCTGAAGGCCGCCCACAATCTCCCCCCGGCCGACCCGGCCCGCGAGGCCGACCAGATCGCCCGCCTGCGTCGGCTCGCCGCGGACGCCCGCCTCGATCCCGCCTTCGCCGAGAAGTTCCTCAACTTCATCATCGACGAGGTCGTCCGCCACCACCGCGCCATCGCCGCCCGCCCCCGCCCGGTCACCCCCTCCTGACCCCCGCCCCACCCCCCGGACCTCTCCCGGGTCCCTCCGGCCCACCCCGGCGGCACTCCGCCAACCCCCTCCGCCCCCCGGATTCCCAGGTGAGGACCACTCCCAATCCTTGGTATCGTGTCCTCGTCACCACGGCCCCGGCCGCGGCGGCCTACCCGGTCCGGGTGGCGGAATGGCAGACGCGCTAGCTTGAGGTGCTAGTGCCCTTTATCGGGCGTGGGGGTTCAAGTCCCCCCTCGGACACCAGCGGAAACCCCGGTTGATCCGGGGTTTTTCTGTTTTTCCGGCGGCGGGGACGACCGAGCGGCAGCAGACCGGCGCGGACGTCTTCGAGGCCGTCGGGCACACCTGGCAGCTCGCCGGCCGACGTGCCGTCAGGCGGGGGAGCGGGCCGGGGCGGGCTCGGGTGCGGGGGCGTCCGTGGGGGGCGGGCGAGTGGCGGCGCGGTGGGTGAGGGCCGCGGCGAGGGCCAGCAGGGCGGCGACGGCGATGAAGCCGGGGGCACCGTAGAAGGTGGTCAGCCAGGCCAGCGCGGCCGGTCCGAACACCGCCACCGCTTCCGTTCCGACTCCGAAGAAGCCCAGGTAGACGGACTGGCGGTGGTCCTCGGGGGCGAAGGCGAAGGACAGTGTCCAGCCGGCCGTCACCTGGACGATCTCGCCGAGGGTGAAGGCGAGGACCGCTCCGGCCAGGCCCGCCAGCGCCCAGCCCACCGGGACGAAAGCCGCCAGCGCGAGCAGGCCGCAGCCGGCCGCCTGCAGCGCGCCCGCCGCGTACGACGCCCGCACTCCACCGTGTACCCCCTTCACCCGGCGGCCCAACGGCACCTGCAGCGCGACCACGGTGACGGTGTTGAGCAGCAGCAGCCCCCCCATGGCCGCGGGCGGGACCGACGTGCGGTGGCCCAGCCACAGCGGCGTCATCACAGCGATCAGCGGGATGTGCAGCGAGAGCAGGCCGTTCCCCGCCGTCAGCAGCGTGAACCTGAGGTCCCGCAGCGGCAGCGCCATCGACCGCAGCGTCCGCCTGCCGGGCGCGCCGCCGCCGTCGGCGGGCTCCGAGCCGTCGGCGGGCTCTGCCGGGCCGAACTGCGGCTTGCGCCAGGTCGTATGCGCGAGCAGCCACGCGGACAGGAAGAACGCCGCGGCCACCACGGCCACCACGGCGTCGAACGCCGTCCGGTCGACGCGCAGCAGGCCCGCCGTGCCCAGCAGCGCCCCCAGCGTCACCCCGACGTTGGTCGCCACCTGGACACCGGCCATCGTCCCGGTACGGTCCGGCTCGGGCACGAAGCGGCCGACCACGATCTGTCCGAACATCTTGCCGGGCCCGTCGGTCACCGACACCAGCGCCAGCGCCACGTAGAAGGAGGCCACCGAGTCGACCATGAGGAAGGACAGGAAGGTAAGGCCCCGCACGGCCTGGAGTACCGCCGCGGCCCGGCCGGCGTGGCGGCGGCGGGCGAGCGAGGAGATCGGCACCATGGCCAGCAGGCCCAGCACGCCGCCCATCGCCAGCCCGTTGCCCACCTGGACCGCCGTCAGCCCCAGCAGCTTGGTGAAGAACAGGGCCGACGCGGAGATCCACACCCCGGTGCCGGCCCAGCCGACCAGCGCCGACGCCGCCACCGCCCGGCCCACCGGATGCTCCGGCACCTGGTCGCGGGCCCAGCGCCGCAGCGCGCCCCTCACCGGCCGGCTCCCGTCGGCGGCGCGGACACGGCGAACTGCCGCAGCACCGGTACCCCGAACACATCGGTCACCGGCCCGGCCGGCCGTACCCGTACGGGGTCGACGAGGTGGTACAGCGCGCCCTCCCAGAGCGGCAGGTAGGGCAGATCGGCCAGCACCCGTTGTTCGGCCCGCCGGTACAACTCCCGCCGGGCGTCGGCGTCGAGGGTGGCCCGCGCCCGGTCGATCAGCGCGTCCGCGGCGCCGCGGTAGCGCGCGTGGTTCGACTCGCCCACCGCGTCGCCGTGTGCCAACGGGTGCAGCGCGTTGTCCACCGACAGGTAGTCCACCGCCCAGTTCGTCCGGAACAGCCCCGAGGTGTGCGGCAGTTCGCGCAGGTAGCCGGGCCAGTCCAGGCGCTGCGGCTCGACCCGCCAGCCCAGCCCCTCGGCGATGTCCCGCGCCACGTCCCCGACCCATCCCTCGTGTCCCTGACCGCCGTTGAACAGTACCCGCACCGCCCGCTCCGGCTCGGGCACCGCCCGCTCGGCCAGCAACCGGCGTGCGGCGGCGGGATCGTGCGGCAGGTCGAGCCGGGGACCGCCGTCCGGATCGAGGACCGGGGGCACCATGCGCCCGGCGACCGGCCGCATCCCGGCGAAGCGCCGTTTGCCGATGCCCTCCCGGTCGATGCACATCGCCACCGCCCGCCGCACCACCGGATCGTCGAAGGGCGCGATGGGAACGGGGAAGCCCAGAAAGGTCACCATCGGGTTCGGGGTGCTGTGGAACGCCGCGCCGCCCGCCGCGCTCGCCTGCGCGGCGGCGTCGGCGGGCACCTCCGTGACGTCCAACTCGCCGCGGAAGAAGGCCAGGCAGGCGTCCGCCATGTCGTCGAAGACGGAGAACTCGATCCGCCCGGCCCGGCCGCGCCCGCCGTCCCGGTAGGCGGCGTTGGCGCCGTAGTAGCCGGGGAAGCGGTCGAGGACCGGACCGGCCCCGGGCCGCCGGCCGTTGTTCTCGGCCACGGCGTACGGGCCGTTGCTCACCGGCCGCAGGGCGAAGCCGGCCGGGTCACGCTCCACCAGTTCGGCGGGTACCGGTGCGGTCACCCGCTGGCTGAACACCGCGGCGATCTCGTGGAACGGCCGGGTCAGCCGTACCAGCAGCTCGTCGTCCGCCGGCGCCAGCACTCCGCTGAGCGACTCGGCCCGCCCGGCGGTCACCTCCTCGTATCCCTCGACGGCCGCGAGGTGCGCGGCCATCGGCGAGTCGGTCTCCGGCCTGACCACCCGGGACAGCGAGTACCGGTAGTCCCGCGCGGTGACCGGCCGGCCGTGGTGGAACAGCACCCCGGGCCGCAGCCGGAACCGCACGGACAGGCCGTCGGGGGCCACCTCCCAGGAGTCGGCCGCCGCCGGCGCCAGCCGGCCGGTGGCCGGGTCGCAGTCCACCAGCGGATCCGCGATCAGGCCCGCGACCAGGGCGCCGTCGTGCTCGAACGCCCGGCCGGGGTCGATCGCCGAGGGTTCGCCCAACTGCACCCGCAGCACAACCGGGGTCACCGCTCGGCCGCGGGCTCGGTCTCCAGGACGTAGCGGTCGATCGCCGCCAGCACCGCTTCCCGCACCTGCGCCTCGTTCGCGCCGCGCAGCAGGAAACGCCCTCCGGCGTGGTCGTATCCGCCCTGGCCGTCGAAGACGTGGCCCGGCCTCGGCAGCGCCTCGGCGTAGACCTCGGGGATGTCCCCGACCAGGGAGGTGCGCCCGGTCACCCGCGCCGGCCACGGCCGCGGCTCGGGGAACACCAGCCAGCCGCCGGCGCTCTCGGTGCGCAGGTCCTCCTCGGCGGTCAGCGGCGGCAGGCCGACCGTCGTCCGGAACGCCTCCTCGAACAGGTCGATGCCGAAGAGGTCGCGGTGCAGGAAGGGCACCCCGGCGCCGCCGGGGCGCAGGCCCACCTCCAGGAACACCGGTTCGCCGGAGGCGGTGACGATCACCTCCAGATGGAACGGGCCGTCCCGCAGCTCCAGGGCGTCCAGGCAGTCGGCGGTGAAACCGGTCAGTTCCTCGCGGCGCGGTCCCGGATCGAGCAGCACCGAGCCGAGCGGCACACCCTGGGTGAAATCCAGGCAGGTGTTGACGTATCGGGAGACCGACACGAAGTGGAAGCGGCCGCCCCGGCGGATGCCGTCGACGTGGTGGATGGCGCCTTCGACGTACTCCTCGGCCTCGTATCCCTGCGGGCTGTCCACGTCCGCGAGGGCCAGGACCAGTTCCTGCTCCGTCCGCACCAGGACCACCCCGCGCGAGGCGGCGCCGTCGCGGGGTTTGAGGATCAACGGCAGTCCGAACTCGGCCACCAGGGACGGCGCGTCGGCCCCCGGGCCGATCTCCCGGTAGGCGGGCGCGCGCAGTCCGGCGCGGAGGATCCACTGCTTCATCAAAGTCTTGTCCCGGAACCTGTCGGTGTACGCGCTGCTCCAGCCGGGCACGCCGAGCTCCGCGCGCAGGCGGGCCGCGGTGGACAGGTCGAACTCCGAGACCCCGACGATCCCGGCGAGCGGCCCGTGCCGGTCGGTGATCCGGCGGGCCGCCGCCAGCAGGGTGTCGTGGTCGAGGTCCGGTACGACCACGGTCTCCACCGCGCCGTCCAGGTCGAGCGGGGCCAGGGCATCCGCGGTGGCGAGGTACGCCAGCCGGTGGTCGGTGTCGCGCAGGAAGCGGTGGTACTCGCCGAACTCGTCGTCGAAGCGGTTGATGACGAGCAGTAGGGGCGGCGCCGCCGCGGCGGCCGTCCCGGCCGGGGCGCCCGAACCGCTGGTCCCGTCGGCGCTGGTGCCGCTGCTTGTGCCGTCCCTGCCGTCCTGGCCGTCCGCCCTGCCCGGTTTGGCCGCTTCGGCTGCCTCGGCGGCGAGGGAGGCGGGGAGTTGGCTGCTCATGAGGTGCTCCGTGGTCGGTCGTTGGCGGCAAGCCGCGATGGCCGGGGTTGCGAGGGGCGAGGTCTTTCCAGGGCCGCGCCCACCAGCCGGTCGGCCTCGTCGAGTACGGCGTCCAGGCTGCGGCGGTCCGGGGCGGTGGCGACCAGGTGCCCGAAACGCTGCCGGAAGTCGCGGGCGGGGAGCACGGTCGCGCCGGGCGGGGCGGTGACGTCGGCCTCCAGGCAGCCCGGCAGGGCGCGCAGTTGCCGGGCGAGTCGTCCGGGGTCGGCGAGACGGGCGGGTTCGGCCGCGGTGAGGAACCTGGCCGCGGCCACCGGACCCGCGTCCGCGGTCCTCGCGGCGTCCGCGGTCCGTCCGGTGTCCGGCGGGGCGACCTGAGACGTGTCCGGCGGGGCGACCGGCAGGCCGGCCAGCAGACGGATCATGGTCCGGGGCAGCTCATGGCCGTCCACCGCCGCCACCAGGCGGGGAATGCGGTCCCCGCCCAGACGCGCGGCGACTTCGAGCACCACCGGCCCCTGCGAGCCGAGCCGTGCTTCGAGATGGAACACACCACAGGTCAGACCGAGCGCGCGGACGGCGGACCGGGCGGTCGCCTCCAGCGACTCCCGGTCCGCCGCGGACAGGGCAGCCTGCACGACGTGTCCCACCTCCACGAACCAGGGCTCCGGCCCCAGTTGCTTCTCGGTGACGGCCACGACGGTGACCCCCGCCGGCCCGGCGTATCCCTCCACGCTGAACTCGGGACCGGCCACGTACGCCTCGACCAGCAGCCGTTCGCCGACCAGCTTGCCCATGTCGTCCGTCGGGCCGCCGGCCGCCAGGGCGATGTGGCGCCGCAGCGTGCCGTAGTCGTCCGCCCGGCGGACGCCCAGGCTGCCCGAGCCGTCGACGGGTTTGACCACGGCCGGGAATCCGATGCGCCCGGCGACGGCCTCCAGCTCCCGCTCGCCGGACCGCCGGGCGTCCACCAGGGCGCCCGGCGCCACCGGGACGCCCGCCGCGGTGAGCCGCTCCTTCATCCGCCCCTTGTCCCGCAGAGCCTCGGCCGCCTCCGGGTGCAGCCCCGGCAGGCCGAGCTTCCACGCGACGACCGCCGCGGTGGGCACCGCGTACTCGAACCCGGGTACCACCGCCGCCAGTTCACTCTGCGCGGCCAGTTCCAGCGCGGCCTCGGTGACGGCCGGTGCGGAGCGGATCTCCACCCGGCGGAACGTCGCCCTTCCCGTGGCGACGGCGTCTCGCACCACCCGCGGCATGTCCCGCAACCGCCGCCGGTCGAAGAGGTGGGCGGTGAAGCCCAGGGCCGCCGCCGCGCCGACGAGTTCGAGCCCCGACGATTCCGGTTCGAGTATGAGGACGGAAGGCTCCGTCACCGCTGCTCCCCTCAGGAGGCGGCCCGGGAAGGGCGCCGCCGCGCCGAATTCAGGACTTCTTGCCGACGGTCTCGTCGTGGAGTTCGGTGAAGTACAGGCCGATCAGATCGACGAAGTTGACCAGGTGCCGGGCGGCCGTGTCGAAACTGCCCCAGCCGCTCACCGCGCGTTCCACGGTCGACCACATCAGCTCGTCATGGTCGTGCGCCTCGTCGTAGGCGATATGCGCGTGCGAACCCCTGACCATGTCCTCTCCGAACACCTCGGCGGCGTACTTGGTGATGCCGGGGTTGTAGCGGTCGGAATACCACTCCACGAACCAGTTCCAGACCGTGGTGGGCAGCGGCCCGTCATTGTTGATGGAGAAGTACATGTAGCCCATGAGGTATTCCGTCGACGGTAGCGGGCGTATCGCGTCGATGTCGGCCTTGCTCAGCCCGAACTTGTCCAGGTCCTTGAGGAACATGCCCTCGTGGTTGTTCTCCTCGGCGAGGTAGCGGGCGAGCGTCGAGGCGAGCCGGTGGTCCTGCCAGCCGACCTTGTACAGGCCGTAGGCGTCGACCTCGTTGTTGAGACGGATCCGGAGCACGGTCTCGACCAGGTGCCGCCGGTAGTAGTCGCGGTCGGTCCAGGTCGTGTCGTGGAACTCACGCGCCCTGGGGACCTTCTCGAAAATCCGCTCCATCCGGGCCGCGGCCAGTTGTTCCATTTCGTCGCGCAGCATGACTGTCCCTTCGCTTTCCATAGCGGCTCGCAGGGAGGCGCGGACGGCTTTTACCGGACGCACGTGACGCGTGCCTCGGTTCATCTCCTGCCCACGCGTGTGCCGGACCTCTTGGCGGCGTCCGCCGGGCGCTGTGCCCGGCCTGAATCCGCCCGGCCCGCCGCGGACACCGAAAGTCCGACAGAGAATCCCATGATGGTGTGCGGGCCCCCGAGTTGTTCCTCCCCGGCGGCCCCGTCCATAACGTCGACGACTCTAACAGCGGGCCGGTGCGAGCCGGACGCGGATTTCAGCCAATTGATCGAACCGGATCACTGCGGTACCGGTACTCACTCTGGTACCGATGATCACTCCGGAGTGGCGGGGGCCGCTGTCCGGTGCGGTCCCGCGGTTCCGCATAAGACCACGTCCGGCCTGTGCCGTGCGGCCAACCGACCGGACATGCCCGACATCGTCCGCCTCCGTACCCGCCCCCGACCCGGGCGGGGCCGGCCCGCCCCGCCGCACCGCCCGCCGACCGCGCCGAGCGAGCCCTTATCCGTGCCCACCACGCCCGATCCGGCTCCCAGGGCCGGACAAGGCCCCTGCGGCGTCGCTCCGGCCGCCTGCTCGCCGCCCGCGGAACCCCCGGGTTTCTGGCGCGTTTCGCTCCTTGCGGGCGCGCGCCCGACCTGTATCGATCCCTGAGGCCGGGGCGGCGGCGTGTTTACGGGGGCGGACCGGTGGCAGGCTGGGACGGTGACCACGACTTCTGCCGCGCCGGTGATGGAGATCGACGGCGCGCCCGCCACCGCGGAGACGCTCGCGCCCGTACTGGCCGGCTACGGGCACTTCACCGCGATGCAGGTGCGCGGCGGGCGGGTGCGCGGGGCGGCGCTGCACGCGGCGCGGCTGGACGCGGCGAGCCGGGAGCTGTTCGGGACCGGGATGGACGGCGGGCGGTTCCGCGGGCTGGTACGGCACGCGCTGGCGAGCGCGGGCCGCGCGGACGCCTCGGTGCGGGTGAACGTCTTTCAGCCGAAGGAGGCACCGGGTGCCCCCGTCTGCGCGCTGGTCACCGTCGGGCCGCCGGCCGCGATGGAGCAGGGGCCGTACCGGCTGAAGTCGGTGTCCTACCAGCGGCCGGTCGCCCACCTCAAGCACGTGGGCGGCTTCGGCCAGGGCTACCACGTCCGCCGGGCGGCGGCGGAGGGCTGCCAGGAAGCCCTGCTGACCGGCCCGGACGGCCTGATCGCGGAAGGCGCCGTCACCAACATCGGCTTCGTCGAGGGCGGCACCGTGGTCTGGCCGGCCGCTCCCATGCTGCGGGGTATCACCCTTCAGGTGATGGAGCGCGAACTCACCGCGGCCGGCGTCCCGCAGACCGGCCGGCCGGTGCGGCTCGCCGACGTCGGCGGCTACGACGGCGCCTTCGTGCTCAACTCCCGCGGGATGGCGGTGGTCCGTGCCATCGACACCACGGCCGTACCGGTGGACGCCGAACTCCTGACCCGGATCAGGGCGTTGTACGACGCCGCGCCCTGGGACGCCTTCTGACGGCAGATCAGCGCGGCCGGCCGCCCACGACTGCCACCGCCGCGGCGCCCGTACGGCACCCCGCGGCCAGCGCCGACGGGAGGTCCGCGCCCGACAGGCGGGCGGCCAGCAGGCCGCCGGTGAACGCGTCGCCGGCGCCCGTGGTGTCCACCGCGCCCGCCGCGACGGCCGGCACGCGGGCGGCCAGCCGCCCGCGTGCCGCCGCCAGCGCGCCGCCCGCCCCCAGCGTCACCACCACCTCGCCACCGCAGCGCGCGCTCAACTCCGCTGCCGCCAGGGCCGGTTCCGACCGCCCGGACAGCAGCGCCGCCTCCGCCGCGTTGGGCAGCAGCAGATCCGTACCGGCCACGGCGTCCAGGAAGCGGGCCACCCCGAGCTGCCGGATGAAGCCCGCCGACGCCGGGTCGACGCTCACCGGGAGGCCGCGGGCGCGGGCCGACCCGGCCACCACGGCGGCCAACTCCCGGCCGGGGGCGGAGAAGAAGAGATAGCCCGACAGGTGCACATGCCCGGCGCCGTCCAGCAGCTCCTCGGCCCAGTCGGCCGGCCCGAGCCGTAGGGAAGCGCCGCTGTCCGTCACCAGGGTCCGCTCGGCCGCCGCGTCGACCAGCGCGATCACCATCGCGGTGGGCAGCTCGGGGTCGATCCGCAGCACCGGTTCGACGCCCGCCGACCGCAGTTCGGCCCGGTGCCAGTCCGCGCTGTCCGCGCCCACCCGCGCCAGCAGCCGCACCGCGGCGCCCCGACTCGCCGCCCAGCAGGCCACGTTGGCCCCGGCGCCGCCCGGCCGCAGCGCGATCCGGGCCGCCGTGTCGGTGTCGGGGGCCAGCGGCTCGGTGTGCCGGGCCACCACATCGGTGACCACGTCGCCGACCACCAGCAACCCGCCTCCGGGCGCCACGGGTGCGCTCATTCCCGCGGCCGCCGCGACCACCGCACCGCGATCTCCGCCGCCAGCGCGACATTGCCGCGTACCGCCGCGAGATTGGCCTCCAGTGAGGCGCCGCCGGTGTGCTCGGTGAGGTACGCCAGCAGGAACGGCGTGACCGCCTGCCCGGTGACGCCCTCCCGGCCGGCGGCGGCCAGCGCGTCGGCGAGCACCCGGTCGTGCAGGGCGGGGTCGAGCTGGAGTTCCGCGGCCACCGGATTGGCGACGATCAGCGCTGAGCTGTGGCCGCCCAGCGCGTCCTGCGCGGCCATCACCGCGGCGATCTGCTCCGGGTCCTCGACCGTCCAGTCCACCGGCTCGCCGGAGTCGGTGAGGTAGAAGCCGGGGAAGCGGCCGGTGCCGTAGCCGAGGACGCCGATGCCGAGGGTCTCCAGCCGCTGGAGGGTGGCGGGCACGTCCAGGATCGACTTCACGCCCGCGCACACCACGGTGATCCGGGTCCTGGCCAGCAGCGACAGGTCGGCGGACTCGTCCTGTACGCTCACCCAGCCGCGGTGCACCCCGCCGAGGCCGCCGGTGCCGAACACCCGGATGCCGGCGCGGGCGGCCAGGAAGGCGGTGCCCGACACCGTCGTCGCCCCGCTCGCGCCCGTGGCCAGTGCCGGCGCCAGATCCCGGAACCCCAGCTTGCGCAGGGAGGGGTCCTCGGCGATCCGCTCGACCTGGTCCTTGGCGAGCCCCACCCGCGGCACCCCGTCGAGCACCGCCACGGTGGCCGGCACCGCCCCGGCCGCCCGTACGATCCCCTCCAGCTCCCTGGCGACCTGGAGGTTGCGCGGCCGGGGCAGGCCGTGGGAGATGATCGTGGACTCCAGCGCCACCACCGGGGCCCGGCGGACCAGCGCGTCCGCGACCTCCTCGGACAGGGCGACGGCCCGGCTGCGCGGTGCCGAATGTTCAGTGCTCATGGCCCTTACCTGGCACATCACGGCCGCCGCCAAACCTCCGCCCCCCCCGCGGACCGCCCCCGGACCGTCCTCTGACCGGGGTCACGACGGCGGCTTCGCGGCTACGACGCGGCGTCGTCCCGATACGCCGGGTGTCCGCCGGGCCGGCGGCGGCCCGGCGGTGGTTCCCGGCAAGGGGGCCGCGCGGTACGCGATTTGGTCCTGGCGTGGACACCCCGTAGGGTGGTGTTCACCGACGCGGGGTGGAGCAGCTCGGTAGCTCGCTGGGCTCATAACCCAGAGGTCGCAGGTTCAAATCCTGTCCCCGCTACACATGCGAGGGTCCGGCGCCACGGCGCCGGGCCTTCTGCTTTCCCGGGTGTTCAGGTGTGCCGGTGTGCCGGCGCCGCGCGGACGGGAGGCCGTCTCATCGCCACCGCTTCCGCTCGGCCGGCCGGTACGGCGGCACCTCCCGCCCCGGCTGGTAGCGCGCCCCCTGCCGGATGCGCCGGAGCACCACCACCGCGTCGACCGCCGCCAGAGCGGCGACAGCCGCCAGCACCGCCGCCCTCCCCGGCCGTCCCGCCAGGGCGAAGCCGACGGCCGCCGCCGTCCCGCAGCCGACCCCGAGCAGTGCGAGCCCCAGCCGCAGCCGCAGCGGGCTGCGGGCCTGGACAGGTTCCGATCCGCCTCTGCGCATGGCGCCATCTCCTCCCTTCCAGGATCCACCCCGCCCCTGCCCGGCAAAACCTCCGCCAACCAACCACCTGGGCGGCGGAGCAGCGGCGCACCCGGCGGCGGGGCCGCTCCGCCGGCCGCCGCCCAGCCGCCGGCACGGGCGCCAAAGGCCCTCCGGCGGACCACCGGGCGGGCCCCCGGCTCCAGGGAACCCGCCGCGCCCGGGTGACCCGCCCGGGTGACCCGCCCGGGTGACCCCGCGCGACGCGCCGGGCGGGGCCCGCGGACCGCCGCAGGTACGCGGTCGGCGCGTCTCAGCCGGTCAGCGCGGTGCGGTGGCCGCGGGCGAACAGCCGGTCCGGGTCGTACGCGCGCTCCAGCCGGCGGAACGCGCCGCCGAGCACCGGGTCGTCCAGCGTCAGGCTCCGATGGGAGTCGGAGGCGTCGGAGTAGTTGGAATACGCCTTCGCGCCGCCGGCCGCCCGCAGGGTGTCAGCCCAGGTCCGGGCCCACCGCACGTGCGCGTCGTCGTCGCCGCGGTCCGGCCAGCGCGCCGACAGCAGTACGCCCATCCGGGACTCCCGCAGCGGGTACGCCGAGCCCTCGGCACGGGCCCGCAGCGTGTCGGGGTTGAAGTACTCCACGACGGCCGAGCACCGCGCGGTGGGCGCGGCCCGCATCGCCGCCACCAGCGTGTCCGGGTCGAGCGCGAGGTGCGGGAAGTGCACGGACTTCCAGTACCCGCGCATCGGCGGCAGGAAGGCGGAGTCGAAGTGCGCCTGCCACTCCCGGTAGTCGCGGGCCACGACATCCGACCAGTCGCCGCCGATCGCCTCCCTGATCCGGGCGGCCTGCGCGCCGTCGTCGTGGCAGCACAGGTCGACGGACAGTTCGGGGACGCCGTCGCGGTGGACCAGCGCCGGGGCGAGGGTCGTCGCGACCGGCGTGCGCTCCCGGAGCAGGCCGTGCAGCCGCCGCAGCACGCCGGCCGCCCGGTCCAGCGGGAAGCGTACGGAGCCGGCGGTGATCCGCGGCAGCGGGATCGTCCGGAAGCGCAGCTCCAGGACGATCCCGAACGCGCCGACCCCGCCGCCGCGCAGCGCGAAGAGCAGGTCGGGGTGCCGCTGCGGCGACACCTCCAGGACCCGGCCGTCGGCCGCCAGGACCCGGGCCCCGATCAGGTGGTCGCAGGTCAGCCCGTATTCGGCGACGAGCCAGCCGATACCGCCGCCGAGGGTGAGCCCGGTGACCCCGGTGTCGCTGACCGTGCCCGACGGCACGCAGCGGCCGGCCGAGGACAGCCGCGCGTCCAGGTCCGCCAGGCGCGCCCCGGGCTGCACCCGCACGGTGCCGGCGCCGGGGTCGGGGAAGACGCCCCGGAACACCGAGAAGTCGATCAGCAGCCCGTCCTCGACGGTGGAGAACCCGCCGATGTGGTGGCCGCCGCCGCGCACGGCGATGCGCACGCCGAGCTCCGCCGCGGTGCTGACGGCCTGGTGCAGCACCGTCTCGTCCAGGCTGCGCACGATCGCCGCGGGCCGGGCGTCGTGCATCCGGTTGTACACCGGCCGGGCCCGGTCGTAGCCGGGTGACGACGGCAGCAGCAGGCAGTCGTCGGGGACCAGGGAGCGCAGCCGCCCGGCCAGGGACCGGGCCGCGGTGCCGCTCATCACGCCTCCTGGTCCAGGACGGCGAGGAGGTTGCCGACGGCGGCGTCCTCCATACGCGACCAGGACGCCGCGGAGGAGGCGCCGATGTGGCCGGTGACGAAGAGCGGGCCGCCCTGCAGGCGCAGCAGGCCGGTGGGGTCGTCGGCCGCGCTCGGCAGCGGCTCCTGGTAGAACCCGTCCATGGCGGCACCGGTCAGCGCGCCCGTCTCCAGGGCCCGCAGCAGCGCCGCGGGGTCGATCACCCGGGGATCGGCGGTGCTCACCAGGTAGCGCGGGGCGGGCCCGGCGCCCAGCAGCCGGTCGTCGACCAGCCCGGCCGTCTGCTCGTTGAGCGCGCAGCAGACGAAGACGGTGGTACTGCGGGTGAACAGCTCGGCCGGGCCGACGTGCGCCAGGCCCAGTTCCCGCTCGGCCCGGGGCTTGCGGGTACGGGAGTGGTAGAGCACCTCGCAGCCGAAGCCGCGCGCCAGGATCCCGGCCAGCGCCGAGCCCGACGCGCCCAGGCCCAGCACCCCGACCCGCGCCCCGGTGAGTTCGGTGGACGCGCGTGACCGCTGCTGGCCGCCGCCGAGGTCGGGCAGGATCCGGCGCATGACGCCGAGGGCCAGCCCCACGGCGAACTCCGCGACCGCCGCGCCGTTCGTCCCCGGCGTGGTCAGCACCCTGATCCCGCGCTCGCGCGCCGCCTCCAGGTCGACGAACGAGCCGGCGCCGACGCCCATGAAGGAGACACACCGCAGCCGGCCGGCGGCCGCCAGTACGTCCTTCGACAGCCGCTCGTCGCCGCCGAGCAGGTAGTAGTCGGCCGCCGTGACGCGCCGGCGCAGCTCGTCGGGCGCCGGGGCGGGGCCGACGTGGTCGACCTCGACGTCGCGCCGGCGGCAGTAGTCGGCCAGCCGCGCGGGCACCGACCCGCCGGACACCAGGATCCTCACCGCCGCACCCGCCCCTCGAAGTAGTCGGCCATGATCGCCAGTCCGCGTTCGAACTCGCCGCGCGGCTTCATGAGGCTGATGCGTACGTTGCGGGAGCTGTCCGCCGCGTCCGGCCGGTCCCAGAAGAAGCCGCGCCCCGGCAGCACGCCCACACCGAGGGCGCGCAGCTCCTCCACCACGGCGCGGTCGCTGAGTCCGGTGCGGGCGGTGGACAGCCACTCCACGCTGATCCTGCTGGCCAGGGCCGCCGGCTCTATCAGGCCCTCACCGAGGGCCTGCCGCACCTGGGCCCGCCGGGTGGCGACCAGGGCGTGCACGGACTCGTGCAGCCCGCCGGTCCGCGCCTCCTCGAAGAAGTCGCCGAGGACCATCAGGGTGAACCGGGAGACGCACAGGTATATCTCGTTGTAGATCTCTTGCAGTGCGGCGCTGTGGTCGGCGGAGTACGTCAGCAGGCTCGCCTTCATGTCCTGCGTCGGGAAGACCTTGCCGGTGTCCTCGAAGACGATGTACGAGGCGCCGAGATCCTGCAGCACGCGGTAGGCGTCCCAGGTCTGCGGGTAGAACAGCCGGAAGCTCGCGTCGATGACGAGCGTGACGCCGTGGGCGACGCACGCCCGCACCACCGCGGTGAAGGCGTCCTCGGACAGGCTGGTGCCGGTGGGGTTGTTCGGGTTCACCAGGAACAGCACGTCGGTGTCGGCGAGCCGGCGCGCGAGCAGCCCGCCGTCGGCGATCTCCCGCTCCGCGACCGGATTCGGCCGCACACCGCGCCGCCACAAGATGAGCGCGAGGTTGTCGAACGTCGGGTGCGTCAGCAGGACCCGCCTGCCGGCCAGCTTCAGGTACGCGGCGACCAGGTCGATCGAGTTCGACGCGGTCGGCAGGATCAGGTGCCCCGCGGCCCGGTGCAGGCTCGCCGAGCCGATCAGACCGGCGTACCGCTCGACGTAGCGGTGCTCCGACTGCGGGATCGACTCGGCCTCCGCCTTGCGCCAGGTGGCGCCCAGCCGGTCGACGATGGTCTCCTGGCCGCGGGTGAGCCCCTGGTACGCGTGGCCGTCGGCGAGGTTCGCCGCGGTGCGGAACCCCATCTGCTCGTAGTCCGTCAGCGTCTTCACGCCTCGCTCCCCCCGTCCGCGGCCGTCCAGTCGAAGTCCGTGCTGCCGCGTACGTCGCCCGGCCGGTCACGGGTGACCAGCTCCGCGAACGCGGCGGCGCAGTCGTCGCGGTCATCGCCGGACAGGGCCCGCACCAGCAGGTCGGCGAGCGCGTCGGCGTCCGCGGTGTCGTAGCCGCACGAGGACAGCCAGGCCGTGCCCAGCCGCAGCCCGCCGGCGTCGTCGAACCCGCTGGAGCGGTCGTGCGGCAGCCACTGGCGGTTGGTGAGCAGGCCGAGGTCCTCCAGCAGCTCCTCCGCGGCGCGTCCGTCCCGCCCGAAGACCCGCTCGGTGTCCAGCAGCAGGTAGTGCTTGTCGCTGCCGCCGCCGACCACGGCACGGGCGTCGAACGCCAGCAGCCGCTCGCCGAGCGCCCGGGTCAGCGCGACGCTGCGCCGCGCGTACTCGGCGAAGCCCGCCGTCTGGCTCTCCAGCAGCGCCGCCGCCGCGTCGGTGAGCCTGCGCACGGGGAAGCTCGACTGCGTGCCCGGGTGCACCGCGGCGTCCATCCGGCCGGCCAGGTCCGCCCGGCACAGCACGGCCGCCCCGTGCGGCCCGCGCAGCGTCTTGTCCAGGGACATGGTCACCACGTCGGCCGGCCCCAGGTCGCACGGGAAGGCGCCGCCGGCGATCAGCCCGGCCTCGTGCGAGAGGTCCAGGTGCAGGTACGCGCCGACCTCGTCGCACAGCGCGCGCAGCGCCGCCACGTCATAGATCCACGGATACGACGACGAGCCGCAGACGACCAGCCGGGGGCGGAACTCCTTGGCCGCGCGCAGCGCCTCGTCGTAGTCGATCCGGCCGTCCGCCCCGACCCCGTAGAAGTCGAACGCGTACGTACGGCCGGAGAAGTTGTGCCGCATCCCGTGGGTGAGGTGCCCGCCGGCCCGGAACCGCAGCGCCAGCACCCGGTCGCCGGGGCGCAGCAGTCCGTGGTAGACTGCCTGGTTGGCCTGGCTGCACGAGTGGGGCTGCAGGATCGCGTGGTCGACGCCGAAGACCTCGCAGGCGACCTCCGCGGCGATCCGCTCCAGCTCGTTGTGCAGGGCCGCGCCGGCGAACGGCCGCCTGCCGACGATGCCCTCCTGGATCATGTCGCCGGAGTACGGGAGGGTGTGCCGCCGCCAGCCCGGCACGGCGTTGTCGCTGGCGATCAGGTTGATCACGGAGCGCTCGTACGCGTCCTGCCGGGCGCCGCTGTCGTACAGCTCGGCGCGCAGCCCGGACAGCCGGCCCGGGTCCGCCGGCCTCATCGGACGGCTTCCGGCGCGGTGCGCGGGGCGGTGCCGGCGGCCCGGGTCCACGCGCCCTCGGCGAAGATCAGCCGCCGCTTGCCGGAGGCGAACGTCTCGAAGGCGTCCACGTGCACGACGTCCACGTGCACCCTTTCGTGCAGGAAGAGGGACGGCAGCTCCCGGACGAAGGCGTCGAGGAGCGCGTTGTCCTCCCCGCGCCGGGCGGGGTCGGACAGCCGCAGGCGCAGCTGCACCCGGTCCGGCGCCGTCTGGACGAGCTGGTACTGCAGGACGTTGGACTCCTGGACCACCAGGGTGCGGTCGCACAGGCCGAGCACGGCGTCGGACGGCACCGCACGGCCGGGCCCGTCCCGCAGTGTCTCGTCCTCGCGGCCCCGGAACGCGTCGATCGTCCGGAAGCGCGAGCCGCACCCGCACGAGGCGCCGGGTGGCGCGAGGCGGACCACGTCCCCCTGGTCGTAGCGGATGAACGGCATGAACGCGTTGCCCAGCGAGGTGCCGACCATGTGCCCGAAACCGGAGTCGTCGGGCTGCGCGACCTCCAGGTAGGCGCTGTCCTCGACGAGGTGGTACCGGCGCTGCCGGCACTCGTAGGCGATCAGCGAGAACTCCTCCGAGGAGTACTCGTCGACCACCGGGACCCGCAGCACGCGGGTGTACTTCTCCCGCTCCTGCGGGCTGCTGCGCTCGGAGTTGGTGATGACCGCCTCCACGCCGAACGCGTCGAGTGCGACGTCCCGCTCGACGAGCCGCTGCAGGTAGCTGGGGAAGGCGAACACGATCCGGGGCCGGAGTTGCTCGAGGTGCTCGGTGAGCAACTCCGTGGGACACTCCTGCGCCAGGGTCACGTACGGGTAGTCGCCCAGCAGCGAGGTGATCCGCTCCGCGGCGAAGTACACCTGGTAGCGCCAGTCCTGCGGGCGCAGCTCGCTGCCCAGCGCCAGTTCGCAGTGCCGCATGTTCAGCACGGCCCGGTGGTCGACGCTGGCGTTGTCCTGGTAGATCGTCAGGTTCAGCCCGCTCGACCCGGAGGTGCGCGCCGAGTGCACGGTCCGGCGCGCGTCGCCCGCGGCCGTCGGGGGGCTCATACCGGCGTCCACGATCATGCGCTTGTTCACGACCGGCAGCTGTTCGAAGTCGGACCAGGTCACGATGTCCCCCGGCTCGAAGCCCACCGCCGCGTACAGCTCCCGGTAGAACGGGATCGCCGTGAAGGCCCCGTCCACCAGGGCGCGTACCCGTTCCAGCTGCCAGGCCCTGACCTCCTGCGGGTCCAGACGCACGCGGGCGCGAATACGCCGCTTCTCGCTTTCCCATTTGCGGCGCGTGCGCAGCTGGGATTTCGGGGTCTCCCGCACCTGCCGGTCGTTCCGGCGGATGTAGGGTCCGATTCTGTCGTTCGTCGTGGCGTCGCTCTCGATGTCGCGCACTTTGGAGTCGAGCAGAGCCGAATCCGGTGAGTACACCTCGGTCATTCCGGAGCCTCTTCCGTCGTGGAGTTGGCGAGACTGGCGATGTGCTGTCCGGTCCGGGCGAAGACGAACACCGCGATCACGCATCCGCCGGTGATCACCCCGAGCCACAGTCCGTAGAAGTCGAGCGGTGTGAGTTCACTCAGCAGGACGCCGGTGCCGAGACCGACGACCCAGTAACCCGCGGCCACCACGAGAGTGGGGAGCCGCGTGTCGGAAAGGCCCACCAGATATCCCATCGACATCGTGATGAGCGTGTCGACGACGAAGTAGGCCACCACAAGGAAGACGAGTTTGTGCAGCATTCCCTCCGCTTTCGGCTCGTGCAGCCCGAAGACCACCCGTCCGGTGAAGCCGGAGGAGGCGAGGATGACCGCGGACAGGCCGAGGGAGTAGACCAGCCCGATCAGCAGCAGGCTGGAGCGCAGATCGCGCAGCGCACGCCAGTCGCCGTCCGCCCGGGCCCACGCGGCCACGGTGGTCGCCGCGCCGGAGAAGCCCAGCGCGAAGACGACGACCAGGCTCTCCAGCCGCAGCCCGATCGCGTGGGCGGTCGTCGCGTCCGCGCCGAAGCGGGCGACGAAGAAGGCGAGTACGGGCAGGAAGCCCTCGCCGAGCAGGATGCGCGCGCCGATCCAGACGCCCACCCGGGCGAGGTCGAGCAGCATCGCCGGCCGCGGCACGAGCCGGGCGCCGCGCAGTGCCAGCTCCCGGAAGCCGCCGCCCAGCAGCACCGCCGTGACCGCCACGACGACGAGCGCCCGCACCAGCGTGCTGGCCAGGCCCGCCCCGAAGACGCCCAGGCCGGGCACCGGCCCGGCGCCGAAGGTCAGCAGGCACCCCAGGCCCAGGTTGACGGGGACGGCCGCCAGCATGACCCAGGTCACCGGCTTGGGGCGGCCCACTCCGGTCAGCAGGCCGCGCGCGTTGACGTAGAGCAGGAAGAAGGGCAGGCCGACGGCGGCGCCGGTGTTGTAACGCTGCGCGATCCGCGCCGAGGACGGGCTCTGGCCGAGGAGCGTCAGGATGTCACGGGTCTGCCACAGCACGGCCGTCCCGAGCAGCCCGACCAGCACGGCCAGCCACGCGCCCTGCACGTACCAGGTGCGCACGGCCCCCGTGTCGCGCGAGCGGTGCGCCGCGGCGAGCTTGGGGGTCGCGGCCGTGACGATGCCGAGGCCGAAGAGCATGGTCATGCTGAAGACGCTCAAGGCGAGCGTGACCCCGGCCAGTTCGCGCGCCCCGAGCCTGGTCACGAGCGCGGCGTCGGTGAAGGAGATGGCGAGCTGGGCGACGAATCCGATAGCCAGCGGCAGGCCCAGCGGCAGCACCTTCCCGGTCATTGCGGCGACCGAGCCGGGAATGTCGCCGCCGGGGCCGGGCGCCTCCGGTTCCGGCGGCCCGGTGTCCGTGGAAACGGCACGGGACCGTGCCCGTAAGAGGGGCGACAACGCCACCCGGAATTGCGGTGGCCGACCGGTGGCCGCCATGAACGCCCCTTTCCAAGGCAGTAGGACCGGGGCAGCTTGAATGTGCCGGAGCCAGGTCGGGGAGATCGCCGGAAGCCCGCGGGAGGGTTTACCGGAAACAATCATGGCCGTGGCTCGTCAAGGGTGCGGAGATGACACGGCGTCCCAACGCGGGCCGCTGCTGCGGGTTATGCCCGGCCGATCACCCGGAAGAGATCATGGCATCAGACCGACCGCATTCCCGGTCCGGCACGCGGAACCCGGGAAAACGTTAGGTCATCATGGGCGCTGATCCTGCCGGGAGCCGCAGGAGGTGTCAACGAGGCGTGGGAACCCTGTCCGAAAGCAGCGGCCGGTCAGGACGGGTGACGAGGCCGGAAAGGCACGGCGGGCGGTCCGCGGACGCGACCGGCGCACGCGGGCAGACGCCGGTCAGCCCACGTTCCCCGCGCGCGCCCCGGCCGGACCCGGAGCGCGACCGGCGGCAGGAGGGGCCGCGGCCGTCGCCTCCCGGCAGGCCGCGGCCCGGTCCGCGGCCCGAAACTGGCCGAACCTGACCGGCCCGGCGCCGGAGGCGGCGCTCAGTCCGCGTACAGCACCGCGTCCAGGATCTGCGCCCAGCGGCGGACGACCCCGCTACGGCGGGGCGAGTCGTCGGTGAGCAGGGCGGCCAGGCCCAGGCCGCGGGCCATGTCCAAGGTGGCCTGGACGGTCTCCCTGACGCCCGGTACGGACTCGTCGGCGCCCAGGAACTCCACGGCCAGCCGGTGCGACTCGCGGCCGATCCGCGACTCCAGGGCCCGCACCCGGGGGCGGAGCGACTCCTCCTCGGCGGCGGTCACCCACAGGTGCAGGGCGGCCCGGAACAGCGGCCCGGTATGGACCGCCACCAGCATGTCCACCACCGCGCGGGTGCGGTCGGGGCCCTCGCGGGGCAGTCTGCGGGCGCGGTCGCGCACCGCTGTCAGCCACTTCTCCGCGACGTGCTCGATGGCCGCGGCGAACAGCTCCTCGCGGGTCGGGAAGTGGTGCTGGGCGGCCCCCCGGGAGACACCGGCCCGTGCGCACACCACCGCGAGGGTGCTGCCGGACCAGCCGCGTTCGGCCAGGCAGGCGACCGCGGCCTCCAGCACCCGCAGCCGGGTGGCGCGGCTGCGGTCCTGCTTCGGCGCGCGCTCGGTCACGACCTCCATGACGGCTCCCGCCTCTCCAGGAACGCGCGCACGCCCTCGGCGGCCTCGGCCGAGGCGAACAGCCGGGCGCTGACCGCCGCCACGTCGGCGCCCCGCTCGTCGAGTGCGGCACGCAGCCGGCCGGCGGTGAGCGCCTTCGACTCGGCCAGACCCTGCGGGGAACCCGCCCGCAGCCCGTCCAGGATCGGCTCCAGCGCCTCCTCCGCGGCAGTCACCAGGCCCATGCCGACCGCCTCGGCGGGGCCGAAGGTCTCGCCGGTGGTGAAGTCGCTGCCCCAGACGGCCAGCGGCGACAGTTCGAGGAAGGGGGTGTCCGGGTCCAGCAGGAGCTCGATCCGCTCCCGGGCGAGCAGCCTGCCGCGCGCCCGGTGCCGCTCCCGGTACACCGGGCCGCCGCCGGCCAGCGCCTCGGCGTGCACGGACTCCACCTCGGCCAGCCGCTCCAGCATCACCGCCCGGCGCTCGGCGAACTCCGCGCCCCGGACGTCCAGCGCGCTCATGGCGCCCCCTTCCCCTGCGGCGACAGCGGCATCGACAGCGCCGCCGACCGCGGCTGGGACCAGGTCGGCGGCGGCTTCCACGCGGCTTCCACGGCGACCGGCGCAGCGCCCCGCACGGCGGCCGGCCGCCCGGTGTGCGACGAGCCTGGCAGCAGCCCGGAAAACAATCAAGCGTGCTTGCATGGTTTTACCGGATGTCCGATTCCGCGGCCCGCGGCCCGCCCGATAGGATCCGAGCCCTGATGAGTGCCACCCTCGTTGCCAAGAACCTCGCCGCCGGCCACGGCGACCGCCTGCTCTTCTCCGGGCTCGACCTGGTCGTCGCGCCCGGCGACGTGATCGGCCTGGTCGGCGCCAACGGGGCCGGCAAGTCCACGCTGCTGCGGCTGCTGGCCGGGCTCGCCGCCCCGGAGGACGGCACGCTGCGGCTCAGCCCGCCGACCGCCACCGTCGGCCACCTGCCCCAGGAGCCGGAACGGCGGCCGGACGGCGAGACCGTCCGGGAGTTCCTGGCCCGCCGTACCGGGGTCGCCGCCGCGCAGGCGGCACTCGACGCCGCCACCCGGGCACTGGTCGACCAGGCGCCGGGCGCCGACGACGCCTACGCGACCGGCCTGGAGCGGTGGCTCGCGCTGGGCGGCGCCGACCTGGACGAACGCGCCGAGGAGGCCGCCGCCGCCCTCGGCCTCGGCGTCGGTCTGGACCTGGAGATGTACGCGCTGTCCGGCGGCCAGGCCGCCCGCGCCGGGCTCGCCTCGCTGCTGCTCAGCCGCTACGACGTCTTCCTGCTGGACGAGCCCACCAACGACCTCGACCTCGACGGTCTGGAGCGGCTGGAGAAGTTCGTCACCGGCCTGCGCGCCGGCACCGTCCTGGTCAGCCACGACCGCGAGTTCCTGACCCGTACGGTCACCCGCGTCGTCGAACTCGACCTCGCCCAGCAGCAGGTCAACGTCTACGGCGGCGGCTACGCCTCCTACCTGGAGGAGCGCGACACCTCCCGGCGGCACGCCCGGGAGGAGTACGAGGAGTACGCCGGCACCAGGGCGGGCCTGGAGGCCAGGGCCCGGATGCAGCGCGGCTGGATGGACAAGGGGCTGCGCAACGCCGTCCGCAAGGCCCCCGACAACGACAAGATCGCCCGCAAGGCCCGTACCGAGAGCAGCGAGAAGCAGGCCGCCAAGGCCCGCCAGACGGACCGGATGATCGAGCGCCTCGACGTGGTGGAGGAGCCCCGCAAGGAGTGGGAGCTGCGGATGGAGATCGCCGCCGCGCCCCGCTCCGGCGCGGTGGTCGCCACCCTGCGTGGGGCCCGGGTCCGGCGCGGCGACTTCACCTTCGGCCCGGTGGACCTGCAGATCGACTGGGCCGACCGGGTGGCGATCACCGGCGCCAACGGCTCCGGCAAGTCCACCCTGCTGGCCGCGCTGCTCGGCCGGCTGCCGCTGGACGCCGGCGGCGCGACGCTCGGCCCCGGTGTGCTGGTCGGCGAGGTGGACCAGGCCAGGGCGCTGTTCCGGGGCGCTGAACCGCTGCTGGACGCCTTCCGGGCGCCGGCCCCCGACCTGGATCCGGCCGAGATCCGCACCCTGCTCGCCAAGTTCGGCCTCAAGGCCGCGCACGTACTGCGGCCCGCCGCCACCCTGTCGCCCGGCGAGCGCACCCGGGCCGCGCTGGCGCTGCTCCAGGCCCGCGGGGTGAACCTGCTGGTGCTGGACGAGCCCACCAACCACCTCGACCTGCCCGCCATCGAGCAGTTGGAGGCGGCCCTGGCCACCTATCAGGGCACGTTGCTGCTGGTCACCCACGACCGCCGGATGCTGGACGCGGTGCAGGTCACCCGCCGCGTCGAGGTCGCGGCCGGCCGGATCACCGAACGCTGACCCGGGCGAACGGGCAGCGCCGGCGGTCCGGCGGTCCGCCTCCGGCGGGGAACCGGTCGGGGCGCCGCCGCGTCACATCTGCGACCAGGACCAGGACCAGGACCAGGACAGGGGCAAGGAGGACGCGGATGCGCGCTCGGACGTCTGCCGCCGTGCTCACGGCGGTTGCCGCCGCCGTGCTGACGGCGGGCTGCGGCTCCTCGACGGGCGGGACCGGGTCCGGGTCCGGGTCCGCGACCACGCCGTCCCGACCGGCCGCCGGTATCTCGCCGGCCTGCGGCGACGCCGTGGTCACCCCGGGCGGCACCGCGCACGAGGTGTGCGTCGGCGTCGGCGGCACCCTGCGGGTGCGGCTCGGCGTCGGCGACCGGCCGGCGACCGAGAAGGGCGCCGCGCTCACCCCGGTCTCACCCGGCGTCTACCGCGGCGCCCGGGCGGGCAGCGCGGAGCTGAGCGGGTTCCGGCGGGTCTGCCCGGGGGCGAGGCCCGGCGGGCTCTCCTGCCATGCCGTCGCCGGGTGGCAGGTCACCGTGCGCGTGCGCTGAGCGGTGGCCGGGCGCGGGAAAGGAGGGACGCGGACCGGCACTGGGGGCCGGTCCGGGTCCCTCCGCTCTTCGCTTCCCTACCCGGTGTGCCTCTCCCGCCGTGCGAGCGGGGTCAGCTCGCGGTGACCGAGGTGTCGTCCAGCAGGAACGAGGTCTGGAGGCTGGAGTCCTCGGTGCCGGTGAACTTCAGCGTGACGGTCTGCCCGACGTAGGGCGTGAGGCTGACCGTGCGCTGGACGTAGCCGGTGCCCTTGTTGAGGTTGGAGTAGCTGGCCAGGGTGGTGGAGCCGGCCGTGACGGTGAGCTTGTCGTAGGCCGTGCTGGTCGTGGTCTCCGAGGAGCTGATGTAGAGGTAGTAGCTGAACGTCGCCGTGGTGCAGGTCGCCGGGATGGTCACCGACTGCGAGAGCGTGTCGGTGTGGGTGGTCCCGTAACCGTCCAGCCAGGCCTTGTACGAGCCGGAGTGGGCGGGCGCGCCGGTGCTGTTGTCGATCACGCCGGAGCTCTGGGTCCAGGCGGTGGCGCCGCTCTCGAAGCCGGGGTTGCCGAGCAGCTGGCCCGGGGTGCAGCCGCCGCCGGTGCCGGTGGTGATGGTCCAGGTGAAGGACGCCGAGCCGGTGGCGTTGGTGGCGTCGTGCACGGTCACCGTGACGTTGTAGGTTCCGGCGGAGGTCGGGGTGCCGGAGATCACGCCGGTGGAGGGGTCGATGGACAGGCCGGCCGGCAGGCCGGTCGCGCTGTAGGTCAGGGTCTGGCCGGAGGCCGAGTCGCCGGCCTGGATCGGCAGGCTGACCGCGGTGCCGACCTTGGTGGACTGGTTGCCCGGGTTGGTGACCGTCACCGTGTTGCCGCCGGTGGAACCGCCGTTGGTGAAGGCGGCGACACCGTTCGGCGTGCCGAGGCCGGTCGGGCCGTCGTAGCCGGTTTTGGCGGTGCACAGGTAGCTGCTGCTGCACGAGCCGTTGGCGCCGCTGGTCACGTCGTTGAGCGAACCGGTGTGGGCGTAGGGGTAGGAGGCGGGAACGGTGCCGGCGGCGGGGGTGCCGGCCAGCGCGTAGACGGAGGCGATGATCGGCGACGACGCGCTGGTGCCGCCGTAGACCTGCCAGCCGCTGGCCTGGTAGCTGTCGTACACCGCGAGGCCGGTGTTCGGGTCGGCGACCGCGGAGACGTCGGCGACGGTGCGCTTGGCGCAGCCGGTGTCGGTCTGCCAGCTCTGCTTGGTGTCGTACTGCGAGCAGCCGGAGCCCGCGCCCTCGCCGCCGGAGCTGCTGCCCCAGACGGACTCGGTCCAGCCGCGCGAGCTGCCGCTGGAACGGCTCAGCGAGGTGCCGCCGATCGCGGTGACGTACTTGGAGGAGGCGGGGTACTCGGCGCCGTAGCCCTCGTCGCCGGAGCTGACCGTGATGGCCACGCCCGGGTGGTCGAAGTACGAGGTGTCGTAGGAGGTGTCCGAGGAGGACTCGCTGCCGCCGTAGCTGTTGGAGACGTACTTGGCGCCGAGCGAGACCGCGGTGTTGACCGCGGTACCCAGGTTGGCCATGCTCGCGGAGGTCGCCTCGACCAGCAGGATGTGGCACTGCGGGCAGACCGCGCTGACCATGTCCAGGTCGAGCGAGATCTCACCGGACCAGTCGGGGTCGGCGGTCGGGTAGCTGGTGCCGCCGGTCTGGTTGACCTTCTTGAAGCAGCCGTTGGACGTGGTGCAGGACGGCAGGCCGTACTGCGAGCGGTAGGTGCCCAGGTCGGACTCGGCGTTCGGGTCGTCCTGCGCGTCGACGATGGCCACCGTGGCGCCGGAACCGGCGCTGGACGGCAGCGCGTAGGCGCTCTGCAGGTCGGTGGGACCGTAGCCGGACGGGGTGGCGTTCGGGGTGACGCCGAGGTGGTGCAGCACGTCGGTGCGCACCAGGGCGAGACACGACATGTAGCCCTTGGCGGGGGTCGCGCACACGCGCTCGCTCGATCCCGACGGGCTGCCGCTGGTGGTGGCGGTCTTCGTGACGGCCTTGGCCGCGGTGTGGGCGGCTGTGTGGACGGACGCCGGGGCGGCGGCGACGGAAGGTGCCGCGGTGGCCAGCATGCCACCGGCCACCAGGGCGCCGGTCGCGACCAGCGCGAGGGTGGCGCGGCGGACGGCCCTTCTGACCGGGCCGGGACTCATCGACTGCAATGAACTGCCCTCCATGGGGGGATCGGCTCCCGAGGGCGTCCGCACCGGAGTGGATATGTCAGGAGCATGACAATCGATCATGGTCGCCACGGTCCGTGAACAACCGATCACAGTGGCACGGCATCGCCTGGGACTTCGGGTGGCGCACGTTCACTGGTGATCTGGCGGTCGACGACTGCGAACTGGTGCTAACTGCCACCCCGTTGAGTGGTGACCGCTCTGAAGGTAGTGAGCGCAGTACCAAGGGACCACCGGGTAATGGCAAAGGATTCCCCTCGGCTTCCCCAGGTGCCCGCCGGGGGTGCCAACAGGCCAACCTGTGCCGTTCCGCGGTACGGACCGCGCCGCTCGCTTTGCCGGACGATCCGCGGCGTATACCTTGAGGCGCCATGGAGACGGAGGAAGGATCGGTCGGCGACCTTGTCGCACTGGGCCTGGCGCGTTACGAGGCACGGGTCTATCTCGCCCTCGTCCGGCGGGAGTCGTATACGGCGGCCGAGGTCGCCCGCGAGGCCGACGTCCCCCGGCAGCGGGTCTACGACGTACTCGACGCGCTGGTCCGGCGCCGGCTCGCCACCGCGCACCCCGGCCGGGTCGCGACCTTCTCCGCGGTCGCCCCGGAGTTGGCGGTCGCCCGGCTGATGGCCCTTCAGCGGGAGGCGCTGGAACGGCTGGACCGGGTGTCCTCCACCCTGACCGCCGCCCTCGTGCCGGTCTGGGCCGACGGCCGCACCCACACCGTGCCGCTGGACTACGTGGAGATTCTCCGCGACCCCAAGTCCATCGCCGAGGCGTTCACCGACATCCAGGCCCAGGCCAGGAACGAGCTGCTCAGCTTCTGCAAGCCGCCGTTCGTCGCACCGGCGCTGAACACCCCCGGCATCAAGGCGGTACGGCGGCTGCGCCGGGCCGGCGGCTCGGTCCGGGCGATCTACACCCACGAGGCGCTGGACGACCTCGACGTGCTGGAGAGCGTGCGCAGGTTCGGCGCGGCGGGGGAGGAGAGCCGGTTCGCCGCGGGGCTGCCGCTGAAGCTGGTGGTCGCCGACGCGTCGCTGGTGCTGTGCGACATGCCGGACCCGGTGGCCGGCACCGGCGCTACCACCGCCCTCTACATCGAGCACCCGGCGCTGGCCGCGTGCCTGCGGCTGGCGTTCCTGACGGTGTGGGAACACGCGGAGGCCGTCCCCGGGGCGCGGCCCTGAGCCGGGCGGGCGCCCTGCGGCGGCGGCCGTGGCCGCAGGGGGTCCCCCGTACGGTTGCGGTGTGCTGCCGGAAACACCGCTGACACGTACGGGTGATGTGTTTCCCGTCACCCGTACGCCGGGTCGGAAGGCGCCGCCGTACCCGCGCCGAACAGCCCGTTCGCGGTGACCCGGGCGTTACAGTGACCGCGTGGCCGTGTTTCTGCTCGGCATCGGAGCCGCCTGCTGCCTCGGCCTCGGCTTCGTGCTGCAGCAGCGTGCGGCGGCCCGCGCCCCGATCTCGGACTTCCTGTCCTTCCGGCTGCTGCTCGACCTGATCCACATGCCGGACTGGCTGCTCGGCGTGTTCCTGATGGTCTGCGGCCAGGTGCTGGGCGCGGTCGCCCTCGCCTACGGCGAGGTCTCCCTGGTCGAGCCGCTGACCGCCACCAACCTGCTGTTCGCGATGGCCCTGTCCCGCTGGCTCACCCGGCAGCCGCTGGGCTGGAGCGGCTGGGTCGGCGTGACCCTGCTCGCGCTCGGCGTGACCGCCTTCATCGTGGCCGGCCGGCCGCACGGCGGCGGACACGCGGCGGGCGCGCTGAGACATTGGCTGGTCTTCGGCGTCGTCGCCGGCCTCGCCCTGCTGCTCACGCTCAAGGCGCGCAGACTCCGGCCGGCCGGCGAGGCGGCCCTGCTGGGGCTGGCCGCCGGGCTGCTCTACGGTCTGCAGGACGCGCTGACCAGGGTCTGCGGTCAGATCGTCCAGGACGAGGGGACCGCCGACCTCTTCACGCACTGGCAGCCTTACGCGGTCGGCGGCATCGGACTGACCGGCATGCTGCTGGTGCAGAGCGCCTTCGAGATGGCGCCGCTGCGGATGTCGCTGCCCTCGCTCACCGCCGCGCAGCCGCTGGCCGGCATCGTCTGCGGCGTGGGCTTCCTCGGCGACCGGCTGCGCGTCACGGCCGGCGCGATGGCCTGGGAGGCGGTCGGCCTGGCGGCGGTCGTGGTCGGCGTGGTCCTGCTGGGCCGCCATCCGGCGATGCCCGCGGGCACCACCCCCTCCCCGCCGGTGGGCGCGACCAGGGCCGAGTGACGGGGAGGGTGCCCGCGGCCGTACCGGCGCCCCGCGCCCGTACCGGCCGGCCGTACCCGTAGCGTGCCCGTACCGCCCCCGCGCTGCGCGTGGACGAGGGCCGGGCGCCGGGCCTGACGCGGGCAACCGGACTCCGCGGGTCCTCCGGACCGGGGCCGGGCCGCGATCACATAAGGATCATCCGGCGGCGGAACCGTTCACCGCCCGGACGATGGCGTTCATTCATGTTCGGAGATGGGGCAAAGGTGCGGACTTACGGTCTCCTGCATGTGCATCCGCAACAGACGCCGACACTGTGAACCGTGAGGCGGAAGCTGCCGGACGTACGGCAGGGGACGCGGGGATATGACACCGGAAAGTGATGGTGGATGCGGTCATGGAGGTCCGCGGGAGCGTTCCGGCAGGTCAGGCCCCGACACCCAGAGCCTACGAGGGGGTGTGGCGGTCCACCGTCCCGGCCGTCGACTCCGCCGTGCCGCAGGTCCGGCACGGCGTCCGCACCCTCCTCGCCGACCTGGACGTGCCGCTGGACGACGACGTGCGGTGCGCGGTGCTGCTGATCGTCTCCGAACTGGTCACCAACGCGGTCAGGCACGCGGCAGTGCTCTCGCCGGAGATCTCGATCGAGGTCGTGGTCGGCGCCGCCTGGATCAGGGTCGCCGTCGAGGACAACCACCCCTACCGGCCCAAGGCGCTGGAGACCGACCACGCCCGTACCGGCGGGCGCGGGCTGCTGCTGGTGGCGAGCGTCACCGACGAGGCCGGCGGCTCCTGGGACGTCACCCCGACCGCGACCGGCGGCAAGGTGGCCTGGGCGGCGCTCCCGCTGCGCACCGCCCCCGGCTGACCCGGCCGGCCGCCGGGCCTCACCAGTCGCCCTTGCCCCCGGTCACCTCGCGCACGGTGGGCAGCACCGCGTCCAGCACCGTCTGGAACCAGGCCGAGAACGGGCCGCCCGCCCGCAGCCGGGCCAGTTCGAGCGGGCCGACGAAGGCCGTCTCCCCGATCTCCTCCGGATCCGGCAGCAGCCGGTCGCGGACCAGCCCGACGAAGAGGTGGTTGAACTCCTGCTCGACCAGCCCCGACGCCGGGTCCGGGTGGTTGTAGCGGACGGTGCCCGCCTCCCGCATCAGCGTCGGCGCGACCCCCAGTTCCTCGGCGGTCCGCCGGGACGCCGCCACGAACGGCCGCTCACCGGGGTAGGGGTGCCCGCAGCAGGTGTTGGACCAGACCCCGGGGGAGTGGTACTTGCCGAGCGCCCGGCGCTGGAGCAGCAGCCGGCCCTCGTCGTCGAAGAGGAAGACGGAGAACGCGCGGTGCAGCCGACCGGGCGCCAGGTGCGCCGACAGCTTCTCCGCCGTGCCGACGGTGACGCCGCTCTCGTCGACGAGTTCCAGCATGATCGGTTCCGCCACGCCGTTCGGGGACGGCGGTACGGAGACGGCGCCGGGTCGGCCGGGGGCAGGACTGGTGGGCATATCCATCCTTCGCGTTCGACGACAAGTGCTTAGTCTGCCTCACTCCGGCCGCGGTCCCGCGACCGCATCGCACGGCCCCCGCGGCGCCGCGCTCTCCGCCGGGAGCACGCGGTCCGCCCGGTACTCCGGGCCGCCGGGCCGGCGGGACGGCTCAGTGGCACAGGCGCGCTTCGTGCTCCGCGTGACCGGCCGGTTCCAGCTGGAAGGTGCAGTGCTCGACGTCGAAATGGGTGCCCAGACAGCCCTGCAGCTCGTGCAGCATCTTCTCGTAGCCGACCGTCTCCAGGACATCCTGGCTGACCACCACGTGCGCCGACAGCACCGGCAGGCCTGAGGTGATGGTCCACACATGCAGGTCGTGCAGACCCTCCACCCCCGGCAGCTCCTCGATGTGACGGCGGACCCGGCCCATGTCCACTCCCTTGGGCGCCGCCTCCAGCAGGACGTCCAGCGCCTCCCGCAGCAGCCGCCAGGTGCGCGGCACGATCAGTACCCCGATCAGCAGCGACGCCACCGCGTCCGCCTGCCGCCAGCCGGTCGTCAGGATGACCACCGCCGCCACCACGACCGCGAACGAGCCGAACGCGTCCGCCATCACCTCAAGGAACGCGCCGCGGACGTTCAGGCTCTCCCGCTGGCCGCGCATCAGCACCAGCAGCGACACCGAGTTGGCCACCAGGCCGATCAGGCCGAAGACGATGGTGGCCCCGCCCTCGATGGCGTGCGGGGTGATCAGCCGCCGCACGCCCTCGTAGAAGACGAACGCGCCGACGCCGAAGAGCAGGCCCGCGTTCAGTACGGCGGCCAGGATCTCGGCGCGCCCGTAGCCGAAGGTGCGGCGCTCGCTCGCCGGGCGGCCGGCGATCGCGATGGCCAGCAGTGCCATGGCGAGCCCCGCCGCGTCGGTGGCCATGTGCCCGGCGTCCGCGAGCAGCGCCAGCGAGCCGGTCAGTAGGCTTCCGGCCACTTCGGTGGCGAGTACCAGCAGGGCGATGCCGAGCGCGATCCGCAGGTTGCCGCGGTACGCCGCGCCCGCCGTGCGGTTCCCCTCCGCCGCGGCGGCCGGCCCGTGCCGGTGGCCGTGACTGTGCCCTGCCCCCATGGTCGCGGCCCCTTCCGCTCAATATGCACCGGTCTGCCGCTTCCGTCGGCGGTGCCCCGGCCTGTCCCGGTCCGTCCCGCCGCCGTGGGCGACGAAGCCCGTTCGCTGTGTGCGCCGGTCAAGTCAACACCGGTCACGCACCGTGGGCAAGCCGGTACTGGAGACCGTTGTCATGTGCGGTGACCTGCGGTGATGGGAGGTGGTGGCGGAGTAGCCGCCAGGCGGCGCGCGCATCCCGCGGCGGGGCGACGGCCGGGCTCCCGTGGGGCGCTCTGAGGGGGCGCCGGTGGGGCGCCGGTGGGGCGGGGCTGGGCGGGGGTCGGGTGGCGGCCGGACCGCGCGCGGGATGGCCCCGGATGGCCTCATAACGCCCCCCGTCGAGGCCGATCATCACATCTGATGAACAAAGTTCCGGCGAACACACAGTGAACGGCCGCCGTCCGGCATCCGATAGCCTCGCCGTCGTGCCCGGCCCGGCGCCGCTGCCGGCGGCCCGTGGGCATGCCTCCGCACGCCTTGAGGGAGTGGGTTCCGCTGCCGACCGCCATTGTGACCGGCCCCACCGGGGCGCCGTCGCCGCTCGCCGACGACCTGCGGGCGCTGGGATTCGAGCTGGTCGGGGCGGCGACCCCGGCCGCCGCCGCCGAGCGGCTCGCCGCCGTGCCCGCCGCCGAACGGGTGGCCCTGGTCGACCCCCGCTTCCTCGGCCACCGCCACGCGCTGCGCCTGGCGCTGACCGATCCCCGTTTCCCCGCCGCCGCCGTCCCGGGCGCCCTGTCCGTACAGCCGGCCGCCCGCCCGGCGCTGGTCCGGGCGCTGGCGTCGGCCGCCGCCCGGCCGACCCGCCCGGCGCCGGTTTCCGGCCAGCACCCCGCGACCGCGACGGCCGCCGCGCCCGCCGCACCCGGCACGGACGCCGGCACGCTGCTGTCGCCCCCGGGCGTCGCGTCCCCCGGCCCGGTGCCCGCCGGCCCGCCGTCCCCCGGCCCCGCGCCCGCCGGCCCGCCGCCTCCCGGGCCCGCCGCCGACACCCTTCCCGACCTGCTCGCCGCCGCGCTCGCCGCCGCCGGCACCGCGCCGCACCGCCCCGAACTGGGCGTCCTCGTCGCCGCCGTCCCCGCCGACGAGCGGGCACGGGCCCGCGCCGCCGCCGCCGTCGGCGCCGTGGACGAGGAGGAGGTACGGCTGCGCGGCGCGGTGAAGTCCCGTGACGGCTTCTTCACCACCCACTGCGTCAGCCCCTACTCCCGCTACCTCGCCCGCTGGTGTGCCCGCCGCGGCCTGACCCCCAACCAGGTGACGACCGCGTCCCTGCTGGTGGCGCTGATCGCGGCCGGCTGCGCGGCCACCGGGACCCGCGGCGGCTACGTCGCGGCCGGCGTGCTGCTGCTGGCCTCCTTCGTGCTGGACTGCACCGACGGCCAGCTGGCCCGCTACTCCCTCCAGTACTCCACTCTCGGCGCCTGGCTGGACGCGACCTTCGACCGGATCAAGGAGTACGCCTTCTACGCCGGCCTGGCCCTCGGCGCGGCCCGCGGCGGCGGCGACGTGTGGGCCCTGGCGCTGGGCGCGATGGTGCTCCAGACCTGCCGCCACGTGGTGGACTTCGCGTTCAACGAGGCCGACCGGGACGCGGCGGCCGGCGCCGGCCGCGCCGCCGCCCTGTCCGGCCGGCTGGACGGCGTGGGCTGGACGGTCTGGGCGCGGCGGATGATCGTGCTGCCGATCGGCGAGCGCTGGGCGCTGATCGCGGTGCTCACCGCGGCCACCACCCCCCGGACCACCTTCGTGGTGCTGCTCGCCGGCTGCGGCCTCGCCGCCTGCTACACCACCGCCGGCCGGGTGCTGCGCTCCCTGACCGGGCGGGTCCCGCGCACCGACCGGGCCGCGCGGGCCCTGGCCGACCTGGCCGACAGCGGCCCGCTCGCCGGCGCGGTGGCCCGGCTCGCCCGCCCGTTCGCCGGCGCGCTGCCCGCCGTGGCGCCGCCGGCGCTCGCGCTGGCCGGCGCCGCCGCCGTGGCCGGGACCGCCTCGCTCGCCCCCGGCGGCAGCGCCTGGCCGGTGCTCGCGGCGGCCGTATACGCGGTCACCGCCGGCCTGGCGGTGGCCCGCCCGCTCACCGGGGCCCTGGACTGGCTGGTCCCCCCGGCATTCCGGGCGGGCGAATACGGAACCTACCTGGCCCTGGCGGCCTCTACACAGGTGAACGGAACGTTGCCGGCGGCTTTCGGGCTGGTGGCGGCGGTCGCCTACCATCACTACGACACGGTGTACCGCATCCGCGGCGGCGCCGGGGCCCCGCCGCGGGCCCTGGTGCGGGCGGCGGGCGGACACGAGGGCCGGGTGCTGCTGGTGGCGGTCCTCGCGGCCGTGCCGGGGCACCACTCGGGATTCCGGCTCGCGCTGACGGCGCTCGCCGCCGTACTGGCGCTGCTGGTCCTCATCGAGAGCATCCGCTTCTGGGTGTCCTCCGGGGCCCCCGCCGTACACGACGAAACAGGAGAACCCGCATGATCGGCCTCGTGCTGGCGGCCGGCGCCGGCCGGCGTCTGCGCCCCTACACCGACACCCTGCCCAAGGCACTGGTGCCGGTCGGCCCGGAGGGCGCCGAGGACAGCCTCACGGTTCTCGACCTCACCCTGCGGAACTTCGCCGAGGTCGGGCTGACCGAGGCCGCGGTCGTGGTCGGGTACCGCAAGGAGGCCGTGTACGAGCGCAGAGCGGCGCTGGAGGCCAGGTACGGGGTCGCCCTCACCCTGATCGACAACGACCGGGCCGAGGAGTGGAACAACGCCTACTCCCTGTGGTGCGCCCGGGACGTGATCCGGCAGGGGGTGATCCTGGCCAACGGCGACACCGTGCACCCGGTCTCGGTCGAGCGGACCCTGCTGGCCGCCCGCGGGCCGGGCCGCCGGATCATCCTGGCGCTGGACACGGTCAAGAAGCTCGCCGACGAGGAGATGAAGGTCGTCGCCGAGCCCGGCGGCGGCGTGCGCCGGATCACCAAGCTGATGGACCCCGCCGAGGCGACCGGCGAGTACATCGGCGTCACCCTCATCGAGGGCGGGGCCGCCACCGAACTGGCCGACGCGCTGCGCACCACCTACGAGCGCGACCCGCAGCTGTACTACGAGGACGGCTACCAGGAACTGGTCGACCGCGGCTTCACCGTCGACGTGGCCCCCATCGGCGAGATCCCCTGGGTCGAGATCGACAACCACGCCGACCTCGCCAAAGGCAGGGAGATCGCGTGCCTGTACTGACCCGGCTGATCCCCTCCCCGGTGGTCGTCGACATCAAGGGCGGGGCGCTCGCCGACCTGTCGAAGGTCCTCGCCGACCAGCGCATCTCCAGCGCGGGCCGGCTGGCCATAGCGGTCAGCGAGGGCTCGGGCGCCAGGCTGCGCGAACGGCTCACCCCCGAACTGCCCGGCGCCGACTGGTTCGCCGTGCGCGGCGGCACCATCGACGCGGCCGTCAAGCTCGCCGACGCCATCCGCGGCAAGCGGTACGACGCGGTGGTGGGCCTGGGCGGCGGCAAGATCATCGACGTCACCAAGTACGCCGCCGCGCGGGTCGGACTGCCGATGGTCGCGGTCGCCACCAACCTCTCGCACGACGGCATCTGCTCGCCGGTGTCCACCCTGGACAACGACAACGGCCGCGGCTCCTACGGTGTTCCGACGCCGATCGCGCTGGTCATCGACCTGGAGGTGATCCGCGAGGCGCCGGCCCGCTACGTCCGGGCCGGCATCGGCGAGGCAATCTCCAACCTGTCGGCCATCGCCGACTGGGAGCTGTCGCACCGGGAGAACGGCGAACCCGTCGACGGCCTGGCCGCCGCCATGGCCCGCAGCGCCGGCGAGTCGGTGCTGCGCCACCCCGGCGGCATCGGCGACGACGACTTCCTGGTGACCCTCTCCGAGGGCCTGGTGCTCTCCGGCATCGCGATGTCGATCAGCGGCGACACCCGCCCCTCCTCCGGCGCCTGCCACGAGATCAGCCACGCCCTGGACCTGCTCTACCCGCAGCGCGCCGCCGCGCACGGCGAGCAGGTCGGCCTCGGCGCCGCCTTCGCGATGCACCTGCGCGGGGCCCCCGAGCAGTCCGGGCTGATCGCCGAGACGCTGCGCCGCCACGGGCTGCCCGTGCTGCCGGAGGCGATCGGATTCACCGGCCCGGAGTTCGTCAAGGCGGTGCGCTACGCCCCGCAGACCCGCCCCGGGCGGTACACGATTCTGGAACACCTGGACCTGTCCGACACCGATATCAGGGACGCATACGCCGACTATGCCAAAGCCATCAGTAGCTGAACTGCGCCCTGTCGTTCACCCCGGTGGCATCAAGGACCGGAAGAACGGCGAGCACTGGGCGGGGCGCCTGTACATGCGGGAGGTCTCGCTGCGCTGCACGCGCGTGCTGGTCGACTCCCGGCCGAGCCCCAACCAGTACACCGGTCTGATGATCGCCGCCGGCCTGGCGGCCGGTGCCGTGCTGCCGGCGCCCGGACTCACCGGCGCCGTCCTCGGCGCGCTGCTGATCCAGCTGTACCTGCTGCTGGACTGTGTGGACGGCGAGCTGGCCCGCTGGCGGCAGCAGACCTCGACGGTCGGCGTCTACCTGGACCGGGTCGGGCACTACCTCTGCGAGGCGGCGCTGCTGGTCGGCTTCGGCGTCCGGGCCGCGGACGTCTTCCACCAGGACGGCTCCGCCACCCGGTGGCAGTGGGCGTTCCTGGGCACGCTGGCGGCGCTCGGCGCGATCCTGATCAAGGCCGAGACGGACCTGGTGGACGTGGCCAGGATCCGCCGGGGGCTGCCCGCGGCGCAGGAGGCGGCGAACGTGCCGCGCTCGTCCGGGATGGCGCTGGCCCGGCGGGTGGCCGCCGCGCTGCGGTTCCACCGGCTGGTCGGCGGGGTGGAGGCGTCGCTGCTGATCCTGGCGGCGGCGGTCGCCGACCACTTCCACGGCGACCTGCTGTTCACCCGGACCGCGGTGGTGGTGCTGGCCGCCGTCGCCGTTCTGCAGACGCTGCTGCACCTGGTCAGCATCCTGGCATCGAGCAGGCTGAAATGAGGTTCGGTATGGCCGGTACGAAGGACCCGGTGAAGCTCGGGGCGGTCATCATCACCATGGGGACCCGGCCGGCCGAGCTCCAGGACCTGCTGGACTCGGTGGCCAAGCAGCAGGGCCCCGAGGTCGAGGTCGCGGTGGTCGGCAACGGCTCGCCGCTGCCGCCGCTGCCCGAGGGCGTGCGGACCGTGGAGCTGGCGGAGAACCTCGGCATCCCCGGCGGGCGCAACGTCGGCGTCGGGCTGTTCGGCCCCGGGGGGGCCGAGGTCGAGGCGGTGCTGTTCCTGGACGACGACGGCCTGCTGGCCTCCGACGACATCGCCGAGCAGGTCAGGTCCGCCTTCGAGGACGACCCGCGGCTCGGCATCATCAGCTTCCGGATCGTCGACCCGGCCACCGGCGTCACCCAGCGCCGCCACGTGCCCCGGCTGGGCGACTCCGACCCGCTGCGCAGCTCCCGCGTCACCAGCTTCCTCGGCGGCGCCTGCGCGGTGCGTACCCGGGTCTTCCGGCAGGTGGGTCCGCTGCCCGACGCGTTCTTCTACGCGCACGAGGAGACGGATCTGGCTTGGCGCGCCCTTGACGTCGGCTGGCACGTCGAGTACCGCGCCGACCTCGTACTGCACCATCCGACCACGTCACCGGCCCGGCACGCGGTCTATCATCGGCTGGTGGCCCGTAACCGGGTGTGGCTGGCCCGTCGCAATCTGCCCTGGCCGCTCGTCCCGGTCTATCTCGGCGTATGGTTCGCACTTACGCTGGTGCGCCGGCCGTCCGCCAAGGCGCTGCGTGCCTGGCTGGGCGGATTCCGGGAGGGTCTGACGACCCCCTGCGGGAGACGCCGGGCGATGCGCTGGCGCACGGTCTGGCGGTTGACCCTGCTGGGCCGACCCCCGATCATCTGAAAAGCTCGGACCTGAGAGCATCAGGCGCAGCCCGGGATCCCCTGCTCCCGGCGCGCACCTTGAGGACGAAAGTGTCAACTGTGAGCGAGACAACGCACAATGGTGCGGTCGCCGTCGGTGTCCCACCGGCACCCTCGGCCGATGACGGCCTCAGCCCCGCCGAACTTGCGGCCAAGTACGGCCTCTCCGTCAGCGGCGCCCGTCCCGGGCTGGTGGAGTACACGCGGCTCCTGTGGGGCCGCCGACATTTCATCAACGAGTTCGCCAAGGCCAGGACCGCCGCCCAGTACACGCAGGCGCGGCTGGGCCAGCTCTGGCAGGTGATGACACCGCTCCTCAACGCGGCCGTCTACTACCTGATCTTCGGTCTGCTGATCGGCACCAGCAAGGGCATCGACAACTTCATCGCCTTCCTGGTCACCGGCGTCTTCATCTTCACCTTCACCCAGTCCTCGGTGATGAGCGGGGTGCGGGCGATCGCGGGCAACCTCGGCCTGATCCGGGCGCTGCACTTCCCGCGCGCCTCGATGCCGATCGCCCTGACCCTGATGCAGCTTCAGCAGCTGCTGATGTCGATGTTCGTGCTCTTCACCATTGTGCTGATGACCGGTGAGACCCCGGACATGTCCTGGCTGCTGGTGATCCCGGCGCTGCTGACCCAGTGGGTGTTCAACACCGGCCTGGCGATGATCGTGGCCCGGCTCGGCAGCAAGATGACCGACCTTGCGCAGCTGATGCCGTTCATGCTCCGTACCTGGATGTACGTCTCCGGCGTCATGTACAGCATCGACAAGCTCACCGCGACCGCGCCGCACTACGTACGGGTGCTGCTCGACATCAACCCGGCCGCGGTCTACATCGACCTCATGCGCTTCGCGCTGATCGACAGTGTCACCGGCTCGCAGATGCCGCCGCACGTGTGGGCCAGCGCGGTGGGCTGGGCGCTGCTGGTGGGTGTCGGCGGCTACATCTACTTCTGGAAGGCTGAAGAGCAGTATGGCCGTGGCTGAGCAGCAGACCCTGGTAAGCACCCCGGCCTCCGGAAGCCGGGTGCCCACCGTCATCGTGGACGACGTGCACATCGTCTACACGGTGCACGGCGCGGGCACCGGCCGGGGTACCGCGACCGCAGCGCTGTACCGGCTGCTGGCCCGCAAGGGCTCGCCCAACGTGCGCCGGGTGCACGCGGTGCGCGGTGTCAGCTTCACCGCCTACCGCGGCGAGGCGATCGGCATCATCGGCTCCAACGGCTCGGGGAAGTCCACCATCCTGCGGGCCATCGCCGGCCTGCTGCCGCCGGAGAGCGGCCGGATCTACACCGACGGCCAGCCCTCGCTGCTGGGTGTCAACGCGGCCCTGATGAACGACCTGACCGGCGCCACCAACGTGCTGCTCGGCGGTCTGGCCATGGGCATGTCGCAGGAGGAGGTACGGCTGCGGTTCAAGGGCATCGTGGACTTCTCGGGCATCAACGAGAAGGGCGACTTCATCTCGCTGCCGATGCGTACGTACTCCTCCGGTATGGCCGCCCGGCTGCGCTTCTCCATCGCCGCGGCGAAGAACCACGACGTGCTGATGATCGACGAGGCGCTGGCCACCGGCGACCGCGCGTTCCAGCGGCGCTCGGAGGACCGGATCCGCGAGCTGCGCAAGGAGGCCGGCACGGTCTTCCTGGTCAGCCACAACAACAAGTCGATCCGCGACACCTGCGACCGGGTCGTGTGGTTGGAGAAGGGCGAGCTGCTGATGGACGGCCCGACCGACGAAGTCATCAAGGCGTACGAGGCGCACACCGGCAAGTGACCGAACTGCAACAATTCCAGGGCATGATGGGCGACCCCCGCCGGATGATCCGGCGGGGGTCGTGTGTTGTGCCTAGTCGTAGCCTGTCCACCCTGTCATGCCCCCGGCGTACGCAAGGGGATGGCCCGACGTAAGCTGTACCGGTGCTGGGAGCCAGCTGATGATCAATACCGGGGGTGCCGGGGGGTGTGGGACACCTGGTGCGGCGTGTCCGAAATGGGAACTTTCGAGCGGGCGGTGTAGAACGGGGGATGTGGCGGCCATGATGATCGGGACCATCCTGCTCCGGGGCACGTTCGCCGCCTGTGTGCCGGGAACCCCGCGGTGACCGGGGACGACACGTCCCGGGCCGTCCTGGACAAGGCGGCGCGCGAGAACTTCCCCGTGGCACCGGTGTTCCTGCCGCGCGCCTGGCGGCAGGACCTGATGGCCGTCTACGGATACGCCCGGCTGGTCGACGACATCGGTGACGGCGACCTGGTGAACGGCGGCCGGGACGACGCGGCGCACCTGGGCCTGGACCCGGCCGCGGCCGACGACCGGACCGCCCTGCTCGACGCCTTCGAGGCCGACCTGCGCCGGGTCTTCGACGGCACCCCCCGGCACCCACTGCTGGCCGCCCTCCAGCCCACGGTCCGCCGCCACCGCCTCACCCCCGAGCCCTTCCTCGGCCTGATCGGCGCCAACCGGCAGGACCAGCAGGTGCGTCGCTACGCCGGCTACGCCGACCTGCTCGCGTACTGCGAGCTGTCCGCGAACCCGGTCGGCCGGCTCGTCCTGTCCGTCACGGGCACCTCCACCCCGGAACGCGTCCGCCGCTCGGACGCGGTGTGCACCGGGCTGCAGATCGTCGAGCACCTCCAGGACGTGGCCGAGGACCTCGGCCGGGACCGGATCTACCTGCCGGCCGAGGACATGAAGCGCTTCGCGGTGGACGAGGCCGACCTGGCCGCCCCGAGCGCCGGATCCCGGCTGCGCGAGCTGATCGCCTTCGAATCCGGACGTGTTCGCGACCTGTTGGCCGAAGGCACTCCCCTGGTGGGCAGCGTCCGTGGCAGGCTGCGGCTGCTGCTCGCCGGATTCGTGGGCGGCGGACGCGCCGCACTGCGGGCGGTGCAGGACGCCGGGTACGACGTACTGGCGGTATCGCCCAAAGCCACCAAGCCCGGCCTGCTGCGCGAGGTGGGTTCGACATTGCTGAGAAAGGGGTGAGCCGGACCGTGAACGGTTCCGCCCAGACGTCCGGACTGGTACTTGCCGCATACAGGTACTGTGAGACCGTGACCGGCCACGAGGCTCGCAACTTCGCCTACGGGATCCGACTTCTGCCCACGCCCAAGCGACAGGCGATGTCGGCTCTGTACGCGTTCTCCCGGCGGGTCGACGACATCGGCGACGGCGACCTCGGTCCCGAGGAGAAGGTCAGCCGGCTCGACACCACCCGGCACGTCCTCGCCCGGGTCCGCGCCGGCGACGTCGCCGAGGACGACACCGACCCGGTCGCGGTGGCGCTGGCCGACGCCGCGGCGAAGTTCCCGCTGCCGCTGGCCGGACTCGACGAGCTCATCGACGGCGTCCAGATGGACGTCCGGGGCGAGACCTACGAGACCTGGGACGACCTGGCGGTGTACTGCCGCTGCGTGGCCGGCGCCATCGGAAGACTCTCCCTGGGCGTTTTCGGCACCGTCGGTGGGCACGATCCCGCACGTGCCGCGGAACACGCCGACACGCTCGGCCTCGCCCTGCAACTCACCAACATCCTCCGGGACATCCGCGAGGACGCCGGCAACGGACGGACCTACCTGCCCGCCCAGGACCTGGCCAAGTTCGGCTGCGCGGCGGGATTCCCCACCGACGCCCCGCCCGCCGGCTCCGACTTCACCGGCCTGGTGGAGTTCGAAGTACGCCGGGCCCGCGCCCTGTTCGCCACCGGATACCAGCTGCTGCCGATGCTCGACCGGCGCAGCGGCGCCTGCGTCGCCGCCATGGCCGGCATCTACCGCCGGCTGCTGGAGCGGATCGCCGCCGACCCCGAGGCCGTACTGCGCGGCCGGGTCTCGCTGCCCGGCCGGGAGAAGGCGTACGTCGCCCTGCGCGGACTCACCGGGCTCGACGCCCGGCGTACCGCGCGGCTGCCCCGGAGGGACGCGTGAGATCCACCCGCGACGGCGCGGGCCCATCCGCACGAAACGTGACCGAACACGCAACCCCGGCCCCGCCCACGGCGTCACATTCCGCGACGGCTTCCCGCTCTGCGCGGCGCGCCGCGCGAGGGGAGGGCGGATGAGCACCACACACACCGGCGGCGGCACCCGGGCCGGCGCCGACACCGGCCCCGGTCCACGGACCGCGGTGGTGGTCGGCGGCGGACTGGCCGGCACCACCGCCGCGCTCGCGCTGGCCGACGCCGGCCTGCGGGTCACCCTCACCGAGGCCCGGCCCCGGCTCGGCGGGCTCGCCTTCTCCTTCCGGCGCGGCGGACTGACCGTCGACAACGGGCAGCACGTCTTCCTGCGCTGCTGCACCGCCTACCAGTGGTTCCTGGACCGGATCGCCGCCCGCGACCTGGTCACCCTGCAGGACCGGCTCGACGTACCGGTGCGCGACGCCGTCACCGGGCGGCTCGGCCGGATCAGCCGGGCCGCCCTGCCGGTGCCGCTGCACCTGGCCGCGAGCCTGGCCCGCTACCGGCACCTGTCGCTCGGCGAGCGGCTCTCGGTCGGCCGTGCCGCGCTCGCGCTGCGCGGCCTGGACCTGGCCGATCCGGCGCTGGACGACACCGACTTCGGCAGCTGGCTGACCGCCCGCGGCCAGTCCCCGCGGACCATCGAGGCACTGTGGGACCTGGTCGGCGTCGCCACGCTCAACGCGAGGGCCGGCGAGTCCTCGCTGGCGCTGGCCGCGATGGTGTTCACGACCGGGCTGCTGTCCGACCCGGCCGCCGCCGACATCGGCTGGGCCGCCGCCCCGCTCGGCGAACTCCACGACGGCCGGGCCCGTACCGCCCTGGACGCCGCCGGGGTACGCACCCTGCTGCGCACCCGCACCACCGCGATCAAGCAGGCGGCGGACGGCGGTTGGCAGGTGTCGGTCGAGACCGGACCCGGCCGGGCCGAACACCTCGAAGCCGGCACCGTGGTGTTGGCGGTGCCGCAGCGCGAGACCCACGGGCTGCTGCCCGCCGGCGCGCTCGCGGAGCCGGAAAAGCTGTTGCGCATCGGGACCGCGCCGATCCTCAATGTCCATGTGATCTATGACCGACAGGTGCTCCGGCAGCCGTTCCTCGCGGCGCTCGGCAGCCCTGTCCAGTGGGTCTTCGACCGTACCGGCAGCTCCGGACTCACCGGCGGCGGCCAGTACCTGGCGCTGTCGCAGTCCGCCGTCCAGGACGAGATCGACCTGCCGGTCGCCGAACTGCGGGCCCGCTACCTGCCGGAACTGGAGCGGCTGCTGCCGGCCGCCCGCGGCGCCGGTGTCCGCGACTTCTTCGTCACCCGGGAGCGCACCGCGACCTTCGCGCCGACGCCGGGTGTCGGCGCGCTGCGCCCGGGCCCCGGGACGGACGCGCCCGGTCTGTTCCTGGCCGGGGCGTGGACCGCCACCGGCTGGCCCGCGACCATGGAGAGCGCGGTACGCAGCGGCCTGTCCGCTTCCCGGGAAGCCCTGTCCGCCCTCGGACTGCCCTTCGACAACCGTGTTCCGGAGGCGGCGGCATGAGTGCTATTGGTGCAACAAGAGGAGAGAACGTGACCGCTGACAGCGTCATCGGGCTGCTGGAAAACGGCCGCATCCTGACCACCCCGGTGCTCCGCGCGGCCGTGGCACGCCTCGCCCCCCCGATGGACACCGTCGCCGCGTACCACTTCGGCTGGATCGACAGCACCGGCCGGCCCGCGGACGGCGACGGAGGCAAGGCCGTACGCCCGGCGCTGGCGCTGCTGTCCGCGCAGGCGGCCGGCGCGTCCGCCGACACCGGGGTGCCCGGGGCCGTCGCGGTGGAACTGGTGCACAACTTCTCGCTGCTGCACGACGACCTGATGGACGGTGACGAGCAGCGCCGGCACCGCGACACGGTGTGGAAGGTGCACGGCCCGGCGCAGGCCATCCTGGTCGGCGACGCGCTGTTCGCGCTGGCCAACGAGGTACTGCTGGAGCAGGGCACCGCCGACGCCGGACGGGCCACCCGGCGGCTGACCACCGCCACCCGCAAACTGATCGACGGTCAGGCGCAGGACATCTCCTTCGAGCACCGCGAACGGGTCACCGTCGAGGAGTGCCTGGAGATGGAGGGCAACAAGACCGGGGCGCTGCTGGCCTGCGCCTCCTCCATCGGCGCGGTGCTGGGCGGCGCCTCCGAGGCGGACGCCGACGCGCTGGAGGAGTACGGCTACCACCTGGGTCTGGCCTTCCAGGCGATCGACGACCTGCTGGGCATCTGGGGCGACCCGGCCACCACCGGCAAGCAGACCTGGAGCGACCTGCGGCAGCGCAAGAAATCCCTCCCGGTGGTCGCCGCGCTCGCCGCCGGCGGCTCCGCGTCGGAGCGGCTGGGTGAACTCCTGGCCGCGGACGCCAAAAATCCGGAAAACGATGCGTTCAGCGAGGAAGAGTTCGCTATGCGCGCAGCGTTGATCGAAGAAGCCGGAGGCCGGGACTGGACCTCTCAGGAGGCCAGGAGGCAGTACGCGACCGCGATCGGCGCTCTCGACAAGATGGACATGCCGGAACACATCAAGAACAGGCTCGTAGGACTGGCGGATTTTGTGGTGGTTCGCGAGAAGTAGGCACCAACCAGTGGAGCGTTTGACGTCGCCAGTCCCTTTCATGTGACGGCCGACGGCCGCCCCCAACACCGCAGACGTCTCAACTGCAAAGGGGAAGCCATGACAGCGACGACCGACGGCAGTCCGGGTACGCCAACCCACCGGACACCCTCGGCCAGCAGGACCTCGGAACCGGACCCTGTTCCACCCGGTGCCACCGAGGCGGCGGCGCAGCGTGCCGTGCGGCGCGCCACCGACCACCTCCTCAGCCGGCAGCACGCCGACGGATGGTGGAAGGGCGACCTCGAGACCAACGTCACCATGGACGCCGAGGACCTGCTGCTGCGGGAGTTCCTCGGCATCCGCGACGAGAAGGCGCTCGCCGCGTCCGCCCGCTGGATCCGCTCGCAGCAGCGCGCCGACGGCGCCTGGGCCACCTTCCACGGCGGGCCGGGCGACCTGTCGGCCACCGTCGAGGCGTACGTGGCGCTGCGCCTCGCCGGCGACCACCCCGACGAGGCGCACATGTCGCTCGCCGCCAAGTGGTCGCGTGCCGAGGGCGGAGTCGCCGGCACCCGCGTCTTCACCCGGATCTGGCTGGCCCTGTTCGGCTGGTGGAGCTGGGACGACCTCCCGGAACTGCCGCCGGAGATGATCTACCTGCCCAAGTGGATGCCGCTGAACATCTACTCGTTCGGCTGCTGGGCCCGGCAGACCATCGTGCCGCTCACCGTCGTCGGCGCCCACCGCCCGGTGCGCCCGGCCCCCTTCGGCATCGACGAACTGCACATCGACCCCGCGCAGCCCAACCCCAAGCAGCGCAAGGCCCCGATCACCAGCTGGGACGGTGTCTTCCAGCGCCTGGACCAGGTGCTGCACGTCTACCGGCGCGTCACCCCGCGGCAGGTGCGGCGCGCGGCGATGAACGCCTGTGCCCGCTGGATCATCGAGCGCCAGGAGGCCGACGGCTGCTGGGGCGGCATCCAGCCGCCCGCGGTCTACTCGGTGATCGCCCTGCACCTGCTCGGCTACGACCTGGACCACCCGGTGGTCAAGGCGGGACTGGACTCGCTGGATCGTTTCGCCGTCTGGCCCGAGGACGGGGTGCGGATGATCGAGGCGTGCCAGTCCCCGGTGTGGGACACCTGTCTGGCCGCCATCGCGCTCGCCGACGGCGGACTGCCCCCCGACCACCCGGCGCTGGTGAAGTCCGCCGAGTGGATGCTCGGCGAGCAGATCACCCGGCCCGGCGACTGGTCCGTGCAGCGCCCGCAACTCGCCCCGGGCGGCTGGGCCTTCGAGTTCCACAACGACAACTACCCGGACATCGACGACACCGCCGAGGTGGTGCTGGCGCTGCGCCGCGTCGCTTACCCCGACCAGGCCCGCCTGGACTCCGCGGTGGAGAAGGCGGTGCGCTGGAACGTCGGCATGCAGTCGAAGAACGGTGCCTGGGGCGCCTTCGACGCCGACAACACCAGCCCGTTCCCCAACCGGCTGCCGTTCTGCGACTTCGGCGAGGTCATCGACCCGCCGTCCGCCGACGTCACCGCCCACGTCGTGGAGATGCTGGCCGCGCTCGGCCTGGAGCGCGACCCGCACACCCGGCGCGGCATCGAGTGGCTGCTGGCCGAACAGGAGGACAACGGAGCCTGGTTCGGCCGCTGGGGGGTCAACTACATCTACGGCACCGGGTCCGCGGTACCGGCGCTGGCCGCCGCCGGACTGCCGGTCTCCCACCCGGCGATCCGCCGGGCGGTCTCCTGGCTGGAGTCGGTGCAGAACACCGACGGCGGCTGGGGCGAGGACCTGCGCTCGTACTCCGAACAGGAGTGGATCGGACGCGGCAACTCCACCCCCTCGCAGACCGCCTGGGCGCTGCTGGCGCTGCTCGCGGCCGGCGAACGCGACAGCGAGGCCGTCGCCCGCGGGGTGCGCTGGCTCATCGACACCCAGCTGGAGGACGGCTCCTGGGACGAGCCGTACTTCACCGGCACCGGCTTCCCGCGGGACTTCTCCATCAACTACCACCTCTACCGGATGGTGTTCCCGCTGACCGCCCTCGGCCGCTACGTCCGCAACGAACCCTTCGGCGCCGGACACCCCGGCTCCGCCGCGGTCACCGCGGGCGGCAGCACCGGAAAGGGGGCCTAGCCCGTGGGCCGTACCCAGCCGCCGCTGCTGGTGGTGTGCGCTCTGCGCATCGAGAGGCTCGCGCTGCGCAGGGGCACGGCCGAACTCGCCGAACAGGTCACCGTGCTCCGTACCGGCATGGGACCCAGGGCCGCCGACCGCGCCGTGCGGGCGGCCTTGCACGACCCGCGACTGCGGGACGCGGCGATACTGACCACCGGCTTCTGCGCGGGGCTCGCCCCGGGCATGCTGCCGGGTGATGTGGTCGTCTCCGACGACGGGCACGAGAGCGCGGCGCTCGCCGCCGCGCTCAAGGCCGCCGGTCACACCGTGCACACCGGCACCCTCGCGGAGTCCGACCATGTCGTGCGGGGCGCCGAGCGCACCGCACTCGCGGCGAGTGGTGCCATCGCCGTGGACATGGAGTCCGCCGCCATACGGCGCGCCGCCCTCGCCGAGGGGGCGCGCCGTGTCGCGGCGGCCCGCGTAGTCGTCGACACTCCCGAGTACGAACTCGTCCGTGTCGGAACGCTGCGCACCGGATTCATCGCTTTCCGGGTGCTGAGAGATCTTGTTCCCGCCTTTCATGATTGGCACCGCACTACCGCGCTCCCCTGGAGGTGAGCTAGATGGCTATGCCGCTCCGTCAGACCGTCCGCGTCGCGTCGTATCTCTTCGAACAGAAAATGGTCAGGCGACGCGAAAAGTTCCCGCTGATCGTCGAACTCGAACCGCTCTTCGCCTGCAACCTCAAGTGCGAGGGCTGTGGCAAGATCCAGCACCCGGCCGGAGTGCTGAAGCAGCGCATGCCGGTGGCCCAGGCCGTCGGCGCGGTGCTGGAGTCGGGTGCGCCGATGGTCTCCATCGCGGGCGGCGAGCCGCTGATGCACCCCCAGATCGACGAGATCGTGCGTCAGCTGGTCAAGCGCAAGAAGTACGTGTTCCTGTGCACCAACGCGCTGCTGCTCCGCAAGAAGATGGACAAATTCACCCCGTCGCCCTATTTCGCGTTCACCGTGCACATCGACGGCATGCGCGAGCGGCACGACGAGTCGGTGGCGAAGGAAGGCACCTTCGACGAGGCGGTGGAGGCCATCAAGGAGGCCAAGCGCCGCGGCTTCCGGGTGACCACCAACTCCACGTTCTTCAACACCGACACCCCGCAGACGATCATCGAGGTGCTCAACTTCCTCAATGACGAGCTCGAGGTCGACGAGATGATGCTGTCGCCCGCGTACGCCTACGAGAAGGCCCCCGACCAGGAGCACTTCCTGGGCGTGGAGCAGACCCGTGAGCTGTTCAAGAAGGCGTTCGGCGACGGCAACCGCCGCAAGTGGCGGCTCAACCACTCCCCGCTCTTCCTGGACTTCCTGGAGGGCAAGGCCGACTTCCCGTGCACCGCGTGGGCCATCCCCAACTACTCCCTCTTCGGCTGGCAGCGCCCCTGCTACCTGATGGCGGACGGGTACGTGCCCACGTACGACGAGCTGATCGAGAAGACCGACTGGGACAAGTACGGTCGCGGCAAGGACGACCGCTGCGACAACTGCATGGCGCACTGCGGCTACGAGCCCACCGCCGTACTGGCCACCATGGGCTCCCTGAAGGAGTCCATCCGCGCCGCCCGGGAGACCGTCGCGTCCAACCGCGCGAAGTGACCTCCCGATGAATCGCGGACGGGCCACCGGCGCGGCGTACGCGCCGTCGCCGGTGGCCCGTCCGCGTACCGTCGCAGGCCGGCGACAGGCGGCCGGCGATACGAAGCAATCCCGGCAGGGGAACGAGGTCCATACATGTCGATGCTGGAGAACATCCGAAGCCCCCGCGACCTGAAGGCGCTGCCCGACGGCCGGCTCGACGAACTGGCCGCCGACGTCCGCGACTTCCTGATCCGGGCGGTCGCCAGGACCGGCGGCCACCTGGGACCGAATCTGGGCGTGGTGGAGCTGACGATCGCACTCCACCGGGTCTTCGACTCGCCCGCCGACCGGATTCTGTGGGACACCGGCCACCAGTCGTACGTGCACAAACTGCTCACCGGCCGCCAGGACTTCTCCAAGCTCCGCAGCAGGGGCGGCCTGTCGGGCTACCCGTCGCGGGCGGAGTCCGAGCACGACGTGATCGAGAACAGCCACGCCTCCACCGTGCTGGGCTGGGCCGACGGCCTGGCCAAGGCCAACGAGATACGCGGCCGGGACGACCACGTGGTGGCCGTCATCGGCGACGGCGCGCTCACCGGCGGCATGGCCTGGGAGGCGCTGAACAACATCGCCGCCGCCAGGGACCGGCCGCTGATCATCGTCGTCAACGACAACGAGCGCTCCTACGCCCCCACCATCGGCGGCCTCGCCAACCACCTGGCGACCCTGCGCACCACCGACGGCTACGAGCGCTTCCTGTCCTGGGGCAAACAGCTGCTCCAGCAGACCCCCGTCATCGGCCAGCCGCTTTACGAGTCCCTGCACGGCGCCAAGAAGGGCTTCAAGGACGCCTTCGCGCCGCAGGGCATGTTCGAGGACCTGGGGCTGAAGTACCTCGGACCGATCGACGGCCACGACATCGAGGCGGTCGAGTCCGCGCTGCGCCGCGCCCGCCGCTTCAGCGGCCCGGTACTGGTGCACTGCCTCACCGAGAAGGGCCGCGGCTACGCCGCCGCCGAGCAGGACGAGGCCGACCGCTTCCACACCGTCGGCGCGATGGACCCGCTGACCTGCCGCCCGCTGGCCCCCGCCCAGGGCCCCTCCTGGACCTCGGTGTTCGGCCAGGAGATGGTACGGATCGGCGACGAGCGGCCCGACGTGGTGGCCGTCACCGCCGCCATGCTCCAGCCGGTCGGCCTGGCAGGCTTCGCCCGCGCCTATCCGCACCGGGTCTTCGACGTCGGCATCGCCGAGCAGCACGCGGCGACGTCCGCGGCGGGTATGGCCACCGGCGGTCTGCACCCGGTGGTGGCGGTCTACGCGACGTTCCTGAACCGGGCCTTCGACCAGGTGCTGATGGACGTGGCGCTGCACCGGTGCGGGGTCACCTTCGTCCTGGACCGGGCCGGCGTCACCGGCAGCGACGGCGCCTCGCACAACGGCATGTGGGACATGTCGATCCTCCAGGTCGTCCCCGGCCTGCGGATCGCCGCCCCGCGCGACGCCGACCAGCTGCGCGCCCAACTGCGCGAGGCGCTGGACGTGTCCGACGCGCCGACCGTCGTCCGCTTCCCCAAGGAGACCGCAGGCGAGCCGCTGCCCGCCGTGGGCCGGATCGGCGGCATGGACGTCCTGCGCCGCCCGGAAGAGGCCGGGGCGAGCGGCGTACGGGCGTCCGGGGACGAACCGGCGGCCGGCGACGTGCTGCTGGTCTCGGTCGGCGCGCTCGGCGCCACCTGCCTGGCGGCTGCCGAGCTGCTGGCCGCCCGCGGCATCACCAGCACGGTGGTCGACCCGCGCTGGGTCAAGCCGGTCGATCCCGCGCTGCCCGAACTGGCCGCCCGGCACCGGCTGGTGGTCACCGTGGAGGACAACGGGCGGGTCGGCGGCGTCGGCGCCGCGATCGCCCAGGCGCTGCGCGACGCCGAAGTGGACGTGCCGCTGCGCGACTTCGGCATCCCGCCGCAGTTCCTCGCGCACGCCGGACGCGGCGAGATCCTCGCCGACATCGGGCTGACCCCGGCCGGGATCGCCGGCCGGATCGGTGCCACCCTGACACGTGTCGCGGAACGCACCGGGACCGCCGACGTCCCCGGACGGATTCCCGCGCATACTTCGGTACGGATCCACCCACGCAAGGAGCAGGTGAACGATGACATCGTCTGACGCGACACCCGGGGCCGGGGCCGCCCCGGCGGCCGGCGGGCAGCCCAAGGGCTTCGATCTGGCGACGCTGCTCGCCGAACGCGGCGGCGAGCGCTACGACCTGCACTCCAGGCACCTCAACCACCAGCTGCCGCGGATGCTGCACACCATCGGCTTCGACAAGTACTACGAGCGGGCCGAGGGCGCCCACTTCTGGGACGCCGAGGGCAACGACTACCTCGACATGCTGGCCGGCTTCGGCGTGATGGGCCTGGGCCGGCACCACCCGGTGGTCCGCAAGGCGCTGCACGACGTGCTCGACGCCGGGCTGCCCGACCTCACCCGCTTCGACTGCCAGCCGCTGCCCGGCCTGCTCGCCGAGAAGCTGCTGACGTACTCCCCGCACCTGGACCGGGTGTTCTTCGGCAACAGCGGCACCGAAGCGGTCGAGACCGCGCTGAAGTTCGCCCGCTACGCCACCGGCAAGCCCAGGGTGCTCTACTGCACCCACGCCTTCCACGGCCTGACCACCGGCTCGCTGTCGGTCAACGGCGAGGGCGGCTTCCGGGACGGCTTCGCCCCGCTGCTGCCCGACACCGCCGTCGAGCTGGGCGATCTGGACGCGCTGGCCAAGGAGCTGAAGCGCGGCGACGTGGCGGCCCTGATCGTCGAGCCGATCCAGGGCAAGGGCGTCCACGCGGCCCCGCCCGGCTATCTGCCCGCCGCCCAGGAACTGCTGCGCAGGCACAAGGCGCTGCTCATCGCCGACGAGGTGCAGACCGGCGTCGGCCGGACCGGCGACTTCTACGCCTACCAGCACGAGGAGGGGGTCGAGCCGGACCTGGTGTGCGTCGCCAAGTCGCTGTCCGGCGGCTATGTGCCGATCAGCGCCACCCTCGGCAGGGACTGGATCTTCAAGAAGGTCTACTCCTCGATGGACCGGGTGCTGGTGCACTCCGCCAGCTTCGGCTCCAACGCCCAGGCCATGGCGGCGGGTCTGGCCACTTTGTCGGTGATGGACGACGAGCAGGTGGTGGCCGGCGCCCGCCGCAACGGCGACCTGCTGCGCACCCGGCTGGCCGCCCTCACCGACAGGTACGAGCTGCTCAAGGAGGTGCGCGGCCGGGGCCTGATGATCGGCATCGAGTTCGGCCGCCCCACGTCCCTGGGCCTGCGCAGCCGTTGGACGATGCTCCAGACGGCGCGAAAGGGCCTGTTCGCCCAAATGGTGGTGGTGCCGCTGCTCCAGCGGCACCGTATCCTCACTCAGGTCTCCGGGGACCACCTGGAGGTCATCAAGCTGATCCCGCCGCTGATCGTCGACGAGGCGGACGTCGACCGCTTCGTCACCGCCTTCACCGAGGTGATGGACGACGCGCACGGTGGCGGCGGTCTGATGTGGGACTTCGGGCGGACCCTGGTCAAGCAGGCGGTCGCCAACAGGTCGTGATCCAGGAGGCACTGTGGCCGATGGCGGGTACGACGCGGTGGCGGCCGGCGCGGCGGCCGGGAACACGGTGTTCGCCGGCACCGTGCTCGCCGTCAACGAACTGACCGCGCGCTGGGCGCGGGAGTCGGCTGTTCCGGGCGAGAACACCGTGCTCAGCGCCGTCGGCGTCTGGCCGCTGCTGGCCTTCCTCGGCGGCGCCGCCGAGGGGACCGCCCGGGGCGAACTGGCGGCCGCCCTGGGCGTGAGCCCGCCCACCGCGATCGCCAGGGGCCGGGAGCTGCTCGAAATCCTCGGCGCCCAGGACGGGTTGGCGGCCGCCCTCGGGGTGTGGACCAGGGACGAGGTCAAGCCGCGCGAGGAGTGGCTCAGCCGGCTGCCGCCCGCCGTCACCGGCCGCCTCACCGGCGAACCGGCCACCGACCGGGCCGCGTTGGACGCGTGGGCGGACCGCGGCACCGGGGGCCTGGTACCGCGGCTGCCACTGGAGGTCTCCGCGGAGACGCTGCTGGTGCTGGCCAGCGCGCTGTCGGTGCGGACCGCGTGGCGGCAGCCGTTCCGACCCGGCTGGATGCGGCCGGAGTCCGGCCCCTGGCAGCGGCGCGAACTGGCCGGGCTGCGGCGCCTGGACACCGACCTGGACGAGGTGGCCGTCGCCGCGACCCCGCGCGGGCCGCTGACCGTGCTGGCGGTGCGCGGCGACGGCGGCATCGACGTGCACCTGCTGCTGGGCGGGCCCGAGCAGGCGCCCGGCGCCGTCATCGAGGCCGGCACCCTCGCGCTCGCGGGGGCGTACGAGAGCGTGCCCGGCAGTCTGCTGCCCGAGGGCGACGCCGGACCCGGCGTGAAGGTCGGATACGTCGCGAGCCCGGTGCCGGAGGCGACACTGGCGGTGAGCACCCCCGCGTTCACCGTCGGCGCCGACCACGACCTGCTGGCCCGCGCGGAGCTGTTCGGCCTGGTCGGCGCCGCGGACCCCGGGCAGGGCCACTTCCCGGGGATCAGCGACATCCCGCTGGCGGTCGGCCAGGCCCGGCAGGCGGTGACCGCCGCCTTCCGGGCGGAGGGCTTCGAGGCGGCCGCGGTGACCGCGTTCGCACTGGCCGCCGGGGGAGCGGCGCCGCGGGAACGGGCCAGGACCGTCTCGGTCGACTTCGAGCGGCCGTTCGGCTTCCTCGCCGTCCACCGGACCAGCGGCCTGGTACTGGCCGCCGGCTGGGTGGCCGAACCCGAGCAGGCCGTGCTGCGGGGCGGCGGACCGCCCTGGCCGGCGGCGAGGGAGACCCAAAACGCGCGGGACGCGGCGGCCGAGGAGGACGGCGGGTGGTGAGCCGGCCCCGCGTGCCGCGGCGGGCCCCCTCGCGTACCGCCCGCCCCCGCCGCGGGAAGCGCGCCTTCCCGCCGCCGGCGACCCCGTCCGGCGCCCGGTCAGTTGGTGAGCAGCCGCTCCCGGAGCCGCTCGCGCCGCTCCGGGGTCAGGCCCAGGCCCTCCTCCAGGTAGCGGTCCACCGAGCCCCACCGCTCGTCGACGGTGTCGAAGGCCGTCCGCAGGTACTCCACCCGGGCCTCGAACAGGGCCCCGATGAGCGCCGCGACCTCCGGGTCGATCGCCGCGCCGGTGGTGCCGTCGCCGCGCACCACCTTGTAGCGGCGCCCTCGGGCGTTGCTCTTGAGGTAGTCCGCCTCGATCGCGGACCGCTCGACACCGAGCGCCAGCAGGATGATCGCCATGGCCGTACCCGCCCGGTCCTTGCCCGCCGCGCAGTGCAGCAGCGCGGGAACCGCCGGATCCCGCGGCTCGGAGAGCAGCGCCAGCATCCGGGAGTGCTCGCCGGTGCGCTCCAGGACCAGCCTGCGGTAGGCCGCGGCCATCCGGGCTGCGCCCCTGCCGCCGCCCAGCAGCTCGCGCAGCGTCGCCACGTCGCCGTCACGGACGGTGCGCCAGAAGCCGTGCCCCTCGGCGGGGTCGCTCAGCGGCAGGTTGAGGTTGCGGGTGCCGGGCAGCACCGGGTCCGGTCCCTCCAGCGCGATGTCGTTGTCGTTGCGGAAGTCGAAGACGGTGTGCAGGCCGAGCCCGGTGAGGAAGGCGGTGTCGGCGGCGGTGGCGTGGGCGAGGTGGCCGCTGCGGAACAGCACGCCCGGCCGGACCCGGCGGCCGTCGCGGGTGGGCAGGCCCCCGACGTCGCGGAAGTTGCGGACACCTGTCAGTTCGGGCTCCGGCTCTGGACCGGTCGGGGCGGACTGCCGCGCTTCCTGCGTCACCGGCGCTCCTCGTTCCTCGGTTGCGGCTGGGGCCGGGGGCTGGGGCCGGCCCTGGGGCAACGCCGACGATACGGCAGCGAGGTGACGTGGTACCGGCCGGTATGCGGCCGCCCGACCCGGTCCGACCCGGTCCGACCGTACCGGGCCCGGCCCGCCCGGCCCGGTGGTATGAATCACGCCGCGGTACCGCCTTCCTACGGTCGCGTAGGCCGGGGCCGCAGGAGCAGGATGGCTTGACGTGGCTGACGATACGCAGGCGGGCGGCAGGCCCGACGGCAAGAACGTGATCGGGTCGTACACCGCGGTGGGGGACAGCTTCACCGAAGGTGTCGGCGACCCCGGTCCCGACGGCACCTACCTCGGCTGGGCCGACCGGCTCGCCGTCCTCCTCGCCGACCGGCGGGCGCGATCCGCGCCGCCCGGCGACTTCCGCTACGCCAACCTCGCGGTGCGCGGCCGGCTGCTCGACCGGATCGTGGCCGAGCAGGTGCCACGGGCCAAGGAACTCGCCCCGGACCTGGTGACGTTCTGCGCCGGCGGCAACGACATCCTGCGGCCGGGCAGCGACCCCGACGCCATCGCGGAACGCTTCGAGGCGGCCGTCGCCGACCTCGGCTCGGCGGTCGGCACGGTGCTGGTCTGCACCGGCTTCGACACCCGCGAGGTGCCGGTGCTGCGCCATCTGCGCGGCAGGATCGCCACCTACACCGCCCACGTACGGGCCATCGCCGACCGCTACGACTGCCCGGTGCTCGACCTGTGGTCGCTGCGCTCGGTGCAGGACCGGCGGGCCTGGAGCCCGGACCGGCTGCACCTGTCGCCTGAGGGGCACACCCGGGTCGCGCTGCGGGCCGCCCAGGTGCTGGGTCTGGAGGTGCCGGCCGACCCGGACCAGCCGTGGGCGCCGGAGCCGCGGCGCCCGGCGTCGCAGGTGCGCCGGGACAACATCGTCTGGGCCCGCGAGCACCTGGTGCCCTGGATCGGGCGGCGGCTGCGCGGGGAGTCCTCGGGCGACGCGGTCGCGCCCAAGCGGCCCGACCTGCTGCCGCTCTAGCCCGACCCGATGCCGGGGAAAGTCAAGGCGCGTGGTGCGGGGCCAGTTCGGCCCACACCACGCGCCCGGTACCGCCGTCTGCCGGGTCCGATCCCCAGGCCAGCGAGAGCACGCTCACCAGGAGCAGCCCGCGCCCGCCTTCCTCGTCGGCTTCGGCGGCACAGGGCTCGGGGACCCCGGTTCCCCTGCCCTGGTCGGTGATCTCCAGCCGGACGACCGCACCGCAGACCTGCAACGCGCAGGTGATCTTCTCGCTGTCGGTGTGCCGTACCGCGTTGGTGAACAGTTCCGTCACCACGAGGCTGGCGTCGTCGCACAACTCCGGGTCGACGCCCCACTCGGTCAGGCACGCCCGGACGCGCCCGCGGGCGTCCGCCACGGACGCACTGAGCGCGGGCAGCCGGAACACGTCGCGGCGGCCGGGGTAGCCGACGCCGTCCCGGCTGTCGTGCCGTACGGCGTCAAGTGAAGGAACCACGCCGCAACTATGGGGCCCGTGACGGACACATGGCAAGGTTCCGATCTGTAATTTGCAGAACCGCCTGGACGCGCTGTCGCCCGGCGCGGACGACATGACACACTGCTTGCCAGCCAAGGAAGTTGGAGGATGAGGCTCGTGATGGACCCGCGGCCGGGTGGTGCTCCGACCGTCCTGCGCATGGTGCTCGGGAAACGCCTCCAGGATCTCCGGGAACAGGCGGGCCTCAACTACGAGGAAGCCGGGCGCGCCCTCGACGTGACACACGCCACCATCCGCCGGATGGAAAAGGCGGAAGTGGGGCTGAAGCTCCCGTACGTCGAAAAGCTCCTCACCACATACGGCATAACCTCCGCCGAGGAGATCGGCGGCTTTCTCGCGCTGGCCCGCGAGGCCAACCGCCCCGGCTGGTGGCACAGTTTCCGCGATGTGCTGCCCGACTGGTTCAGCGCCTTCGTCAGCCTCGAAGGCGAAGCCGCCGTCATCCGCGCCTACGAACCGCACTACGTCCCCGGTCTGCTGCAGACTCCCGACTACGCCCGCGCCGTGCTGCGCGCCGGGATGCCGCACGCGGCCCCGGAGGAGATCGACCGGCTGGTCACCCTGCGCATCGAGCGCCAGGCGCTGCTCCGGCGCCGTGAGGCGCCGCCGCTGCTGTGGGTCGTGATGGACGAGACGGTACTGCGCCGGCGGATCGGCGGGCGGGCGGTCATGCGCGACCAGATCGACGCCCTGATGGACGCCACCGAACAGGTCAACGTACGGCTGCAGGTGATCCCGTTCGCCGCGGGGCCGCACCCGGCCATGTACGGGCCGTTCCACATCTTCCGGTTCCACCTCCAGGAAATCCCCGACATCGCGTACGCCGAGAGCCTGGTCGGCGGCGTCTATTTCGACGAACGGGACGACGTGTCGACCTTCCTGGAGGCACTTGACCGGATGTGCGCGCAGGCCGCGCCGGCACAGAGCACCAAAGCCATCCTCGATGGCATGCGCAAGGAGATCTGAACCATGGATCGCATCACCAACGACCGCGGGGACGCCGCTTTTTACGACGGCGTATACGCGTACGAGGACTTCTACGAAGCCGTGTACGACGGCGTTTACAATGGGATGCCCGCCACCGAACTGGGGGTCGACGGCTGGCGGAAGCCCTGGAGCGGTGGGAACGGCGGGTCCTGCGTCGAGGCGAAGAAGCTCAACGACGGACGGGTGGCGCTGCGGCAGTCCACCGACCCGCACGGTCCGGCCCTGATCTACACCAACCATGAGATCACCACGTTCATCCTCGGCGCCAAGGCCGGCGAGGCGGACTTCCTCCTCTCATGACGACACCCATCACCGCCCGCCGCACGCCGGGCGCGCACCACCAGCGGAACCAGCACCAGGCAGTGACGAAGCGGAGGACGGCGTGACCGACCAGGGATTCCCCGTCGAGGAGATCGACACCAGCCGGCCGCACCCGGCGCGGATGTACGACTACTTCCTCGGCGGCCGGGACAACTACGAGGTCGACCGCGAGGCGGCGCACGGCATCCTGGAGGTCGCCCCCGAGGTGCCGGCGAGCGCCCGCGCCAACCGCGACTTCCTCGGCCGGGCGGTCCGCTTCCTGGCCGAGAGCGGCATCCGGCAGATCATCGACATCGGTACCGGCATCCCGACCTCGCCGAACACCCACGAGCTGGCGCACGCCGTCTCGCCCGAGGTGCGCGTCGCCTACGTCGACAACGACCCGATCGTGGCCACCCACGCCGGCGCCCGGCTCACCGGCACCGGCAACACCGGCTTCTTCCTGGGCGACATGCGCGAGCCGCGTACCATCCTCGACCACCCCACCATCGGCAAGCTGATCGACTTCGACGAGCCGGTCGCGCTGATGCTGGTGTCGGTCCTGCACTTCGTCACCGACGCCGAGGACCCGGCCGGCATGATCGCCGCCTACCGGGACGCGCTGCCGCCCGGCAGCCTGCTGGTGCTCTCGCACGCCACCGGCGACTTCCACCAGGACCACGTCGGCGAGGTGCTGGAGATCTACAAGAGGGCCACCGCGAGCCTGACCGCCCGCAGCCACGCCGAGGTGAAGGCCCTCTTCGACGGCTTCGAACTGCTCGACCCCGGCCTGGTCCAGGTGCCGCTGTGGCGCCCGGACGGCCCCCCGCCGGAGCCCTCCGAGGTCCGCCGCATCTCGGTCTACGGCGGCGTCGGCCGCAAGCTCTGACCGAACCCCGGGGCCGCCGTCGGCCGACCGGCTTCCCGGCCTCCCCCGGCCCGTCCGGGGGAGGCCGACCGACTGAACGACCGGCCGGCGACCCGGCCAGAGCGGAGAACGGCGTGACCGACCAGGGATTCCCGGTTGACGAGATCGACACCAGCCGGCCGCACCCGGCGCGGATGTACGACTACTACCTCGGCGGCCGGGACAACTACGAGGTCGACCGGGAGGCCGCCCAACGCGTCATCGACCTGATCCCCGACATCGTCCCCGGGGCCCGCGGCAACCGGGAGTTCCTGCACCGGGCGGTCCGCTTCCTGGCCGACAGCGGCATCGAGCAGTTCATCGACATCGGTACCGGCATCCCGACCTCGCCGAACACCCACGAGATCGCCCGGTCGGTGGCCCCCGACAGCCGCGTCGCCTACGTCGACAACGACCCGATCGTGGCCACCCACGCCGGCGCCCGGCTCACCGGCACCGGCAACACCGGCTTCTTCCTCGGTGACATACGCCGGCCGCGTACCATCCTCGACCACCCCACCATCGGCAAGCTGATCGACTTCGACCGGCCGGTCGCGCTGATGCTGGTGGCCGTCCTGCACTTCATCACCGACGAGGAGGACCCGGCCGGACTGGTCGCCGAGCTGCGCGACGCGCTGCCCGCCGGCAGCTACCTGGTGCTCTCGCACGGCACCGCGGACTTCCACCAGGCCGGTATGCCCGAGGTCTTCAAGATCTACGAGAAGGCCACCGCCACCTTGAACCTTCGCCCGCGCACCGAAATCCTCGGCTTCTTCGACGGCTTCGAACTGCTCGACCCCGGCCTGGTCCAGGTCCCCCTGTGGCGCCCCGGGAAGGTGCCCACCCCGGAAGAGGTCAGCCGGGTCGGCTTCTACGGCGCCGTCGCCCGCAAGCTCTGACCGCGCCGCGCCGCCCGCCGCCCCGGAGCGGGCGGCCGGACCCGGTCAGCGCGGCGCCGCCACCGCCACCGTCACCCCGTCCAGCGTGCCCGCGAAGTCCGCGCCCAGCGCGCGCGACGGGGTCTGGAAGCCGGCCGGGAGCTCCGCGAGCCGGACCACGATCCGCAGGACCGCGTCCGCGGTCAGCCGGTACGGGCTCGGCCCGGTCAGCGTCGCGGTCACCGTGTTGCCCGCCGCGTCCCGGGCCCGCCCCCACACCTCGCAGCTGGAGGCACCCAGCGCCCGCTCGCCCGGCCCGCGCACCAGCCGCCCGACCGCGGCGGACACCGCGCCCCGCAGCGGCCCCAGCCTGAGCGCCCGGGTCGCGGCCAGCGCGGGCCCCGGCAGCGCGGTGTACGTGGTGATGTCGGGGATACCCGTCGAGTGGTACGCGGTGCTGACATCGCCCCACGGCACCGACACCACCGTGCGCGGCCCGGAGACGAAGCCCGCCCGCACCTGGCGGGAGCCGAAGGGCACGCTGCGGATCTCCCCGCCGGCCCGGATCCGGCCGCCCCCCACCGCGCCCTCCAGCGCCGTCCGCGCGGTACCCGGGCTCGGCCCGCCGCCGGTCAGGAAGGCCAGGTCCAACTGCGTCGCGTCCGGCAGCCGCGCGGCCAGCAGCGCCGCCACGCAGTCGGTCGGCACCACGTCGAAGCCCGCGCCCGGCAGCAGCGTCACACCGGCCGCCGCCGCTCGCGGACCCAGCGCGTACAGCGACTCGAAGACGTCGATCTCACCGGTGATGTCCAGATACCGGGTCCCCGTCTCGATACAGGCCGCCGCCATCGGCAGCGCGGTCCGCGCGAACGGACCCGCACAGTGCGCCACCGCGTCCACCCCGGCCAGCCCACGGCGTATCGCGGCCGGCTCGCTCAGCCCGAACACCCGGTGCTCCAGGCCGAGTTCGGCAGCAAGCGGCAGCAGCTTGGCGGCGTTCCGGCCGGCCAGCACCGGCCGCAGGCCCTGCGCGGCGGCGCGGCGCGCGATGAGGCGGCCGGTGTACCCGGTGGCGCCGTACAACAGCCAGGTCATGGGTGTGATCCTCCTCGGAGGTGGTGACCGGAACCGTACACGCGCCGCCTCGGCACGCGATATCGGGTGGGCGGTCGGCCCCGGACATGCGACGCTGGTGGTATGACCGACCCAGAGCACGAGGCCAGTGTGGCCCCTGACGCAACCCCCCAGGACGCCGCCGCGGCCGACGACCCCGAGACCGCGCCCCGCACACCGGAGCCGGCCGAGGACGAGGACGACGTGAAGCGGAAGTTCCGCGAGGCTCTGCTGCGCAAGCAGGGCGCCCGGCAAGGCGGCACCGCCGGCGCGGGCCCCGACCAGTCCAAGGTCCACGGCGCCCACGGCCGCGCCGGCGGCCCCCGCGAGTTCCGCCGCAAGAGCGGCTGACGGCGCCGGGCCCGCCCCGCCGGGGCCGGCCCGCCGAGACCCGCCGAGACCGACCGCCATCGTCCCGAGCCCGCCCGGCCCCCGCCGGGCGGGCCGTTCTCCGTCCGCGCCCCGCGGCGTAGGGTCGCGCAGGTGACGACGAACCCCCTGCTGTGCCCCAGCCCCCTGCCCTACCGGCTGCCGCAGTTCGCCGAGATCCGGGACGAGCACTACCTGCCCGCCTTCGAACACGCCCTGGCCGAGCACCTTGCGCAGGTGGAGGCCGTCGCCGGCGATCCCGAGCCCGCCACCTTCGACAACACGCTGCTGGCACTGGAGCGTTCGGGCGAACTGCTGGCCCGGGTCCGCGCGGTCTTCCACAACCAGGCGTCCGCGCACCTCACCCCCGCGCTGCGCGAGGCCGAACCGCGGATCAGCGCGATGCTCGCCGCGCACGACGACGCCGTGCACCTGAACGGACCGCTCTTCGCCCGTATCTCGGCGCTGTACGACGCGCGCGACACGCTCGGCCTCGACCCCGTCTCGCTGCGGCTGCTGGAGCGCTACTACACCGTCTACCGCCGGGCCGGTGCGGAACTGCCCGCCGAGGGGCAGCGGCGGCTGCGCGACCTGAACGCCCGGATCGCCGCCGCCTGCACCGCCTTCGGCCAGAACGTGCTGGCCGCCAACGCCGCTGACGCACTCGTCCTGGACAATCCCGCCCAGCTGTCCGGCCTGTCGCGCGCCGCCGTCGCCGCGGCCGCCGAGAACGCCCGCAGGCTGGGCCACGAGGGCCGCTGGGCGATCAGCCTGAAGAACTTCTCCAACCAGCCGGAGCTCGCCGACCTGGAGGACCGTGAGGTCCGCGCGCGCCTGCTCGACCTCTCCTTGAACCGCGCCAAGGACACCAACGGCCCGCTCGCCGTCACCATCGCCACCCTGCGCGCCGAACGCGCCGCCCTGCTCGGCTACGACAACCACGCCGCGTACGCCGTCGCCGACCGGACGGCCGGCCGCGCCGAGGCCGTCACCGACCTGCTGGCCCGGCTGGTCCCGCCCGCCGTCGCCGACGCCCGGCGCGAGGCCGACGCGCTGGCCCAACTCGCCGGCGGGCCGGTCGAGGCGTGCGACCGGGCCTACTGGTCCGGCCGGCTCCGCAAAGAGCGCCACGGCGTCGACGAGGCCGCGCTGCGCCCGTACTTCGAACTCGGCAAGGTCCTGCGCGACGGCGTCTTCCACGCCGCCCGCGAGCTGTACGGCATCACCCTCACCGAGCGCGCCGACCTGCCCGGCTACCACCCCGAGGTGCGGGTCTTCGAGGTCTTCGACGCCGACGGCAGCGGCCTCGGCCTGTTCCTGTGCGACTTCTTCGCCCGCGACTCCAAGCGCGGCGGCGCCTGGATGAACGCGCTGGTCGAACAGTCCGCCCTGCGCGGCACCCGGCCGGTGGTCGTCAACAACCACAACATCCCCAAGCCCGCCCCCGGCGAGCCCGTGCTGCTCACCCTCGCCCAGGTGCGGACCCTCTTCCACGAGTTCGGGCACGCCCTGCACGGGCTGTTCTCGGCCGTGCACCACCCCTTCTTCGCCGGTACCGCCGTGCCCAGCGACTTCGTCGAATACCCCTCCCAGGTCAACGAGATGTGGGCGCTGTGGCCCGAGGTCCTCACCCGCTACGCCACCCACCACGAGACGGGTGAGCCGATACCGGAGGCCACCGCCGCCCGGATGCGGGAGGCGGCCCGCTCCGGCCGGAGCTTCGGCACGGTCGAGTACCTCGCCGCGACCCTGCTCGACTGGGCCTGGCACACCCTGCCCGCCGGCGCCGACCCCGGCGACCCCCTCGCCTTCGAGGCCGCCGCCCTCCGGCGGGCCGGCCTCGACCTGCCGGCGATCCCGCCGCGCTACCGCACCCCCTACTTCACCCACGTCTTCAACGGCCAGTACAGCGCGGGCTACTACTCCTACATCTGGAGCGAGGTCCTGGACGCCGACACCGTCGGGTGGTTCGGTGCCAACGGCGGCCTGCGCCGCGCGAGCGGTGACACCTTCCGCCGCGAACTCCTCTCCAAGGGCGGCAGCGTGGACCCCATGCAGGCTTTCCAGGCCGTCCTCGGACGCCCGCCGAGAGTCGAACCGCTGCTGGAACGCAGGGGGTTGGCGGGCTGACCGGCGGCGCGGCGGTTCGGGCGTCCGGCTGTGCGGTCGTACGGCGGGCCGAAGCCGTACCAGGGGCATGACGCTGCGCGATGCCGGGGCCCACCCGATCTTCGGCGCCGCAGCATAATGGGACCGGCGAAAACCCGCCGCCCGACGAACTTGCCTGGAGGTCCCGTGACCGAAGCCGGCCGACCGCCGTCCCGCCTTGTGAAGTTGCGCCCCGCACCCTTCGGCGCGGACCCCGCCGGCGCCCGGCTGGAGCGCATCCTGCGCTCACCGAACTACGCGGACGGCGCCTTCGTGAACCCTGTCGGGGCCCGCAGCGTCCCCAGCGGCGGCCTGATCAAGTCGCTGCCGGCCAACCTCCGCAAGGAGGCCAGGCTGTCCCGCAAGCCCGCCCGCCCCATCCCCGTGCATCCCACCACCCTCGCCGACATCGCCGAGCCGCCCGGCTCCGGGCTGCGGCTGACCTGGATGGGCCACTCCTCGGTGCTCGCCGAGATCGGCGGCCGGCGGGTGCTGTTCGACCCGGTCTGGGGCGAGCGCTGCTCGCCCTTCGCCTTCGCCGGACCCCGGCGGATCCACCCCACCCCCGTACCGCTGGCGTCCCTCACCGGCCTGGACGTGGTGGTCATCTCGCACGACCACTACGACCACCTGGACATGCCGACGATCACCGCGCTGATCAGCGGCGACGTGCTGTTCGCGGTGCCGCTGGGCGTCGGCTCCCACCTGGAGCACTGGGGCGTACCGCCGGAGCGGCTGCGCGAACTGGACTGGAACGAGTCCACCGAGGTGGCCGGCCTCACCCTGACCGCCACTCCGGCCCGGCACTTCTGCGGCCGCGGGCTGCGCGGTCGCCAGCAGACCCTGTGGGCGTCCTGGGCCGTCACCGACGGCACCCACCGCATCTACCACAGCGGCGACACCGGCTACTTCCCCGGCTTCGCCGACATCGGCGCCGAGCACGGCCCGTTCGACGCCACGATGATCCAGATCGGCGCGTACAGCGAGTTCTGGCCGGACATCCACATGACCCCGGCCGAGGGCATGCGGGCGCACGTCGACCTGTCCGGCGGCACACCGGCCGGCGTGATGATGCCCATCCACTGGGGCACCTTCAACCTCGCCCAGCACCCCTGGGCCGAACCGGCCGAGGGCACCGTGGCCGCCGCCCGCGAGGTCGGCGCCGCGATCGCCACCCCTCGTGTCGGCGCGCCCTTCGAGCCCGCCGTCCCGCGGCCCGACGACTGGTGGTGGCGCGAGGTGGCCCTCCCGCCCGCCGGCGGCTGGCCGGCGTTCCCCCCGTCCGCGGCCTCCGACGCCACCGACCGGGACGACCGCGAGGGCGGCTACGAGGTCGCCCGGCCGAAGTAGCCTGCGGGGCCGGCCGATGTGGCCCGCGAGGCGGCCGGACCCGGCCGCGCTCCCGTCTGCGTCTGCCGCGTCTGCCGCGTCTGCTGCTTCTGCTGTGTCCGCGTTCGCGCCCGCGACCCGGTTCGCGTCCCCGCCCGGACCCCGGCCCGCGGGGGGCGGGCGGGGGAGCGCGGGGCCCGTCCGGCTGAGGGGCCGCGGGCCTACCGGGGTTCCGGGGCGTCGGGGGTGTCGGCGGCCGTAGCGGGTGCGGACGCGGGTGCGGACGCGGGTGCGGACGCGGTGGCTTCGGTGAAGGTGAAGGAGAAGGCGGCCGGGGCCGCCGCCAGGCGGAAGGCGGGGAGCACCTCAGGGCCGCAGGCGTGGCTGCCGACGCCGTGCAGCGCGTGGTCCAGGTGCAGCCACAGGGTCTCCTCGGCACGCAGCTCATGGGTGTGCCCGGCGGCGTCCAACGCCTGCGTGCTCCACGGCCGGACGGTCAGCCAGAAGGCCGGGGCGCCCGCCACCCGTATCCCCGCGCCGTCCGCGCCGCGCAGCTCCGCCCAGCGCACGTCGGCCCGCGCGCCGTTCTCCTGCGGGCGCACGTACGGCGTCTGCAGCGCGCCCACGGTGGCGCGGTAGCGGCCGATCCTGGAGGCCGCCCGGGTGTCCGGGTACGCCTCGCCGGGGCCGCCGCCGTACCACGCGACGGTGTCCAGCGCCGGCGGCAGCCCCATCCGTACCCCGAGCCTGGGCAGCGGCAGGTCCCAGTCGCCCTCCGGCGTCACCTGGACGTCCAGCCGCAGCCGGTCACCGGTCGCCGACCACGAGTAGACGGTAAGCAGCCCCAGCCCGGAGGCGGCGGGCGCGACGCGGGTGGCCACGGTCAAAGTATCCCCGCCGAAACCGACCCGCGCGATCCGGTGCCGCATCCGGTGCAGCCCCGACTCCCGCCACCGCCGGTCGAGTTGACCGTCCGGATGGATGTCCCGGCCGCGGTCGTTGTCGATCGGCGCCCGCCACACGTCCAGCACCGGACCCTGCACCGGAAGGCCGGCCAGCCGCGTCAGCCTGCCGCTCGCCGCGTCGAAGGCGCCGGGCCCCAGCACGATCACCCCGTCCCCGGCCCGCCGCGGGGTGTGCGGTCCGCCCCGGCCGGCCGTGGTCCGCCTGACGGGCGCAGGCCGGGGGGCCGCTTCGAACTGCGTCCAGGCCACCTCGTGCCCGGCGGGCGCCCACGCGGTGTCCTCCGCGAGCACCGCCCGTACCGTCCACCACGCCTCCGACGCGTCATCGGCGCCCGGTAGCCCTGACAGCCCCGGCAGCCCCAACTCCGCGCTCCCGCCCGGCCCGAGCGGTGGCACGGTCAGCCGCCCGCCGTCGCGGGCCACGCCGTCCTCCTCGTACACCCATCGGAACGCCAGCCCCGAAAGATCGGCGAAGTCATGGCGGTTGGTGACCGTCACGGTGCCGCGCCCGCAGTCCCCGGTCAGCCGTACCGGCTCGATCACCTTCTTGTACTCGACCAGCCTCGGCGAGGGCGTCCGGTCGGGGAAGACCAGGCCGTCGCAGACGAAGTTCCCGTCGTGCACCTCCTCGCCGAAGTCCCCGCCGTAGGCGTAGTACGCCGTCCCGTCCGCGGCCCTGCGCCGCAGCCCGTGGTCGATCCACTCCCAGACGAAGCCGCCCTGGCAGCGCTCGTAGGTCTCGAAGATCCGCTGATACTCCGTCAGACCGCCGGGCCCGTTGCCCATCGCGTGCGCGTACTCGCACAGCAGGAACGGCATGCCGCGCCGCCGCCGGTCCAACTCCGCGTCCGCCAGGGGTGGTTCGGCCCGCTGCCCGATCAACTCGGTCTCGGCGTGGTCGGTGTACATCCGCGAGTAGACGTCCACGTCGGCGCAGGACCAGTCCCCCTCGTAGTGGATCGGCCGGTCCGCGTCCCGCCCGCGGATCCACGACGCCATCGCGGCCAGCCCCCGCCCGGTGCCGCACTCGTTGCCCAGCGACCACATGACCACCGACGGGTGGTTCTTGTCCCGCTCCACCATCCGGGCCGCCCGGTCCAGCAGCGCGGGCGTCCACCGCTCGTCGTCCACCGGGTTGCCGCGCCAGCCCACCTCCAGGAAGCCGTGCGTCTCCAGGTCGCACTCGTCGACCACCCACATCCCGAGCTCGTCGCACAGGTCGAGGAAGGCCGGATGCGGCGGATAGTGGCTGGTACGGACCGCGTTGACGTTGTGCTGCTTCATCAGCAGCAGGTCGCGGCGCATCGTCTCCAGGTCCACCACCCGGCCGTGATCGGGGTCGAACTCGTGCCGGTTCACCCCGCGGAACAGGATCCGCCGCCCGTTGACCTTCAGTACCCCGTCCTGGACCGCCACGGTACGGAAGCCGATCCGCAGCGGAATCCGCTCGCCCTCGGTCGCCAACTCCGCGTCGTACAGCCGTGGCAGCTCCGCCGACCACGGCTCGACGGGCACCGTCACCGGCTCACCGGTCGGGATGTCCAGGCCCAACTCCGGTACGGTAACCGTCCCCCGGGGCTCGCAGTCGACCCGCAGCGTGCCGGTGCCGGTGGTGTGGTCGTAGTCGCAGTGCACGAAGAAGTCGGTGACCGAGCCCTCGGGCCGCTCGATCAGCGTCACGTCCCGGAAGATGCCCGGCAGCCACCACATGTCCTGGTCCTCCAGATAACTGCCCGACGACCACTGGTGCACCCGGACCGCCAGTACGTTGCCGCGCGGCCGCAGCTGCTCGCCCACCGCGAACTCCACCGGCAGCCGGCTGCCCTTGAACGTCCCCAACTCCACGCCGTTGAGCCAGACCCGGGCGCAGGAGTCCACCCCGTCGAACCGCAGCACCGCCGCCCCGCCCGGCCAGTCGTCCGGCAGGTCGAACATCCGCAGGTGGTCGCCGGTCGGGTTCTCCGTCGGCACCCGCGGCGGCTCGACCGGGAAGGGATAGCGCACATTGGTGTACGCGGGCCGCCCGTACCCCTGGAGCGGCCAGTGCGCTGGCACCGTCAGCACGTCCCAGCGCGAGGCGTCGTACCCGGGCCGCGCGAAGGAGTCGTCCTCGGCGGTCGCGGTCGCCGACAGCCGGAACCGCCAGGTCCCGCCGAGGTTCACCCGCCGCGCGTCCGACACCGACCACCAGGCCCGCGCGGGCACCGCTCCCGTGCCGGGCGACACGTCCTCGTAGTAGGGAAGTGTCCCGTCCGGCGGCGCCTGCTGCATCGTGCTGCTCCTCGGGTCCGCGGCCCCCGCGGCCTGCGGCTGCGCCGGCTCGGGGTGCCTTCTTGGGGAATTCTGGTGGTTCACGTCCGATTTTGCTCGGCTCCGCCCCGGATGGCCAGGCCGACGATCGGCGAATCGGCCCGCCGTCCGTACATTCTTTCGCAGGACGAAGGGGGAGGGGCGCACGGACCGGGTCCGCCGTTCGTGTGGGTGTGGGTGTGGGTGTGGGTGCGGGTGCGGCGAGCGGCGTGCGGGGTGGCGGGCGCGCGGCTGCCGCGGTTCGGGACGGGGCGGCGGTACGGCGCGAGGTCCGGCGCCTGTACGGTCCGGCGGGCGGCGGTCACCGCGGCTCGGAGCGCTCCGCACCTTGCGGGAGCCGAACCGCCCCGCCGGGCCGGGTACTTGACCCGCTGACCGGCCCGCTGGGACCATGCCCGCCCTGGAGCTTTCGGGGGGATTCCGAGATGGCGCACACTCTTGTCCACGGCGTGGCGACGACCGCCGCCGGACCGATCTCCGGCCTCGGCGGCCGGTCGTCCTTCGTACTGATCGCGGCCGTGGTGGTGATCGTCGCCGGCATCGCCGTCCTCCCGCTGATCCTGGACATCCGCCAGGCCACCGCCTGGCGGCGGCAGATCACCGACCGGCTGATCGACCAGGCCGCCGCCGACCAGGACGTCCGGGACTTCCTGCGGGACCTGCGGGAGCCGCGCGGTGTCCGCGGCCTGACCCGCAGCGTCATCGCCCTGCTCATCCTGGCACTGGTCGGCTTCGCGCTCGCCGTGACGATGCTGTCCTCCGGCTCGGACTCGGGCGACCTGCGCAAGACCATCGTGACCTCGCTCATGACCGTGCTCGCCACCGTGGCCGGCTTCTACTTCGGCAGCCTCGGCGCCCAGAACAGCGCGGAGGACGCCCGTCGCCACACCGCGTCCCGCAGCGTGGCGACGGTGACCGGCGTCCCGGGCGCCCAGGGTGAGGCGTCCACGGTCTCCGCCGGCGCGGGCACGGACCCGTCGGGCGACACGATGGCCGGCGCTTCCCTGGACCCGTCCACCCTGCCATCGCCACCCGCAGCGGACCCGGACTGAGCGCGGCGGGCGAGCGGGGTGGGGGAGCGGGGGAGGCTGGCGGGCGGACCGCCGACCAGGGGCGAGCTGCCGCCAGGGGCGGCCGGAGCAGGGGCCGCGTGAACGGCGCCGTGAGCGGGGCCCCGCGAACCGGAGTCTGTGCGGGGCCCCGCGAACCGGAGCCGCGAGCGGGACGGCGTGAACCGGAGCCGCGTGGCGGAGCCGCGCGGCACGGTCTCGGGGCGCCGAGCACACTCCTGCGGGCCCTCGGCGCGGGCGATGGCGCGATCCTGGAACCGGACCCTTCCCGTATCGGATCAGCCCCACCGTCGCCGGATCGCACCCGTCCCGAAGCATCCCGCCGACGGGACCCCACACCCCACATCCCACATCACACACCCCACCCACGGCCCGGCCGCGGACGGGGCCCCGGACGCGGCCCCGAAGCCGCGCACGGACCCGAGCTCGGGTCTCCCCGCCAAGGGGGCGCGGACCGGGGGCCGGGGGCCGAACCCGGACGCGGCCCCGAGCGGGTCTTTCCGCCGGGGCCGCGTCCGGGCCGCCCGGGATCAGAGCCCGTCCACCTTGAACGGATCATGCTCCGTGAGCAGCTTGTCCAGCCGGGCCTGGTCTACCCGGCTCACCACCTGCCCGACCTCCTGCCGGTCCCGCACCACCTTCGCCAGCGTGAACGCGGCTGTCACCACGTACAGCAACCCCACCCCCAAGAACGCCCGGACCCATCCCTCCACGGGCAGATAGGCCACCCCCACCACCATCGCCCCGAGCGCCAGCCCGAACGAGATCGCGGCCTGCGCGGCATACGCCGCCGTCGTCTGCTGCTGAGCAATCACCTTCGACATAGCCCCACGATCCCCCGCCCGGCCCGCCCCCACATGAGTACCCCTACTCATCCCCTCTGAGCCCCCGGCCTCTGAGCCCCCGGCCCACCCCCGCGCCCCGCGAGCAACCACCCCTCGAGGTGCGCTACTCTTCTCATGCACGGTCACCCGGACCCACCACCCCGGGCCGACCAAGCACCGGGACGTGGCGCAGTTTGGTAGCGCACTTGACTGGGGGTCAAGGGGTCGCAGGTTCAAATCCTGTCGTCCCGACGGTGCACGAAGCCCGCTGGCGGAGATCGTATCTCCAGCTCAGCGGGCTTCTTCACGTCTGGGGACGCCTTCAGCGGACGACTCGCAGGTGCCGTCTCGGTGCCTCGCTTGGGACCACTTTGGGACCACTGGGAGCCATCTGGGAGTGGATCTTGTCACCGCTGAGGTGCGCGGAGAGCGCGGCGCCGGCAAGGTCGATCGAGCGCCGGCTCGGGTGAAGGTACCGCTGTGTGGTGGTGAGCGAGCCGTGTCCGGCGATCTTCCGCAGGACGTGCACGGGGACTCCCGCGTCAGCCATCCAGGTCAGGCCCGTGTGCCGTAGATCGTGCCGGCGTAGGTGCTCATATCCGAGCCGCGACACCACGTCGTCCCAGTGCGTGGCGTCACGGAGTACCGCCGTGCTGATACGCCCGCCGCGGGGGCCGGTGAAAAGTCGGGCCATAGGATCGCGGCCGGCCGCGTCGAGCCGCCGGGCGACCATGGGGCGGATCTCCGGGATGATTGGCACGGTGCGGCGCCGCTTGCCCTTGGTGCCCTTGTCGATCAGTCCACCGGGCCCGGGGGTGGTCTGCCGGCAGACTTCCCAGGTCCATTCCTCGCGGTTGATGTCGCCCGCCCGGACCCCGGAGACTTCGCCGATCCGAGTAGCCGTACAAGCCTCGAACCGCACCACATCGGCCCAGCCCTCGAACTCGCCGGCCGACCGTGCGACAAGAGCCACGGCGAGCCGATCCAGCGCGTCCCAGTCCGGCAGGGCGAGCGATCGCGGGTCGTCCAACTCGTCTTCGGCCCGCTTGTACTCCTGTTGCCAGCCGACGACCCGGGCCGGGTTGAGGTCGATGATCCCGTCTCGCACCGCCTGTTCCATCACCCGGACCAGCACGGCAAGGCTGTTCTTGACAGTCGAGCGGCTGCACTCGTCGGCGATCCAGGCGTACACCGCGCGGTCCACCACGCCGTTGGTGATTACCTGCACGGGGATGTGTCCGAGCGACGGCACGACGCGCAGGCGCCAGCCGGCCCGGTAGGGGTCCATGGTCTTGGCCTCCAGCCCGCGCATGGCCAGGTCCCATTCCTCATCTCCGTACTCGGCCAGCGTCATGGTGGCGGTTGCCGGCGTGATGCCACGGTTAGCGGCCCGCTCCATCCGGTCGATCCAGGCTTGGGCGGCTTTCTCGTCCGGCAGCATCTCCGACCGCGACAGGCGCCTCTTGGTCTGGGGGTCGAACCAGCGCACACGCGCGCGGTGGGGATTGGGATTGCCGGGCCGGTACTCGATGTCCGTCGAGAGCTTCACGCCCTGCGGAGGCGTCTGCGCGGCCATCAGGCAGCCGTCCCGGGAACGACCCGGCGGGAGGACAGCCACGCTTCCACGTCCGGCACGCTGTACATGGTCACGCGGGAAGTCAGCCGCACGAACGGCGGTCCCTGCAAGGGCGTCGAGGTGCGCCAGCGCCGCAGCGTCGAGGGGTCCACACCGATCAGGTCCGCTACGTCCTCCGTGGTGTACCACCCGCCGTGCAGCAGGTCCGGAGCGGCGTCACCGGCAACCTGTGTGCCCGGCAGCACTCGCAGCAGGCCGGAAACCTGAGTGGTCGTCAGAAGTCGCTTCACGTCCAGTCCCCCTCTTCGCTGATCTCGGCGCGTGCTTGGCGTGCGGTTTCGCGTGCTTGGGTGATGTCGCGGTGGATCTGTTCGGCGAGCCAGGATTCGCCGGGGGTGTGGCCGTGTCCGGCGTAGGCCCAGTGGGCTATGACGAGCGTGGAGGCGTCCGGATCGGCGTCGAGGTCGGGCAGTCCGCGTTCGTGTCGTTCCTGGTCGGCGCGGTAGTCGGCGCGGGCTTGGCGGAGTGCTCCGAGGGTGGTGGAGTACCGACGCGCCTTGGTCGAGAAGTGGCCGCGGAAGCCGAGCATGTGGGCCCAGGCCCATAGCCGCCTGTCGGGGTACAGGGCGTCGAGGTCGAAGCAGGCTTGGATGAGCCGGCGGGTGTGGTCGGGCAGGTCGGGGAGCTTGTCGAGTTCGGCGGGTTCCCCGATGCGGCGGTCTACGGTGCCGGTGGTCTCGGCGGCTTTGGTGGCGTACTTGGCGACGTAGGATGCGACGGCCTGCTCGGTGAGGTCTTCGCCGTGCCCGAAGGCTCCGATGGGCTGGACATCGAGCTGTGTGCCCCAGCGCAGGACGCGGGGCGGCTGGTCGCCGGCGGCGGGAACGGTGACCGTGGCGCGGGCGGCGGCGCGTAAGGCGTCTTCGAGCAGCGTGGTGGTGGCCCATGCCGGGGGCGGGGTGTCGGGTCCGTCGGGTCCGTCGAAGCGGATGACGGCGTGGAAGTGGATGGCGCCGCGCTTCTGGTACTCGGCGACCTTCCCGTAGGAGACGCGCAGCCGGTTGCGGAGTTCCTTCTGGGTGAGGCCGGCGCGGGCCGCCAGCTCACGGGGCAGGTAGATGGTGACGTAGCGCCACAGGTTCGAGGCGTGGTTGTTCCACAGGACCGCGCCGGCGTAGTCGTAGGTGTCGGGGTCGAGCGGTGTGCCGAGTTCGGGGGCGTTGTCGGGGTGGGTGGTTCCGCAGCGGCAGCGGCCGGTATGGGGCCGTTGTGGACGGGGCCGAAGCTGGGTGCGGTGAGGGTGGCGAAGACCCGGGGGTGGTCGGCCACGGTGGTGGGGACGCCTTTGCCGCCGGTCAGGCCGGAGAGGATGAGCTGGTAGGTGTCGCCGGCGTAGGTCCAGGCGCAGGCGGGGCAGCGCGAGGCGCGGCGGTTGCCGCACGCGACGCGGAGTCGGCCGCCGGGTTCACCGGTCGTGTCGTAGGAGTAGAGGACTTGACCGGTTGCCGGGTCGAGGGTGGTGGTCGAGCCGACGAGGTGGATCGGGTCGGCGCAGCCTCCGGTGCGGGTGATCTGGTCTTGCCAGCGGTCGAAGCCCGGTTGCCCGGCCACATCCGCAGGAGGTCCTGCCAGGCGACCGGGTCCAGGCCCGCCGGAAGGTCGGCGGTCAGGGTCACGGGCGTTCCTCCCCGTTGACCGGATGAGCGTCGATCCAGTTCTCTGCGCAGACCTTGTGGACGGGCTTGCCCCGGTCGGAGCGGAGCAAGGTGGGCTTGTCGCAGATGACGCAGGGCTTGTCGGCGGTGTGGTCGAAGTGCTGGCTGCCGCGCCAGTCGAGGAGGGCCACGGCCGTCACCGGCTGGTGGTGGTGAGGATGCGGCGGGCCGGGGTGGTGGTGCCAGTGCCCTTGCAGGCGGGGCAGGCCACCGTGATCGTGCGGCGGGTGCCGTCGGGGTTGCGGCTGCCGGTGGTGATGGCGGCCGACGGGAAGCCGTCGCAGTGGGCGCAGACGTGTCCTGGGGCGTGGCGGTGCTGGGGCATGATGGTGAGTCCCTTTCGGGTCCGTTGGATCTCGGATGGGGTGAGGCGCCCGGGGCGGCGGAAACTTGGCGGTAGAAGCCGCCCCGGAGGCCGGTCAGCGCTTGCGCGCGAGGTTGAGCGAGATGCTGGCGCCGCCCACGGTCGGGACGGCAGCGGCGAAGGCGGCGGCGGCCGCCTGGAGCGCGTAGGCCAGGACGACGATGACGAAGGCCGTGCCGGCGGTGATCGTGATGGTGAGCAGGATGCGGCCGGCGACCGGGGTAGCCGGGGCCTGGATGACGACAACCTGTCCGGGGTGGACGCCGGGCGGGATCAGTTCGGCCGGGCGGTGGTTGGCCCGGAGCTGAGCGTCGGGGTACTGGATGAGGTTCACCCCCCTTCGCGGGGTCAGGTGGTGCAGGTGTGGGTGCGGGCGGCGAGTTCGGCGGCGGAGCGGGTGGCGTAGTCGTTGGACCAGCCGCAGCGCGGGGCGGTGCAGGCGGCGATGGTGGCGTTGCGGCCGTGCCGGTCGCGGTGGTCGGCGACCTTGACGGGGCCGATCCGGGCGACGTTGCGGAAGCGCTCGAAGCGGGCCACCGGTCAGCTCTCCGGGTCGCGCAGGAAGTCGTCGGCGTGGTCGTGAAGCCACTGGGTGACTTCGGGTGCCTCGTTGTCGGTGGCGCCGGTAATGGCGCGTTCTCCGGTTTCCAGACCTTCGACCAGGCGGTCGGATCGGGTGAGTTCGGCGGACCGTTCCAGAGCGGCGCGGGTGGACGGACGCATGATGGTTCCTCCAGTTCAGGCGAGTTGTGCGGCGATGGCGTCGGCGAGAGCCGGGGGGACGCCGAGGCGGGTGCGCAGGGTGTCGGTGTCGATCGGGTGGCCGGTCGCGGTGTGGTGGGCGTCGGCGAGCTTGCGGGCGTGAGCGACCAGGGCGGCCGGCACGGTCACGGCAGGGGCCGCGGGCGGTGGGGCCGGTTGTGCGGCGGGCAGTTCGGGAACAGGCGCCGGGTCCGCGTCGGGCAGGCGTTCCACGGTGACCTGCTCAGGGGGCTGCACGGCTTGTGCCTGTGCTGGGGTGCTGGTGAGCGAGGGTTCCGCATCGGGGATGAGTCCGTGGACCTGTCGCATGAGGGCGCCGAAGGCGAGCAGGGCGGCGAAGGGTGGTACGGCGGCGACGACGTAATGCAGGAGGGGCTGCCCGTTGCCGACGCCGGCGACGTTGAGGCCGATGGAGCCGAGCGAGCCGGTGACGGTCAGGCCGATGGCCCACCAGTCGGTACGCGAGCGCAGCGCGGCGAGGAACATGAGGACTTCGCCGGCGACGATGAACAGGTCGAGCGTGGCGGGCCAGGCCCAGCGGCGTTCGGGTGATGCGGCAAGGCCGTTGTGCCGGGCGACATCGGCGAGGTGGGCGTAGGACAGCCAGAACGCGGCGGTGGTCAGGATGACGATCACCACCCCGGCGACGATCACGGCGGTGCGTTCGGCTTCCGGCTTGGTCATGGCGTTTGCTCCCTTCTCGGTTCAGGCGGTGCCGGTGCCGAAGCAGGCCAGGCACATGCCTTCCTGGCTTCCGACAACGCGGTGGCGGCGGCCGACACGGACGGTCACGGCGACCTGGCCGGTGCCGTCGCAGGGCTCACACGGCGGCGGTGTGGCCGGCGCGGCGGGTTTGGCGGTGCGGGTGGTGGGTTTGCGTGCGGCCATCGGACCGGGCTCCTTTCAGGCATGGGGCGGGTAGGGACCTGGCGCGTGGCGTGGTCGCGCCGACCAGAGGTGCGGGGAGGGTTCAGGCGGTGGCGGGGACCGGCTTGGTCACGGTCGCGCCGGGGGCCAGGGGTGCCAGGTGCGGGCGGAAGTTGGCGAGCGCGGGCACGAGTGGCGTGAGGCCGGCGTGTTCGGTGCAGACGCTTACCGCGTCGCGCAGGGTGGTGTTGGGTGTGCGGATGCGGGACCAGCCGCCGGAGGTGTCGGCGGCGACCGCTACCCCGGGCTGATCGGGGACGATCGCGAGCACGGAGGACAGGGCTTCGGGAGAGATGTCGCCGAACGCCATCTTCGCGGAGGCTTCATCGTTGACGCGGTGACAGACACGGCCGGTGAGCTGCGCCCGCAGCGCGGTCACGCCGTCGCCGAGTTCGGAGCCGAAACGCTGCCCGCAGATCTCCAGATAGATGCCGGCGGCTCGCGCGAGCTGACCCAGCCGGATCAGGCTGGTGATGATCCGCTCCCGCCGCTTCTTCTGCGCGGCGGACGAGATCAGCAGCAGTTCGGCAACCTCATCGACCACCACCACGATCGGCACGGGCCGTATCGCTTCGGGCAGGCCCCAGATGTCGGAGGTGATCTCCGCGTCGGGGGTGTCCGCGCTGACCCGCTGGGCGGCCCGGATGACCTGGAACCGGTCGGTCATCTCCGTCACCAACGCGTCCAGGAGATCAGCGGCGGTGTCGGGGTTGTCGGCCATGGCGGTAAACCGGCGGGCCAGCGGGGCCAGTTCAACCCCCTTGCAGTCGATGCCCACCAGCGCGACCGGCTGCGAGGCCAGTTCCTTGACCAGGCCGCGCTGATAGACCGACTTGCCTGACTCGGTGGCGCCCACGGTCAGGCAGTGCGGAACCTTCCGGAAGTCCCGGTAATGCAGCGTGCCGTCTTCCCGCATCGCCACCGGGACCCGCAGCGCCGAACGCTTCGCACGGGCCGGCACCCGCACCCGAGCCAGCACGTCATACCCGGTCATGGTCAGTTCCAGGATGCCGGAGCGCAGCTCCTTGACCGTGACCTGGTGCAGGTGCCAGGAGTGCCGCAGCCGGTCGGCGGCCGAGGCCACATCGAACGCGTCCTGCCCCGCCTGCAACCGAATCCGGGCCACCAGACCGGTCCGGGTGGTGCGCAGCCGCAGCAGCTTGGGCGGACGGTTCGCCGGCATCTCCCGACGTAACGCCTTGGCGACCGCGATCCGGGCACGGGACGGAGGAACCGCCAACCCGCACGCGTCCATCACCGACCCGTACGACCAACCCACCCGCACCCGGGCCACCGGACCCCCGACCAGCATCCAGTACAGATTCGGCCGGACCCGGCGCAGGATCAGCACACCCGCGACCCCCGCACCGGTCAGCACCAGAACCGTCACCACGGCGATCAGCCCCGGCCGTTCGAAGCAGCCGCCGGCATCAGCGAGGTGACCGCGACCGCGCGGAAGCTAATCCCGTGGCGCTTCTGCCCGTTGAACTCGTTCTCCCAGTCCCGCGCCCGCAGCCCCGTCACCGCGACCGGCGTGCCCGGGGTCAGCGTCGCATCGACACCCGTGTTCGGCACGGTCACCTGGTACAGGTCGCCCTGCCCCTCATCCGACACCAGCAGACCCACGGTCATCAGCGGGGCACCGGTCTCCCGGTCCATCGCCACCTCACCGGTCTGCTTGTTGACCAGCTTGGACACCGGCGGCGTCGCCACGAACACCGTGGCCGTCGAAAGATCGATCTTGAACGAAGCCATTTGGGTTCCCCTTGAGCGAGGCATCCCCCACTGGGACGACCTCTCTAGAGATGACTCCAGTGAACGCCACATCTCTAGAGATGTCAACACGTCTCTAGAGATGACTGCTGGGCCAGGTCGGGGACACGTGTTCTTCCCGCGGGACGTACCTGCGTTCCGCGGGAAGAACAAAGCCCCTAGGCTGTCTAGAGAAGAAGAGGAGAGATCATTCATGGGCACCCCTGACGCTGGGCGTCAGCCGAAGTACCAGCGGATCGCCGACGCGCTGCGCGACGCGATCCAATCGGGCGAGTACGGCCCGGGTGACCGGTTGCCTGGAGAGAACGACCTCATGGCTACCTACGAGGTCGCCCGGATGACGGCCCGGCAGGCGCTTGGCGTGCTCCAGACCGAAGGCGTGGCCGAATCCCGTAAGGGAGCCGGCGTCTTTGTGCGATCTTTCCGCCCGCTTCGCCGACGTGGCATCCAGCGGCTTGCTCGGTCGCAGTGGGGCGAAGGGCGTTCGATCTGGGAAATCGACACCGAAGACCGAACGCTGGTGGTTGATCAGCTCAAGGTGACGGAGGAAGAGTCGCCGGAGCGCATTGCCGAAGTGCTCGGCATGATGACGGGTGACCCGATGTGCGTACGGAGCCGACGGTTCGTCTTGGACGGGAAGCCCATTCTGCTGGCGAAGTCCTACCTGTCCGCGAGCTTGGTAGCAGGCTCGGCCATTACCCAAGAAGACACTGGACCAGGCGGAATGTATGCGCGACTCGCCGAACTTGGCTTCAAGCCAGTGCACTTCCGCGAAGAGATCCGCAGCCGCATGCCGTCCTCTGACGAGGCGCAGCGACTCGGCCTGGCCATGGGTACACCGGTCATCCTGATCGTGCGTACCGCCTTCGCCGACGAGGGCCGCGCAGTCGAGGTGAACGAGATGACGCTCGACTCCGCGTCGTACATCTTGGAGTACGACTTCGACGCGTAGCGGCTCAAGCGGTCTCCCACGATCGGCGGTCGCGAGCCACTGCGTACGCCGTCTCAATCTGCGCGGCGGTCAGCACGCCGGTCATCGGAGTCATCGCGGCCAACTCGCGGTCGCGCAAGACGCCTACGTCGTGAAGCGTCGGAACCTTCGTGAGAGTCGCCGGCGCGACGAAGACCAAGAGCGCGTTCGCCTGGACAGGGAACGGGCAACGCTCAGAGAGCACGTGGCTCACGCGGGCCGCCTCCCGGCGGATCTTTCGAACGTAGGGATGCGGGTCACCGCCGTTCACCCGCGCCGAGTCGTCCCCCACCCACACCTTCGCTCCTCGGTGGTTCTTGGTGTTGATCGTGAAGACGCCGCCAGGGCCGATCAGGAGATGATCTATGTCCGCGTCGAGGCGGGGTAGTGGTATCGAGTGCAGAGTGCGCCACCCGTGGCGCGAGAGCTGACCGAGTTCCTTGCCGACGATCCGTTCACCGACCAGCCCGGCCCGCCAGGGATCTGCCTCCGTGCGACGGTGCAGCAGGTGTGCGAGCACTCGGCCCAAGGCGCCGGGCGACAACTCTCGTACCTTGACGCGCAGAGCTTCGCCGGGCCGGTTCGAGGCTAGATCGAACTCAGGGGAAAGTGTGGAGGGCCCGCCGAGCGAAGCCCTCGGCGGATGGAGCGCCGAGGGTGGTGGGGAGGCTGGCGAAGCGGCGACATGCGGGGCCAGGGCGTCCAGTGCAGCGTCCCGATAGCCGTCGACCAGGACTTCGAGGTGCCCTATCCGCCGGTCGAACCAGGCGACAGCCTCTCCGTCTGCCCGGTTCACGTAAAGCCGGTCCTGCCCGTACCGCTTCCACTCCGACACCTGTAAGTCGCTCATGTCCGCTCCCAACAGCCGCGATCCCGTTTCGCCGCCTATCGGAGCAGTCCGCAGGCCAGCCGCACAAGAACGCGTCTTCAGTCGACAGCGCCGGTTGTTACAGGTTTCCCTACCTCATCAAGCTCCGCCCGTGCCGGGCGGAGGAGGGGAGAGGGGGACCGCTGTGGGGTCCACCAGGAGGGACCGCAGCAGAGCGGGGCGGCCGTTCGGCCGGCCACAGACGTACAGCACGGCAGGAACACAGGGCACGGGGTCAGGCCCGTGGGGCAACGCCGCCGGATTGCCAGAGTACGAGGGACAGTTGACCGGTCGGCCGGGGGTGTTCTCACCCAGCCCGTGCCGGGGTCGCAGTCCGATGGGCCAGGGTGGGTCTGCCCTTCCGGGCATCCGGCAGCGGTGGGGCAATCGGCCCCAAGGCCGTCGCTACGTAAACCACCAGTCGGCCGGCCAATGCCGGCCACCCGGGGCTCGGGGGCTCGGGCGACGCTCCTGCCTCCGGCCCGCTCCGCCCGGCCCCCGGCCCCATGCCCGCAGAGCAGACACGGGATCCCCGCTACACGCTTTGCCCTGCCCTCCACCTACCGGATCCTGGACCAATTCCACCCGCCCAGAACACGAACCCCCAGCCAGGCAGCACCACAACCCGGACACCAGCACACTCCCCGAACCCCGCCACCACAGCCAGCACCCACGACGAACCCAGGCCAGCACCCCCGACCACGCCAGGGCAACAACCCACGCGCGGTCGGAACGGGAGGAAGAAGAAAGCGGCAGGTGAGTGGTGGGTGGTGCCTCCGGCGGGGGCGCTCAGGCTCCGAGATGGAGGGGGGACCGCCGGCGGGTGCACGTTCGTGGGGGTGCAGGAGGTGGCTTCCATCCCACCTGCCATCGACCCGGGCAAGCCGAGCAGTCGCGGCCCAGGGCGTCAAGGTCGTACGTCCAGCAGGGCGCTCCACCTTGACGCCCTGAACCACGCCCGCTCCACAGAAGTGCGGGCCGACGGCAGACGGGATGGAAGCGGGGGAGGGTGGTGGAGGTGATAGCGGACGCGCGGCTTACCCCCTGGCCCGGCTTGAACGCGGCTGGCCCCCTCCACAACGGGTGGGTGCTGTGGGGTCGCAACACCCACCGACCCAGGGCGTGCTCAGCCTATGCGGCACATTGGCAGTGCGAAAAGCTGATTGTCAGTGCGCGGTGGCAGGCTATGGCCATGATTGGCGAGATACCCAACGTCGAGGTCGGTCAACTGTACGAGAGTCGCCGACTTGCCCACGAGGCCGGCGTTCATCGGCCGCTTCAGGCCGGGATCTGCGGGACGAAGAAGACCGGCGCCGAGTCGATCGTCGTGTCTGGTGGCTACAAAGATGACGACGACTACGGCAAAGTCATCATCTACACCGGGCACGGCGGCCAGGACGGCTCAAGGAACCAGGTCAGCGATCAGACCCTTGACGACCCAGGCAACGCAGCCCTGGTAACGAGCCACTTGGAGGGCCTGCCCGTCCGCGTGATCCGCGGAGCACATAGCGGCTCCAGTTACGCTCCCACCAGCGGGTACCGGTACGACGGGCTGTACCGGGTCACCAGTTACGGCAGCAAGCCAGGCATAGACGGCTTCCTCATCTGGCAATTCAGGCTCGAAGCTTATGACGACACCCCACCTCCCGAAGCGGTGCAGCAGGAGCTACGTGAGCCATCCGAACCGCGCCCCGGGCCTGTGCCGGAGCAGCCATCCCCGGGGACAGAGGTCCCCGAGCGCGTGACCACGAGCGTGCAGCGCATCGTTCGCAGCACAGCAGTAACTCGGCAGGTAAAGAGCTGGTACGACGGCGCCTGCCAGATCTGTGCCACAACGGTTCAGCTCCCCGGGGGGAACTACAGCGAGGGAGCGCACGTACAGGCCCTTGGTAGCCCGCACAACGGGCCGGACATCACCGGCAACGTGCTCTGCCTATGCCCCACTTGTCACGTCATGTTCGACGGAGGAGCAATCGTCCTGCTGGACGACCTCACGATCGTTCGGCACGGTGAGCCCGCCGGCCGGCTCCGCACTCACCCGAAGCACGTCATCAACTTTGCCTGCGTAGCGAAGCACCGCGATCGGTGGCGTCAGTAACCCTCGGATCCGGTCCTGCGCTTGGGACCACTTTGGGACCACACGCTATACGCGCAGCCGAACAACACCAGCTCAGGTGCGCGGCTGATTGTGACCCATGATGGGTCTGACCTGCGAAAACCCTTGAACCTATAATCTGGGGGTCAAGGGGTCGCAGGTTCAAATCCTGTCGTCCCGACGGTGTGGAAGGGCCCGCTGACTGGCATTCGGCCAGGTCAGCGGGCCCTTCGCTGTTGTCAGGAATGATATTCATCTGATGACGCGTCAGTACCCGGGGACCGCGCAGGGACGGTTACTCAAGAAAAGCCGCAGGTCAGCGGTCGTTTTCCTGGGGACCAGGATCACTGCTCCGTGGTACGGATTGTGCACTCCCTACAACTGCCTGAGGGCTGCGGACAGAGCCGGCGGTGGCGGGGGAGGTGCGCGGACTCCGGTGAGGTGGGTGCTGAGGTCGTGTCCGGCGCGGACGACGCTTTGCAGGTCGGGGTGGAGGTAGCGCTGGGTGGTCTGCAGTGATCCGTGGCCGGCGATCATTCGCAGGACGTGCAGGGGTACTCCGGCGTCGGCCAGCCAGGTCAGGCCGGTGTGGCGCAGGTCATGGCGGCCCAGGTGCTCGTAGCCGAGCTTGTTGACCACCTCGTCCCAGTGGGTGGCGTCGCGCAGGACGGCGGTGGTGATGCGTCCGCCGCGGGGTCCGGTGAACAGCCGGGCGTCGGGGTTGTCGCCGACAACGAGCAGGCGCCGGGCGATCATTGGGCGGACTTCTTCGATAGGGAGTGTCTAAGCTTGATCTTTATGGTCGACGGCCGTAGTGCTGGTCGAGCGTTTCGGCGTGTTTGGCGGTCTTTCCCGGCGTGTGGCGGGGTGCTTGAGGTGCCCCGAAGCTTCCGGACAGGGACCCAATAGGGTTGTCCTGTGAAGGAAACGAGGAAGCACGAAGTGGCGCCACCCGGTAAGTACACCCCGGAGTTCCGTGAGGAAGCTGTCCGGGTCGCACTCCAGTCCAGTAGGACCATCTCTGAGACGGCCCGCGAGCTCGAATTGAACCCGGAGGCGCTCCGGGGCTGGGTGAAGAAGTACCAGAAGCAGAACGAGCCAGCGGCAGGTTCGCCGTTGACGCTGGATGAGCGGGCACGCCTGAAGGAACAGGACCGGCGTATCCGTGAACTGGAGATGGAGAACGTTTTCCTGAAAAAATGCGCGGCGTACTTCGCGAAGGATCCCCGGTAGTGAGCAGGTACGGGTTCATCGAGACGATGCGGCTCGACACCACGGAGTACGCGCATCCCGTCGAGTTCATGTGTGAACGGCTCGACGTGTCCAAGTCCGGCTATTACGAATGGCGGAACCGCCCGGATTCTGCCACAGCCCATCGGCGTGAGGAATTGAAACTGCTCATCAAGAAGGCATTCGACATGTCGGACAGCACCTACGGATACCGGCGCGTCCACGCCCAGCTCGTCCGCTGGGGCTGCCCCGCCGGCCTGGAGCTGGTCCGCCTGCTGATGCGTGAGCTGGCTCTGGTGCCCTGCCAGCCCGAGCCGAAGCGGTGGTCGCTCACCCAGGCCGCAGCCAGCGGCGTGCCGGACCTTGTCAGCCGGAACTTCACTGCCGACGCGCCCGGCGAAAAACTCGTCGGCGACATAACCTACGTAAAAACCGGAGAAGGATGGCTTTATCTCGCGACCGTCATCGACTGCTGCACGAAGGAAGTCATCGGCTACGCGATGGACGACCACTACCAAACTCCTCTCATATCCCAGGCCATCCGCAACGCGGCGCGGAACAGGAAACTCGCCGACGGTGCAATATTCCACTCCGATCGCGGATCGAACTACATGTCCGCCGAGTTCGCGGCGACGCTGAAACAGTTCGGGCTCCGCCGGTCATCCGGACGTACCGGCGTCTGCTGGGATAACGCGATGGCGGAATCATTCTTCGGCGCTCTGAAGAACGAGCGGGTTTCCCGCGTGACGTACCCGACCCGAGAGGACGCCCGACAGGACATCACCCGATACATCGAACTCTGGTACAATCACAAACGCCTCCACTCGGCTGTCGGATACCGCCCACCGCGAGAAGTTCACGCCGAATACATGGAGTTTCGTATAGCCGCGTGAAATAAACTGTCAGATCACTGTCCGGAAAATGCGAGGCCCCTCAGCTCTCACACGGTTGTTCGATCCGAGGGGGCGTCCGGGGTTGGGGCGGGAGGGTTTCGGCGCAGCCGCGGGGCGGGCAGTCTTCGCGCGGATGTTGCGAAACCCCCGCCGGACCCGGGCGGGTGTCAACTTGCGGGAGGGAAGTGGGCGTTCCCATGGGCGGCGCAGGTCCTGCGCGGCTGGTCTGGCGAGCCACGGCTGGGTATGTGCGGCGATGATGAGCGTCGTCCACAGGTCCGCGCTGGTCGGGTCCCGGAGCTTGGGCACGGTCCAGCCCAATGTCTGCTTCATCAGCCGGAAGGTGTGTTCCAGGTCGAATCTGCGCAGGTAGGTGCGCCACAGTTGGTCGACGTGGCCAGGGTCGGCTCCGGGGCGTGAGGACCACAGCCACACGGGGTCAGGATCCCGTCCGCCGGGCAGGCGCTCGACGGTGAGGCGGACTACGAGGCCGTGCAGGACGGGAAGTTCGGCGTTCTGGTCGGTGATCCAGGCTGAGCGGCGGGTGAGTCGGGGGTGGAGCCGGTCCCATGCCTGGGCGGTTGCGGTGCCATAGCGGGTGGTGTCGGTAAGGGTCTCGGTCTGCGGATCGCCCCAGGTGGTGGCCCTGGCCAGTGCGAACGGAGCACCGTGCATGCGCGGGCGGCCCGATCGTGGCCGGGCATTGTGCGGGGCCGGGTCGCGGGCCATCACGCGGTCCGAGCGCAGTCGGCCGCATACCTCCACCGGCAGGTCGGCGAGCAGATGGGCCAGACGTGCCAGGTCGTAGCCGGCGTCGGCGACGATCAGCAGTTCGGGGGCACCCTCGCTCCAGTGGCCCGCGGCGATGATCCGCTCGATGACGTCGCGCAGTTGGGCAGCGGTGACGGCCGCGGCGTCATCGGCCGGGCCGAGACGCAGTGCGTCCAGCAGGCGGCACCAGGAGGTCCGGCCCGATTCCAGAACGGCCACGAAGGAGTAGGGCCAGCCGGGGATGAACTGGTCCTTGCTGCGGCCGCGTCCGTAGACGTGGCAGAACAGCCGGTCGGGGCTGGTCTCGGCATCGGGGCGCAACCAGGTGGAGACGTCCACGGCCAGCACGATCCGGCCGTCGACCGCACGCGGCACGGGCAGCAAGGCCAGCAGGCTCCGCAGCCGTGCCGGCTCGGCCCAGCCGGTGTTCAGCGCCTGGTAGAGGGCGCCGTGCCCGCGTCGGTGCTCGGCCTTTAGACTCAGGTCGACCAAGGTCTGCACGGGCCCGTCCTTGCACAGGATCGCGTCGGTGAGCTCGAAGAGAGAGTCGGCGCGGGCGTACAGACACTCGTAGAACTCGACCCGAAAGCGGGACAGGACTCCCAACGCATCACCGACGGCCCCGGGGACAGGCAGACTCATATGCAGCGGCCGTTCTCTCGTGCTTCGTGACTCGACATCTCGAAGCGTGGAGAACGGCCGCCCCTGTTGTCCCGGAAAGATCCGCAGATCAGCAGGTCGGGTGACGTGCGAGGTTAAACACCAAGCTGAGCGCCGCCACCAGGAGCAACCCGCGACCGTGTTCGGCGTCTTCGTCCGGGACTTGGAGCGCCGGCTGTTCGGCGGCGCTGTCCTGCACGGCGATGTGCAGGACGCCCTCGTTCAGGAGAAGTGCAAGGCTCACCGGGGTGGGGCTGGCAAGCCTGCCTGTGTCCTGGCTGCTTCGCAGGGTGGCTTTGACGGCGTTGGTGACCAGCTCGCTCACGACGGCCTCGGCCTGCTCAATGAGGGCCTGCCGTCCCCGCGCCCGCAAGGTGACCCGGGCAAAGGCGCGGGCGGCGCGGGGCGTGCAGGCGACGGAGGCGAAGGCGGCGCGAGTGCTTTGCGGGGGTGTGGTTTGTTCAGGCGTCACCATGGGCCGCCATTTCGCTGGTCGCCGCGGTCTCGGTCACCAGGCGAACCGTGCCCTGGATGGTGGTGGCCAGCTCTTCACGCATTGAGCTTGTTCCGCTTTGACGGGCACCATTGGTGTGGTGGTCAGGCTGCGTGTGTGGTCTCGTAGTCGGCGGGGCTGAGGTAGCCGAGGCTGCTGTGCAGGCGGTGCAAGTTGTACCAGCCCTCGATGAAGTCGAAGATCGCGATGCGTGCGGCTGCCCGGGTGGGCCAGGTGCGCGTGTCGAGCAGTTCCCGTTTGATGGTGGCGAAGAACGATTCGGCCAGTGCATTGTCCCGGCATTGCCCGGTGCGGCCGACCGACAGACGAACCCCGAACTGGTCTGCCAGGGCGGCGAATTGCCGGCTGGTGTACTGGCTTCCGCGGTCCGAGTGAAAGATCACCGGTCGCATCGGGCGACGCTGCCGGCAGGCGGCGGTCAGGGCGTCGGCCACAAGATCGGTGCGCATGTGGTCGGCGGTCTCCCAGCCGACGATTCGGCGTGAGGCGATGTCGATGACGGTGGCCAGATAGAGCCAGCCCTCGTCGGTCGGGAGGTAGGTGATGTCACCGCACCAGCGTGTATCCAGCCCAGTGGGGTCGGGCTGGAAGCCCCGGGCGATGAGGTCGGGACGGGCGGCGGCCCGCGGATCGGGAACGGTGGTCAGGTGCCGTCGTCGGCGATGCACGCCTGCCAGCCCGGCCGCCCGCATCAGCCGGGCGGCACGGCGACGCCCGCACACGGCACCGTCGTGCTGCAGCGCGGCGTGGACCCGCGGGGCACCGTAAGTTCCCCGCGACCTCGTGTGGACGGCGGTGATCTGCCCGGTCAGTCCGGCGTCGCGGACGGCGCGGGGACCGGGTGCCGCGGTACGGCGGGCGTAGTAGGTGGCTCGGGAGACCTTCAAGAGCTCACAGGCGCGTTTGACGCTGTGACCTGCGTGTTTCTCCGCCTCGATGAACGGGTGAACCGTCACCGGGTCTCCTTCGCGAAGAAAGCCGTGGCCCGCTTGAGGATGTCGACGTCCTCGCGCGGTCGGCGGTTCTCCCGCCGCGGTGCGGCCAGTTCCCCGCGTTCGCCGCTGGTCAGGCCGTCCCGCTCGCCGGCGTCGACCTCAGCCTGCTTGACCCAGTCACGCACCGCGGTCTCGGTCAGATCGAAGTCCTTCGCGATCTGACCCATCGAGCGGTCACCGCGCTGGCAAAGCTCGACGATCTCGGCCTTGAACTGCGGCGTGAACGAGCGGCGAGAGCGAGGCTTCTTCTTCCCCATGCTCTCCATGATGGACATCCTCCCGGGGCAGAACCCCTGATCTCGAATGTCCGTCAAAGCGGATCAAGCGCAGTCCAGCGGAACGGGCGGGCGTGTTCGTTCCGCTGGATCATCCAGGTGTCCATCTTTGCGATCAGGTCGTCCCGGCTGGTGAAGTCGCCGTAGCGCAGGACCGCGCGGGTCAGCGCGGAGAAGACGAGTTCGGCCTGGTTGAGCCAGGAGGCATGGGGCGGGGTCCAGTGGACGTGCCAGCGCGGGTGGGCGGCGAGCCACTCCTTGGTGTGTTTGGCGGTGTGCGAGGAGCCGTTGTCGAGGACGACGTGGACGTCCTTGTCACGGGGCAGGAGCCGGTCGAGCCGGTTCAGGAACGCGGTGAAGGTCGCGGCGTTGTTGCGCTGGATCGTCTCGATCAGGGTCTGCCCGGTGGTGACGTCGAGGGCGGCGACGATCGAGGCGGTGCCGTGCCGGCGGTATTCAAATTCGCGGCGGGGGGTTCGGCCCGGTGCCGGTGGCTGGGAGGGATAGCGGCGTTCGCGGGCCTGGATGGCGGTCTTCTCATCGATGGACAGCACGACCGCCCCGCTCGGCGGGTCGCGGTAGAGGCCGCAGATGTCTGTGACGCGTTCCCAGAAGTCGGGGGTGTCGCGGCGGGTGAGCCAGCCGGTGACTTTGTGCGGCTTGAGGTCCAGGTCGGCCAGGATCCGGCCGACCTGGGATGCGGAGATCGGCGCGAACACGGTGCCCGCGACCTGGTCGGCGATCGCCGCGTGGGTCCAGGCCGCGGCCGGGCCGGCGGGGCGCTGGTGGCCGCGGCGACCACTGCGACACGCACCATGTCGTCGTAGATACGGGGGCGGCCCGATCGGGCGGTGTCCTCCAGGCCGTCCAGACCCTGCTCGGCGAACCGACCACGCCACTTGCGGACGGTGTTCACACTCGCCGTCAGGCGGCGGGCGATCATCGCGTTGCCCGTCCCGTCGCCGGCCGCGAGCACTATTCGTGCCCGAAGTACCTGTCTGACCTGGGACTTCGGGGAAGATACCGTCCGCTGCAACACTCCGCGCGTCTGTTCGTCGATGTCCACGGCCACTGCCGCACTCCGCCCCGCGTCCTCCGCCATGATCCGTGATCATGGCGGAGGACCCGCCCGGGCGGCAGGATAAGGGCTGTGCCGAAGAACCCTCCCGAGTCCATGCAGCACCACCTGCGCGAACGGCTGAACACCCGCGCCGGCGAGCGCTGGCCGCAGCTGGCCAAGGTTCACGTCCGCTTCCGGGCCGGATTCGCCTATGTGGATGGCGAGCTGAAAGACGGCGAACGTCTTCCGCTGTGCCGCCTGCGCTTCACCGGAGTCCTGCACACCTGGGGCTTCGCGCTCTACCTCGCCAGCCGAGACGGCTACCAGGACAACGTGCTGCCCAGCGGGCTTCCCGCAGCCAGCCCCGAAGACTGCCTGGACTGCGCGTGCGGCCTCTACCTCGGCCCCTCAGCGATCTGACCCCTCCACGAACTTCCGCGGCGCAGCACTAACCCCTACAAAAACTGGATCAGCCGTCTTCTGGACACACCCGAACCGCACTGGGGTCGGGTTACCTCCGCTCGCGCAGAGAGCACTCCGGGCCGCGTCCCGCGAACCACCCCGGTCCAGGGTTACCTCCGCTCGCGCAGAGAGCACGGCACCAACGCCCAGGCGTGGCCGTACCCCAGCGGGTTACCTCCGCTCGCGCAGAGAGCACCGCTCGGCGATGATCCGACCGGCGAACTGCGCCGGGTTACCTCCGCTCGCGCAGAGAGCACCGCCGCACCCTCGGCCGGACCGGACGCCGCGCCGGGTTACCTCCGCTCGCGCAGAGAGCACTGTTCGGCGACCGGTTGGCCTTCACCGGCCATCGGGTTACCTCCGCTCGCGCAGAGAGCACTCTGCGACCACTGCGCCGGCGCCTTGCCGATCCGGGTTACCTCCGCTCGCGCAGAGAGCACCGAGGAGCCCACCCCGTGACCGCCGTCCCGTACGGGTTACCTCCGCTCGCGCAGAGAGCACGCCGTTCGGCGAACCATCGCGGTCGCAGACGACGGGTTACCTCCGCTCGCGCAGAGAGCACACCCCCAGCGCCACCGGCAAGCGACTGCTGATCGGGTTACCTCCGCTCGCGCAGAGAGCACGGCATTCACCAAGTCGCCCGAGGCTTCGGCGACGGGTTACCTCCGCTCGCGCAGAGAGCACCGCGTCGATGTGGCGGAGGAACCGTGTATCGACGGGTTACCTCCGCTCGCGCAGAGAGCACGGCCAGATCTTCGCAGTCGGAGCAGCCGACGGCGGGTTACCTCCGCTCGCGCAGAGAGCACAGGCCCGCCGCAGGGGTCCCTGCCGCGAACACCGGGTTACCTCCGCTCGCGCAGAGAGCACACCGCCAGCGCACCTCCGGCGACCCACGTCCCCGGGTTACCTCCGCTCGCGCAGAGAGCACACAGTGGGCTCCCGCGCGAAGGTCGGGCAGACCGGGTTACCTCCGCTCGCGCAGAGAGCACGCACTGACCTCGCCGCCCGCCTCGCTGATGACCGGGTTACCTCCGCTCGCGCAGAGAGCACCCTTCCTGATCTGGCCCTCTAGAGGGGCTTTGCTCTTTCTTGACCGTCTCCGCGGAAGCCGATGAGTGTCATCCCGTCGAAGTCGAGGGGTTCGCGGCGTTGGGGGCCGGCGGTTTGGAGGGTGAAGCCTTGTTCGTTGTCGGTGGGGTAGATGAGGACGGCTGTGCCGTGGCCGGTGGAGGCGGCTACGGAGGTCCAGAGTTCATCGCGGACTTTGGCGGAGACGGTGCCGACGTAGAGGTCGGGGGTCACTTCGAGGAGCCAGCGGGTGAGGGCGCCGCGGAGGTGGTCGGGGACGGCGGTTGCGGAGATGGCAATCATTGAAGGCACGGGGGGCTCCGGCACTGGGGGTTAGGGTGTGGCGTGGTTGGTGCCGCCGGGGATGGCGCCGGCTACGGGGTCCCAGAGGTCGACGAGTTGTTCGTCGGGGTCAGGAATTTGGAGGTCGGTGTCGGGGTCGAGGAGGTGCTGGATGTCGGTGACGATGCGCGGGAGGAGTTTGAACAGGCGCAGGCCGTCGCGGAATGAGCGGCGGGCTTCGGCTTCGGGGTTGGTGGAGGCGTGGAGGGAGAAGGCGAGCGGGATGGTGAGCTGGGCTTTGTAGAGGTCGGCGATGTCGTAGACGAAAGCCTGCTGGTTTCCGCTGTGGACGTAGCCGAGGGCGGGTGAGCAGCCGAGGGCGAGGATCGCGGCGTGGACGATGCCGTAAAGGCAGGTGTTGGCTGCGGACAGGGCGAGGTTGACGGGATCCTGGGTGTCCCAGGAGGCGGGGTCGTAGGAGCGGCGGAAGCGGCCGATCTTGTACTGGCGGGCGAGGAGTTGGTAGTGGGCCTTGACGCGTTGGCCTTCGAATCCGCGCAGTTGCTGGAGGTTCGCGCCGGTCGGGGCGGTGCTCGGGCCGAAGCGTTTTTCGTACATCGCGGTGGCGACGGCAAGGCGCCCGTCGTCGTCGGCCCATGCGCGGGCCTGGCGTTCGAGCCAGCCGGTGGTGAGGGAGTCGGGGAGGGTGGCGGCGTAGCACCGGACTCCGCCGGAGCCGGTGATGAGGACGGTGGTGCCGTGGCGGGCGAAGGTGGCCAGGGCGCGGGCGGTGATGGAGGTGCCGGGGCCGAGCAGGACGCAGGCGAGTGCGGCAGTGGGGAGGTAGACGGTCTCGGGGCCGCGGCGTTCGCTGGTGATTTCGGCGCAGATTCCGGTGTCGTCTTGGTGGATGCGGACGATGTCGAGGTAGAGGAAGGACAGGGAGTCGGCGATGCGCGGGAGCATCGCGACGGTGGGGGCGGCGAGTCGCCGCCGGGCGTCGGCCGGGGTGCGTTCTTTGCGTGGTGGTGGCGGCGGTGGGGTCATTCGGTGTTCCGTGCGGGGGCGATGCTGAGCAGGCCGCAGCCGTACGCCTTGCCCCGGCCGATGCCCTCGGTGATCTTCGTCCGGAGCAGGTCGGGGTCGATGATGGCGGCGGTGCCGTCGAACTGGGTTCGGGCGTGGCGGAGTTGCTGTTCGGCGGCGGGGCCGTGAGTGCCGCGGCGGCCGCGGACGGCGTCGAGCGGCTGGGATCGGACGTGGAGGGGTTTGAGGCCGGCGGATTCGGCCTGGCGGGACCACCACTCGTCGGCCGGCGCGCCGCGGAGCGCGACGACGGCGGGCAGGTCGTACAGCTCCCGTGTGGTGGCGCCGGGTTTGCGGACGGCGCTGGCCACGCAGCGGTAGCGGATGGTGAGTCCGGCTGCCAGGGCGTCGAGGAGCTGGTCGAGCGGGCGGGTGACGGCGGTGCCGTATCCGGCCGGAAGGCGGTCCGGGTCGGGCTGGTGGCTGCTCTGGAGAAGGATCTGGGTTCCGGTGGGGGTGTCCTCCGTACGGAAGAGGACGCCGAGCTGGGCGCGTGAGTCGGCGCCGATGCCGTCAGGGAAGAGGGACATCAGGCGGCGGTGCAGGTTGATGGCCCCCCCGGGGCCTTGGGTGTCGTGGCGGGCGTCGTGGGAGCGCGGGTCGGGGACGATGCGGGTCAGCCAGACGGTCAACTCAGGCTCCCTTCCTCATTGTTCAAATACGTGCTGAGCCGTGTGAGGGCGTCGGTGCCGAGTCCGGCGTACTGAACCGGGGATAGATGCACGGAGCGGCGGTACAGCGGCCGGGCGCGGTGGCTGCGGCGGCGTGGGTGGAAGGAGACCGGGTCGTCTTTGACGTCGCCGGTGGTGTGGGTGCCGTCGTCGCTGTTCACGGCGTTAAGGTGTACGGGCACCGGCAGCCGGTCGAGCGGCCGGTCGGAGAGGAACTCCACCGGCTGCGGCGCGCCGCGCGGCGGCCACCCGGTGAGAGGAAGGTGCACCAGGTGGTGCAGGGCGTCACGGCTCGCGCCGAGCAGCACCGGGCCTTCGGGCGGGCATGAGCGTCTGCCGAGGAACAAGGGCCACTGCGGTGACCGCAGCGCCTGTGCGTACCGTCTCAGCAGGGCTGCACTGTCGGCTGCTTGGGCATCGGCGGGGATGGTGAGCGCAACGGTGAAGGTGGCGTCGGCGAGGTAGTAGCGGTGGGTGAGCAGCGTGCCGGTGTCGCCGGTGCGCTTCTTGCCCTCGGCTGTGGTGACGGTGGCTTTGGCAGGCAGTCCGCCGCCGACGGTGTGCAGGTCACGCAAGATCACGCCGGGCCGGTCCGTTCGGACGGTCAGTGACAGCCGGGTCAGGTCGTCCACGGGCTCGTCGCGCCCTCGGCCGAGTCCGGCGGCCAGCAGGCCCAGCACCCCGGAGCGGGTGGGGAATCCGGCGGTGTCCCGCTCGTTGAAGTGGCTGTGCTCGCCCCAGGACTGCAAGGGTCCGGCCAGCCGGAGCAGCAGGCCGGGTTCGGCGGCAACAGCGTCCGGGGCAGGGAGAGTTGCTGTGCTCATACGGTGGCCCCGGCGTGCTCCTGGCCGAGAGCGGTGTCCAGTGCTTCGGTGATCAGTTCGCCGAAGGAATCGCGCCGCGTGCCGAGGCCGGTCAGCTTCTGGGCTTCGACGGCAGCCCAGCCGGAGGCCAGGGTGCGGCCGGCGCCGAGCAGCTTGTTGGCGGCCTGGGCGTAGGTGTCGAGCTGACGGATGGAGCCGTCGACGAAACCGCCTTCGGTGGCGCCCCGGACGGGCTTTTCGAAGGCGGCGGCGTAGGAAAGGGGGCGGTCGCTGCGGACCGACAGGTGCACAAGGTCGGGGATGGTGTGCGGGGCGGTGGAGTTCATTTTGGCCTGCGGCAGCGACTCGATGAACGCGGCGAGGAACGCGGTCAGCAATTCCCTTGCGGCGGCGGGCTCGTCGCCGATGTTCGCGGCGAGGTCGCGCAGGTCGACGGTGGCGTAGCGGTAGAAGGTGCCGGCGCTGTACTCGGTGTGGCCCATGTGTCCGCTGCCGGTGGAGTCCCGCCAGGCGGCGGTGATGTCGTCGACGGCGGAGAAGTAGTCGAGTTCGACGTCCGTCTCGTGGGTGGTGAGAGCGTGCGCGACCTGCACGGAGCCGTCCACCCCCGCGTCGTCCACCTCGGCCAGCATCCGCCCGAACAGGTTGATCACCCCGTTGCGGGAGCGCAGCACCCGTTCGATGGCGTCCTTGGGCAGGACGCTCTTGTCGGCCGGCTTCTTGATCTCCCCGGCCGCTTCCAGCGCAGCGCGGTGCTCATCGGCCAGGTCGGCGAGCTCGGTGACGGCCGCCTCGGGGACGTAGACCATCGCGTTGGTGAGAACCTTGTTGGGGACGGTCTGCGCCGGGTCGTCCTTCTTCTTGGCGAGCTCGAACTTGATGCTGCTGCCCGCGGCGATGTGCCCGCCGGCCCGCCGGGCGAGCGCGGCGGGCCAGCCCCGCCCCTCCAGTTCGAGGGTGACCCGCTCCCCGATCCGCCGGGTCCGCAGCGCGGCCTGGCCGATACGCTCCTGGAAGACCTCGCGCACCGCGCGCTTCCACGACTGGCTGCTCACCCGAGTCCGCAGCACATTGCCGTATTGCACGGTTTTAACAGAATTTGTGTCATCGCGATTGAGATTGGCGAAGGGGACGGACTGAATAACGTGGATGTCGATGAAGCGAGCAGGCGTGATGGTCACGAGGGTTTCTCCGTACGGGGTGCGGTCAGCGGTAAGCGGTAAGCGGGAGGGTGGTAGGCGCGCGGCCGACGGGCGAGGTCAGCAGGCGAGCGTTGATCACGGGGGCGGTGATCACGTAAGTACGCGTCAGATGAGCTTCACGACAGGCGTCCTACAGTGAGCGGCGGTCATTCCGGCGGGCCGGCTGCCTCCTCGGCAGCCGCCTCCTCACCGTCTGCCTTGGCCGCCTTATCCCGGTCCGACTGGGCGCACGACCAGTAGAAGTCCTGGAGCCAGCGGCGCGAGATCCGCCCCGACCCGGCCTGCCACCCGATCAGGTCCCCCAGCAGCCGCGCCCAGTCCACCGGTACGTCGAGGCCGCGCAAGTAGCCGACGCTGGCGGGCAGATGCCGGTGCAGACCGTTGACGCTCTGCCGGGTGAGCAGGTTCAGCCGGCTCTCCGCAGTGGACAGCCGCATCTCCCGCTCCCGGCCCGGCGCCTCAGCGACGGCACGTGCGAAAGCGATACCGAGACTGCTCCCGGAGGATCTGCGCCGAGCCTGGGCCGACCCGGGGGGAGATGCCGCCGGGTCGATGACGGCCGCCGCCGGTTCGGACTCACCGTCGGCATCCTGGCCCGGATCATTCTGAGGCTCTGCGGCGGGCTGGTTCCCGGCCTCCGCGGCAGGCTCATCCTCGGGCCCGTCGGCGGCGAAGCTGTAGCGGGGCTGGGCGGCGATCAGCGCGGCGATCGTGTAATACGCCCGCTGCTCGGTCTCCGGAGTCTCCGCGCCCTGAGGCAGCCAGGGCGTGATCAGCCGGTGCATGCCGCGGGTGTGGGCCCCATCGTCCAGGGCGCGCCGCAGCCCTTTGCGCAAGGCGATGCGGGCGCCCGGGTCGGTGCGGCAGAGGTTCTCGATCCGCCGCACGTATTTCTGATGCAGAGTGAGACGAAGGGCGGGGCGGTCTGGCTCGGTCTGGGTGGTCATACGGAGGCTCTCTGCCGATCGGAAATGAGGAGACGGCTGGTCCGGCAAGTCGGCGGGAACTGTGGGATCGGCTAACGGGTGCGGTGGCGCCCGCCGTAGAGCTCGATCCGCGCCTCAGACACCGCCTTCGCACCGCGCAGGGTCCGCGTCACCGAAGTGGTGACCGTGTCGTACGACGCTTCGGCCAGCCGCAGGAACGCCGAGCGGGTCGCATCCAAGTTGAGACCCCCGCCCAGCGCCCTGCCCGTACGGTCCAGCCGCCGGAAACGCGCCCAGAACTCGGTCTCCGCACCCGGCCAGTAACGGGCCGCCGCCTCGGCCGACCACGTGCCGGTGTCGGCCTTCGCGTCGTCGACGTATGCCGCCCACGCCCGCTTCACCGCACGGTCCAGCCGCCGTCCGTACACCTCGCCGTACTGCCGCAGCCGCGCCACCGCCGGCCGGGAGGATGCCGCCAGTTCCTCAGCAAGCCCCAGCACAGGCGGTGTGGACCCCTCCATGAACTGGGTGTCCTTCGCCTGGCCCTCCTGCTCGAAACCCAGCGCCCGCACCCGCAGCGGCAACTTCCCCAGATCCTCGGCCGACTCGAAGACCAGCGGACGCTGTGGACCGTCACCCTCATTCACCCGGTGCAGCAGCAGCGCGTCCAGATCCCGCCACAGTGCGCGCTGGGAATCGGCGGGACGCGGGTAGCGGTTGCCCTGCTTGCTGATCTGCCAGATCAGATAGTCGTCGTCGCGGGCGACACGGCCGCTGCGGTACGCCCAGGTGATGAAGGCATCCTCGACCAATTCGCCGTGCTCACCGCCCGGTTTGAGCAGCAGCGCATGCTGCGAGCACGCCGTCAGCCGGGCGCAGGGGCCGACCGGCGGCGCGGGAAGCTTCTCCGGATCGGGCAACTCGTTCCATTCCCACGGGCACAAGTCCTCGGTACGGCGCACCGCCACCTTGGGCGGAACCAGACCGGCGAGCAGCGTCTCGAACAGCGAAGCACCCTCGGGGTGGTACGACAGCGCGGTACGCAGCGGACCCGCCGTCGTACTGGCACTCTTCACGCCGTTCACCTCACGGGCCGAACAGCGCCCGGACGGACCGTAGTAGTGCCACACCAAAAGATTCAGCACAGCCTCAGGCGCCTCCGGCAGGTCGGGCCGGGCATCGCTGCCATGCCGGAACCAGGCGTGATTATTTCCCGAAGGGCGGGTCACGATCAGCTTGTTGACACCCGCAGTGTTGTCCGGGTCGCACTGTTCGGCCAGCCGGATATCCTGCATCCACGGACGTCCGCCGTCAGGGTCGTAGAGGAAGAACCGGTCGGCGTACCGGGCGAAGTACGCCTCGACCCCGCTTTCGGGAAGCCGGCCCGCCTCCGCGATCGCCTCCCGACGCCGGTACCAATTGCCGGGGCCTGCTTCGTCCAGGCCCGTCCCTCGGGCGGTGAGGGCATACAGGATTCTCAACAGGGCTGCGTGGGCCGGAGGTTCGGGGACGGCCAGGCCGGCGATGTCCTGGCTGCGGAGCAGAGCCTCGCGTAAGCCGACGCGGTCGGGCAGCTTGTCGCCGTGGGAACCGGGGGCCCACCGCACGGGTATCCACGCTTCGTTGAGCAGGTTGTACATGCTGGGCACTGAGGGTGGCTTCCTTCGATGGGACACAATGGGGGTGAGGTCTCCGCGCGAGCGGAGGTGACCCGCATGTCACGTCGGAGGACAGGACAGGTCTCTCCTCATGCCCGTTGGTGCGGGCGAGCCCAGCGTGGCCGCTTGGGGCCTCCCAAGCAACCTTGCGGCCACGGTGGGTGACGGGGCAGGGGTCATTCCATGCTCCAAAGCATGTCACGTCAGAGGTAATGACATGACGCCTTGTCAGTCCGTCAGGTACAGCGTACTCGACCGGAGGCTCAGGCAACCTCCAAACCGACAGCCGAGATCGTGATCGTCCGCCCGCCGTGCCGCCCCCGCCACACACCCGGACCGTCAGGCTGCATTCGCAGCGGGACCACGTCCCGCAGCATCGAACGCTCCTCCCAGCTCTGCGGTACGAGACCGGCCTCGCCCTCCCCCAGCAGCCACTTGCCGGGCACAGGCGCCACGCGGGTCATGATCTGGGCGAGTTCGGCACGAGACGGGCCGTGTGCGCGGTCCTTCGGTAGGCCCTCCTTGCCGTCCTCGTCGAGGGTCAACTTGCCGTCGGGCTGTTCGTACAGGCAGAGAAGCCGGCCGGTGTCCGCGCCGAGCCGGGTGGTCAGCAGTTCCTCGGTGACACCGGCCTCGCGGCGGCTGAGCCGGTGCAGATCATCGGCCACGTCCGCGGGGGCGTCGATGCCGACCATGGTGGCGAGGTGTTCCTGGACCATCTCGTCCGCCTGGCGTTCGGAGTCCATCTGTCGGAGTTCGCGCTGGGATGCGGCGTCGAGCAGGTCGACGAAGTCCTCGGCGTAGACGAAGTCGACCAGTTCCTGGACGTCACCGGGTACGGCGATCCCGGCTGCGGGGGTCGCGTGCAGGAGACCGGCGGTACGGGTGAGCAGGCCGGCGTCGTAAACTGATCCCCAGGTGCGCGGGCGATCCGTCCTGCCTTGTGCGTCCACAGGTTCGAGGACCACCAGCTGGGGCCGATCTTCCGACCGGGCCCAGGCCGGGCGTCCTTGAGGGCCGCGGGCATGCCGGCGGGCGCGGCCGGCACGCTGGAGCAACTGGGCCAGCGGGGCGAGATCGCTGACAATCAGGTCGAAGTCAAAATCGAGCGATTGTTCCACTACTTGGGTGGCGACGAGGATGGATGCAGACCGCGGCCTGGACGCGTCCTCCGGCGTCCGCGACTTCCCGTACGCCGCCTGGCATTCGTCGGTGATGCGCTGTCTGATGTCGGCCCGATAGCGGGAGTGGAGCAGCCGCAACCCGCCTTCTGTCGCGGCCAGTTCCGGGTACCCCGTGCACAGGTCCCGGTAGGTGGCCTGTGCTTCGGCAACCGTGGTGCAGCACACCAGCGCGGTACCGCCGTCCTCGGCGAGTGGGCTCAGCGCCTCCCGCAGGGCGCGGCGCCGGCCGCCGGTACGCGGTGGGGTCTGCGGAGCGTCGCCAATGTCCCAGGTGACCTGTCGTACCGTCACTTCGAGAGCGCGGGCACGTTCGCTGTCCGTGGCCCGGGGCTTGGAGACCTCGCCCGTCGCGCCGTCGACGAAGAGCCAGCTTGGATAGCACGGTTCGACAGCTGACGGTTCCAGGAAGCCCGCGCCGCGCCGGTAGGCGTCCACCAGCGAGCCGGCCGTACGGCCCGAGAGCGTCGCCGACAGCAGGACGACCGGGGCACGGAAGGCGCCCAGCCACTCCAGCAGGATGGTAAGCAGTTTGTGCATCCACGGCCCGTACGCGTGCGCCTCGTCGACGACGAAGACCTTGTCGGACAGGGCGAACAGGCGAAGGGCATTGTACGTGAGGGGCAGGACCGCGGCGAGTGCCTGGTCGATGGTGCCGACCCCGAGCGGGGCGAGCAGCCCCCGTTTCGCGCCACGCAGCCATGCCTCGGCCTCCAGCGCGGTGGTGTGCGCGGCGCTGATCTCGCCGCCCGTCTCTTCGCCGCCCCCGCTTTCACCTGTGTAGAGGGGGCTAAGCCAGGCCATGGAGTGCAGGAGCGTCAGGGCCCGTTCACCGGTCAGCGCGTTTTCCGCGAACTCCCGCACCCGGGGGTACATGCCGTTGGCGGTCGCCATGGTGGGCAGCGCGAAGTACAGCCCGCGGGCCCCCGCGGCCCGGCCCAGCAACGAGGCCGCGAACAGGGCCGCTTCGGTCTTGCCGTCACCGGTCGGCGCGGTGACGAGCACCAGGCCCGTGCCGCGCCCGGCGACCAGCTCCGGGAGATGGCCGACGAGGTCGCGCTGCAAAGCATTGGGGGTGAAGGGGAACATCGCGCCGAACTCGTCGGCTTGGAACGTGGCGCGCCCGAGGCGGGCGCCTGTCACCCGGCCTGCGGCCGTCGCCCGGGTGCGCCGCCAGTGGGCATCGATCTCCCCGGGAGTTCCCTGCCAGTCCGCCGGGGGCATCAGCGGCACAATCGCATCCGTCTGGCTGGCCAGCCAGTCGGCCACAACCACCAAACCGCTGACCACGACGGCCAGTTCGGCAGGCAGCCCCGCCTCCGGTACGGCGTCGCCGCCCGTCACCCGGCGCAGCTCCGCGAAGTGCGCGCGGCGCTGCCTCGCCCACCCCCCCTCCCCCAGCCCCGCCTGGTACTCACTCGCCCGCGCCAGCTCCCGGGCTTTGAGCACATCGCCGTACCGGCCGTGGTGACCGCCCAGGAGCTGTGCGATCTGATGGCTCACCGCCCCCCGCAGCGACCTGCCGCCTCCTCCCGGATAACCCGCCTCGGCAAACAGGCTGGCCAGTGCCCAATGTGTCCCCCTCTCATGCCGGAACTGCCACTCCTTATCCGCCCCCGGCACAAACCAGTACACCTCTTCCGCCCGCACCCCGGCGAACGCCGCGGGCACCTGCGCCTGGAATGGCGGCGTGATCTTCCCCAGATCGTGCAGCCCGGCCCAGAACGACAACACCGCCCGCGCCTCGGCCGCCCCCAGCCCCAGCGCGCCACCGACGCGTTCCCGGGTCCCCTCCCCCACCAGCCCATCCCACAAAGCCAGGAACACAGCAGCCGTATCAAGCATGTGGCAGACCACCGGGTACACCCTGGGCAGCCCCTTCTTTTTCCCCCACATCCGGCAGTCCACTCGACCCACCGGCCACGCCCCACCAGCGCCACTCATCATGCTCAAGGGATAGCAGGCCCCACTGACAACCACCCCCAGCCCCGGCGATCCCCGCCTCCCCCAACCCACGGGCCCTACAATCCCGTTCATGCGCCCGACAGGTACGGCCCGAGGCTCCGCCGTAGGCAGTCACCCACAAGGGTAAAGAAATTACAAGGCCCCTCTAGGGCCGCAGGTCAGGGAGCCTGCTCTCCGCGCCAGCGGAGGTGACCCGGCCGCGCACCGGTGGCTGAGCGAGCACGGCTACTGCTCTCCGCGCCAGCGGAGGTGACCCGCGACCGGACTGCTTGCCGCCTACCGCGCCGAGCTGCTCTCCGCGCCAGCGGAGGTGACCCGGGCCTGGGCCTGGTCGACCAGCCGCTCGTGCACTGCTCTCCGCGCCAGCGGAGGTGACCCGCTGGTCGAGGAGGCCGGAGAGGTCGCGTCCGCCTGCTCTCCGCGCCAGCGGAGGTGACCCGCCCGCACCGCCGCCCATCACCGCGTGCCTGCTCTGCTCTCCGCGCCAGCGGAGGTGACCCGCTCGGCCTGCTCGGCAAGGGCGAGTGGAAGAACTGCTCTCCGCGCCAGCGGAGGTGACCCGCCACGATGACGTGCGACGCCTTGATACTGCGCCTGCTCTCCGCGCCAGCGGAGGTGACCCGTCGTCGGTCCAGTCCCGGACGGTCGGTGTCCGCTGCTCTCCGCGCCAGCGGAGGTGACCCGCTGGGACTGGCCCGTCTCCGAGGACCTCCGGACTGCTCTCCGCGCCAGCGGAGGTGACCCGGCACAGCGGGGGCTGGCAGGTGACGGAGCCAGCTGCTCTCCGCGCCAGCGGAGGTGACCCGCGGTCCAGGAGGAAGTTCAGATCGCTGAGGTCCTGCTCTCCGCGCCAGCGGAGGTGACCCGTTGACCATGGCCCAGGGCTGGCCGGCCGCCTCCTGCTCTCCGCGCCAGCGGAGGTGACCCGCTCCGTCTCAGCGCGCTCGGACTCTTCCCAGGCTGCTCTCCGCGCCAGCGGAGGTGACCCGTCGCCGCAGTCCTCGTCGTCGTGTCCGGGCGGCAGCGTGCACTGCTCTCCGCGCCAGCGGAGGTGACCCGGCGTGACCGAAGACGAATCGTTGGAGGCGGTGCTGCTCTCCGCGCCAGCGGAGGTGACCCGCCGCACGACTGCAAAGAGTACGGCCACGCGAACTGCTCTCCGCGCCAGCGGAGGTGACCCGTACAGCTGCGCCGTGCTCAGCCGGTCCCGTTCCTGCTCTCCGCGCCAGCGGAGGTGACCCGCCCCTCCCCGACGCGCTGGGTGGTGCGGCGTGCTGCTCTCCGCGCCAGCGGAGGTGACCCCCCTGCGGCATGGCCGAGGTCAGGGGCGCGATCCTGCTCTCCGCGCCAGCGGAGGTGACCCGGCGAGATGCCCGAGCTGGCCGACGACCCGTGCCTGCTCTCCGCGCCAGCGGAGGTGACCCGACCGGCCTTGCCCGGCCGGTATCCGGGGTCTGCTGCTCTCCGCGCCAGCGGAGGTGACCCGGCGACGGATCAGGTCGCCTGGCCGTTGGTGGCCTGCTCTCCGCGCCAGCGGAGGTGACCCGGAGAGTGTTAACGATCATGAGGGAAAGGCACCCTGCTCTCCGCGCCAGCGGAGGTGACCCGCGCTCCAGCAGGGCACCCCGGTTGAGGAGGCACTGCTCTCCGCGCCAGCGGAGGTGACCCGTCGCTCAAGCGGTGCGTGGCGAGGACCTGGATCTGCTCTCCGCGCCAGCGGAGGTGACCCGTGGTGGACCGAAGAGCGAGGCCGTAAGCCGGTCTGCTATCCGCGCCAGCGGAGGTGACCCGTGGCGCCCACGGTCTGCGACTCGAAATTGGGACTGCTCTCCGCCCCAGCGGAGGTGACCCGTTGGAACGCGGCGGCACCGGGCGCCTCGACACCTGCTCTCCGCGCCAGCGGAGGTGACCCGTGGTGGACCGAAGAGCGAGGCCGTAAGCCGGTCTGCTATCCGCGCCAGCGGAGGTGACCCGTGGCGCCCACGGTCTGCGACTCGAAATTGGGACTGCTCTCCGCGCCAGCGGAGGTGACCCGTTGGAACGCGGCGGCACCGGGCGCCTCGACACCTGCTCTCCGCGCCAGCGGAGGTGACCCGTAACCCGCCTCCGCCGGCCGACGACGGCCGTGCTGCTCTCCGCGCCAGCGGAGGTGACCCGGCCGTCTGACCACATCGCACAGCACAACGCCCCTGCTCTCCGCGCCAGCGGAGGTGACCCACTCCAAGCCCGACTGTGCCGTGCTGTCATCTTCTGCCCTCCGCGCCAGCGGAGGTGACCCGCGGCAGGCCGCCGGAGACGCCGATGTAGACGCCTGCTCTCCGCGCCAGCGGAGGTGACCCCTTGAGCCCGTTCGGCCGCTGCCAGTGGTGGGGCTGCTCTCCGCGCCAGCGGAGGTGACCCGTATTCCGGCCAGGCTCGTCGTACGCCAGCCCACTGCTCTCCGCGCCAGCGGAGGTGACCCGGAAGGCCACGTCTTCCTGCTCCGCACCGCGTCCTGCTCTCCGCGCCAGCGGAGGTGACCCGATCGCCGGTCTGATCGGTGACGTGGAGCCAGCCTGCTCTCCGCGCCAGCGGAGGTGACCCGCACAGCGCCCAGGCCAGGGCCAGGAACATGCCCTGCTCTCCGCGCCAGCGGAGGTGACCCATACAGGCAGGCGCGGTACCAGCCGCTGACCTGCTGCTCTCCTACCCGCACTGGATTTTCCCCGGCGAGTGCCCGCTGCCGGTCCTGGACCAGATCGCCGACCATCCGCACCGCGCCCACTGCAGCCGGATCGGACCCTTCGGGATACGGGTCATGGACCAGGTCCCGCACGCCGTTCTGCGTAGCGCGGGCGTGGTCGACATCGGATCCCACCTCGCGCAGACCACCGGTGACACGGGCGCGGCGGCACCCACGATGCTCGCCTACCCCACGCACGGTCCCGATGCCCGGGTCGACTGGCTCGTGGCCTGCCATCACCTCCTGCCCGTCTTCCACCACGTGGAGGTCATCGACGCCCAAAACATCTCCGACCAGAACATCGTCCTGGCCCGGACCTCCCGCGGCAGGCTCAAGGCCCTGCTCTCCGGTGCCTTCGACTCCACCGCATCCGCGGCCTGAGCTTGTTTTTTAACCGGATCGGGTCGCTGGTACGGCTCGCTGCCGGTGAGGACTCGTCCCACGTCGTGGCGGCCTGCGGGTCGCCGGTTCTTCAAGCCCGGCGGGCGTCCGGGGCCGGGTGCGGTGGGTTTCGGTGCACCAGCCGGTGAGCCGGTCGTCGTGCGCAGGTTCCTGAACCCGCGCCGGACGCGGGCGGGGGTGAGTTTGTGCGGGGGCGCCGGCTTCTCCCACGGCCAGCGCCGGTCGGCTGCGAGGGGCCGGGCGAGGCGGAGTTGGGTGCGGGCGGCGAGGATCAGCCAGGTCAGGCAGTCGGCGGCTGCGGAGTCTCGCAGGCGAGGCCGGGTCCAGCCGAGGGTCTGCTTGAGCATGCGGAAGGTGTGCTCGATGTCGAAACGCCGGAGGAACGCCTGCCAGCAGCATGCCCGTCACCGACGAGGTGATCCGCCTGAACCTCCACAAGGCAGGTCTGCTGATCCGGCGGACGTTCGAGACAGTCTGCACCACGCGAAGCATCGGGAGCTGGCCTCGGAGCCCTTGCGTGCTCCCGGCCGGGGAGTGGGACTGCCGTTCCTACCGACGGATGTTCCCTGGTCGCGGCGGCCACATACCTACGGTCGGGCCGTGAGCATTTCCTTCCGCGGCAGCCCCGTTATGTTTTTCGCGGTCCTGTAAGAGGGCCGCTGGCCTCCGGGCCCGGTATGACTTTTGCCCCCTGTCGATCGGATGACCTGGGGGGTGGTGTCACCGGGCCCGAGGGATGCCGTCGGAGACGCTGATGAGAGGTCCGGCCATCGCCCGACCGGGCGCGATGCCCGGCCATCTGCGGGCGGCAGGTCTGCATAACGTGGACGCGCGAGAACAACACCCCCACCCAGGCCGGCACCTGTTGAGCGAGTGGGGACACGATGATCGACACAGGCAGCGTGAGCGTCTTCCTCGGGTTGGACGTCGGGAAAAGCACCCACCACGGCCACGGGCCGACCCCGGCCGGAAAGAAGGTCCTCGACAAGCAGCTGCCGAACAGCGAGCCCAAGCTGCGGGCCGTCTTCCAGAAACTGGCCGCGAGGTTCGGCACCGTCCTGGTGGTCGTTGACCAGGCCTTCTCCGCCGCGATGAACCGGTAGACCTCGCTCACCGGTCGCTCTCCCGCGCGAAGAAGGCCGTCGCTCTTTTCAGGACCTCGATGGTCTTCTGCTGTTGGAGGTTCTGTCGGCGCAGACGACGCAGTTCCTCGTGCCCGGCACTCCCAGTCTCCAGGTGTCCAGGTTTACGGAGAAGCTTCACCGCACCGGTCGTGGAGACACTCGGATCACATCATGAAAAAGTAGTGCCCCCGCTCCCAAACCTGAGCCCGGATCCACGGGCTTGATGCTGGTGGATGGTTCACCCAGAAACGAAGAAGTGCCTTGCGACCTGCGATGATGGGGTTTGTCTAGGACCACATCAGGCACGATCGACAAGGCACTTCCGAGATGCAGTCTTCCCATGCCGCGGCGGCAGTCTCATCCGCGTTCGATGATCCGAACCTGATCGCGTACGGCGGGCTGGAGCCGGTGGTGCGGCTGGCCGAGCGGTGCGGTCTGCCCAAGCTGGCCGGCGAGCACGTCCGGCTGCCCGATTCGAAGGACGGCACCGGCGCCCTCCCAGCGGCGAAACTGATGTCGCTGGTGGGCGGCATGGCCGCGGGCGCCGACAGCATCGACGACATGGACCGGCTGCGGCACGGCGCCATGGGCCGCCTGTTCTCCGGAGTGCGGGCCCCGTCTACGCTGGGGTCGTTCCTGCGCTCCTTCACCCACGGGCATGTGAAGCAACCGCACGCCGTGGCCCGCCGGTTCCTGCACGAACTGGCCCGTCACACCCCGCTGTTGCCCGGCGCGGACCAGGCCGCCTACGTGGACATCGACGACACCGTCCGCCGCACCCACGGCTACGCCAAACAGGGCGCCGGATACGGATACAGCAAGGTCAAGGGCCTGAATGCACTGCTCGGCGTCGTCTCCACACCCCTGTCCGCCCCCGTGACCGCCGCCACCAGGCTGCGCAAGGGCCCCTCGAACTCCGCGCGCGGGGCGGCAGCGTTCGTCGCTGAGACCATCCGCACCGCACGCGCCTGCGGCGCCAGCGGCCTGCTGGTGCTGCGGGCGGACTCCGCGTTCTACGGCGCCGACGTTGTCAACGCCTGCCGGGCCCTGGGTGCCCGCTTCTCCATCACCATGCGGATGAACGCCTCCGTAAAAGCCACCATCGCCCGCATCGACGAGGACGCCTGGACACCGATCAAATATCCCCAAGCGGTCTGGGACGAGGAGGGCCAGTGCCCGATCTCCGACGCCGAGATAGCCGAGATCCGCTACACCGCTTTCACTTCCAAGCCGAAGAAACAGCAGGTTACCGCCCGACTGATCACGCGCCGCGTCAAGCGCCTGAGCGCCGGTACCGTCCCCGCCGGGCAGGGCACGCTCTTCGATACCCGGCGCTACCACGCCGCGTTCACCGACTCCCCGCTCGCCTTGAGGGATGCCGAGCGTGATCACCGCCGGCACGCTGTCGTCGAGCAGGTGATCGCCGATGTCAAGAACAGCGGCTTCGCCCACGCGCCGTCCGGTCATTTCCAGGCCAATGCCGCGTGGCTCGCCCTGGCGGCCCTGGCACACAACCTGACCCGCGCCGCTGGCGCCCCGGCCTCCGCGTTCCATGCCAGGGCGACCACCGCCACCATCCGTGATCGCCTGATCAACGTGCCCGCCCGCCTGGCCCGCTCCGCCCGCCGCTTCACCCTGCACCTGCCTGAGCGCTGGCCCTGGAGCGAGGACTTCACCCAGCTGTTCAGCACGGTGCATGCACCACCGGCCCTCTGACGCTCCCCGACCGACCTGCCCGAAAGGGCCCGAGACCTGTGGACAGAGTGGAAGAGCTGGACAGACCAGCGGCCACCCCATGCCCGAATCCGCAACTCAGCCCCAACACGGCCGGCACGACCCCGAAACAATCAACCGGGAATCAAGCCGGTGGATCCGGGCTGAGCGAGGGCACTTTGTCGTTTGTCTGGCGGGCCATAGGGCCTAAGTGCGTTGTGGCAAACCGAATTTCGTTCGAGGTGGCGGCAGGGGGTGATCCTCTGGACGGAGGTTCGAGTGCGGCCACGGGCATGAAAGAACGGGCCCCTTGGTAGTGACGCGGTTACGACACCAGCACGACCAAGGGAGCCCGTTGCCTGACCAGTTGAGCAGGGCTGCCGGGCTTGCGTCCACCTCGCTCACTCCTGGGTGTGACTGCTACGTTCACCGGTTCGGTTCGATCGCGGCGGGGCGGCGGGCAGGCTGTTATCCCAGTGACATGACAGATGTGGAATGGGCCGAGGTCAGCTCCGCGATGCCGGTGCCGGCCTGGCTCCTCAAGCGAGGCGGGCGCCCGGAGGCGTATTGCCACCGCGAGATACTCGACGCGGTGCGCTACCTCGTCGACAACGGCGTGAAGTGGATGGCGCTGCCGGTCGACTTCCCGCACTGGCGGGCGGTCTACGACTTCTTCCGCCGCTGGCGGTCCTACGACTACGCGCGTGAACTGTACGAACGCCTGCGCCGCACAGCGCGGGAACGCGCAGGCCGCAACGGCGAACCCAGTGCGGGGATCATCGACAGCCAGTCGGTGGACGCCTCCGAGACCGTCGGTGAGGACAGTCGCGGATACGACGGCGGCAAGTCACGCGACGGGCGCAAGCGTCACATCCTGACCGACACCGAGGGCCTCCTCCTGGAGGTCACCGTGACCACGGCTGATGTGCACGACTCCAAGGCCGCTCCCGCACTGCTGGAGACGTTCATGGACGAGCCGGGCCGACTGCTGAAACTGGTGTGGGTCGACAGCGCCTATCAGGGCCCGGCGCTCGCGGCGGCGTTCGCCCGCCACGGAGTGAGGATCGAGGTCGTACGCCGGTCCGACGGACAACGCGGATTTGTCGTACTGGCCCGCAGGTGGGTGGTGGAACGCACGCTGAGCTGGCTTTCCCGCTCCCGCCGCCTGAACCGTGACCACGAACGCCGCCCCGACCACCACCAGCAGATGGTGTGGTGGGCAGCCATGATCAGGCTGTCCCGGCGCCTGGCCGAAGACGCCCCGCGCTGGCCGGAGAAGCGCCCCGACCGACAGCCCCCGGCGCGGGCATGAACCGTCCGTCCTCCGCCCGTACCAGCCAGCCCCGCTTCTCCAGCACGTAGGCACGGTGACGGATCTTCTCCACCTCGTTCTTGATCTCCGCCTCCCGGCCCACCGCCCGTGTCAACTCCACCCCGTTCACCGGCCCCGAAGCGGCCACCGCAGCGGCGAACACCTCCCTATACACACCGCTGAGCACCTCCTCGCCCATGCCCGACCGCCACACCGGCGGCCGCTCACCGTGGCCCGCACCGGAGCCGCCCGATCCCCCAACCGCAGCGCCTCGCCACCGGACGGTACGGAAACCGGCGTATTCACCGTGCTCTCCTCGGCCAGCACCGACACGAGTTCCTCACGCCCCACCCGGGCCCGCTCGACCCGCTCCCGCGCAGCGTGAACCGTTCCGGGTTCTGTGGAGGCTCGATTCTTTGAGAGGATCGAGTCATGGCACGTCCCTCCCCTTATCCCGCTGAGCTGCGGCGTCGTGCGGTGCGCATGGTCGCCGAGGTGCGCCCGGACTACGAGACCGAGTGGGCCGCGATGAAGGCCGTCGCGAGCAAGCTCGGCATCGGCACGGCCGAGACGGTGCGCCAGTGGGTCCGCCGGGACCAGATCGACTCCGGGACCCGGCCCGGGACGACAACGGAGGAATCCGCCCAGGTCAAAGCCTTGAAGAAGGAAGTCGCCGAGCTCAAGCGGGCGAACGAGATCCTCAAGGCGGCCTCGGCTTTCTTCGCGGCCGAGCTCGACCGGCCACATCTTCGCTCGTGACCTTCATCGACGAGCACCGCGACCGCTTCAGCGGCGTCGAGCCGATATGCACCGTGCTCACCGAGCACGGTGTCAGCATCGCGCCCTCCACCTACTACGCCGCCAAGGCCCGCCCGCCTTCCGCCAGGGCGGTGCGGGACGCGGAACTGAAAGTCCTGGTCCAGGAGGTGTTCGAGGCCAACTACCGCGTCTATGGGGCCCGCAAGATCTGGCACCATCTTCGCCGGCAGGGCCACCAGGTCGCCCGCTGCACGGTCGAACGGCTGATGCGCGAACTCGGTATCACCGGCGCCGTCCGCGGGAAGAAGATCGTCACCACCGTCCAGGACCGTGCCGCCGAACGTGCCCCGGACCTGGTCGACCGTGACTTCGTCGCCCAGGCGCCGAACCGGACCTGGGTCGCGGACTTCACCCATGTCGCGGCCTGGGCCGGCACGGTCTACGTGGCGTTCGTCGTCGACACCTTCTCCCGCCGCATCGTCGGCTGGTCCGCGGCCACCACCAAACACACCGAACTCGTCCTTTCCGCAGTCGAGATGGGCCTGTGGCAGCGCGACCGCGAAGGCCACCGCCACCGGCCCGGCCAACTGGTCCATCACAGCGACGCCGGGTCGCAGTACACCTCCTTCGCCCTCGCGGAGCACCTTCAGCGGGAGGGCATCGCGGCCTCCATCGGATCCGTCGGCGACGCGTACGACAACGCGTTGATGGAATCCACGATCGGCCTGTTCAAGACCGAGCTGATCAAGCCCCGCCGACCCTGGCGAACCCTGTCCGACGTCGAACTGGCCACCGCCGAGTGGATCGACTGGTACAACCACCACCGCCTGCACGGTGAAATAGGCCACATCCCACCCGCAGAATACGAAGCCAACTACCACCTGACCGACAAGAAACCCCAGGTCACCGTCAAGATCTAGAGTCTCCACCAGAACCGGAACGGTTCAGCGTCCACCTCCGTCTGAGCCTGCTCCAGAACCTCCGTCCAGGACTCCAACTCCTGCCTCGCCCGCGCCTCACGCCGTTCCATCAACCCCAGCACCGACGTCATCGCACCCTCCTCGATCAACAACAGGCCGTCCGCTGCATGCCCCTACCCCTGCCCGGTCATGCCCGCCACACGAAGAAGCCCCTGCTCATCGAACAGGGACTCCCTTTGCCACAACGCACTAAGTCGCTGTTGTCGTTCCGAACTTGAGGGCGGCGTTTTCGCTGGTCAGGCATGGGTTCGGTGATTTCGTGGGAGTTGTGGCCTGTCGGGTTGTTACTCGCCGGGGAGGCCGGGATGCCGTCGGTTGTCGGACTGCTGGAACAGCACGAGCTCGCTGCTCGTCGTCGCGTTGGCCGGCTGCGGGAGGAGGCCGACCGGATCCAGGCCGAGCTGGCCGCGGCCGAGCTGGAATGGCAGGAGTGGACGATCGCCCGCAGGCGCGTCGATACGGTGCTGGCACCCGGCAGCGCCGAGACCATCAGCACGAAGACCACCCCGGATCCGCCGGGCGAGCACGTGCCGGCGGTGCCGGCGGATGCGGTGAAGCCGGGATCGCAGGTGCCGGTGTGGCGTGAGGGCCTCGGCTGGTCGGTTCTGTCGGTGGACTACCAGCGCATCGTGCAGCTCCTCGCGGACCGTGTCCGGCTTCATCAAGGGCCGCTGACCTGCCAGGAGATGGCCGCATCGTTCGGTATGGACGCGGTGCCGGCGCGGGTGGAGGGCTTGCGGGCGAAGGCGAAACGCCTGGTCGCCCGTGGCTGGCTGGCCGAGCCCGGCCCGGGCCGGTTCACGCCTGCTGCGGGTGTGTCCGGGCCAGGCGGCGGGTCATGAGCAGGGTCATCGACCAGTAGACCATCGCCTCGGCGGTGGTGGTGCGGCGCTCGTAGTCGCGGGCCAGCCGGCGGGTGCGCATCAGCCAGGCGTTCGTGCGCTCCACAATCCACCGTTTGGGCAGCACCACGAAGCCCTTCTGGTTGTCGCTGCGTTTGACGACCTGCAGGACCAGGGCGAGTACGGCCAGGCAGTGCTCGACGAGGCTTCCGGTGTAGCCGCTGTCGGCCCAGACCAGGGCCAGGCGGTGGTGCGCGTCGGCCACCCGCTGGAGCAGGACCGTCGCGGCGGTGCGATCGCCGATATCCGCGGCGGTGACCATCACGCCAAGCAGCAGGCCGAGCGTGTCGACGACGATGTGCCGCTTTCGGCCGTTGATCAGCTTGCCGCCGTCGAAGCCGCGGCTGTCGGTGCCGACGACGGCATCGGCCTTGACCGACTGTGAGTCGATCACCCCGGCCGTCGGCTCGCTGTCCCGGCCGACACGGGTACGGACCTGCCCGCGCAGCCGGTCGTGGAACTCCCGGGCCAGGCCATGGTCGCGCCAGCGGCGGAAGAACGCGTAGACCCGGTCCCACGGCGGGAAATCAGCCGGCATCGCACGCCACTTGATTCCGTTGTTGACCAGATAGCGGACCGCGTCCAGTATTGCCCGGTGGCAGTACGCCTCCGGCTGCCCGCCCCGCCCGCGCATCCAGCCCGGTACCGGCAGCAGTGGCCGAACAGCAGCCCACTCGGCGTCCGTCATGTCCGACGGATAACACTGCTGACGCGTTCCGTTGTCGGCGGCGTTTCCGAACCGGTGAGCCAGACAGTCACACTCCCGGGCGACCCAACTGGACTGTGCTGCCGTCGAGACGGAACACTGCGGCACCGGGGCCTCCTGATGTTGCTCGGTGATTCGACACCAACGAGCTGTTCAGGAGGCCCCACCTCTATGCGCCCAAGCCTCCGAGACCACCCAATCGGGACTCCCGTTCGACACGCATCTCTCAGGACCGGAACGACAACAGCGACTAATACTCCAGCAGCACTTCGCTATTCCTGCTGGTCAGGTGCCTGATTGTGAGTGTAGTGGGGTGGCGTTTCGCCGGGTGCGGGATCGGTGGATCCCTGTAGTGTTTGGGTTCGGCTCCGGTAATGGCAGTGGCGGGCGACGGCTTGGTGGTGGCGTCGCCATCTCGACCATCTCAGCGCGTGAACAGCCCTCTGGTGTTGGGGTGTTGGGTGGGGATGGCAAGTTGCCAGCAATTTCCGGACTTCTGCCACGGTGAAGGGCGCGAGGGTGCAGTGATCGTTTCTTCGGTCCCCCTTTCGATGGCCGCTGCGGCCATCGCGGCGAGGAAGGCGTGGGCGAGCATTGCCAGGGTGATGTGGCGGTACCAGCCCGGATACCGACGGACTTCGTACTCGTCCAGGCCGCACTCGTTCTTCGCGGCCTGGAAGCACTCCTCGATCGCCCAGCGCGATCCGGCGATCCGCACCAGCTCGGCGACCGTGACGGCGGTCGGCGCGTAGGCCAGGTAGTAGGCGATCTCCTGGGGCCGCTTGATGCTGCGGCGAGCCAGCACCCAGCGGCGATGCGTGGGCAGATCGCCGTCGAAGAAGTCGATGACCGGAAGTCTTGCCGAGGCCCAGTCGTAGACGCGAGGGCCCTTGGCGCCGTCGCCGGCTGACACGCGCTGCCAGGCATCCTCGGGGGCTTCGGTGATGAGCTGGTCGATGCGCCAGATCCCAGCCAGCGACTTGACCTGCTGTGATTTCGGAACGGCGAGGACATAGCCGACGCCGGCTTCCTCCAGGAAGCGCCGGAATCCCCATTCCTGACCGTAGGCGGAATCGGCGGTCACCCAGCCGATAGGGAGGTCTGAGGCGAGCGCCCGCAGCACCAGACGGCGGGCGAGTTCACCCTTCGTCGCGAACGCCCGGTCTTCGGGGATCTTGGCAGCGCGGCAGCGGTCCGCATCGGCCGTCCAGGACTTGGGCAAGTACAGCTCCCGGTCCACCAGCGCACGGCCTCTGGAGGAGGCATAGGCGGCGAATACCCCGATCTGACAGTTCTCGGTCCGCCCGGCCGTGCCGGAGTACTGCCGTTGCACCCCGGCCGAGGTGACGCCCTTCTTCAGGAACCCAGTGTCGTCGATGATCAGCACACCGTCTGGCCGGCCGAGCTTCTCAGCGACGTATTCCTGCAGGTCATCGCGGATCTCCTCGGGATCCCACCGGGCCCCGGCCAGGAGCCGCTGCAAGCCGTCGGGGTATTGTGGCCGGCGAACTCGGCGAGCTGCCACCCGTTCTTACGGCCGACCGGTCCCAGCAGGCCGCGAACATAGTCCCGCATCCGCCGCCGTGGCTCCACGCGCGAGAACCTGCCGCCCACACGCAGAAACAGATCCTCAAGTTCCGCTGCCCACAGGCCCGTTCCAAGATCCTCGATCACGCTCAGACCCTGCCCACCCCGGGCTGCCGATCAGCACAAACCCCTCCTTCGGATGAGACTCCCACCGATCCCGCACCCGGCGAAACGCCACCCCACTACACTCACAATCAGGCACCTGACCAGCAGGAATAGCGAAGTGCTGCTGGAGTACTAATACTGCAACGGCCTTTGTCGTGACGGGTGGGCAGGCCAGGGCGGCGTGTCCGAGAGGTTCTGCTTGGCGCGGCGGGTCCGTTCCTGGAAGGCGTCTTCCTCGGTCAGCAGGTCTCGGTCGCGGGTCTCGGGTGTGCACAGCGTGGCCACGAAGCTGATGCCCGCCATCGCCGCCATGTAGACGGCGATCGGCCACCAGGATCCCGAGGCCCAGGCCAGCAGCGACGACGCGATGAGCGGAGCGAACGCGCCTCCGAGGACGGCGGCGATCTCCCGCCCCATGGTCGTGCCGGCGTAACGGAACCGGGACCCGAAGATCTCGGGCAGGAACGCCGAGTGCAGGCCGTTGGTTCCGGTGACCGCGACGGCAGACCCGATGACCACAGCGACGTAGGTCAGGAATGTCGATCCGGTGGTGAGCAGCAGGAACGCGATCGGGGCGAACAACACCATGATGCCGGTCATGACCAGTCCGACCGGCCTCCGACCGATAACGTCGGACAGGCGGCCCACCAGCCATGGTGCGATGGACGCGGCGACGGCACCGGCGAACAGCACCCTCGTCACCAGGCCGGAGTCGGTGTCCAGGTGGTGGAGCAGGTACGAACCCAGGAAGGTGAGGAACACGTATGCGTTCGTCATCTGTCCGATGACGATCAGAGCCACGCTGACCAGGGGTTTGCGGCCCACTGTCACGAGACCTCTCAACGGGGCGTCCTGTGCTGCCGTCCGCTGCTGTCTCAGAGCGGTGAAGACGGGGGACTCCCTGAGCTTGCGGCGCACGACGAAGCCGGTCAGGGTGACGAACACGCTGCTCAGGAAGACCACGCGCCAGCCCCAGTCGAGCACCTGCTGGTGGGTGAGCAGCAGATCGATCAGTGCCCACACGGCCGAGGCGAGCACGATGCCGAGCCCGGAGCCGACGGGCACGCTGGAGGCGTAGCGGCCGCGCTGCCCCAGTGGTGCGGTCTCGGCAAGGAGGGTCATGCCGCCGCTCTGCTCCGCGCCGGCCCCCAGTCCCTGCAGCAGGCGCAGAAGCACCAGCAGGATCGGCGAGAGGATTCCGGCCTGCGCGTAGGTCGGCAGCAGTCCCATGCAGGCAGTCGCGGTGCCCATGACGAACAGCGTCATCATCATGACCCACTTGCGGCCGAGACGCTCACCGAGGGCCGAGAAGAAGAGCCCCCCGAAGGGGCGGGCGAGGAAGCCGACGCCGTAGACGCCGAACGACGCGATCACTCCGAGAGTGGGGCTGGCCTTGGGAAAGATCAGAGTGCTGAAGACGAGTGACGACGCAGTTCCGAAGATCACCAGATCGAACTGTTCGAGCGTCGTGCCGACGACGGACCCCCAGACGGCCCGGCGCAGTGAGTGCCGGTCGACAGGCAACACCTCGTCGGCCGTACTCCCGCCGCGGTGAGGACGTTCGTTCTCGTGCATGGCAGTCTCCTTTGAATGTCAGCAGTGAGAGTGGCCGCTCCCGCCGCATGGGCGGAACGGGTATCGGTGTGCGGGGTTGACCGGGACAGTGGGGAAGCGTGCTGGTCGCACGGCTGTTCCTCGGCCGGTGGGAAACGGCGCGTACTGGGGTGTCCGGACGCCGGTTTGCAGGTCAGTGGGAACTATGTGCGGAAGCAGGGGCGGTGCTCCCGCCGAGGTGGTCACGTTCCAGGGCGAAGTCGAGACGGTACTGGCCCACCAGAGCGTTAGGAGCCGCTCCGGCTCGTTCGAGTGCCGGGGACGAAAGGGGTCCGTCGAGCTGAACGCCGACGGACCCGGCGTCGGACGTACTGACGACGACAACCCAGTCGGCCGTCTGGTCCGGCACTGTGCGCAGGTCGCGCTCAGTGCTGTGGATCATGGTCAGACCCGGGTCGCTCTCCCACAGTTGGGTACTCAGCACAGCCCTCCGGTCGTGCAGTTCCGGGAAGACTGTCTGGACGAGGTGGTTGCGTAGCTCGGCCTCGCGTCCCGGCAGAGGACGCAGCCGGACGGTACCCGCATAGGCGCCGTCCGGTCCGCAGGAGCGGTGGGTCACCCGGCAGGCCGAGCGGACGTTGCCGCGGAAGTGCCGCATCGTGCGACGCGTCCACTCGGTGGGTGAGTCGACCCGGCCGAGGTAGTCGGGTGACCCGAGGACCTCGGGCGACTCGGTCTCGTAGTAGATGAACAACTCGGGCTCACCGCTGAGCGCGCTGTGCCTGCGGGCACGGACGAAACCGGGGACGCGGACCCTTTCGGTGTGATGCTCGTGGTCGTACCACTGAAGCACCTCGGCACGGTGGCCCTGCTCGATGTCGTGCCAGATAGCCAGCACACCAGGATGCTGTGACATCTGCCTCCTCCTCGTCGAGATGGGATGACGAAACAGAGCCGTCATCCGGCAGTGATTTCCGGCAATGTAGCATCGCATCCCAAAATTGCGACAGCCTTGAGACGCTCCCTGTTGGCCCCTTGTCGCGGCCTCCTCGGGAGCCGTCCGATCGATCGTGTGCGGAGTCGGATGGCGCGGTCGGCGGTGGTGGTGACGGGGGGTATGCGGCCGCACCTGTCATGGACGGCTGGCACCCGTTGGTTCTCACCCTTGCCGAAGGCTCGTTCGACGGTGTCGCGTTTCCGCTGTGGTCTTCGTCAGACCCTGGCGGCAGACCATCCGGAGGTCCTTGCGCAGGTTGGCGACCCGCCGATCCACTCCGCGACGCCGGTGCGCCGCCTTTCACGGCCCGGCCCGCCACGGCGGCCCCAGCCGCCGCGCCCCGACCCGCGCCGGCCGCAGCCGTTCCCGTGCGGCATCCGGCAGTTCACCGTGCGGATTCCGCCCCGGTCCGGAGGTAGAGCCACGGGCGACGAGTCGTGTGACCGGCCAGGCCCCTCCCGGTGCGGACATCTTGACGTTACTTCCAGAGTCATGCATGCTCGAAATCCGGCATAGCCGGATCGCATGCCAAAAATAATCGACGCGACGGGAGCAGTAGCGTGAAACCCCTCCGCCTGGGCGTGGTCGGTACTGGCTACTTCAGCCAGTACCACTACGAGGCGTGGTCCCGGATGGAAGACGTGGAGTACGCCGGCCTTGCCTACGGCTCGAACGCGGACCGTGCTCGCGCGGTCGCCGAGGCGCACGGTGTACCGCAAATCTTCACGGACGTCGAGGACATGCTGGACAAGGGTGATGTCGACCTTCTCGACGTGATCTCGCCGCCCGAGACCCACCTGGCGATCATCGACGCGGCTGTTCGCCGGGGAGTCCCGGTGATCACGCAGAAGCCGGTCGCGACGAGCCTCGCCGAGGCCGTCTCCCTCGCGGATCGCGTCAGGGCGGCCGACGGGTTCGTCGTCGTTCACGACAACTGGCGGTTCAAGCCCTGGTTCAGGGAGGCCCGTCGGCTGATCACCGGGGGAGCCCTGGGCGAGGTGCACAACGTGCAGTTCCGGCTCCGGCCGGGTGACGGCCAGGGTGACTCGGCCTACGCGGACCGGCAGGCGTACTTCCGGGACATGCCGCGTTTCCTGATCCACGAGACCGGTATCCACCTCATCGACAGCTTCCGCTACCTGCTGGGAGAAGTCAGCGCTGTCAGCGCCCGTCTGCGACGGCTCAACCCCGGGATCGCCGGGGAGGACGCGGGACACGTGCTCGTCGAGTTCCTGTCGGGTGCGGCGGGCCTGATTGATGGCAACCGGCTGATCGACTTCCCGGCTGAGAGACCGCGGCTCACCATGGGCGAACTGCTGGTGGAGGGTACGGCCGGCCAGCTCCGGTTGACCGGTGACGGGCGACTGCACCTTCATTCGCACGGCGGTGAGCAGCGTGAGCACTCCTACCGCTGGACCGACCGCAACTACGGCGGCGACTGCGTGTACGCGTTGCAGCGTCACGTCGTCGACCATCTCCGCCACGACGGTCCGGTGGAGAACCCCATCTCCGACTATTTGCGCAACCTCGAAGTGGAGGAAGCAGTGTACGAATCCGACCGTACGGGATGCAGGATCGAACTCGACGCAGACCGCTCTCCGGCAGTCTCACCGACGTCCACCGGAGCACGGGCGTGACATTTCCCGCCAGAGTCGCCGTGACGGGCGGCAACGGCCGGCTCGGCCGATATGTCGTGCGGGAGATCCGTCCGCACGCGGAGGTGACCGTCGTCGACGTTGCGGGCAGCGCCCCCGACCAACTGCGGCAGATCTCCGCCAACACGCTCGACGAGGTGGCACTGACCGAAGCGTTCACGGACCAGCAGGCCGTGCTGCACCTCGCCGCGATACCCAATCCGCGGACCGCGCCGCCGGAGGTCACCTTCAGGACCAATGTGGAGGGCACCTGGCACGTGCTGCGTGCCGCGCAGCGAGCCGGGGTGCGGCGGGTCGTCCTTGCCTCCTCCGACTCGGTGCTCGGCCTGCACTTCAACCCGCCCGGCTGGCGCCCTCAGTACCTGCCCGTCGACGAGCACCACCCGGTGCGTCCCACCGAGGTCTACTCGCTGTCGAAGTTGCTCGCCGAGGACGTGGGCCGCTCTTTCGCCGACAGCGGCGAACTGGAGGTGATCGCGCTGCGTCCCACGCACATCGTCTTCCCGCCCGAGTGGCCCGAGCTGGAAGACCGGGGCCGCGACGTCAAGAACTATCATCTGTGGGCATACGTGCGGCCCGAGGACGTGGCGCAGGCGTTCCGGCTCGCTCTCGCCGCGCCGGCCGGGCCGTTCCGGAGCTATGTGATCTCCGCGCCCGACACGTTGTGCGCTGAGCCGACTCTGGACATGGTGCGTCGGCGCTGGGGCGCCGTGCCCGAGGTACGCGATCCGGCTGTGTACGAGGCGAACCCTTATGCCTCGCTTCTGGGCATCGCCGCAGCACGCACCGACCTTGGCTACGCGCCGGAGGAGAAGTGGAGCCGTCTGACATGGCGCTGAGCCTCACCGTTCCGACCGGGCGAGACGCGTCCGGACATCCGCGCAAGGGAGGGCGGGCGTGAAGGACGCCACGAAGTACATCGTCAACACCTACTCGTACACGATCCGCGGCGGCGTCGAGCCCTGTCTGGAGGAGCTGTCGGACGCCGGGTTCACCGCGATCGAGCTGATGACCCACCCCGGTCACGGCTGGCCCTCCGAACTCGACAGCGCCGGGCGCCGGAGGCTGGCGGCGGCTCTGCGCCGCACGGGAATCGAGGTCGCTTCGATCAGCCAGCCCAACATCGACCTCAACCTCACCGCGTCCGCTCCGGAGATGCGGGAGCACTCGCTGACCCGGCTGCTGCAGTTGGCCGAGTTGGGCGGCGAGATCGGCGCACCCGCGGTCCAGGTCGGGCCGGGCAAGATCAGCCCGCTGCTGCCCGACCCGCCGCAGGAGGTCCGCGGACGCCTGTTCCGCGCCCTGGACGCCCTCGTCGAGGCGGGCCGGAAGACAGGAGTGCGGGTCCTGCTGGAGAACATGCCGGTGTCGTTCCTGGCCAAGTGCGCGGACCTGCGCGCGATGATCGACGATTACGGCTCGGACGCCATCGGGATGACCTACGACATCGCCAACGCCGAGTTCGTCGGCGACGAGCACGCCGCGGCCATCCAGGTCTGCGGGGACCTGCTCGAGATGGTGCATATCAGCGACACCGGCCATCAGGAATACCGACACGACCCCGTCGGCCAGGGAGTCATCGACTTCCCGGCGGTCGGCGCCGCGCTCGCCGCCTCCTCCTGGGCCGGACGGCCGGTCATCGAAGTCATCGGACGGTCGGCGAACCCGCTGGCCGAGATCGTAGAAAGCATCGAACGCCTTGAGGCGATGGACTGGCTCGGCCGGTCCTTGCCCGGCACGAACCAGCAGGAGGTGCGGGGATGACCCGCCGCAAGGGCGCCGACGTCATCGCCCAGAGCCTGATCGACGAGCGTATTCCCTACGTCTTCGGGATCTGCGGGCACGGCAACGTGGGAATGCTCGACGCTCTCTACGAACGCGGGGACGAGATCAAGCTGATCTCCCCCCGGCACGAACAGATCGCCGGTCACATGGCCGACGCCTACTTCCGCGTCGCGCACCGGCCCGTCGCGACACTGACCTCCTGCGGTCCCGGATCCGCGAACCTTCCGATGTCCCTGGCGTGTGCCCAGGCGGATTCCTCGGCGTTTCTGGCGATCACCGCGAACGTACCGACCTCGCAGTGGAACAGAGCACCGTTTCAGGAGGCGTACCAGCACTACCAGGCCGACTTCCCGTCGGTGGTGCGGCCCTTCGTCAAGCGCTCCTTCCAGCCGAGCCGGGTGGACATGCTGCCCACGGCACTGCGGCAGTCGATGAACCTGATGACGACCGGCCGCCCCGGCCCCGTCAACCTGGACGTCCCGTACAACGTCTTCCAGGAGGAGGACGACGTCGCCGACACCGGGCCCGTGCCGCAGCGGTCGGTCACCCGGACCGGAGCGGACGCCGCCGTCGTTGAGGACATCACCCGGCTGCTGCTCGACGCCGAACGGCCGCTGTTGTTCATCGGGCACGGTGTGACCCTGTCGGAAGCCAGCACCGAACTGACTGCGCTGGTCGACCGGCTGGAGGTGCCGGTGGTCATGTCGCCGAACGGCATGGGCACCCTCGACATGACGCACGAGCTCAGCCTCGGTTTCATCGGCCGCAACGGCACCTACGCGGCGAACCAGGCCGGCCGCCGCTGCGACGTGCTGCTCACCCTGGGCGCCCGGTTCGACGACCGGTCGTCGAGTTCGTGGGTGCCCGGCTACTCGTGGAACATGCCGCCCACCAAGCTCGTGCAGGTGGACATCGACCCGGCGGAGCTGGGGCGCAACTACCAGCCGCACATCGGCGTCGCGGCCGACGTGCGCACGGTGCTGCGCCAACTGCTGGGCGAGTTGGAGCGGAGCGAGCAGGTCGCGGTCGCACGGGCGCGAAGCGGGAAGTGGCGCCAGGACATCGCCGGCTGGCGGCGGGAGTGGGAGGAGCACATTGCTCCGGCCTTCACCGACGAGTCCTCTCCGATGCGGCCCGAGCGTGTCGTCAAGGCCGTACAGGACGTAATGCCCGAGGACGGCATCCTGGTGTGCGACTCGGGACAGCACCACAACTGGTTCATGCAGTTCTGGAAGGCCCGCCGCCCCCAGCAGATGCTCAACACCTGGGGCTACTCCGCCATGGGCTTCGGGGTCAGCGGCGTGCTCGGCGCCAAGCTCGCCCGCCCGGAGAGTCCGGCCGTCGCCGTGGTGGGCGACGGGGGCTTCACCATGACGCCGTCCGTCCTGGCCACCGCGGTCGAGTACGACATCCCGGCCGTCTGGGTCGTCTGGAACAACTACGCCTGGGGAGCCATCCGGGACCTCCAGCACGGCTCTTTCGGCGGCAGGGAGATCGGCACGAGCTTCCTGCGTGGCGGTGAGCCCTACAACCCGGACTTCGCCGCGCTGGCCCGCAGCTACGGCGTCGGAGGCATCCGGGTTTCCAAGCCCGGCGAACTGTCCGCCGCTCTCGAAGAGGCGATCGCTGCGAACCGCCCCTTCGTCATCGACGCCGAGGTGGACGGTCATGTGCCGCCGACCTCGGTCGGCACCTGGGAACTGCCTCCCCTTCCCCGACCCGAACCGAAGTTTGGAGCACCGTGGCAACCGTGAATCCTGCCCAGAACACGCACTCGGCCGGTACGGGCACCCCGCACCCGTCTCCCCTTCGCGCCCGGCACCTGGTCAACGGCGAGTGGATCGACACCGCCGAGCACGACCAAACCGTCGACCCGTACCGGGGAGGGGTCGTCACCGAGGCCGCCGTCGGCAGCGCCGAAATCGTCGACCGCGCCGTCGCGGCAGCCGATGCGGCTGCGTCTGCCGTCGCCTCGCTGCCCGCGTACCGGCGCGCGGAGATACTGCGGACCGCCGCCGACCTGATCGAGGAACGGGCCGATGAGATCGGCCGGTTCATGTCCAGGGAGACCGGCAAGGCGCTCAAGGACTCCGTGGCCGAGGTCCGCCGTTCGCAGGACACCGTGCGGCTGTCGGCGGAGGAGGCCGTGCGTATCGAGGGCGAACACGTGCCGCTCGACAGCAGCGCGATGGGAGCTGGCAAGATCGCTTTCCTGCTGCGGGTGCCCGTCGGCGTCGTCGGCGCCATTACTCCCTTCAACGCCCCCTTCAACCTCGCCTGCCACAAGCTGGCCCCGGCGCTGGCCGCCGGGAACGCCGTCGTATGGAAGACCCCGCCGCAGGCGGCTGGCGTAGCGCACCTGCTGGCCGAACTGTTCGTCGACGCGGGAGTCCCCACCGGTGCGCTCAACGTCGTCCACGGCGGTGCCGAGGTGGGACGCGCGGTGGTCAGGGATCCGCGGGTCTCGTTTGTCAGCTTCACCGGGTCCAGCCGGGCCGGGGCCTCCATCAAGGCTGAGAGCGGCCTTCGGCGGGTGGCTCTCGAACTCGGCGGAAACGGGCAGACCATCGTCCACTGCGACGCCGACATCGAGGTGGCGGCGCCGCAGTGTGCCCGCAACGCGATGCGACTCGCCGGGCAGAGCTGCATTTCGGTGCAGTCAGTGCTCGTGCACCGCTCAATTTACGACCCCTTCCTCGAAAGGCTCACAGCCGAGGTGGCTGAGCTCCGTGTGGGCGATCCGCTCGATCCGTCTACGGACGTCGGAACTTTGATCGACGAGGACGCCGCGCGCCGGGTCGAGCGCTGGACCGCTGTCGCGACCTCCGCCGGAGCCCGGCTGATCAGCGGCGGCGGCCGGAACGGGGCACAGCTGACCCCGACGGTCCTCGCCGATGTCACCGCCGACATGCAGGTCTTCTGCGACGAGGTGTTCGGCCCCCTTGTCAACGTCGTCGCCTACGACACTCTCGACCAGGCGTTCGATCTGGTCAACAGCAGCGACTACGGGCTCCAGACGGGCATTTTCACCGCCGACAACGCGATCACGATGCGGGCGATCCGGGAGCTGCGCACAGGAGGAGTGGTGATCAACGGAACCTCCACCTGGCGGACAGACCAACTCGCCTACGGAGGCGTGAAGTCGAGCGGCATCGGCCGCGAGGGACCACGTTACGCGATCCGGGACATGACCGACCAGCGAATGGTGATCTTCAACATGTGAGGGCCGTTGAGGGACGACCGCCGACGACCGACAAGAAGGTGATCGCGTGACAGACAAGGCCGCGAAGAGGACCGCGACGATACGCCAGGGAGCCGAGGTCCTGTGGGAGCAGCCTCCCAACCATTTCGACGCGTTGTCGAAGATGCTGGTGCGCCCGGAGAACTCCGACTCCGTACTCTTCGACTTCAGGATCTCCACCTACCAGCCGAAGGGGTACGTTGCTCCTCACGTCCACCGTGCCCAGGAGCAGATCTACTACATTTTGGAGGGCGAGGGGCTGATGGAACTGGAGGGGGAGAGGACCGTGGTCGCGCCGTGGACCGTGGTGCACATCCCGCCCGGTGTGGAGCACGCCATCTACAACACTGGGATGATCGACCTGAAGTTCGTGGTCGTCACCACGCCGCCGGAGGACGGACCGCCCGAGTGACCAGGCAGTGACGAGCACGACGGCATGATTCTGAAGGACTCGAGGTGACCGGAGTGACTGTGAACGAAACCGCGGCCGAGGACACGGCATCGGACCGTGACCAGCGCAAGAGACGCGCTGGCAGCGGGGTCCAGTCGCTCCACCGCGCCACATCGATCCTCGACGCGGTCGGCCGGAGCCCCCAGGGCATGGGCCTGGCCGACCTGTGCCAGGTGATCGGCCTGCCGAGCAGCACAATCTTCCACCTGGCGAAGACCATGGTCGAGTTGGGCCTGCTCCGCCAGGAGGAGGAGACCAAGCGGTACCGGATCGGCCACCGGCTGTTCAGCCTGGCCGCCGGAGCACTCGACGAGCAGGAACTGCTGGCTGTCGCCACACCCGTGCTGGCCAACCTCTCCCAGCAGGTCGGCGAGACCAGCCACATCGGTGTCAGGACGGGCAACACGGCCGTCATCATCGGCCGCTGCGAAGGTCCGGGCGCCATCCGGGTCGCCGAGCGCATAGGAGCCCCGCGGCCTCTGCACGCGACGTCCGTCGGCAAGGTCCTTCTCGCCAGTCTCCCGGACGAAGAGCTCAACGAGTACCTGCGGTCCGGTCCGCTCACCCGGGTCACCCCTCGGACGACCACCGACCCCGAGACGCTGCTGGCCATGATCCGTGAGGTCCGCAGCTCAGGCGTCGCCTTCGACGACGGGGAATACATCCCGGACGGCAGATGCGTCGCCGCGCCGCTGCGGGATTTCAGGCATAGGGTCGTCGGCGCGATCGGCATCTCGGCTCCCGTCTGGCGCCTGGGCATCGAACGCGTCGCAGCGGTACAGCAAGCCGTCAAAACCTCGGCGGCCGAACTCAGTCAGGCTCTGGGGCACTCTCCCGCCGACGACGCCGAGGAAACGCCGCAGCCGGCCGACGGCGCGTCCTGACGACCGGTGTCTGACAGCGGGCATGGCAGAACACTCAGAACTCGTACGCGTGGAGAATGGCGACGGCCGCTGCCGCCTGAGCGACGCCCGGAGTTTTCGCTCACGCGCCTCATGATCCCGGGTCCGGGGACACCCGGGCACGGGGAGGACGGGCGATCCTGTCAGACCTGCCCTCCGTGACGTCCCGGCCAGGTGGGGGAACGGGCGGGGTGGGGGCGGGGCCGGTGCGGTCGCTGCGGGTCCTGGCCCCTGGCGCCTCAGCGGGCACGCAGTCCGCGGCCGCCCCTCCGGCACCGGCCCCGCTGCCGGAGGGTGTGGTGCGGACGCGGGAGAGGGCCGCGGCTCCCACCAGGGTGGATGGGCTTACGTCGGCAGGGGCAAGGTCGCCGAACAGCCCCGCTCCCGGCCGCTGCGACAGTGCGACGGACCTGTTCGTGGGTGAAGGTGGCGCCGCCGTCACCGCCGGCCATGCGCTGGAAGGCGCTCCTGAACGCCTTCCAGAACGCCTTCCAGGGCCGGCTCACCCCGGTCAGCAACTGAACCTCAACAATCAAGATCAGCCGTGAATGGACACACCCGGCGGCACGCCGAAAAGGCTCAGCTGGTCGGGGTGAGGGCCACCTCGTAGACCGACCGGGGGTTGGAGAACTCCCGGAAGCCCCACACGCCGTGGTAGCGGCCGTAGCCGGAGGAGTTGACACCCCCGAAGGGCAGATTCTCCTCGCGCCAGTGCACGTTGTGGGCGTTGACGGTCACGCCACCGGAGGTGGTGTTGTCCAGCACGCGCTCGACGAAGTCCTCGTCCTGACTGTAGATGTAGAGCCCGAGCGGTTTGCCGAGCGAGTCCGAGTGCGCGTAGATCTCGCTCTCGTCGGTGTAGGTGAGGACCGGCAGCAGAGGTCCGAAGATCTCCTCCTGGATGATGTCGCTGTCGACCGGCACGTCCAGCAGCACGGTTGGCTCGATGACCAGCGCGTCGGCGTCGGATGTGCCACCGAACGCGATCGTCGCGCCGGCCTCGACCGCCTGGTCGAGGTATCCCTTGACGCGCTCGAAGTTGCGCCTGTTGACGAACCGGCCGTCGCGCTCGTACCGGAACTCGCCGTTGTCGTAGTACTTGGCCCGCACGGCGGCGACGTACTTCTCCACGAACTCGTCACGCCGGTCTGCCGGCACCCACACGTAGTCGACCGACAGGCAGGTCTGGCCGTGATTAGGGATCTTGCCGATGACAATCTGCTGCGCGACGTAATCCAGGTCGGCGGTGCTGTCCACGATCGCCGGGGACTTGCCCCCGAGTTCGAGGGTGAACGAGGCGAGGTGCTTGGCCGCGGCGGCGACGATCAGCTTGCCCACGCGCGGGCTGCCGGTGAGAAAGATGTGGTCGACGGGCAGGTCGAGCAGGACGTCGTTGGTGCTGCGGACGCCGTCGGGAGTGTTGGTCTCGGTGTCGTCGAAAACCGACACCTCGTCCTCGGCGAAGGCTTCGGCGACGATCGTCGCGATGACCTTGCCGGTGGCCGGGGCGAGGGAGTTCGTCTTGCCGATGACGACGTTGCCGGCGGCGACGGCCTGCACGAGCGGCGAGAAGAACATGCCGATCGGAAAGTCCCACGTGCCGAACAGCAGGACGACTCCGCGCGGCTCGTACTTGATGAAGATCCGCTTGCCCTTGGGGGAAGGGATCGACTGCTCGACGTCGATCGGTGCCATCCAGTCGGCCAGCTCGGCGACGGCCTTGTCGATGTTGCCCATGACGGTCAGGAACTCGCCCCGATTGTCGGTCGGGCGGCCCAGGTCGGCCTTGATGGCCGTGCCGATGTCCTCGGCATGGGCGGTGAGGGCTGCGCGCAGCGCCTCCAGGCGCTCGATGCGCTCGGCGGAGGTGCGGGCGCGGACGGCGGCGCGGTTGGCGCGCGCAGCGGTGAAGACCCGTTGGATCTCGTTGTACTCGAGCACTGCTGATCCCTTTCCTGCTGGTGTGCCGGCCGTCGGACCGGTCAGGCCGGTCAGGCCGGTCAGACCTGGTCGGTGGGGCGGATGACGATCTCGTTGACAGCGCGCCGGCGCGGCCCGGTGACGACGGAGGCGTTTGCGTCAGCGATGCCTTCGGCGAGCGGCTTCTCGACGCCGCCGGAGAATGCGTCGAAGCTGCCCTGAGCGTGGTACCACGTGTGGCCGGAGGTTCGGTGTCGACGACGCCGGGCTTGATGACGGCGAGGCCGGCTGGCGCCGGTTTGTCTCAGAAGACGATGACCGAGCGGGCGACTCCGCCGTCGGCGAAGCGTTCCATGGCCTTCGGGACGTCGCCGAGTTCGATGCGGTCGGCGACGAGCTCGTCGAGGCGAAGCTGACCCTGCAGGTACATTTGTGCGAGCAGCGGAATATCACGCTTGAACCGGTTGGCGCCCATCGACACGCCGTGGATGTGCTTGGCGGTCAACACGAGCTCTCCGGCCGGGATGTCGAACGTGACGCCGGCCGTCGGCACGCCGACGAGGTAGACGCCGTGGCCGGGCTTGACCGCCCGCAGCGCGTCGAGCGCGGTCGACGCGAGCCCGGCGCACTCGAAGGCGTACTCGACCCCGCCGTCGGTGATGGCTCGCAGCGTGGCGCCGGCGTCGCCGGAGGCGGCGTTGACGGTGTGCGTGGCGCCGAAGGTGCGAGCGAGCTCAAGCTTGTCGTCGGTGATGTCGACCGCGACGACCTGCCGGGCCCCGGACAGCGCGGCAGCCTGAACGACGTTCAGCCCGACGCCGCCGACACCGAACACGGCGACGGCACTGCCGACCGAGGGGCGCGCGGCGTTGAGGATCGCCCCGGCGCCGGTGATGACCGCGCAGCCCAGCAGGGCGGCGCACTCGGCCGGCACCTCGTGCGGCACCTTGACCAGGGTGTCGGCGCCGGTCAGGACCATCTCGGCGAACCCGCCGAGCTGCCCGCTCTGGGTCACTTCCTTCCCGTCGACAGACAGCCGCGGGCGCGGTCGGTTGATCTTGGCGCGGTTCGCGCACAGGTAGCCCAGGCCCTCGTAGCACTGGGTGCAGTGCCCGCAGGACCGCGACAGGCAGCCGACGACCTGGTCGCCGGGGGCGAACTCGGTGACGGCAGAGCCGACCCGCTCGACGATGCCGGCGACCTCGTGCCCGAGGACGCGGGCCTCGTCGGTGATGCCGAACATGCCACCGTTGAGCTGGGTCAGGTCACTGTGACAGACGCCGGAGGCGCTGACGCGTACGAGAACCTCGTCCGGCTCGGGCTCGTCGACGTGCACGTCGAGAAGCTCCTGTACACCAAAACTGGTGCGGACCATCGCCTTCATACCGATCACCTTTCAGAGGACAGCGTGGGGCGCGCGGCGTTCACGGCGGCGACGGCGTCAGCGGCGGCGACGCGGCCGAAGATGACGGCCTTGGCCAGTGACGACCCGCTCATGTAGCCGTGGGCGTGGAAGCCGCCGACGAGCTCGCCGGCGGCCCACAAACCGTCGATGACACTGCCGTTCACGTGCCTGACCCGCATGTGGTCGTCGACGCGCACTCCGCCGTAGGTGCTCGTCACACCGGCGGTGCTGGGGTAGACGTAGTAGGGCGGGGAGTCGATCTTGGCCAGCTCGCCGTAACCGGAGCTCAGCGACGTGCGGCCGAAGTCGCTGTCGACCCCGGCTTCGGCGAATTCGTTGTAGCGGGCCACGGTCGCCACCAGCACGTCCACGTCGATGCCGGCGATCTCGGCGATCTCGGCGATCGTGTCGGCTTTGCGGACGTAGCCGTTGGCCAACCCGCCGCTGTAGTTGTTGACGAGCTTGTCCGGGATCGACTGCGCCATCGTCTTCTGGTCGAAGATCTGGTAGCCGACGCGGTCGGTCTCTTTCAGGCAGATCGAGCCGATGAGCTTGTAGGAGATGGACTCGTCGACGAATCGGCGGCCTTCCTTGTTCACGACGATCCCGCCGCGGTAGAGCCCGTTGAGCAGCGTCGGCTCGCTCGGGTAGCCCGGTAGTTCGGCGGACACGCCGTAGGTCGGTTTGATTTCGCCGACGTCGCACAGGTCCGCTCCGGCCGACATCGCCAGGTACAGCCCGTCGCCGGTGTTCCACTTCCCGCCCATCAAGCGGGCGCCGAGCAGCTCGGGGGCGAAGGTGGCGATGGGCCGCGCTCCGCGAGAGAACCCGCCGGTGGCCAGCAGGACCGCGCCCGTGGTCCAGGTGGTCTGCTTGCCGGCGCCGTCGCGGGTGACGACGCCGCGCACGGCACCGCCGTCGAGGACGAGGCTGACGGCCGGCTCCTCCAGCAGCGAGGTGAACGTTGGATAACTTTCGGCCCTGGCTTTGATGAGTTGGAACGCGGCGCGGATCTTCACGCCGTGCGAGCGCGGGCGGGACTGGCCACCGGAATGGCTGACCTGGTCGAAGCCGACGCCGAGCTCGCGCAGCCATCGGTAGCAGTCCATCTGCTCGCGCACGTACAGGTCGACCAGGGCCGGATCGACGGTATCTCCGCCGTCGTCGAGCAGATCCTGGCGCAGGATCGCCTCGGAGTCCTCGATGCCGGCCTCGGCTTGCATGTCGGTACCGGCGAAGGCGAACGAGCCGCCGCTGAGTACCGAGCTTCCGCCCGGCTCGGTTCCCTTCTCCGCGAGCACGACGCTCGCGCCGAGCGCGAGTGCCTCGACGGCGGCGGAGTACCCGGCGGCCCCTCCGCCGATGACGACGAGGTCCGCTGATTCAGAAGGCGCGCTCATGGTGTGAAGTCCCTTCAATATTAAACAATAGCCTGCGCGTGACCTGCACGGGCCGCTGCCGAGCCGCCGGCCCACATCCCGGTGATGAAGCAGGGTGCGAGGCCGCCGGCGTACCCGCCGCCGGAGATGCCGCCGACGTCCGCGCCACCGGCGTACAGCCCGTGCACCGGACTGCCGTCGTGGTCGAGGACGGCGCCGTCGGGGGAGACCTTGATCCCGCCGAAGGTGAAGGTGATGCCGGCGCGGACCTCGACAGCGTAGAACGGGGCCGTCTGCGGGGCGCGGGCGCGGGGTGAGACCGGGACGCCGGCGGCGAACGGCTTTTTGTCGGCCACGGCGGTGGAGTAGGCGTTGACGGTGCGCTCAAGGCGTTCGCGCTCGACGCCCCACGAGGCGACCTCGTCCAGCAGCGACGCAAGGCTGTCGGCTTCGGCGACGCGGGCCCCGTGCCCGCGGGCATAGGCGAAACGGTCGACGCGGCCGACGCCGGGCGCCGGCTCGGCGGTACCCGTCGTCTCGCGCACGTGCTGGTCGAAGACGATGACACCGGACGCGCCCGGCTGCCGGGAGATCGCCTGGGCAAGGACGGCGTCGCCGATGGTCTCGTCCATCACCCGGTCACCGAGGCGGTTGACCAGGATCGATTCGGCCGAGTGGTACTGCGTCAGCGGGCGGAAGTGCTCGGGGGTGAACACAGCGGCCGGGTGGGCGAGCAGGTGTCCGTAGAACCCGGACAGACCGCCGGAGCCGGACGCGCCGACACCGGTCGCCATCCGGAATCCGTCGCCGACGCTGCCGGGGTTGGAGCGGATCAGCAGCCGGTCGTACTCGCTGCCGAGGAATCGCGCGCGCAGCTCCGGCGATCCCTGGAACCCGCCGCTGGCGAGTACGACCGCGTCGGCGTTGACCCGCAGCCGCGTTCCGTCCGGGCGCACCGCTATGACACCGGTGACGGTGCGACCGTCGAAGATCAGCTGCTTCGCGGCGTGCTGGAACAGCACGCCCCCACCGCTGTCGCGCACAGCCTGCAACGCGTGGTCCAGCAGGTCCTGGATCTCGATCTTGTGGCTGATGCCATTGCCGACCTGCGTGATGTTGGGCTCGTCGGCGACCGAGATGCCGGTCGAGCGCAGGAACCGCACCGCGTCGGGGTAGCCGTCGAACAGCTTGCGCTGCATCGCCGGATCGCCTTCCGGGGCCAGGCGCCGGAAGATCTCATACGCGCGGAAGGTCCAGAACCCGCCGGCGGAGTACGACGCCGATCCGCCGTTGACCTCGCGCTTCTCCAGCACGGTGACCTTCGCGCCGGCCCGTACGGCGGCCAGCGCGGCGCCGCTGCCGGAGGCGCCGCTGCCGATCACGACGACGTCGGTCGTCAGTTCGCCGTCGGACTCGGCAGGCTCGTCATGCCCTGCGGGGTTGGTGGTCACGCCGCTTCTCCTTCGTGTCCCGCACTGTGCGCGCTGGTCCCGGTGGTCCGGCGCGTTGGCTGATGCCGGGTCGGTCAGCCCGCGAACAGCCGACCTCCGTCGACGGTGATCGTCTGACCGGAGACGAACGAGCTCAGCTCCGAGGCCAGGAACAGGACCGCACCGGCGATGTCCTCGGACCGGCCGAGCCGTCCCAGCGGGGTGTCGGCGCGGCGGGCCTCGATGAACGCCGGCGACAGCCGGGCCAGGTTGCCGTCGTGGACGACCAGGCCGGGGGCGACGGCGTTGACGCGGATGCCGTCGGGGCCCAGTTCGACCGCGGACTGCACCGTCATCGACCCGACGGCGCCCTTGATGCCGGAGTAGACGAACTGCCGGCGTGCCGGCCGGACGCCGGCGGAAGAGGAGATGTTGACGATCGAGCCGCCGCCGGCGTGCCGCATCAAGGGGATCGCCTGCTGGGTCGTCCACACGATCGACTTCAGCCCGGCCGTGATCATCCGGTCGATCGTCGGCTCGGCGATCTCGCCGATCAGCTCGTAGACGATCCAGGCAGCGCCGTTGACGAGCACGTCGAGGCGTCCCGCTCCGGCGCGCACGGTACCGAACAGCGACTCGACGGTGGCCTGGTCGCCGATGTCGCCGACCAGCGCGTGGGCCCGGCCGCCGGCGGAGTGCACGGCATCGACGACCTGGCCGCAGCGGTCGGGGTCGAGATCGCAGCAGTACACGATGGCGCCCTCGGCGGCCAGCGTCAGGCAGATCTGGCGGCCGATCGCGCCGGCGCCGCCGGTGACGACGGCGACCTTGCCCGGCAGCAGCGCGGCCCGGGTGGGGGATTCCGGCGTGCTCATCATTTCACCGCGGTTTCGGAGGTCCGGTCGGTGCCGCGCAGGCCGCAGACCGTCTCGACGATAGCCGCCGCGTCGGCGGCGTCGTCGCCGCGCCACGCCACCTGTCCGTCCGGGCGCACCAGTACCAGCGGCTTCTCGTACAGCGCGGCGGCCTCGGCGCTGTCGACGTCGACCAGGCGGATCGGCACCGAGCCGGCCTGTGCGGCCGCCAGTAGCGGGCCGGCGTCGGCTGCGGCGTCGAAGCGCAGAAGGGCGAACCGCAGGCCGAACTCGTCCAGGGTCGACCGCTGCGGTGACAGCCACACGTGCGGCGCTCGCGAACCGGGCCGCGCGGTCGGCGTATAGGTGGAGACCGTCAGCTCCGGTGCCGGGGTCCCGTCCGGGACGATCACCGGCGACCCCTCGTAGAGGTAGCCGAGATGGATCCCGATCGTGAACCACTCGCGGGCCATCATCTCGGTGTAGCGCTGGCCGTACTCTTTGCGGGCCTGCGTGGCTTCGGCGCTGTCGCCGGCGAAGACCGCGGCCTCGGGCTTCGCGACACGCGGCTGCAACATGCGCTTGAGGTTGTCACCGGCCTCGGTGACGTTGCGGATGGCGACCGGCCGCTGCTCGGTCTCGTAGGAGTCGAGCAGTGTCTCGCCGCCCCAGCCGTCAAGGACCGCCGCGAGCTTCCAGGACAGGTTGACGGCGTCGAGCAGGCCGGTGTTCATGCCGAACCCACCGGTGGGCGAGGTCAGGTGCGCTGAGTCGCCGGCGAGGAACACGCGCCCCGAGCGGTAGTGGTCGGCGACGAGCTGGCGGCGGACCCACGGCAGCATCGACAGGATCTCGAAGTCGAACTCGCGCCCGACCGCGCGCACGATCGCCGTGCGCATCTCCTCCTCCGACACCAGCCGCCTGTCCCCGTCGCCGATGAGCGAGAATCGCCACTGATCTTTGCCGTTGATCGCGACGAGCGTCGCCCAGGTGCCTTCTTCGCCGATGAAGATGTACCGGTAGGCGGCCTTGGTGTGGTGCAGCGACTCCAGGCCGTCGCAACGGAACACGGCGTTGGTCGTGTAGGTGAGCACGCCGTCGCCGGTCATCTCGATGCCGAGCTTGTCCCGCACCCGGCTGCCGCCGCCGTCGGTCCCGATCAGGTACTGGCACTCGATCTCGCTGGTCGTGCCGTCTGCGTCACGCACGACGGCGACGACCCGGTCGCCGAGGTCGGTGAAGTCGACGAGCTCGGTGTTGTAGCGGATGTCGCTCCCGTTCTCAACGGCGAAACGGGTCAGGACCGGGTCGAAGAAGTTCTGTGGGCAGCGTTCGCGGTGCTGCGGGCTGTGCGGCGGGGGCTTCTCGTCGGCGGGCGCCGGAAAGGGCTCGCGGCCGAACTCGTAGCCGTTGAGGTCGGTGACCCAGGCACAGTCCTGGGTGTAGTGGCGGTTGTAGCCGGCCGACTCGACCCAGTCCGTGATGCCCCACCGGCGACAGAACTCCATGGACCGTATCCCGACCATGTCCATCTTCGGCTGGGTGACCGCGCCGTCGGTGCGCTCGACGAGCAACGTGTTCACTCCGCGCCATCCGAGGTCCCCGGCCAACGCCAGTCCTACCGGCCCGGCGCCGACCACAAGAACGGGAACCTGCATATCGATCACCTTTCGACGGCCTCTGCGGCGACTCACGGGGGCGCCGTCCTGGGAAGCATCGGCAGCCTAATGAAATGGTTCGACCAAAACAAGGGCTGGTGCGGAACCGGCGACCAGGTCGTTGATCGGCGCCTCTCCTGGCTTCGTCACGGCCCCGAGTCGCCTAGGTACCCAAGGTGAGGGCCCTGCGTGGGCTCTCAGGGGGCGCAGATGGGGTGGGTCAGATCTCGACTCGGAATCGTCTGCCGAATTCTGCTACGTACCTTGTTCACGTCGGGGTTGATCGTATGGTAGAACCATCCGAACCTCGGGACAATCGACTCAAGGACGTAACGTGAGCGCAAGGGCGGCGTGACGCCGCTCTGCTCGCAGTGACGGGAGAGGTCATGACAATGACGACGCGCGTGACGGTGCCAGACGACCCAGCCGCCCAGCTCGGGACGATGGAGCGCTCGACGTGACAGGCGTCTCTATCCTCAACGCGCTCGCGATCAGCGGTCTGTACGTTCTCGTTGTCACCGGCTTGGCGATCATCTACGGGCTGCGCGGCGTCATGAACTTCAGCCACGGCGCCCTGTACATGGTCGGCGGCTACTTCGCCTACACCCTCACCAGTCACATGAACTTCTGGGTTGGACTCGTCGGGGCCACCGTGATCATGGGGCTGATCGGAATTCTGTTCGAGTTCGTCGTGCTCCGCCCGCTCATGGGCCGGCTCAATCCGACGCTCATGGCCCTGGTGACCTTCGGACTGTCGATCATCATCGACCAGGTCATCGTCAAGGTCTACGGCGGCGGCAGCCACACCACCGCACTGCCCAGCGGTTTGCAGGGAACGACCGCGCTGCTCGGCACGCACTATCCGACCTACCGGCTGTTCGTCATCGGCGTCGCCGTCGCGTTCTCCATCGGTCTGTTCTGCTGGCTGCGGTACTCCCGCACCGGCATGTACGTACGCGCCTTCAGCCAGGACCCGGGCACCTCGGAGATCCTGGGCGTCAACAGTGACCGCATCGGTCTGCTCATCGTCTCCCTGGGCATGGCATGTGCCGGCCTCGCCGGCGCCCTGGCCGGCCCGTACATCACCGTCTCGCCCTCAATGGGCGACTCCATGGTGATCACGGCGCTGATCATCGTGGTCGTCGGGGGTGTCGGCAGCCTCGGCGGCGCGTTCGTCATCGCCATCGTCTATGGCTTCGTCCAAACCTTCGGCGCGCAATGGGTGCCGAGCTTCTCCAGCACGATCCCCTATCTCGCCGCGTTCATCGCGCTGATCGCGGTCCCGCGTGGTCTCGGCCGAAGCCGGGAGGCTTGACATGTCCGACACCACAGCCTTCAAGCCCGTGGCTGAGAAGGTCCTGGCACCCCGACGCGGCGGCCCGACGGGCGGGCACCACGTCAGCCGCCGGCTGCTGATCGTCTCCGGCGTGTTCGTGCTGGTCGCCGTCGTCGGCTTCTTCGTCCCGTCGTTCGGGTTCGGTACGCAGACCGTCGACCTGCTCGGACAAGGACTGGTCCAGGGCGTCGCGGCGACCGGAGTCGGCCTGCTCATGCGGCAGACCGGGCTCATCAACTTCGGCGCCGGCGCACTCTACGGCAGCGGCGCGTACATGTTCGCCATCGCCTGCACTTCCCTCGACCTGTCCATGACGTCGGCTTTCGTCCTCGCCGTGGTCGCCACCACCGTGCTGTCGGCCATCGTCGGCATGCTGACCGTACGCTCGGGGCATCTGGGATTCGCGATCATGACGGTGGCGTTCAGCCAGCTGCTCATCCAGCTGGTCAATTCCCAGGGTCTGCGCTCGGTCACCCACGGTACCGACGGCCTGCTGATCACTGAGAAGAACACCCTGTTCGGAATCAACGGCCACGACCTGTTCTCCCCGTCGTCGTTCTGGCCGCTGGCCTGGATCTGCGCACTGCTGGCGGTGGTCGTCGCCTATGCCATCGAGCACTCCCGGTTCGGCCGTATCGCACGCTCGATCCAGGAGAACGAGGAGCGGATGCGGTTCGCCGGGTTCCAGACGTTCTGGCCGAAGGTTCTCATCTTCACCATCGCCGGAGCACTGGCCGGCATCGCCGGAGCGCTCAGCGCCGCCCACTACGCGTTCGCCTCCACCGACCTGCTCGGCCTTTCCTCCGGCGGCGACATCCTCTTCAGCTCCTTCCTCGGCGGCCCCAGCTTCCCGGCCGGGCCGATGGCCGGATCGGTGCTGTTCTCGTGGGCGCAAAGCGAGTTCGGACAGGCCGGGCAGCTGGAGCTCTACACCGGGATCGGCATCGTCGTGGCCATTGTGCTGCTGCGCCGCGGACTGCTCGGCGCGGTCGGAGACCTGTTCCGCCTCGCCCGCCGCACCGTCGGCAGCCACTCGAAGGAGACTCCCGATGCTTCGCACTGAGAACCTGAGCGTGTCCTTCGGCAAGGTCGCCGCGCTGAAGAACGTCACCGTGCAGATCGAGTCGGCAACCGTGCAGGGCGTTATCGGACCCAACGGGGCCGGCAAGTCCACCCTGATGGACGCGCTCAGCGGCCGGGTGAAGGCCACGACCGGACACGTGTACCTCGACGACGCGGACATCACAACCCGTTCTGTGACCTGGCGCCGCCGGCAGGGCATCTCCCGGTCCTTCCAACGCACCAGCATCTTCCCGACGCAGACCGTGCGCGAGCAGCTCGAACTCGTCGCCGGGCGCAGCAAGGCCACCGACGCCACCGAGATCGCCGACGCGCTCGGCCTGGGCGAGGTCCTGGACCGCGTCGCCGGCGAGATCGCCTACGGTGACCAGCGGCGCGTCGACATCGCCTTGGCCCTCGTCGGCAACCCGACGCTGCTGCTGCTCGACGAGCCCGGCGCCGGACTGTCCGCCGCCGAGACGCTGTCGCTGTTCGAGCATGTCGCCGCTCTCGTGAAGGACCGCGGCGTCACCGCGGCGATCGTCGAGCACGACGTCGACGCCGTCTTCGCCACCTGCGACACCGTCACCGTGCTCGACCTCGGCACCGTGCTCGCCAGCGGCAAACCCGAAGACGTGCGCCGCGACGACCGGGTCATCACCGCTTACCTCGGGAGCGCCGCATGACCGCATTGGAGTTCGACGCGCTCACCGCCGGTTACGGCGAAGGCATCGTGCTGCGCGAGGTCAGCCTCACCGTCGCGGCCGGGGAGTCGGTCGCCGTCATCGGCCGCAACGGCGCCGGCAAGTCGACGCTGCTGAACTCGGTGTTCGGTGTGCCGCGCATCCGCTCGGGCACGATCCGCATCGGCGGCAACGACCTGACCCGCTCGCGCGCCTACCGACCCGCGCGGGCAGGAGTGTCGATGTCACCGCAAGGGCGCCGCATCCTGCCGAATCTGACGATCGAGGAGAACCTCAAGCTCGGCGCCGCAGCCGACCGCGCCGGGCACTGGAGCATCGACACCGTCAACGACCTGTTCCCGATCCTGCGGGAGCGGCGCAGGAAACTCGGCACGGAGCTGTCCGGCGGTCAGCAGCAGATGCTCGCCATCGGCCGCGCGCTGATGGCCAACCCGCAGGTGCTGTTGCTCGACGAACCCTCCGAAGGGCTCGCGCCGGTCATCATCGACGAGCTGGCCGAGGCGCTGCGCGAAGTACAGCGCTCCGGCGTCGGCCTGCTGACCGTCGAGCAGCATCTCGGACTCGTCCGGCGGGTCGCCGACCGGTTCGTACTCCTGGAAAAGGGTGTCGCCACCCACGAGGAACCCATCGCAAACCTCGACAACGACGAAGTCAAGCAGTTGCTCGCGCTCTAGCCCAGCTGCCGTCGCCCGGCCATGTCCTCGGCCGGGCGATCCTCACCCGCGTACGTCCGAACCATCAGCAATGGAGCTCAGATGTTTTCTCGGAAGTCGACGCGCCGCGTCGGTGCCGCGCTGTCCGCTGTGGCGCTGGCCGCCATGGTCGCCGCCTGCTCGTCAAGCGGGTCCGGAGGTGGTGGTAAGAGCAGCGACGTCATCAAGGTCGGCGTGCTGTCCTCGAACAACCCGACGTTCGCCCTCGTGAGTTCGCAGACCATCTCGGCCGCCAAGGCCGCCGCCGCCAACATCAAGACCCCCGGCGGACAGAAGCTGGAGGTCGTCCCGATCGAGAACGACGGCACACCCGCGGACGCGGTGCAGACCGTCAGTCGCGCCGTCCGGGAGGACAACGTCCACTTCATCACCGGCTTCTTCACCTCCGCCATCGCCGCCGCGCTGAGCAAGCAGGCGTCGCAGCTCGGCGTCGTGGTCCTCGACGCCGACTCGAAGGACCCGAGCCTGACCGCGGCGAACTGTTCGAACAACTACTTCCGCATCGCGATGAGCAGCGTGACGTTCACGCGTGGCGCGATCAGCGTCGGCCTGACCAAGAACGCCAAGACGTGGGACATCGTCGCCGCCGACGACGCGACCGGACACGGGGCGGCCGAGGAGTTCGCCCGGCAGGCGAAGGCGGCCGGCATCACGATCGTCAAGCAGGTCTTCACGCCCAACGGCGCCAGCGACTACGCCCCCTACATCAGCAAGCTCAAAGCCAGTCCGGCCGACGCCCTGCTGGTGCCGTTGTCCGGTGAGGACGGCCAGACCTTCGCCAAACAGGCCAACTCCTTCGGCCTGTTCCCCTCCTACAAGCTGATCCTCGGCGAATCGCTGCTGTCGGCCTCCGACCTCGCCGAAGGCAGTGCGCTCAAGGGCGTCCAGGAGGTGCTCACGTGGAACCCGGACTCCGCCTCGGCTGAGGCCGCGACCTTCCTGAAGGAGTTCCCGCCCCAGAACAAGGGCGTTGCGGCCTGGTGGCTGCCCGCGGACGTGTACTCGACGTTCGAGGTCATCGGGCAGGCCGTGAACACGGCTGGTTCGACCGACTCGGACAAGATCATCAAGGCGCTGGCCGGGTCCACGCACAACACGCTGTCCGGGCCCATCCAGATTCGTGCCGCCGACCACCAGTCGCTGCGCCCGCTGGTGCTGGTGCAGGTCAGCATCGTCAACGGCAAGCCCGAGCTGAAGACGGTGCGCCAAATCCCGGTCGGCGACGTGTCGCCGGCCGCGGACAGCGCCTGCAAGCTCTGACCGGACCGGCCGGCCCGGGAAACCCCGGACCGGCCGGCCGCCCTGAGGGGGCTTGGCCGGGACCCGCAAACAGGCCGACCCCGTCGCGAACGGGCCGCCCACCTGGTGCCGGCCCGGCCGGCCACCGTCATTGCCCCTGTTGCCGTCCACGCGGTCGCCTCCGACCGCGTCCCACCGCTTTCGCGGGAGGCGTCATCGTGACCGAGAACGGAACCGCCGCGCTGGTGCGCGGCGCCTGGCACGAATCGTTGGCCTGGGCCTGGGCCTGGGCCTGGGCCGGCGCCGAGGCGCCGCCGGCTCGGGCCGGTGTCCGGGTGCCGGTGCCGGAGGTTCCAGGCCGGGGCAGCGACGGCTAGGGCCGCGGTGGCGGGCCGGATGACCTCGCGGTTCAGGCCGTCAGCGGTGGGGGTCCAGCAGCGACTTGCCCTGCTGACGGCGTCCTTCGAGCGCCGCGTGCGCCTCGGCGACCCGGTCGAAGGAGTAGACCGGGCCGGGCTCGACCGACAGGGTGCCGCGGGCCAGCGCGGTGAACACGCTGGCCGCACGCGATCGGAAGGTCTCCAGGTCACGTACATGATCGGCGAGCCGAGGTCTGGTCAGGAACAGCGACCCTGCCTCGCCGAGTTCGATCGGGCTCAGATCATCGACGTTGCCGGCGACCGAGCCGTAGTTGACAACCAGCCCGCGCACGGCGGTGGCCCTGATGCTCTCGCGCAGCGTCGGCGAACCGATCGCGTCGTAGACCACGTCGGCACCGGCGCCGCCGGTCAACGCCCGCACCTGGTCGGCGAGGTTGGGCTGGTCGTAGCGCAGGACGTGGTCCGCGCCGAGGTTACGGACGATCTCGGCCTTGGCCGGCGAGCTCGTCGAGGCGATCACCGTCGCGCCCAGCGCATGGGCGTACTGCACCAACAGCCGTCCCACAGCGCCGGATGCGGCGTGCACCAGACAGGTGCTGCGTGGACTGAGACGGCCGACATCGTGGGCGAGATAGTGAGCGGTGAGGCCCTGGAAGATCGACGCGGCTGCCTGGGAGAGTTCCAGCTCCGGCGGGACCGGTGCGAGGCGCCGCGCCGGCACGATCGCGTAGTCGGCGTAGCTCCCCCACGACAGACACCACGCGACGCGGGCCCCGGCGTCGAAACCGCTCACGCCGTCGCCGGCCTCGACGACGATCCCCGCGCCCTCCATCCCCAGGCCGGTCGGCAGCCGCACCGGATAGGTGTGCGAGGTCGCGTACTTGCCCTGCCGGGTGTGGACGTCCATGAAGTTGATCCCGGCGAACTCGACGCGAACCAGCACCTCACCCGGTCCCGGGCGGGTGAGGGGCCGGTCCCACTGCTCCAGGACGCTCGCGTCGCCGTAACGGCTGATCCCTATCGCACGTACCACTGCGCTCCGCCTTTTCCTCGTGGCCAACCTGCCCTGAAACCAGCTCTTCACGGCCCCATCGGGAGGGGTTGCTTCGACCAAGTGACCCGCTTTAGTCTAAACGGTAGAACCATTCGAGCAAAGAGAGGTGTAGTCGCTTGACCTCCACAACGCATGACACCACTGACACGAGCACAACGGACTTCACCGAGCGCCTCGCCGCGGTCGGTCTTCGGATTCAGCAGCCCGGCGACGTACCGATCTTCACACCTGAGCCGAAGCCGACGATGGTGCCGATGCACTGGAAGTGGTCACAGCTGTCGGGCCTGATCGACGAGCTGAGCGAGCATCTGTCGCTGGCCCCGGGCAGCGGACGTCGCACTCTCAAGCTCACCAACCCCGGCCTGGAGTTCGGCACGACACCGACGTTCTGGGCCTCGATTCAGTACATCCTCCCGGGCGAGGTCGCCACCGCGCACCGGCACACGCCCGAGGCGTTCCGGTTTGTCATGTCCGGGCACGGCTGCCGCACGACGGTCAACGGTGAGAACTACGAGATGCACGCCGGCGACCTCGTGCTGACCCCGAGCTGGGACTGGCACGACCATGTGCATCACGGCGAGGAGCCGATGATCTGGCTCGACGTCCTCGACATCTCGCTCGTGCGCTTCTTCGACTCGATCTTCTTCGAGAACTACTCGGCCGACGTGCAGCCGGTCGACGAGGTCCCCGACGCGGGCTACCGCAGGTTCGGATCAGGCCTGCTGCGCCCGGTCGGCGCCGTCGCGACCGGCAACGACAACCCGCTGCTGGCCTACCCCAAGGCCCAGGCGGATGCCGCCGTCGCGCAGGCCGCCGGACTGCCGGCCGACCCGGTCGACGATGTCATCCTCGAATACCAGGACCCGACCACCGGCAACCCGGTCATGAAGACGCTGTCGATGAAGACACAGTTGCTGCGCAACGGCTTCCGAGGCCGGTCGGTCCAGCACACGGGGAGCAAGGTCTACTGGGTGATCGACGGTTCCGGCACGACCGAGGTGGCCGGCCGGCGATTCGAGTGGAGCAAGGGCGACTTCTTCGCGATCCCGTCCTGGGCCCCGCACCGGCACGAGAACGCCTCCGGTGCCGACGCGCGGCTGTTCCGCGTCGACGACTCCCCGTTGCTGCGCGCGGCCGGCCTCTACGTCGAGCGCCCGGTGCAGGACGAGACGATCAGCCGGTGAAACTGGCCGTCTTCAACGACTACCGCGTCGGAGTCGTCGTCGGTGACGAGGTCGTCGACGTCAGCGCCGTTCTGCCCGAGTTGTTCGAACGGTGGCCGATTCAGCGGATCAACTGGCTCATCGAGCACTGGGACGAGCTCGGGCCGCAGGTCCGCGCCGCAGCCGAGGACCACGCGCAGGCGCACCGTGTGGCCGACGTGACCCTCCGTGCCGCGAGCCCGGCCCCGAGGCAGTTGTTCGCCCTGCCCGCGAACTTCCACAAGCACCTGACCGAGCTCGGTACGCGCTCGGTGTCGAAGGGGCGCACCGCCCGCGAACAGGGCTTTTTCCTCAAGAGCGCCGGCTCCGTCATCGGCGCTGGCGAGGAGATCGTTCTGCCGCACGGGTCCGCACGCCGTTTCGATCACGAGTGCGAGCTCGCGGTCGTCATCGGCAAGTCCGGCCGCGACGTGCCGCGAGCCGATGCGATGGATCTCGTGTTCGGGTTCTCGACGCTGATCGACCTCACGATGCGGATAGAGCCGGGGGAGTTCGAAGAAGAGCGCTCCATGCGCAAGTCCTTCGAGAGCTTCACGCCGGTCGGCCCGTACCTGGTGACCGCCGCCGAGGTCGGCCCGCTGGAGGGGCTCGTGAGTCGGCTTTCGGTCAACGGCGAGCTGCGCCAACGCGCCCCGCTGCGCGATCTCATCGTCGACGTGCCGGAGGCGATCGAACTGATCACGTCGGTTGTGCCGGTGTTCCCGGGAGACGTCATCGCGATGGGCACGCCGCAAGGCGTCGGCCCGGTCGGGCCCGGAGACTCGGTGACCATCGGCATCGACGACGTCGGGCAGATGACACTGCCGGTCCGCGCCCGCGCGGCCGCGTCACCGAGGCCGTACTGATGATGAGCGAAGACCGCGGCTATCGCGCCGCCTTCTATCGCGGAGGCACCAGTAAAGCTCTGGTGTTCAACCGCGCGGACCTGCCCGCACGCGAGGAGTGGGCGTCGATCTTCCTCCGCGCGATGGGCAGCCCCGACCCGACCGGGCGCCAGCTCGACGGCATGGGCGGCGGACTGTCCTCGCTGTCGAAGGTCTGCATCGTCGAACCGTCCGATCACCCCGACGCCGACGTCGACTTCACCTTCGCGCAGGTGCAGATCCGTGAGTCGGTCGTCGACTTCGCCGGCAACTGCGGCAACATGTCGGCGGCCATCGGCCCGTTCGCGGTCGACGAAGCCCTGGTCGTCGTCGAGGACGGGACGGCGACGGTCCGGATCCGCAACGTCAACACCGACAAGATCATGCACGCGACGTTCGAGGTCCGGCAGGGTCGGGCAGTCAGCGCCGGGAAACTCGCCATTCCCGGCGTAGCCGGCACGGGGGCACCGGTGAAGCTCGACTTTCTCGCGCCCGGCGGGGCCACCACGGGCACCCTCTTGCCCGCCGGGGCCGCGACCGTCGAACTGTCCACGCCTGAGCACGGGACCTTCGCTGTGTCGATGGTCGACGCGGCCAACGCCTGCGCGTTCGTGTCCGCGGAGGCGGTGGGCCTCACCGGCGTGGAGATGCCCGAAGACCTCGAACGCCGCGGCGACGTGCTGGAGACGCTGATGTCGATCCGGCTCAGCGCATCGGTGGCGATGGGGATCGCGCCCGACCGGTACACGGCCGCGGCGAGGCCGGTGGTGCCGTTCATCGCCGTCGTCGCGCCGGGCCGGGCTTTCGTCACGCTCGACGGGGTCGCCGTGACGGGCGACGAGTCCGATCTGGCGATACGGATGATGTCCAGCGGCCAGCCGCATCGCGCGATACCGATGACCGGTGCGATCTGCGCCGCGGCGGCGGCCGCGATCCCGGGGACGATCCTGCACGACATCGCCGGCGCGAGGCCGACTCTGCGGCTGGGAACCCCGTCCGGAGTCATCACGGTCGCGGCGGAGCCCGACACCGATCACGGTGGGGGCTCGGCCGTTGCCGGGGTGAGGTCGGCTTCGATCTTCCGTACGTGGCGGCGTCTGTTCGACGGCACGGTCTATCCGCGGTGACCGGCGGTCGTGCACGGTAGCGACGGGTCCGGGTCGGGGGCGTGTGGTGAGGGCTCGTGAGCGGCTCGAAAGACCGTCTGGCAGCCGGCTGTCGGGACTCAGCCGGCTGCCAGCGGGCTGGCAGATCGGGGCCGGTCGCGCTTCTGGTCACGCTCCTGCTCGGACATGTAGGCCTCCAGGCGCTCAAGATGCGCGACGAGCTCCTCGATCGCGCCCTCGGCGTCCCGCTCGCGGATGAGTTCCAGAATGCGGCGTCGGGTGGCGACCACGGAGTGCTGCGGACCGTGGCCGACGACAGCGAGGCGAGCGGCGACGATGTCGGTGAGCGCGTCGATGAGCAGTGCGTAGACCTCGTTGTGCGTCGACCGTCCGAGGATCCGGTAGAAGTTCACGATCTGCTTTGCCCGGCGCTCCATGTCGGCCGGAGCGGTGAGCGTCTCGGTCTCGTCGATGTCGGCATCAAGCTCCTCGAAGTCCCGTTCGGTCCCGCGCTCGCACGCCAGCCGCACGGCCTCGCTCGTGATGAGGATCCTGGTCTCCAGGAGGCTGGCAGGCGACAGCTGACCGAAGAACGCGAGGTCATGTATCCCGCGGGTGACGACGGAGGTGTCGCCCTTGGCGATGAACACCCCGCCGGTGACGCCGGTGCTGACGGTGACCAGGCCGGCCTGCTCCAGCACCCTGGTGGCCTCACGGACACTCTGCCGGGCGACGCCGAAGATCTGCGCCATATCGCGCTCGTTGGGCAGCTTGTCGCCAGGGCGCAAGTTGCCGGCGGCGATCTCTGCGCGAACCTGGTTGACGATCTCCTGGAACCCGCGGCGGGCCTTGACTCGCGTGAACCCGGTTCGCGCGCTGGTCAGGTCGGTCGGAGCACTCGGGAGGCTCTCATCGGAAGTCATCGCTGCATTCACGTCCGCATCATCGACACCAAAGGTTCGTTCATTTACACCGAGAATTGTAGCGTTCGACGCGGCAAACACTAGAGATCCGAGCGTATCGGTTCTACCATTCGTCCGTAGCGGTTCACGTGCTGCCGCTCGTGAGCCGGGGCGACCGTTCTGGGTGGTGTGACCCGCGAGGCTGTCACGGTTGCCGACCAGCCGCAACGAGGAGGCCCCATGTTGTACGCACAAAGCACCGCCGCCGCGAAGCGGCAGGCGCTTCGGGAGCGCCTGGCCGAGAACCGCATCCTGCGGATGCCGGGAGCGTTCAACCCGCTGTCGGCGCGGCTCATCGAGCAGCGCGGGTTCGACGGGGTGTACGTCTCGGGGGCCGTCCTGTCGGCAGACCTCGGCCTGCCCGACATCGGCTTGACGACCCTGACCGAGGTGGCCGGCCGTTCGGCCCAGATCGCACGCACGACCGAGCTGCCGGTACTGGTCGACGCGGACACCGGATTCGGCGAGCCGATGAACGTCGCCCGCAGCGTGCAGGAGCTGGAGAACGCCGGCGTCGCCGCGCTGCACATCGAAGACCAGGTGAACCCGAAGCGGTGCGGGCATCTGGACGGCAAGCAAGTCGTCGACGAGCAGACCGCGCTCAAGCGCATCCGTGCCGCGGTGGAAGCCCGCCGTGACGAGAACCTGCTGATCATGGCTCGCACGGACGTTCGGGCCGTTGAGGGGCTTGCGGCCGCGGCCGATCGCGCCAGAGCGCTCGTCGACGCCGGCGCTGACGCGATCTTCCCGGAGGCGATGCGCGACCTCGACGAGTTTGCGGCCATCCGTAAAGCCGTGGACGTGCCGGTCCTGGCGAACATGACCGAGTTCGGCAAGTCGGAGCTGTTCACGGTCGCCCAGTTGCAAGACGTTGGCGTGAACATGGTGATCTGGCCGGTGTCGTTGCTGCGCTTGGCGATGGGTGCGGCAGGCCGCGCGCTCGACGAGCTCACCGCCACCGGCTCGCTGGAGAGCCAACTGGGTCGGATGCAGCATCGTGCCGACCTGTACGACCTGCTCGATTACGAGGGATACGGGAAGTTCGACGGTGACATTTTCAACTTCACCGTGGCCCGCTGACGGCAAAGACCTGCCGAGCGCGGTCGTGGACCGGCCCGACGTGAGTCAGCCCGCCGGCTCGGCGTCAGTATGGCGACGATCGCGTGCGGGGAGAGCGCGCGCCGGAAATTCCCCTGCTCGCGTCCGCTGGTCCCGGCGGCGGCTGGAGGAGGCGGGGTCGTCGAAGATCGTGGTGCGTGCGGCGGCCCGGCTGGGCCAGGTGGTCGTGTCGAGCCGTTCGCGTTCGACGGCGGCGGAGAACGCTTCGGCGGGTGCGTTGTCCCAGCACTGCCCGGTGCGGCCGACCGACAGACGGACCCCGAACCGGTCTGCCGGGGCGGCGAATCGCCGGCCGGTGTAGTGGCCAGACTCAACCCGTCAGCGCAACGGGGGGTGCGCGACAGTGGATCGTGGACGATGAGTTGTGGGCTCTGATCGAGCCGTTGCTGCCGTTGCTGCCGTTGCTGCCGCGGCGGCCGGAGCGGTCACCGGGACCGCAGCCGGTGCCGGACCGGCTCTGCCTCCAGGGCGGCCTGTACGTCCTCTGCAACGACACGTCACGCGTGTGCGTGGACGGTTCTCACATCCGCGCGAAACAGGGGGACCGACACCGGTCCGTCGCCGGTCGACCGGCGGAAAACGGGCGGCGAACACCACGTGATCCACTGCAAACACCCCGCCGTCCGCGCCGTCGCGGTGACCCTGCCGCACTGCGCCCCGCCCGAGACCGGACGGGGACGCCCGGTTGCGCGCCGCACCTGAGGCCCGGCCATGCCCGGCACGGGAGCCCGGTTCCGCGTCGGCACCCACACGGCTATGGCTCCGCGCTGACCTGGGATTCTGCCGGGAAGTGGGATGGCACACACTCCCATGTCAACGAAAGGCGATGCGTTGACATGGGCTGATACCTGTACACATACTTCGGGATATGACCACCGCTGGTGACTTCCTGTCGCGGCGCCGGTACCTGGACTTCTGTCTTCACAACGGCTCCGTCTGTCGCTGAACGAGCACGCCCGGCCCTCGTCTCCTGGCCCGGTGCTCTCTGTGGCTGTCTCCCGCCGGCCCCTGCGCCGGGCGGCTTTCCCACGGTCGGCCAGGACAGCGCCGGCCAACGCCCGCCCCATCGCGAAGATCAGGGCAGCCGGCCACCCTTCGTCGGCCCCCTCACCTTCTCGCCCTTCTCCCTCCGTTTGACGGCTCGGCGCGATCCGGACGCCGGTCGCCGTGCGGGCTCCCGACTCGGCGGGGCGATCGACCCAGCTCCGCCCGTCCCGCGGACCCCGACGCGCACGGTCGGATGACCCGCACCACCCAGCGTTGCGCGATGCGAAAAGCCTTTCCGCATCGCGTTGACAGACGGAGGGGGGTCACCTATCCTGAATCACGCCCAAGCCGGACAGGCGGCATGTTTGGGATTTTCTCCACGAAAGGGGTCAAGTCGTTGACCACGAAAGTTCAAGCCGAGGCAGTAAGCAACATCTTCTCCCTCCCCTATCTGGTCGCCCGCGACAAGGGCTACTTCACGGATGAGGATCTCGACGTCGAATTCATTTCGGACAAGCGGGCGGCCCCGGCAGGAATAGTCCCGGTCGAAGACCACCGCCTGGTCGACGCGTTCGGGGCGGTCTCACCCTTCGAAAGCGGAAAGGCCGAGATATACCGGGCCTGCGAATGGGGTCAGGTGCGCCGCTCACACGATTCGCGCCGCGGCGGCAAGGTGGTCTCGAAGCGTGCGGCAGTGGCGAGCCAGGCGATCTTCGTCCTTCCCGGCTCCGAGGTGAGCCACCCGCAGGATCTGGCGAACCTGACCGTCGGCGTACAGTTCCACCACGGGTCGCACTACATCGCCCTGCAGATGCTGGAGGGGTTCCTGCCGCGTGAAGAGATCAAGGTGGTGCACGCGGGCTCCCCGTACGATCGCTTCCAGGCGCTGCGGGACGGGACGATCGACGCGGTCGCGCTGATGGAGCCGTGGATCACCGTCTCGGAGAAGCTCGGCTTCAAGCGCATCGCCGAGGCCCATTATGTGGGCGCCGAGATCGCGGCGCCGAGCGTCACAGAGGAGACCTTCGGGGCCATCAACCGCGCCATCAACCGCGCCGTCGAGGACCTCCGCACGGACCCGCTCGCCTGGGTCCACTACCTGATCGAGGCCCTTCCGGCCGAAATTCAGGCCGAAGTGAGCCTGACGCCACAGGACTTCGCACCCGACCGGCTCCGCTTCGTCCCTCCGCAGCCCTACGGGCAGGAACAGTTCCGGCGCACGTACGACTGGATGGTCTCCTGGGACCTCATCCCGGATGACTCGGCATACTCGAATATCGTGGAGAACCGGATCACCGCAATCGCCTGACGGCGGGCCGCGGGGACGAAACGAGGGAGACATCCGCCATGACGGCACCACTGCGAGACAGCGCGGCGGCAGCGGTCGCTGAACCGCGCAGCGGCGAGGTGCAGTCGGTGATGCGGGCCGCAGCCTTGCTCCGGGTCGTGGCCCAGTCTTCCGACGGCATGGGGCTGAGCGACCTCGCGCGCGAGACCGGTCTGAACACCACCACGGCGTACCGCCTCCTGAAGACTCTGTGCAATGCGAATCTGCTGTGCCGGAACGCCGCGGCCGACAAGTACCTTCCCGGAAACCTGCTGCTCGACCTGGCGAGGAGTTCCTTCGCCTCAAGCGCCTCCGCCCGGGTGATGGAGACGCTTCAGACCCTCGCCAGGCGGACGGGCGAGACGGCCGCGTTCGGGGTGCGCGGGCGTACGGGCGTCACCGTGGCGTTCTCGGTTCCGTCCGACGCACCGCTGCGGTTCACCGGCGGGATCGGACGCACCGAGAGTTTCGAGGGCAGCGCGATGGGGCATTGCCTGCTGGCATTCGACCCGGAACTCCGCCAGGAGGTCATCAACAGCGGTACCCACGATCCGGGCCGATGTTCGGATGGCGCCGATTCCCCTCACGCGCACGCCGAACTCGTGGGATTCAACCGGTTTGCTGTGTATGACGGGCCGCCTGCGGCCGGGCTGCGTCAAGTGGCTTGCCCCGTATTCGACATGGAAGGCCGGCCGATGGCCGCCCTCGAAATCCAGGGTCCGCTTTCCCGGCTCTCCGACGAGGCCGTCGAAGCGGCGGCCATCGAGTTGAAGGCCGCCGCCGAGTCTCTGCGCGGCATTCCGGATCCTATCTTCCTCTCCCAGTTGTAACCGGCCTTCCCCAGCGGGGCGGCCGCTGACCCGTGGTCCCATCACCGCCCCCGCACCGCCGTGGGCTCTCACGCACATCAGGAGATGACCCATGTCCTCATCCATGTTCAAGCCGCGTCGTACGCGTCACCGTCTCTGGCTGTTGACAGCGGGCGTGGCCATGATGGCCGTCACCGCCGCCGGTTGCTCCGGGTCCGATTCCGGGTCCGATTCCGGGTCCGGGACAGCCAAAGCGTCCGGCGACGGCAACGCCGCGGTGACGCTCAAGGTGGGTGCCGTCCCCACAACCTCCGCGCTGGCCCTGTTCGCCGCACTCGACCAGGGCTACTTCACAGCGGAGGAACTGAATGTCAAGCTCAACTTCCTGGCCAACGGATCGGCCAACGTCTCCGCCACCGTCGGTGGTTCTCAGGACATGTTCTACGGCGACCTGTTCGCTTGGGCCTCGGCTGTGGAGAACGGCTTCTCGCTGAAGCTGCTGGCCGGCGCCAACTCGAACACATGGAAGACGGCGGACGGCACAGAAGCCCGCGGAGCCTCGTCCTTCCTGGTGCCCAAGGACTCGTCCGTCAAGGACGCGAAGGCGCTCGCCGGGAAGAAGATCGGAGTCAACGGGACGCCCCAGACCCGCCTGTTCGTGGCGAAGTGGCTGACGGACGCCGGAGTCGACCCTACCTCGGTCAAGTTCGTCACCGTGGCCGGCGGCCCCGCGGCGCTCCAAGCGCTGTCGGGCAAGTCGGTGGACGCCATTCTCACGCCGCCGCCCTACGACGCGGAGGGCGTGAGCAAGTACGGCTTCAAGGAGATCGGCTCCACCCAGGGCCTGCTACCGCCGAACGCGCTCATCGCCGGGTTCTTTTCCACCTCGAAGTACGCCTCGGCCCATCCGGAGACGGTGAAGAAGTTCGTCAGCGCCGTTCGCAAGGGCGCCGCGTACGCCAACAGCGCCAGCCCCGCCAAGCGGGCCGCGATCCTCAAGGCGTACGCACACTTCGACATTCCCGCGCTGGCCACCACCACGGGGGTGAACGACCTCGTACAGAAGATGCCGTACCCCGTATTCCTCGACAGCGCCCTCGATGTCGGCCAGACACAGCAGGGCCTGGACCTCGCCACGAAGCTCGGCGTGCTCGACAAGCCGCTGCAACTCGCGGCGAACACCGACCCCACGGCAACGGAGAAGTAGTGGATACCCACCGGGTACCCGGCGGCGATGCGAACTCCGGGCTGCGCCTTGACAGCGTCGGGGTGTACTACGCCCCGGCACGGGGTGTCGGCCGCTGGGCCGTCCGAGACATCTCCCTCCAGGTGCGGCGCGGTGAGTTCGTGTCACTCGTCGGCAGGTCCGGTTCGGGAAAGTCGACGCTCCTCAAGGTCGTCGCCGGCCTGATCAGGCCGAGCGAGGGCACGGTTGCGCTGGGGTCCGCGCAGATCACCGGTCCGACGCCCTCGATCCGTTATGTCTTTCAGGACGCCGCCCAGTCGCTGTTCCCCTGGAAGTCGGTGGAGTCCCACATCAGATGGGGGCACAGGCACGGTGCACGCGGGTCCGCGCGCCGAGCCGCACTGGACGTGGACGAGAGCCTCGACCAGGTAGGCCTGCTCAGCGCGCGGGACAAGCACGTCTGGGAGCTGTCCGGCGGCATGAAACAGCGGCTGGCCATCGCCAGGGCACTCGCCTCGCGCCCCGACGTGCTGCTTCTGGACGAGCCGTTCAGCGCGATCGACGCCCTGAGCAGATCCCAACTGCAGGATGTCCTGCTCCAACTGTGGGCGGAGACGGGGATCACCGTACTGTTCGTCACCCACGACGTGGACGAAGCCGTCTATCTGTCGGAGCGCGTCGTGACCGTGCGCGCGGACGGCGGCGCCGGCGTGCAGCGGGAACTGGCCGTCGATCTGCCGTTCCCCCGTGACCAGTTGGAAACCCGGGAATCGGCCCAGTTCCTGCGCCTCAGGCGGGATTTGACGGCCCAGGTGATGTCCGACGGCGGTGGGGACCACCCGCCGGCCACCGTGCGGAGGGCGAAGGCATGAACCTGACCGAGACATCCGACCAGGACACCGCAGCCCGCGCGGCGGAGCCGGCCGTGTCCGGGCCCTTGCCAGGCCCGACGGCCGGCGCGCGGCTGCTGCGGCTGGCGACGTCGCGTCTGCTCGGCATCGTGCTGGTCGTGCTGGCCGTCCTGTGGTGGCAGGTCGCCGTGTCCCGGGGCTGGATCGACTCACCGATCGTCCCGTCCCCCGCGGACGTGCTGGACAAAGGCGTCGGGTCGCTCGAAGACGGAACACTCCTGCCGGCTCTGGGCGCCACGCTGGCCAACGTGGGCATCGGATACGGAATCGCCGTCGTCCTCGGCGTGCTGATCGGCGCGCTGATGGCCTTGATACGCCCGGTCCACTCCGCTCTGGAGCCGATCGTGGAACTCGTACGCCCGGTGCCGGTCCTGGCCTACGTCCCGCTGCTCATCCTTTCCCTGGGAATCGGCACGGAGATGAAGGCCACCGGCATCCTGCTGTCCGCCTTCTTCCCCATCCTCATCAGCACGGTCAACGGCGTTCAGGGAGTGCCGGCGACGATGCGCCAGACCGGTGAAACCTTCGGCCTGAACCGCTGGCGCCAGACCGTCGAGATCATCCTCCCCTGTGCCGCGCCGGTGATCTTCGTAGGACTCAGAACCAGCCTGGCGCTCGCCATCAGCGTCGCGACCGCCGTTGACATGATCACCGGCAACAGCGGAATCGGCTACTACATCGTGAACACGCAGCAGAACCTCCAGATAGCGCAGATGTACGCGGGCATCGTGGCACTGGCCGTGGTCGGCTACCTGATCAACGCGCTGAGCGTGGCGGTCGAGCGGTATCTGCTGCGCTGGCACTTTCGCGGCATGGGAGGCAGCCATGGGTGAGCGCATCCCGTACGAGGTCATCGCCGTCCGGTACGCCACCCAGACCGGCACCAAGCAGCGCTGGTACTACCGGTATCCGACCTATGGCGAGCCGGACAGCCCGTCCGACCTCGACTACTTTTTCTGGGTGATCCGTGGTGGTGGCCGGACGATCCTGTTCGACACCGGCTTCGCCGAAGCGGTCGGCGCAAGGCGCGGCATCACCCGGTTCGCCGGGCCACGGGAGGCACTGTGGCGCGTCGGAATCGACCCCGCCACCGTCTCAACCATCGTTCTCTCGCACTACCACTACGACCACATCGGAAACGTCCGGCACTTTCCCGACGCGGAACTCGTGGTCGACGAAACCGAACACGACTTCTGGCGCAGTACGTACGGCAGACGCAGGCCGCTTTCGGTGTCGGTGGAGACCGATGACATCGCGGTCATCGAACAGGCGGTCCGCGAGGAGCGCGTCAGCTTCGTCGGCGAGCACCACACGGTCGCCGACGGCGTCGAAGGACTCCGTCTGCCCGGCCACACCCCTGGCCAGCAGATCCTCAGCGTCACCACCCCCGGCGGCGTGGTGGTGCTGGCGGCGGACGCGGCCCACCTCTACGAAGAGCTGGACCGGGACCGTCCGTTCTCGATCTTCACCGATCTGGTCGGCATGTACCGGACCTACGACGCACTACGTGACCTCGCGGAGCGCAAGGACCACATCCTGGTTCCCGGCCACGACCCTGAGGTGATGCGCCGTTTCCGGGCGCTGCCGGGCGAATCGGCGGGGTGGGGCGTCCACATCGGGCTCTGAGCCGGCCCGGATCCCATGGTCGTGACTGATCGGCCGGGCGGACGGCAGCGCGGGCGGTGACACCGGCCGGGACGACGCGGAACGTCCGCCCGCGACGCGCGTCGCCCTCCTTCGGACACAGGTGCGGCCTCCCCCGGCGGAGTGGATCTGACACGTTGAGCTGCACTGATCTTCGCGGAGTCCCTGAAGCCTGGGTGACGATCCAGGCGCAAGGAGAACCGCAGCGGTGTCGGCGGGCAGGTGGTCGATCACTCGCGTGGCACAGGTCTCGGGGTCGGTCCCGCCCGCCGGGGACTTGAGCTGTCGCCATCGACCGTCGAGCCGTTGCCGCCTTCGCCGCGGACGGGTGTCAAGGGCGGGCGGCGGGAGAAGCACCCGCGTCGGCGGATCGTGGACGCGGTCTTGTACGTGGCCTGGACCGGCTGCCAGTGGCGCTACCTGCCCAACGACTTCCCGCCCTGGCAGACGGTCTACTGGTACTTCACCTGGTGGCACGAGGACGGCCCTGTGGACAGGGTCCGCGACGCGCTGCGCGTCAGGGTCCGTCCGGCCGGGGGCCAGCGCGATCCGGTCGAGTTCGTCGGGCCGAGCTCCCCCTGCCGGGCGTCCGTACGCCGACGGCATCCGAGAGTCGAGGTCGCCACACCCCGTCGCTCTGCCTCGGGCGCCCCGACCCTCACAGGGCAACACAGCTAGCCGTTCGGGGGCGTTCCCTTGTGGCAGGTGATCCAGCGGTTGGTGCTGAGGGGGTCGTGGGGGTCGGGGTGGGGGAGGCGGGGAGTGGGGTGGTCGAAGGGGGTGCGGGTGGTGGTGGCCCAGCCGAGAGTGGTGAGGGTGGCGGCGGTCTGGGGGCGGGGGCCGGGGGCGAAGAGGGCGAGGAGGTCGATGGCGAGGCGGTCGCGGGTGGCGGTGTAGATGGGGTGGGCGCGGACGGCCGGCGACTCCAGTCCGGTCTTGATCTCGTAGGCGAGGGTGCTGCCGGCAGCGCTGAGAGAGTCGAGGGCGGTGGCGACGCGGAGTTCGGTCTCGGCGGGCAGGTAGAGGAAGACTCCTTCGGCGAGCCAGGCGGTGGGCTGGGCGGTGTCGAGGCCGGCTCGGCGGAGGGCGGTGGTCCAGTCGGCGCGCAGGTCGGCGGGGACGGTGCGGCGGTCGGCCAGGGGGGCGGCGGACAGCTCGTTCAGGACGTGCTGCTTGAAGGCGAGGACGTCGGGGCGGTCGAGTTCCCAGACGGTGGTGCCGGGAGGCCAGGGAAGGCGGTGGGCGCGGGAGTCGAGCCCGGCGCCGAGCAGGACGACCTGGCGTGCGCCGGCCTCGGCGGCGTCGAGCAGGTGGGCGTCCAGGACACGGGTGCGCAGTGCGAAATAGCCGGCCAGGCGGTCCCACACCGGGTCGCCGGGGACGACCTGCGAGGGGTCGCGGGGCCAGTCGGCGCTGCCGGGCGCGGCGCGGACGAAGTGCTCGGCGTACGGGTCGACGACGAGCGGGTCGGGGCGGCGGGCCTCCAGGGCGCGGGCGTGGGCGACCAGCAGGGCGGTGCGGCCGACGCCGGCGGTGACGCCGGGTCCGGCCACCGCGGTCACCGCTGCCCCGTGGGTACGGGGGAGTGGGGCGCGGACGGTGAGGTGAAGGGGAGCTCGGCGAGGTCGGCGACGCGGGCCCCGTACACCCGGGCCATGAAGTGCAGGATGTCCGCGTCGGCGAGGTGCAGGGCGGTGGTGCAGTCGCGCAGGACGGTGAGGTGGAAGCCGCGCTGGAAGGCGGTACGGGCTGTGGAGTCGACGCAGACGTCGGTGAACAGGCCGGCCAGGACCAGGTGGTCGATGCCGCGCCGGCGCAGGTGCGGTTCGAGCCGTTCGTCGAGGAACGCGTCGAAGCCGGCGCGTTTGGTGAACACCTCCTCGCCGGGCCCAGGCCGCACGCCGTGGAACTCCGCGCCCCAACCGCCCTCCAGGCACTTGGGGCGCTTGCCGAGCAGGGCGTCGCGCCGCCGCCAGGCCGGCCCCTGGTGGGCGGGGTCGCCGAGGAAGCGGACGAACAGTACGTCGATGCCCGCCGTCCGGGCCAGCTCGACGGCGCGGGCGCTGTTCGCGGCGACACGGGCGAGCCGTTCGGGGTCGCCGGGGAAGCGGGCGGCAGCGACCGGGCCGGCGCAGAAGTCGTTCTGCAGGTCGATCACGAGCAGTGCGGTGCGGGGCGCGTCGGTCACCGGGAACCGGCCTTGGAGGCGCCGGGAGTGGCGACCGGCGCGGGAGCGAACACTCCTGCGCGCGCACCGAGTTCGGCGAGGACGGCGTCCACCACCGCGGTGGTGCCGGACTCACCGCCGAGGTCGGGGGTGCGGATACCGCGGGCCTGGACGCCGACCAGCGCGGCTTCGACGGCGGCCTCGGCGCCGGGGCAGCCGGCGTGCCGTTCGGCGATCCGGGCGGCGGCCCGGATCGTGGCGACCGGGTTGACCGTGTCGCGCCCGGCCAGGTCGTCGGCCGAGCCGTGCACCGTCTGGTACTCCGTCAACTCGTGCAGTTCCGGGGCCAGGTGGACGTTCTCGGTGCAGCGGTTCTCCTGCCGCTCCGCGCCGTACCGGTCGAGCAGCACCACGTGCATGATGTCCGCCCACTCGTTGCCGGCGACCAGCACGGTGCGGTCTTCGGGGCCGTGAGCGATCAGGTTGCGGTTGACCGTGTCGGGCTGGAACAGCTCGAAGGCGACACCGAGTCGGGCGGAGAGGTCGTCCGTCCAGTCGTCGAGCGTCCCGTCCAGCAGGTGGTACTTGTAGGCCATCAGGACCCGGGACGGCCCGTCCGGCCAGAGCGCGCGGGCGCGGCGCACGGCGTAGCGCAGGACCTGTTCGGTGACGGCCCGGCTGAACTCCATGGTGCGCACCACCTTGCCGGGGGTGTGCCGGTTCACGCCGGTGTAAAAGCCCTGCGCCTGGTCGCGGACCAGCAGCATCCGGGCCGTACCGGCGGTGAGCGGTTCGACCTTGACGGCGGCCAGCCGCTGCCGGACCAGGTACAGCGACTGGGCGTTGATCGCGGTGCGGAACACCGCCCGGACGCCGGAGGCGGCCTGCTCGCGGCAGAACCGCTCGTAGTGCGCGGCGTCCCGCGCGGTGAGCCGGGCGATCTCCGCGGTGCCGGCGGCCTCGGCGCGCAGCGAGACGTAGGAATGGTAGAGCTGCGGCGACCGCACCACCTCGACCCGCGTACCGTGCGTCCGGGTGATCCGGTACAGCACCCGTTCGAAGACGGGGGCGAGATCCGGGCCGGTGCCGCGGCCGACGGCGAGGGCGATGCGCGGTGCGGTCATGCGGGAGCTCCTTCGGCGGTGGGGGAAGAACGTCAGACGGAGGTCGGGACGAGGCGGTCGCCCGGGATCCCTACCTTCTCCGGGGAGTAGTAGTCGCGGATACCGTCGGCCCAGGTGGCGACGGCGATCCGGTCGTCGGCGTCCGGCCCGAAGACGTCGAACAGCGCCTCGGTGTTGGGCTTCTCGAAGCCGATCGCGGTCATCAGGGCGAGGAACCGGGGCCGTTCGATCAGCCCGTTGCCGTCGGGGTCGCCGAGCGCTGCCAGGGCGTCGGCGAAGGCGGCGGCGGCGGCGCCGAAGAGTTCGGGGCTCAGTACGGTGCCGCGGAACTCCTCGGGGCTGATCACCCCGTCGCCGTTCGAGTCCAGGGCGGTGAGCAGCACCTCCCAGTAGTGGCGCAGGCTGTCGGCCAGCGCCTGCCGGGCGGTCTCGGGTGAGTCCTCCGCGACCGCCAGGACGCGCTCGGTCATGAGGTCGAAGTCGTGGGCGTCGAGCACCCCGTTGCCGTTGGCGTCGAACAGGGTGAAGACCAGCGCGGCTCGCCGGTGGGCCTCGTAAACCATGGTGTTCCCTTTCTCGCAGCGGCCCGGCCTCGGACGGCGGGGCATTGGGCCCGGCGGCAGCCCTTGGGCACGGCCGGGACCTCTACTGTGCGGGCCGCGCCCGAGATTCCGGCGAGAAAGCTGACGCGTCACCCGAAGGGGTGATGAACGGACCTGATGCGGTTGACGGTCAACGGCTGTGAGTTCTCTCCACCGGCGGCCCGAGGCGGCGCGGGTCCACATCCCGCCGTCCCGACGGTGCGAGCACGCCCCGGCGTACGCAGTCCCGTCAGCACGGGCGCGCTTTCCCGACCGACGCTGCGAACGCCGGCCCGGCCCGGCGACCGACCGATCGATCCGTCAGGAAGGCGGGGCGGTACGCCTCCTGTTGGCAGGCCGCGCGACGGGTGTCCGGCGCTGCTCTCGGAGCGGGCCGGGCCGCGGCGGTCGGAGCCCGCCCGTGCGTCCTGGCGCCGGCCGATGCGAGCCCGCGGGCAGGGTGTTGACCCCGGGGCGCTCACTTACGGCGGCCGTGAGAGCCCGTCTTGACCTTCGCGCAGTGCCGGCGAGACACGTCGGAAACGATCCGTCGGGATGGTGACACCACCCGCCGAACCTCTCTTCGGCTTCTCCCGCCCCTCGACGGCCGGGTCCTCACCATGCCAGGAGTCCCCATGAAACGCCCCACGAATCCCACTAGTCGGCGCACCCTGCTGACCGCCGGCCTGGCGGTGCCGATCGCCGCCGGGCTGACGGGCGCCGTCGCGTCGTCCGCGGCCGCCACCCCCGCCAACGCGCGCAGGTTCGTCCCGGAGAGATGGGACCACCACCTGAAGTCGACGCCGGGCAACCTGCACTGGGGCGGCTTCCCGATCGACGCCAAACCGGGCGTGACCATGAGGTCCGGCGAGACCGTACGTGTCGACGCACTGTCGCAGCAGGGCCTGACCGGCTCCGTCAGCCCGGTCGACTACATGGCCCAGTTCGGGATCAAGCCGAGCGAGGTGCTGGCCGACGCTACGGCGTTCTGGGAGAGTCTGCCGGCCCGGCGCGCGGCCAACCAGAACTACGGCGGCGGCCACGTCATGACCGGCCCGGTCTACGTGAAGGGCGCCATGCCCGGTGACACCCTGGCCATCGAGTACCTCGCGCTGGACACCCGCGTCGACTACGGCTTCAACGGCACCTCACCGACCAGCGGCGTGATGGCGACGTCGTACCCGGGTTGGCGGCAGGGCGACGTCCCGCTGAACATCCCGTCGGACCTGTTGTCGCGCACCCACATGTACCGCAGCGGCATCTGGCACGGGAAGGAGGTCATCCACTTCTCCGACTCGATCAAGATCCCGACGCACAAGTTCATGGGCACGATCGCCGTCGCCCCGCCCACCGGCGAGTTCGTCGGCTCGACGCCCGACGCTTCGCCGCCGGCGACCGGCGTCCAGTCCTCGACCGAGCCCGGCAAGTACGGCGGGAACATGGACAACCGCGACCTGACCGTCGGGACGACGCTCTACCTGCCGGTCTGGCAGCCGGGCGGCCAGCTGTTCATGGGCGACTCCCACAGCGTCCAGGGCGACGGCGAGGTCAGCCAGACCGCCGTCGAGCACTCGCTGTCGGGGACGTTCCGCATCACCGTCCTCAAGAACACCCCGAGCGAGCTGCCGTGGGCCGAGACCGACACCGACTGGCTGATCATGGGCATCGACTGGGACCTCGACCGCGCCATCAAGATCGCGGTGCAGAAGACCATCGACTTCCTCGGCCGTACGCAGGGGATGACCATCGCGGAGGCGTACTCGTTCGCCTCGCTCGCGGTGAACTACCACGTCTCCGAGGTGGTCGACAAAACGCAGGTCGTGACCGGCTACATCCCGAAGTCCGTGTTCCTGCGCAAGCCCTCCCACTCGCCGCACTCCTGGTGAACCGCCCCGTGCCGGGGGACCGCTGTACCGTCGCGGGTGTCCGGGGCCGGGCCTGATCCGCTGTGGCGGACCTGCGGGATGAGGGTTTCCGCCCCGGGGAGCGGATTCGCCGGTCCGCTTGCCCCGGCCGGCAGAGCCGACCGGGCGGACCGGGCCGAAGCCGTCGCCACCGCAACAGCGGCGGCGACGGCTTCGGCCCGTCGCCGGGCGGAGCCGGGCGCGCGTCACCGGACGGTGGTGAAGGCGAGCGGTGTCCGCTCGCCGCGGACGGCGGCGGAGCCCGCCCCGCCCGCCGCGGGGGCCGCGGCCCGGTGGGCTGCGTGGCGCGCAACGCAGCCGTGACGAGTGCGGCGAGCAGCAGCAGATGTCCGCGTGACCGGGGGCCGGTCGGCCGCCCGTGGAGCCTGGAACCGGTCATCCGTCTCTCCTTTGCGATGGCCCGGGGCTACAGGACGTGGACCTTGACCGCGGCGAACACGATCGCGAAGACGACCAGCACCGTCGCCAGGGCCTCCGGATCGTTCGGATGAGCACAAATGAGGGCCGCGGGCTCTGTTTCTCGACGTACTCCGTCACCACGGCCGGCCACCACGCGCTGTCGATCCTGACCGCCTGGTCCGGCCAGCGCACGCGGGCGAGGACCGGGTGCCCGGTGTTCGCCGCCTGCCGGGCGCGTTCCCGGTACCGGCCTTCGACCGCGGCCGAGGGGGGCTGTTCGAAGCAGCGCAGGACCGTGCTCCCGGTGTCCGTACGCAGCAGGCACGCGGTGGCGTTGGCCCCCTCGAAGGGGTCGCCGGGATCGGCGGCGGGGCCGGGTGCGGGCTCGTCCGCGGTTCTTCTCCTTCACCGATGAGCCCCGCGCGCGCTGTGCGGGAAGCGTACGGGCGGGCCGGGACTCACGTCCGGTCCGCGCCGGCGACGCGGCCGCCGCCGCTCCCGCCGCTCCCGCCGGGTCCGCCCGGCCGCGCGGGGTTCCGACCTGTTTCGGCCCGGCCCGGCTGTCTCACCGCGACCGGGCCGTCGACCGTGTCGTACGCCGCTGCGCGGAGGGGAGGCGGCGTCCTGCCGGTAGTGGACGGTCGGCCTGCCGTGGCGGGCCGAGACCGTTCTGAGCCGCTGTCACCCACAGGGTGCGAATCGGTCATTTGCGGCGTAAATTGGTCATTTGTCGGCCGGGGAACATCTCCGGCTGCACAACTGAAAGGCGTACCCGCATGCGCTTCCCGCGCGTCATCGCCAGCCGCCGGACCCTCCTGATCACCGTGATCGCCGTAGCCGGCCTCGCGTCCACCTCCACACCCGCCTTCGCGGGGTCGCAAACCGCCACCCCCGGCGTCCCGTCGCACATCGGCCTCGGCGTCCCCGGTGGCAACGGTCCCAACGGTCTGGGGGTCAAGGGCGGTATCGGCGGCCTCGGCGGCATCGGTGGTGCCGCCGGCGCCAACGGCAACGGCGGCATCGGCGGCGCCGGCGGGAACGCCAACGGCATCGGGAGCACCGGCGGCGGGGGTGGCGGGGGCGGTGCGGGCGGCGCGGGCGGCAACGGCGGCCCCGGCGGCAACGGGGGTGCCGCGACTCTCGGCGGCACCGGTGGCAAGGGCGGCGTAGGCGGGGTCGGTGACGCCGGTACCGGGATCGTCGGCGGGAGAGGCGGCAACGGCGGCGCCTCCACGGCCGGCGGCGGCCACAAGGGCGGCACCGGCGGGGCCGGCGGTGCCGCCAGCCCGGTGTGCCCCGGCAAGCCCGGCGGCAACGGCACCGACGCCACGGCCACCGCGGACGGCGTCACCGGCGCCACGGGCGCTGCCGGCCGCACCGCTCTTCCCTGCTGACGGCGCGCCGGGCGAGAACGCAGGTAGGTCCGCTTCCCACCCCCGGGGCCGGGAAGCGGACCTGTGCGCGACAGGACGGCCCCCGGGACGAGTTGCCTGCGCTGTGTACCGTGATCACCGACGCGTGGTCAGTGGCGTCCGGGCGGCACCCGGGTCGCCCTTGGCGGCGAGCCGGGTGCGCACCCCCGGCGGGGCCCAGCGGATCTCACACCGCGCGCAGTCCGTGGGACCGGAACTGTGCCCGCACCCGGTCCACCAGAGCCCCGTCGGGTACGGGGGTGTCCCGCAGCGGGAAGGGCAAACCGAGGGCTTCGTACTTCGCGGCCCCGAGTTTGTGGAAGGGGAGCACGTCGATCTGCTGCACGTTCCCGAGGCCCGCCGCGAAGGACGCGAGGCCGTCCACGGCCGCCTCGTCGTCGGTCCGGCCGGGCACCAGGACGTAGCGGATGCGGACCGGGACCCCGAGCCGGTCCAGGCGCGTGGCGAAGCTCAGGGTGGGGGCGAGCTCGCCGCCGGTGAGCGCGCGGTAGGCCGGTACGTCGAAGGACTTGACGTCGAGCAGGACCAGGTCGGTGTCGGCGAGCAGTTCGTCGCTCGCGCGGGCGCCCAGGAACCCGGACGTGTCCAGGGCGGTGTGCAGACCGGCCGCACGGCACCGGCGCAGGATCTCCGCGGTGAAGGCGGGCTGGAGCAGCGGCTCTCCTCCCGTGAGGGTGACGCCGCCGCCGGCAGCGCCGATGAAGGCCGCGTACCGGCCGATCTCCGCCATCACGTCGTCGGCGGTCGCCCGCCGCCCGTCCCGCATGTGCCAGGTGTCGGGGTTGGCGCAGTACAGGCAGCGCAGCGGGCAGCCGCTGAGGAAGAGGACGAACCGGGTGCCGGGCCCGTCCACGCCGGTCGACAGGTCCCAGGAGTGGATCCGGCCGGCAGGCGCCGGGTCGGGGGCCGACGGCCCCGGAGCGGCCGCGTGCCGGGTGTTCACCGGGCACCGTGGAAGGTGCGGCTGATCACGTCGAGCTGCTGCTCGCGGGTCAGGCGGACGAAGTTGACGGCGTAGCCGGAGACCCTGATGGTCAGCTCGGGGTACTTCTCGGGGCAGGCCATGGCGTCCTCGAGGGTGGCCCGGTCCAGGACGTTGACGTTGAGGTGGAATCCGCCACCGGCCGTGTAGGCGTCCAGGATGCCCACCAGGTTCGCGGCCCGCTCGTCCGGGTCGTGGCCGAGACCCTCGGGGGTGACCGTCGAGGTCAGCGAGATGCCGTCGCGGGCCTGGGCGTACGGGATCTTGGCGACGGACAGCGCGGACGCGATCATGCCGTGCCGGTCGCGGCCGTTCATCGGGTTGGCGCCCGGGGCGAAGGGCGTGCCGGCTGGGCGCCCGTCGGGCGTGGCGCCGGTGTGCAGGCCGTAGACGACGTTGGAGGTGATGGTGAGCACCGACTGCGTGTGCTCGGCGTCCCGGTACGCCGGGTGGCGGGCGATCTTCGCCATGAACGACTCGACCAGACCGGTCGCCAGCGCGTCCGCGCGGTCGTCGTTGTTGCCGTACGCGGGCCAGTCGCCCTCGGTCTCGTAGTCCACCGCGAGACCGGTGGCGTCCCTGACCACCTTCACCCGGCCGTACCTGACGGCCGAGAGGCTGTCGGCGGCGACGGACAGTCCGGCGATGCCGCAGGCCATGAAGCGGTGCACGGGATGGTCGTGCAGCGCCATCTCCAACCGCTCGTAGGCGTACTTGTCGTGCATGAAGTGGATGACGTTGAGGGCGTTGACGTACGTCGCCGCGAGCCAGTCCAGCGTGCGGTCGTACGCGGCGGACAGCTCGTCGTAGTCGAGGTACTCGCCGGTCAGGGGCGGCGCCGGCGGGGCGATCTGGTCGCCGGTCAGCTCGTCCCGGCCGCCGTTGACGGCGTAGAGCAGGGCCTTGGCGAGGTTGACGCGGGCGCCGAAGAACTGCATCTGCCGCCCGACCGCCATGGCGGAGACGCAGCAGGCGATGGCGGTGTCGTCGCCGGTGCGGGGCCGCGTCAGGTCGTCGTTCTCGTACTGGATGGCGCTGGTGTCGACCGACACCTGGGCGCAGAACCGTTTGAAGCCGTCGGGGAGCCGGGGCGACCACAGCACGGTGAGGTTCGGCTCGGGCGCGGTGCCGAGGTTGTAGAGGGTCTGGAGGAAGCGGAAGGAGGTGCGGGTGACCAGGGTGCGGCCGTCGGTACCCATCCCACCGAGGGACTCGGTCACCCATGTCGGGTCACCGGAGAACAGCGCGTCGTACTCCGGCGTGCGCAGGAAGCGGACGATGCGCAGCTTGATCACGAAGTCGTCGATCAGCTCCTGGGCGCGGTGCTCGTCGATGAGTCCGGCGTCGAGGTCCCGCTGGAGGTAGACGTCCAGGAACGTCGAGGTCCGGCCCAGCGACATCGCGGCGCCGTTCTGTTCCTTCACCGCGGCGAGATAGCCCAGGTACAGCCACTGGACGGCCTCGTGGGCGGTGGCGGCCGGGCGGGTCACGTCGCAGCCGTAGGCGGCGGCCATCGCGGCCAGTTCACCGAGCGCGCGGATCTGCTCCGCCAGCTCCTCCCGGTCCCGGATCACCTCTGCCGTGGAGGGCTCCCGGTCCAGCCGGGCGCGCTCGGCGTGCTTGGCCTCGGCCAGGCGCGCGGTGCCGTACAGGGCGACCCGGCGGTAGTCGCCGATGATCCGCCCGCGGCCGTACGCGTCGGGCAGGCCGGTGATGACGCCCGCCTTGCGGGCGCGGCGCATCTCCGGCGTGTAGGCGTCGAAGACTCCCGCGTTGTGCGTCTTGCGGTACGTGCCGAAGACCTTCGCGACGAACGGGTCGAGTTCGCGTCCGTACGCCCGCAGGCCGTTCTCCACCATCCGCAGCCCGCCGTTCGGCATGATCGCCCGCTTCAGCGGCGCGTCGGTCTGCAGGCCGACGATCAGTTCGCGGTCGCGGTCGATGTACCCCGGGGCGTGCGAGGTGATGGTGGACGGGATGGCGGTGTCGACGTCGAGGATTCCCCGGCGGCGCTCCTCGGGCAGCAGCGCGGTGATCCGCGACCACACGGCGAGAGTGCGCTCGGTCGGCCCGGCCAGGAATCCGGGGCCGCCCTCGTAAGGCGTGTAGTTGGCCTGGATGAAGTCGCGCACCGCGATGTGCTCCCGCCACATCTGCCCGGCGAAGCCGGCCCAGGGGCCGGTCGCCGCCGTCCGGGGTGTGGCCTCGGTGATCGCCGTCATGGTGACAGCCCCCTCGCTTCGTCGTCGTCCGGTGTCCTCCTCTCCGATGGTCGCCGGGCGGCCGGAGAGCGTGCAGGGCCGACCGGGCCCTTCGCCGTCGCCGTCCGGCCTCCGGCACGGTGGCGCGCCCGCCCGGGACGCAAGGAGAACGCTCCGGCCGCCCGGCCGCCCGGCCGCCCGGCCGCCCGGCCGCCCGGCCGCCCGTGCCGTGGCGCCCGGCGGGTGCGGCGCCCGCTCAGCGGACGGAGTCCGGCATCGCCCGGACGAGGTGGACCCGGCAGCGGCACCGCGGCGCCGAACGCGCCGCCCTCGCCCGGACGGCGATGACGCCGAGGCGCCGACCGCCCTGACCGCCGGCGGACAGCCCGCAACGAAGCAGCAGCCCGCAACGAAGCAGCAGCCGGCACGCCGTCGGGGGCGTACCGGGCGGCTGGTGAGGTTCGACGAGGTCAGCATGTAGATGCCCTCGGGCTGGGAGCCGGTCGGCACGTTCCTGGCGTTCTGGATCCGGTATCCCATGCCCTGGGCGTTGAACAGCGCCCCGTACGCCGGCCGGCCGCCGGCCGTCACCGGCAGCGCCATGGCGTTCACGCCGATGTCCGACCCGTTCGGTCCGGGACCGGGGATGCCGTGCGAGCAGCCCGAGCAGCCCGAGCAGGACGTGCCCGCCGAGACGGGCATGTGGTTGGCGTTGGGCGTCTGGTCGTACAGCTCGGTGATGGTGCAGGTCGTCCCGGAGCAGAAGGACACCTGGGGCGCGGAGTCGACCACCCCGCCGGCGGACGCCGGGGTGATGTTCAGCCGGCCGCCGTCGGAGGCGCGCTGGATCTGGTAGAGCGGCCCGTTGTACGAGGTGTACAGCGCCCGGGTGGTGCGGTACGCCGCCACGCACGGCGTACCGCCGGAAGCGTAGACGTCACACGGAAGCGGCGCCGCCGCGGCGGGGGCGGCGGCTGCGGGCTGGGTGGAAGCGGTGGTCGCCGCGGTGGCCACGGTGGCCGCGGTGGTGGTCGCGGCCGTGGTGGAGGCGGCCACGGCGAGCACGGCCACCAGCAGGCAGGCGGCGATCCGCTACGACCGCCGCCGGACCGCGGATGGAAAGGGCATGCGTTCCTCCGTCGTTGCAGGAGTGTCGGGTACGTGGCGGCGGAACGGGCGAGCGGGTCCGCCGTCGTCGGGGAGGGGCGCCGGCAGCGGTCACGAGGCGATGAGGTCGAACTGCCCCCACGTCCCGACGGCCGTCCGGTCGGCGATCAGGGGGGACGCTCCGGCGTTGTCCGCCGTGACGTACAGGTTGTTGGCCAGGGCCTTCAGGCTGACGGTGCCGTTGCCGTTGTGCACGAGCTGGAAGGTCTCCCACGGGCCCGCCGTGCGTGTCGACCGTGCTCTGGTCGTAGGAGGAGAACAGGGTCGCGGCCCCGCCGCCGTTGAAGTCGCCGTACGCCGTCGGATACGTCCTGCCGTACCCGCGCGTGCCGGCCACGCCTTGACGGCGTTGTTCGACGGCGAGGGCGCCTGCCCCCAGTTCCGGCTCCGGTGCCACCTGCCGTTGATCGGGGCGCCGTCGCCCGCGCAGGCGAACCACCCCTGGTAGCCGACGCTGATCTTGCCGACCACGTCGCCCGGCGCGCTGGCCAGCGCCGCGGCCGGGGCTGTGGCGACGGCAGCGCGGGTACCCACACCCAGGGCCGCGGCGCCGGCGGCGGCCGATCCGCCGGCACGTGTGGTGGGGAAGGTACGACGGGACACCCATGGGAGATCACTCCAGTGCGCGTATGCGGTGGGGGGAGGCATGCGGTGTCGGAAGCGCACCGTGCCGAGTCCGCAGGAGACTCTCAGCGCGCGGCGATTCAACTCTCATGCCCAGAGGGCGTCAAGGGGTCCGACGTCCGATGTTTCTCTTAACTACCGGGCGATGAGGCCGTAGTTGACGCGTGATCACGCTATATCCAGTGCGACTTGTCCCTGATCTCTCCTTTGTTCCTCAGTGATTGATCATGTTTGAGAGGAAGGGGGCCTCGGAGGTGGGCGGTTCGGACCGTCTCGGGCCGCGGTGACGGCAGGCCCCGGCACGGGCCGCGGTGCTTGTGCCCAAGGGCGCGGACCGCCCTTGCGCCCCTTTGCCGCCGGGACGCGGAAGGCCGATCGGGGCATCGGAGCGGCCGGACGGCGCCCGTCCCGCCGGCCCGGAAAGGTCGGAGCGATGGGGAGCACGTCCGGCAGGGACGACGCGGCGCCGTCTTTCTGCCGGAGGGGCCGTGCGCCGCGACGACGGCCGCCGTCCCGGTTTTTCGCGGAAAGGCGTACGCCGTGGGCGCCGGCCCTCCGCGCGCCTTTCCGGCCCGGTGGCGCCCTGTGTCCGCCGCGGATGACGGGCGTCCCCCGTACGTGGAAACGGGTGGCGCGGGCGAGCTGCTTCTGTCAGGGTGTCGCGATAAAGAGTTACCGCGTTTCGCGGAGCCCGAGCCTATGGGGGGTCATGCAGACCGGCGATGCCCAGAACACGCGGGAGCACTGGGACCCTGCACATCCCGTCCTGGAGATTCTCCGCGCCCGCCGGGATGAGGGAAGCTTACCGGGACAGCGTACCGACGGTGCAACCGTGGCCCTTGCCGTCGAAGGCGGCGGTATGCGCGGCGTGATCTCCGCGGCCATGCTGACCCAACTCGAGGACTACGGCTTCAAGAACGCCTTCGACATCGTCTACGGATGCTCCTCCGGGGGAATCAACGGCGCGTACTTCCTTGCCGGGGAGACCTGGTATCCGCTGTCGATCTACTACGACGATCTGACGACCAAGAAGTTCGTGGACTTCGGCCGGGCACTGCGCCGACTGCCGATCCTCGATCTCGACTACGCCTTCGAATACGTCATGGAACTGCTCAAGCCCCTCGACTACGACGCGGTCCTCAGTTCCGACATTCCATTGGTCACTCCGATCACCGATGTCGACGCCGTGGAGACCGTGGTACTGCGGGACTTCTCCTCGCGCGACGACCTCAAGGCCGCGCTGCGCGCCTCCGCCTGGCTACCCATCGCCGTGCCCGGTACGTTCACCATGGCCGACGGGCGCCGGGCCCTGGACGGCGGGGTGCTCACCGCCCTGCCGTTCCGGCTGGCGGTCAACGACGGCTGCACGCACGTCCTCTCCCTCAGTACGCGGCCGATGAGGCCGGGGAGCAGCGGGTTGTCGCCGCTGCACCGCTACACCTACCTCTATCTCGAACGCCTGCGCCGCGGCCTCGGCAGCGGCTACCTGGCGGCGATTCGCCAGAAGCACCGGGACCAGGACTGGCTGCACGCAATGCGCACCGCCCCCAGTCCCGACGCTCCCTATGTGCTCGATCTCGCGCCGCTGCCGTGGATGACGGAACTCAAGCGGCACGACATCGATCACCACCGGCTCCTCGAAAACGCGCGGACGGCCTACGAGATAGCCTTCTGCGCCACCGAGGGCAGGTCCCCCGAGCTGATCCGCCAGGGAGGCGTTCGTGCCATGCCGAGATTGATGATGGTGGACACGACCCATGGAAAACCGCAGCGCGACGCTCGATCTGCTGCTCGCCGAGTTGAACGGTCTGACGGGGTATAGCGACCCGCACGTGGTGCGGTTGGCGCGACTGCTGGAGTTGTCTTCCACCGGGCCGGCGGAAGCCCCCCGGGACCAGACCCGACGGCTCCGATTATGGCGGAGAATGCTCCAGGACATCCCGGTGGACGAGCGGTCGTTCGACGACCGGTTCGGAATCGCCAGCAGAACGGACGTCATCGACGTCCTGACCCGTTGGTGCCTCGGCTACCCCGCCCAGAGCGACGATCGTCGGGCAGCCCTGTCGGGGCTCTTCGGCTTCGCCAGTCTGTTCCTGCTGACACTGCTCAGCCTGGCGGAGTCGGAGGCACAGCGCTCTAACTCGCACACGTCGGCCGTTCCGGACGGCGGCGACCGGGCGCTGACGCATGACTGCGAGGGCACCTGCCGAGTGCTGGTCGCGGAGGCCGCGGTGGCCGAGGCCATCGCCGGCGTCTACAGCCCGCAGTCGCTCCCGGGCCGGCGCCACCCTGCCTGGCCCGCCGAGCCGGAGTGGCGGGCCGTGCAGCGGGAGGCGCTGCGCTTCCACCGGCACGGCAGCACCTCGGTGATCCTGCGCGGCACCACCGCGACGTCCGTGCACGGGACCCGCCCGCAGTTCGCGCTGAAGCTGATCCTGTACCCCTTCACCAAGATCCGGACCATCGCGCAGGCCACGCGCGAGTACGCCGCCAGGTACGACACCTCGGCCTTCGACTCCCGGCACCTGGTCCGCGTCTGGGCCAGTTACGACAGCTGGATCCTGATGGACTTCGTCGAGGGCCGGACCCTCGCGGAGACGGTCCGCGAGGAGTCGGTCGTCGAGGCGAACGGCGCCGGGGACTTCAGGCGCCTGCGGCTGGACCGGCTGGAGGAGAAGGGGGTCCTGCTCTTCGACGCGCTCGACGAACTCCAGCGGATCGCACGGGACAACCGTTCGCGCGACCAGTTCACCGGGGTGCACGCGGACCTCTCGCCGTCCAACATCATCGTGTCGGACGGCGACGGCACCTTCAAGCTCATCGATCTGGGCCGGAACTACCTCTACACCCACACCATCACCGGAACCACCGGCGTCGACTACTCGTACATCGCGCCGGAGGTCAAGGCCGGCGGCAACGAGATCGCGCGGGCCGACCTGTACTCGCTCGGCCAGCTGCTCATCCTCATCGGCTGCGGGCGGACGAGCACCGACAGCGTGGTACCGGACATCTTCTATATGCGGGCCATGCTGCTGGCCCGCTTCATCGAGGACCTGATAGACGCCGATCCGGCCCGCCGACTGCTCATCTTCGACACCGCCGCAGGGCCGGACTTCTCCTTCGGCCGGCTGAAGAGCGTCTTCCTGGCGGAGCTGGAGATGGTGCGGGCCGCCGAAGGGGGCAGCACCGAGCTGCGGGTCAGGTCCGGTTGGCGGGCACTGGGCGAGCTGCTCCGCCCGCTGGCCGGGGACCCGGGCAGGGAGTGGCGGCTGTGGCGCATGCGCAGGCGCCAGAGCGCCCACCACATCCCGAACCGCGCGCTGTTCACCCACTGGCTGCTCGCCTGGTCGTTCATCGCGGCGGTGATCTGGACGATCACCAACTCCGTCGTCATCACCTGGCTGCTGCGGGACCTGGACCTGTCCTGGGGCAACCGCCTGGTGGAACTGGTCCAGCACCTCAGCCACGATCCCACCGGTCTGCCCGTCGTCGACACCTGGCGGCACGGCGACTACCGGCTCCCCGACTGGAAGGCGAACCTGCCGGAGCGGCTGGTCGGGTTCTCCTACGCGCTGGCAGCACCGAAGTACTACGAGATGCTCTTCTCCGGCCTGACGCCACTGGTCCTCGGCCGGCGGTCGGGCGCCACCAGCTGGCTCGCCCTGGCCGCCGAAGCCGTGATGCGGATGATGGCCGTCGTACCGTGCGGGCTGGTCCTGGCGGCCACGCTGATCGAACCCCGTTGGTGGCCGATCAACTCCGCGCTCGGGCAGACGGTGCTGTGCGCGGCGAACTACCTGGCGCTGGCGTTCATCCGCGCCGTGATCGCGCGCTCGCGGAAACTCGGGCTCAGCACGGTCCCCGGCGACGACAGCAAGATCACCGGCCTGTCCTCGTTCGCCCAGTGGGCGCCCACGTCGCTCTTCTACGCGGTGGTCGTGTGGACCATCGGCATTCTCATCTACCTGCGGCTCCTGCACGACGTCTACGTCTACGCGCTCGCGGTCACCGCGACCAACATCTTCCTCTTCTACGTCATCAAGTGCGGCATCGGCGGTCCGATGATCCGGGTGGCGATGGTCCGAACGTGCCTGGCCGCCGAGCGCGTCGGCAGGTGCCGGTAGCCGGCGCCCGGCGCTGGGCGGCGAGGGCTTTCATCGGCAATGCGCCGGACCGCGTATTGGCTGTTCCCCCCGGATTCCGGACTTCTCCGGTGGCCCGGGTAAAATACTGCGGCAGCGCCGAGACGGTACCGGCCGGTTTCATGAACCGCTGACGAAATTGCGCGGGAGCCGACCGGTGCCGGCGTAACCGCGGGGACACGCGGAGCGGGAACTGGCCGGGTGTCTTCGTGATAGAATCGTGGTCAATTCACAGGACGCCTAAAAAAGGGAGTGGCGTGAATACCGAGAAGGTTGCGGCTCGACGTCTTACGGCGGAGGAGGTCGCGGAGTTGGGCCCCCAGGACAGCATCTTCGTGTCCGCGGGGACAGATGACCTTCCTCTTGACTGCTATGCTCCGGCCAATCTCACGAAGCCGGGGAAAAATTTCGAGGGAGGGTCCTTCACGGCAAGGACGGTATTTGGTGACGAAATCCAGCTCCTCCCGGACAATGTGGAGGAGGCAGGGATCTGGATTGCCGACGCGGCGGGTGAGGAAATCGAGGTCCTGGAGACCGCCGGTGTCCTCCTAAATCTCGCCCTCTTCGTTCCCGGCGGGAACAAGGAATCCCTGGATTCGCTTTACTCCGCCGCGCGGGACGCGTTCGGCGCGGGGATCGTCCAGCGCTGGAGCGAGGAAGTCGTGGCGGTGCCGGAGGTCAAGGTCGACCTCTTCGAGGAGCCGGTGCGCGGCCGGAAGGGCACCGGCGGCCAGAACCGCGACCGCCGCGCCCTGGACATCTACCCCACCCGAGTGCGCTTCCTGGAACCCAGTGACGGCTGGAAGTTCGTCGTGGAACCCCACAAAGAGGTCGTCGACGAGACACCGACGATCTGACCCGACGCCGGCCTGAAGGTCGCGTCGGCCCCACGGCGTCCCCTCGCCTGCGGCGAAGCCGAGGGGGCGGGGCGACCGGCCGGTCCGGCGGCCGGAAAGGCCGCTCGGCCGGGGGTCTCCCGGCCGAGCGGCCTGCGTGGGCGGCCGACCCGGCCGCCGGGTTCCACTGACGGGTGTCGTGCGGCCGGCCGGAGACGGGCCGTGCCCGCGTCCGGGAGATCACCGCCGGGCGCGCCCGGCCGCCGGCTCCGGCGCCCGCTGCCGCCGGGTCCGGTACGCGGGGCCGGTGCGGTCAGCGGCCGGCGGCCACGTCGGGCGTCCGGTCCGGTACGGTTTCGGCGTCAGCTCCGGTTCCGGCGTCAGCTCCGGTTCCGGCGTCAGCTCCGGTTCCGGCGTCGGCGTCGGTCACGAAGCGGACCGACTCGGCGAGTTCGAGCGCCAGTCGGCGGGCCTCGGCGGGGCCGTCCGCGCCGACCACGACGACCCCCACGCGGTCGCCCGACTTGTGGACCGGCCCGATCCGGTCGCCCGGCGCGGCGTTCAGCTCGGCGTAGAGCACGGCCGGATGCGCGCGTACCTCGTCCCAGCCGTCGACTGCCAGCAGCCGGCCGGGCGGTGGGACCAGGTAGCGCACCGCCGCGCCGCGCACGGCCTCCAGCGCGGGCCGGTTCGTCGGGAGCCCCAGCATGTCGTCGAAGACGAGGCCGAACAGCTCGAGCCCGGGGATGGCGTGGGCGAGCATCCGGTGGATCCAGTCGCCCCCGAACCGGGCGTGCACCTCACCGAGCACGATCCCCGCCGGGGTCGTCCAGAGCTCCACGTGGAAGCCCCCGGTCCGCAGGCCCAGTGTCGTCAGTGCCGAGCGGACCTGCCGCTCGATCTCCTCCCGGCGCTCCGGCGGCAGTTCGGCGGGCAGCACGTGGCCGAGCTCGACGAAGAACGGCGGCGCCGTCTTCTCCTTGGCGGTGACCGCCAGCACCGTGGGGACCCCGTCCAGGAAGACGCCTTCCACGCTGAACTCGGGTCCCTCGACGAACTCCTCGACCAGGAAGGGCCCCGAGCCGGGCAGCAGCGCGAGGGCGGCCGGCAGCTCGGCGGGGCCGGAGATCTGGCTGACCCCGGTGCTTCCCATCGCGTCGCGCGGTTTGACGATCCACGGGCCCGCGGACTCCCGCAGGTAGGCCGCCGCCTCCGCCGCGTCGGCGCACAGCCGGAACCCGGGCTGCGGGAAGCCGGCGGCGGCGAGTGCGGCGCGGCAGACGTCCTTGGTGCGCACCCGGCGCACCGCGTCGGGCGGGTTGCCGGGAGCCCCGACGGCCCGCGCGGTCTCCGCGACCGCCACCTGGGCCATCTCCTGGAGCGCGTAGACCGCGTCGAAGCCCTCGCCGTCGGCGGCCCGCCGCGCGGCCCACTCGACGGTCTCCCGCGGCGGGGCGAACCCCAGCGCCGAGACCTCGTGCGCCGCCGCGGCGACCGCGGGTGTGGCGGCCAGCGCGGACGCCGGGGCGGTGACATGGGTGCGGATGCCGCGGGATCCCGCCTGGCTCAGGGCCTGGAGGGCCATGTCGAGGCTGAACGGTATCGGCCGCGCCCCGCCGACCAGAAGCAGGGCGGGGGAGGCGGGTTGTTCGACCATGGGTGGTTTCCCTTCGCAGTGGTCATGGGAGACGGCGGCCGCAGGGAAGATACGGCCGGGTGGCCGTCCCGCCCTCGCGGGACGGCGTGTACGGCGCGGGCACCGGTCGTCATCCGGGTTCCGGCGACAGCACCACGAGGGACTGGCCGGCGGTGACCACGCCGTCGAGGACGCAGGTGATCTCCTCGACGACACCGGAGAACGGCGCCGTCACACGGGTCTCCATCTTCATCGCCTCGATGATCACCAGGACGTCGCCGGCCTCGACCGTGTCCCCGACGGCTCGGGGCAGCCCGACGACGGTGCCCGGCATGGCCGAGGTGACGGTGCCGTCCGCGGCGCTGGAGGACTCCTCCGCGAACGTCCTGAAGGACAGCGCCGTCCGGTACCCCCCGACCACCAGTTCCGCACCGTCCGCCGTCCGCAGCCCGGCCCACGGCACGTCCGCGACGGTGCCGCTGAACAGTCCGTCGCGCAGGGACGCCGTGACGTCGTACCGCCGGCCGTCCAGCTCGACCTGTGCCGTGCCGCCGCCGCGGCCCGTCAACGCGGCCGTCCACTCGCGGTCGTCCGCCCGCGCGACGACGCGGCCGAAGGGCGCGTCCGGATCCAGGTCCCGGCGATCGAGCGGGCCGACGCCGCCGGTCCACGGGGAGGGCGCGCCGCCGTCGGCCGGGATCTCCATCGCCGCCGCGCAGGCCACGGCCCGCGCGGTGTGGTCCCGGCGCGGGGCGCGGGCGACGAGCCCGTCGACCAGATGGGTGTCCGTCCGGCCGGCGACCACGCGCGGCTCCCGCAGGAGGTCGGCCAGGAAGCCCAGGTTGGTGGTCAGACCCAGGACGGAGGTGTGGCGCACCGCGTCGGACAGCCGCCGCAGCGCCTGTGGCCTGTCGTGGCCGCGGGCCACCAGTTTGGCGATCATGGGGTCGTAGAAGGGCGGTACGTCCCCGGCGGTGTCGAAGGCCGCCTCGACCCGGACGTCCCGCGGCCACACGACGGCCTCGGCGCGTCCGGGGGCCGGCCGGAACCCGGCCAGCGGGTCCTCGGCGTAGACCCGGCACTCCATGGCGTGTCCGGTCGCGGTGATCTCGTCCTGGGCCAGCGGCAGGCGCTCCCCGGCGGCCACCAGCAACTGCCACTCCACGATGTCCACTCCGGTGATCGCCTCGGTCACGGGGTGCTCCACCTGGAGCCGGGTGTTGACCTCAAGGAAGAAGAACCGCTCCTCGGCGTCGACGATGAACTCGAAGGTACCCGCATTCACGTACCCCAGTGCCCGGGCGCCGCGTACCGCCGCCCGGAGCAGTGCCTCGCGCACCGCGCCGGACAGGCCCGGCGCCGGGGCCTCCTCGACGATCTTCTGGTGGCGGCGCTGGAGGGAGCACTCCCGCTCGAACAGGTGCACCACCTCGCCGTGGGTGTCGCCGAAGACCTGCACCTCGATGTGGCGCGGGCGCTCGACGTACCGCTCCACCAGCAGCCTTCCGTCGCCGAAGCTGCTGCGGCCCAGCCGGACGGCGGCGGCGACCGCCGCGGCCAGGTCGGCCGCGGAGTCCACCACCCGCATGCCCTTGCCGCCACCGCCCGCAACGGGCTTGAGGATCACCGGGTAGCCGATCCGCCGGGCGTCCGCCGCCAGCCGCGCGGCGGACGTGGTCGCCTGCTCGGAGCCCGGCAGGACCGGCACCCCGGCCTCGGCCATCAGCGCGCGGGCGGTGGCCTTGTCGCCCATGGCCGCGATCGTCGCGGCCCCGGGACCCACGTAGCGCAGACCCGCTTCGGTGACCGCCTCGGCGAGGCGGGGGTTCTCCGACAGGAACCCGTATCCGGGGTGGACGGCGTCGCAGCCGGTGCGCAGGGCGGCGTCGACGACGGCGTCGATCCGCAGGTAGCTGTCGGCGGCGGACGCCCCGCCGATCCGCACCCGGCCGACGGCCCCCTCCAGATGGGCCGCCGACCGGTCGGCGTCGGAGTGGACGGCGACGTACTCCACGCCGAGCCGCCGGCAGGTGCGGGCGACGCGCCGGGCGACCTCGCCGCGGTTGGCGATCAGGACACGCTTGAGCATTTCCCTCACATCCTGAACACGCCGAAGCGTGTTTCCTCGGCCGGGGCGGACCCGGCGAGCGCCAGGCACAGGGTCAGCCACTCACGGGTGTCCGTCGGGTCCACCACCGCGTCCACCCACATCCGTGCCGCGTAGTACAGCGGCTGCGACTGGCGTTCGTAGCTCTCGACGATGGGCTCTCTGATCGACCGCTCCTCCTCGGGGGACAGGGTCCGGCCCTCCTTGCGGAGCCGGTCGCCGCGGATGAGCGCCATCACGGTCGCGGTCTGCTCGCCCCCGACGACGGTGGACCTGGCACTGGGCCACATGGCCATCAGCCGCGGTCCCATGGCTCTGCCGCACATCGCGAAGTTACCGGCGCCGAAGCTGGCGCCGATCACCAGGCTGAACTTGGGCACCCTGGCGGTGGCGACGGCGTTGACCAGTTTCGCCCCGTGCTTGGTGATGCCGCCGGCCTCGTACTGCGCGCCGACCATGAAGCCGTTGATGTTGTGCAGGAACAGCAGCGGCAGGCCGCGCTGGGCGCACAGCTCGATGAAGTTGGCGGCCTTCTGCGCGCTCTCCGAGAACAGGACGCCGTCGTTGACCAGCACCCCGACCGGATACCCGCCGACGTGCCCGGTCCCGCACACCATGGTGGGACCGAACCGGGCGCGGTACTCGGTCAGTTCGCTGCCGTCCAGCAACCGGGCCAGGATCTCCCGGGCGGGGATGTGCTCACGCAGCCCGGCGCTGACGATGCCGGGCAGTTCCGCGGGGTCGAACAGCGGCGGACGGGGTCTTTCGGGGGGCGAGGCGACAACCGGCGCGCTGCTGCGCGCCACGATCCCGCGGACCAGCGCCAGGGCGTGGTCGTCGCTCTCGGCCAGGTGGTCGGCGACGCCGGTGACCCGGGTGTGCAGGTCGGCGCCGCCGAGGGTCTCCGCGTCGACCACCTCGCCGGTGGCGGCGCGCACCAGCTGCGGGCCGCCGAGGAAGACCGCGCCGGTGCCGCGGACCATGACCGTCTCGTCGCACATCGCCGGGATGTAGGCCGCGCCCGCGGTGCAGGACCCCATGACGGCGGCGATTTGCGGCAGCCCGAGCGCGGACATCTCCGCGATGTTGCGGAAGATCCGGCCCAGGTGGTGCTCGTCGGGGAAGAGGTCCTCCTGCAGCGGGAGGTAGACGCCGCCGGAGTCGACCAGGTAGACGCACGGCAGCCGGTTCTCGCGGGCGATCGCCTGGGCGCGGACGTGCTTCTTGACGGTGAGCGGGAAGTAGGTCCCGCCCTTGACCGTGGCGTCGTTGGCGAAGATCATGGCCGGCCGGCCGCCGACCACGCCGACGCCGGTGACCAGCCCCGCCGAGGGGACCGGCTGGTCGTAGACGCCGTGCGCGGCGAGCTGCCCGATCTCCAAAAACGGAGTACCGGGGTCGAGCAGTTGGTGGACGCGCCCGCGCGCGGGGAGCTTGCCGCGCTCCGCGTGGCGCCGACGGGCCTGTTCGCCGCCACCGCCGAGGGCTGACGTCCTGGCCTCGGCGATGACCTGGCGCTTGTGGTCGAACGCTTCGGCGTTGTGCCGGAAGATCTCTGAGGAGGTGTCGACCTGTGAGCGAAGGGGCATCCTGGCACACCCTGCCGGTAGTGGGCGGACGGTCGGATCGGGGCCGCGCACCGCGGTGGGGGCGCCGACGGCCCCGTACGGGCGGCGCGGTCCCGTGGCGCGCGCCGGCCGGCGGGAATCAGGCGTCCTGGTCCCGCAGGTCCTTGAGCAGCGAACCGAAGTCCTCGATCTCGCCCTTGCTCATGTTCGCCCGGAACATCAGCCGCAGGCCGGCCTTGCCCCGGCCGATGATGGGGAAGAAGATCGGCGAGGCGTAGAAGCCGTGCTCCAGCAGCCGCTGAGCCAGTCGGACGGTCGCGTCCTCCGAGCCGACGCCCACGAACCGGATGGGCAGTCCGTCGCCCCGCTGCTCGGTGTCGACCAGGCTGTCGAACAGGTCGATGTTCTCCTGGAGCCGCCGCTGGAGCTCGCCGAGTTCGGCGGAGCGGTGCAGGTCGACCGACGCCAGCACCGCGCCGAGCCCGGCCGTGTTGATGCGCTGTGACCACATCAGCGGCCCCCCGTTGCGCAGCGCGACGTCGTGCCGGGTCCTGGACCCCTTGGGACCCAGGAAGACGGCGCCTCCGGACGCGCCGAAGCCCTTGTTGAGGGAGGTGATGATCAGCGTCCTGTCGTTGATCTGCCCCATGGTCTCCAGTACCAGGCCGCGCCCGTTCTCCCCGAGGGTCGATATGCCGTGCGCCTCGTCGAAGAACAGGAAGAGGCCGTACTTCTCCTGCAGCCGCAGCAGTTCGGCGACCGGGGCCTGGCCACCGGTGCTGTAGACGCCGTCGGCCACGTAGGCGACCTGCGGGTGGGTGCGGCACAGCTTCTCCAGCGCCTCGACGTCGTTGTGCCCGACGGTGGTGACCTCCGCCTCGTCGGCGACGTTCGGCTTCATCGCGTTGAGGCAGAAGTGCGCGTTCTTGTCGAAGACCATCAGCGGCGGCGTGCCGTCGGTGAATATTCCCGACGCGACCAGCGGGAGGCTCGCCCAGGCCGCGGCGGCGCAGGAGTTGACGGTCACCGCCTCCACGTCGAACAGGTCGGACAGCGCGTCCTCCGCGTCCCGCAGCGCGCCGAAGCGCAGGCGCATCCGCGAGGTGGAGGTGTTGAGCGCCCCCTCGGCCAGGACGGCGTCGGCCGCGGCCCGGACGATCGCCGGGTGGGTGTCGAGCCCCAGGTAGGAGTACGACGACATGTTCACGAATTCGCGGCCGTCCGCGACGGCGCGGTGCCGCCCCTCGCCCAGACCGGCCACGACGATGTCGAACAGCCCGGCCCGGTCCGTGACATCCCAGAACTCCCTGCTGATCTCCGCGGACTTCTTGATGTTCATGAACGAGTGCATACCAAACTCCTCAACGGATGCGGATCTGCGGGGGCCGGGCTACGCGTAGGCGTAGAAGCCACGGCCCGACTTCCGGCCCAGAATTCCGGACTCGACCATGCGTGACAGCAGGGGCGGCGGCGCGTAGAGCGGTTCCTTGAACTCGTCGTACAGGGCGGAGGCGATGGCGGAGACCACATCGAGACCGATGAAGTCGCAGAGCCGGAGCGGGCCCATCGGGTGGGCGCACCCCAATTCCATTCCGCGGTCGACGGCTTCGGCCGAGGAGAAACCTGACTCGACCATCCGTACGGCCGACAACAGGTAGGGGACCAGCAGGGCGTTCACGACGAATCCGCTGCGGTCGGCGGCGCGGATCGGTTGCTTGCCGAGGACATCGGTGACGAAGGACGCCACCCGCCGCTCGACGTCGCCGTCCGTCAGCAACGCCGGAACCAGCTCCACCAGCGGCAGTCTGACCACCGGGTTGAAGAAGTGGACTCCGATCACCCGGCCCGGCCGGCCGGTGGCCCGCGCCAGCCGGGTGATGGAGACGGCCGAGGTGGTGGAGGCCAGCACCGCGTCGGGCTCGACCACTTTGTCCAGCAGCGCGAACACCCCGAGCTTGACCTCCTCGTCCTCCCGGACGGCCTCGACCACCAGGTCCCGGTCGGCCAGGTCGGCCGGATCGGCGACGACCAGGATGCGGTCCAGCGCCGCGTCCCGCTCGGCCGCGGTCAGCCGTCCCTTGGCCACCCCGCGGTCCAGTGACGCCGCGATGCGGCGCGGCGCGGACGCCAGCGACGACTCCCGGGACACCGCCACCCGCACGTCGAGTCCGCGCAGGGCGCAGAGTTCGGCGATACCGGCGCCCATCGTGCCCGAGCCGACCACGCCGACCCGGCGTATTCCTCCGGTCCCCGAATTCGTTGACATGGTCCCGGCCATCACCGCGCCAACCGGCCGACTGCTGTGCTTTCGGCGTCCCGACAGATTCCGGGAAAAGCCTTCGCGGCTGCTCCGATGATGCCGTACGAGCCGCGGGCGATGAGATTTTCCTGTTCCGCTGATGCGTGCAACGTTGTTCTCCGGATTCTCTCGTCGGAGCTGTACGTAGCGTTCGGCGAATCGAGAGACTTTCAAGCCGGTGACCCGCTGTCAAGCGGCAATAACTTGCCTGCTCCCGAAAGCGGCGAAAACCGCACAGGTGCGCCGACCGGCAGATCTTTGCCGGTCGGCACACCTTGAGGAAACCCTTGTTCCTGCCTGTACTCGATTGATCAGGTGATGGTGACTAATCGCAGGTTCTGGGATCTGGCAGGTATCAGAACCTGCGAGACCACGTCGAAGACCGCGGGGGCGACATGCGGCAGACGCAGGCGGGCGCGGTGGCCGTCCCGGCTGGCCACCACACACGTCCGTCCTCGCCACAGCTCCTGGCAGGCGGGGTCGAGCAGCACCCGGTCGAGCAGTGCCGCCAGCCTGGAGTCGTCGGGATGCTGCGCCATCGCGTAGCGGATCATGGCCAGGTACATCCGTGCGTGCCACGGCCAGTCGATCAGCTGCTCGCGCGCCTCCCCGGTGGTGAGCGCCCATTCGAGGACGCTGGCTCCCGGTTCCCGCACCCAGGGAAACCACTCGGCCATGGCCTGGTTGTAGCCGGCGATGTTCCAGGAGCTGTCGGCCAGATACGCCGGCCGCGGCATCTGGAAATTCACCAGGCCCTGCAGCGCGGACCGCCCGTCGGCGTCCTCCGGGCGCGGGCTCGTCGCGTACGGGTTGCCGCCCAGGGCGTAGAAGTACAAGGTGGCGCGCTCGTCCGCGTCCAGCCCCAGGGTGTCCGCCAGCAGGCCCAGGACCCGCGGGTCGAGACGCAGCACCGCGCCGCGCTCCAGGTCGCGGTACCACCGTTCGCTCATGCCGACCCGGAGCGCGACCTCGGCCTGGGTGAGCGGCTTGCCGAGAGGGGCGTCGGCGCGAGCACGCCAACCGCGGAGCAGTACGGGCAGCCCGGGTGCTTCGTCCGGGGCGGAATCGTGAGGAACGAGCGCTGCACCGGATTGCCATCTTGGCATCAGAAGTTGTCCTCGTCTTCGATCTGCTCTTGGATTCCCTGGCTGAATCTTTGCGATTTGAGCTGATATGCGAGGATCCTGCACTATGTGTATCTCATGTGCAATACCTGAAATTCAGACCCGCGGCCGTCTCGACGGGTGACCGGAACGACCCCCTGCATTTACGGAGGGGGAGCCGATGTCTGCTTTGCGGTGAAAGCCGCGCGGCGGCGCGGCAGCGCCCGACCGGCCAGTCCCGCCCGACCAGTACGCCGACCGAACGTCCACCCCTTAGAACAGGGAAGAAGACATGCATTCCATCGGCATCCTCAGCACCGGCTCCTACCTTCCTGAACGCGTGGTCCGGAACGCGGAGATCGCGGAACAGGCCGGGGTGGACCCCGCCTGGATCGAACGCAAGACGGGCATCCGCGAGCGGCGCCGAGCGGCACCGGAACAGGCCACCTCCGACCTCGCGGCCGTCGCCGCGGACCGGGCGCTGCTGGCCGCCGGCCTCCGCGCGGGCGACATCGACCTCATCGTGGTCGCCACCTCCACGCCGGACCACCCGCAACCGGCGACCGCCAGCATCGTGCAGCACCTGACAGGGGCCGAACGGGCCGCCGCCGTCGACGTCAACGCCGTGTGCAGCGGTTTCGTCTACGCTCTCGCCATGGCCGAGGGCCTACTGCGGTCCCGGGGCGGCGACGGGCACGCGCTGGTGATCGGCGCCGACATCTACTCGCGCATCCTCGACCACCGCGACCGCAGGACCGCGGTCCTGTTCGGCGACGGAGCCGGGGCGGTGGTCGTCGGCCCCGTCGCCGGAGCGGACGGCTTCATCGGGACACGGCTGCGCGGACACGGTGACGGGCACCGGCTGATCAGCGTGCCGGCCGGCGGAAGCCGCAAGCCGCCCTCGGAGCAGACGGTCCGCGACGGTGAGCACTACTTCACGATGGACGGCCGCGGCGTGCGCGACTTCGTCACCGGCGAAGTCCCCGAAGCCGTGGCTCAGTTGCTGAGGGACTGCGGACTCGGCACCGACGAGGTCGACCATCTGGTCCCGCACCAGGCCAACGGCGTACTGCTGCGCGAACTTTGGCCGGCCCTGAAGCTGCCACGTGCCGCCCTGCACCTCACGGTGGAGCACTGCGCCAACACAGGCTCCGCATCCGTGCCGGTCACCCTGGACGCCGCGCACCGGGCCGGGGACCTCAGGAAGGGCGACACGGTCCTGCTCGCCGGCTTCGGCGGGGGGATGAACACCGGTCTGGCGCTGTGCCGATGGACGGCGACGGCCGCCGCCGACCCGGTGCGCGACGCGGATCCGCGCGCCGGCGGACCGGGCGAGCGGCCGACCTCGCGCGTCTGAGACGGCACCGGCCGCGCACGGCCCGCCGGACACCGGGCCCGGAGACCGGCGCGCAAGGGCTCCGCGGCCGGGGCCCGTCGCACGGGGCGAAAGGAGTGCCGCCGAACCCCCTACCGCGTAAGGTGAGCCATGCCCAGTTTACTTCCCGACCGCGGTCCACGCCGTCTTCTCGCGGTCGCCACGCTGATCAACATGACCGGCTACGGGGTCTATCTGACCGCGGGCGTCCTGTACTTCACCAGCATCGTGCGACTGCCCGCCGCCCAGGTCGGCATCGGCCTGAGCGTCGCCGGCGCGGTGGCGCTGGTTACGGGGATTCCGGCCGGCCACCTGGCCGACCGGCGGGGAGCGCGCGGGACCTACGCGGTGACGCTGCTGCTCGGGGCCGCCGCCATGGCCGGGCTCTGCCTGGCCCACGGATTCTGGACCTTCCTGGTCTTCGCCTCGCTGGGGAGTATCGCCCAGGCGGCCGGTCCGGCGGCCCGCAGCCCGCTGGTCCGGGAGTACGGCGGCGAGCGGCCGGCCGAGTACCGCGCCTACCTGCGGTCCGTCACCAATATCGGCATCTCGGTGGGCGCCCTGCTCGCGGGCTGGGGTGTCCAGGTCGACAGCAAGAGCGCCTACCTGCTGCTCATCGCCGGCAGTGCCGTCGCCTCCGCGGCCTGCGCCGGGGTGGTGCTGCTGATGCCGCCGGTGGAGCCCGGTCCCGCGGGGACCGGGCCGCGGTGGATCGCGCTGCGCGACCGCCCGTACCTGCTGCTGACCGTCCTTGACGGTGTGATGGCCGTCCAGTACCGGGTGCTCACCGCCGCCGTGCCGCTCTGGCTGATCGGCGAGACCTCGGCCCCGCGCTGGTCGGTCTCCGGGGTGATGCTGGTGAACACCGCGATCGTGGTGCTGTTCCAGGTCCGGGCGAGCCGCAGTATCGACACGCCCCGGGCCGGCGGTGTCGCCTTCCGGCGCGCCGGGCTGGCCTTCCTGATCTCCTGCGCGCTGATCTCGCTGCTGCCCGGGGCACCCACCTGGCTGGTGATGGCGCTTCTGCTGGCCGCGGTCGCCGTCCACACGGTCGGCGAGATCTGGCAGGCCGCCGGCGGCTTCGAGGTCTCCTTCGCGCTCGCCCCGGCCCACGCGGTGGGCCAGTACCAGGGACTGTTCGGGATGGGCCTCGGACTCGGTACGACCATCGGACCGGTGCTGTTGATATCGCTGTGCATCGACTGGGGAAGGCCCGGCTGGTGGGTCGTCGGCGCGCTCTTCGCCGTCACCGGCCTCGCCGTTCCGGCCACGGTGCGGTGGGCCGAGCGCGCCCGGCCGCTGCCGGCGGACCGGACCGACCCGGCCGAGGCGCTCGCCTGATCTCCGGCGTCGCCGGTCTCCGGGCCGCGGGTCCGGCCGGGGACCGCGCGGGCGCCGGCACCGGACCGCCCGCCACCGCGGACGCCGCCCGCCAGCGACCCCGTGCGCCGCGGATGTGGCCTCTCGCGGAGTGCGCCCTGCCTGCCGGGACCGGTGCGACGGTCTGCCGGTGCGCGGTGCGCGGTGCGCGGTGCGCGGTGCGCGGTGCGCGGTGCGCGGTGCGCGGTGCGCGGTGCGCGGTGCGCGGTGCGCGGAAGGCGCCTTCGGCGCCGGCGGGGGATGAGGGGTGTGGGCCTGCGGTGAGGCGCCTCACCGCAGGCCCACACCCCTCATCCCCCGCCGCGCTGCCGGCAGGGACCCCGCGAGCGCCCCCGGCCGATCGCCTGCCGACAGCTTCCTAGATGTCACGGGTTTTGCCTAAAGGGATTAGGTGTGTGCATAATCTATTCAGGCAAGGGTGAGGGGGACGGCATGGCGGCGCGCGCGGGGCTGACCGTGGAGCGGCTGGTCCGGGCGGGAGCCGAGCTCGCGGACGAGGTCGGCTTCGAGCAGGTGACCGTCTCGGCGGTGGCCAGGCGGTTCGACGTGAAGGTCGCGAGCCTGTACTCGCATCTGGAGAACTCGCAGGACCTCAAGACCGGGATCGCCCTGTTGGCCCTGGAGGAACTCGCCGACCGGGCCGCCGACGCGCTGGCCGGGCGGGCCGGGAAGGACGCCCTGGCCGCCTTCGCCAACGCCTACCGCGACTACGCCCGCGAGCACCCCGGCCGCTACGCCGCGACCCGGTTCCGGCTCGGCCCGCAGGTCGCCGCCGCCAGCGCCGGCGGGCGGCACGCGCAGATGACGCGGGCGATCCTGCGCGGTTACGACCTGGCGGAGCCGGACCAGACGCACGCGGTCCGGATGCTGGGCAGCTTCTTCCACGGTTTCGTCGGCCTGGAGTTGGGCGGCGGCTTCAGCCACAGCGCCCCCGACGCGCAGGAGACCTGGTCACGGATGCTGGACGTCCTCGACGAACTGCTGCGGAACTGGCCCGCGCCCTGACCGGCGTCCGTCACCACCCCGTATCCGAGCCGTCCCACGACGCCGAGCGACAGGTTGAGGCCATGCGCACCGACGAACACCACTGGACCACCACGCCCGTCACCACCCCCATCACCGCGGACCTCGTGCGCGGCGCCCTCGAACTCGAACGCACCGAGGACGGCGTCCTGCCGCACCGGCTGCCGGCCCGTGCCCGAGCCCAGTGCGCCGATCCGCAGCTGGCCCAGGCCGAGTCGCAGCCCTCCGGCGTACGGCTCGCCTTCCGTACCCGGGCCACCGCCGTCGAGCTGGACACGCGGCCCACCAAGCGGGTCTACACCGGTGCCCCGCCGCGCCCGGACGGCGTGTACGACCTGCTCGTCGACGGCCGGCCGGCCGGGCAGGGCAGTGTGGCCGGCGGCAACACCCTGACCATCGACATGGCCGCCGGGACCACCGAGCTGACGGCCGGTCCGATCGGCACCCTCAGCTTCACCGGGCTGCCCGGCGGCGAGAAGGACGTCGAGATCTGGCTGCCGCACAACGAGACCACCGAGCTCGTCGCCCTGCGCACCGACGCCCCCGTCCGGCCCGCGCCGCAGCGGGGCCGCAAGGTGTGGCTGCACCACGGCAGTTCGATCAGCCACGGCTCCGACGCCGCCGGTCCCACCACCACCTGGCCCGCCCGCGCGGCCGCCCTCGGCGGCGTGGAGCTGATCAACCTGGGGCTGGGCGGCAGCGCCCTGCTTGACCCGTTCACCGCCCGCACCCTGCGCGACACCCCCGCCGACCTGATCAGCGTCAAGATCGGCATCAACCTGGTCAACGCCGACCTGATGCGGATGCGCGCCTTCGGCCCGGCCGTCCACGGCTTCCTCGACACCGTCCGCGAGGGGCATCCCACCGTGCCGCTGCTGGTCGTCTCGCCCATCCTGTGCCCCATCCACGAAGACACCCCGGGCCCCGGCGCCATCGATCTCGACGCGTTCAGCGCCGGAAAGCTGGTGCTCCGGGCCACGGGCGATCCGGCCGAACGCGCGAGCGGGAAACTGACCCTCACCACCATCCGGGAGGAGCTGGCCCGGATCGTCGGGCAGCGCCGGGCCGAGGACCCGAACCTGCACTACCTTGACGGGCGCGACCTCTACGGCCAGGCCGACTTCGCCGAACTGCCGCTGCCCGACCAGCTCCACCCGGATGCCGCCACCCACCACCGCATCGGCGAACGCTTCGCCCGACTGGCCTTCGCCGCCGACGGCCCCCTCGACCCCCACCGCACCTGACGCGCCACGGGGCCCGCACCGCGGACGCCGGCGGGGAAGAAGACGCCCCGGTTCGACGGGAACGGCCGGCCGGCGAACCCCGGTCGGGCCCCGCACGCGGTACCGGCACGCCGCCCCGGGCCGTGCGGCGCGGGTCCGGGGAGGGGGAGTTCCCGGGCCGGGCGGCGGAGCCGGCCCAGCTGTTCGCGGTGTGTTCAGCCGCTTGACGCCGGTATGGCGGAAGCTTCGCCGGGAGCGTGACGCGCTCCCCGCCTGCCCGCCCCCCCCTGAAACGAGGACCGGCCACCATGCGTACGCGTTGGCGTAGACGAGCTTCGATCACCGCCGTCGCCCTGACCTTCCTCGCCCTCGGGCTGTCCGGTGCCCCGGCATCCGCGCAGTCCAAGGCCCAAGCCCAGCCGACGGTGCGGATCAACGAGGTCGAGTCGAGCGGCGGCAGCCCGGGTGACTGGGTCGAGCTGGTCAGCACCGGGACCGCCGCGGTCGACGTGTCGAAATGGGTCGTGAAGGACAGCGACGACTCCCACTCGTACAAGATCGCCAAGAACACGTCGATCGCCCCGGGCGCTTTCCTGGCGTTGGACGTCGATCCGTCGTACGGGCTCGGCGACGAGGACTCGGCACGGCTGTTCGCCGCGGACGGTTCGCTGGTCGACTCCTACTCCTGGACCAACCACGCCGCGACCACGTACGGCCGTTGCCCCGACGTTACGGGCGCGTTACTCCCGGGTGCAGGCGGCGATGCACTCGGCGGCGCCGGCAATCAGCGGCTGCTCGTCGGCGCAGAGCTCGCACGGTGACGCGGCGGCGCGGGCGACTTCGACGTGCTCGGGTCCGGGGCGGTGGGGCGACAGCGCCGGGCCGGGTTCCGCTCCGCGACGCGGGAGCTCCGGCGGCGCGGACGCCGCCTTCGACGGCGGTCCGAGGGCAGCGGACCCGGCCGCCGGAACTCCCGCGTCGCGGAGGGTGAGGCGGCCGGAAACGTCGCCCGCGGGCGGGAGGCCGGGCCGCGGGGCAAGGTGTACCCGCGGGGGTGTTCCGTGGAGCGCAGGTGGCGGGCCGGTTCCCCGCGTTCCGCTCGAACGGGTGGCCGAAAGGCATCCCACGGATCCTGTGACTTTTCGAAACCCGGGGGCAAGGAGATATCCGATACATCCGGTTCGAGCCACCGCGTGTCGACCGCCGGAACATTACGGACAACTCGCGTGGTCGTGCCGACCCGTTCCCCGCGTGCTTTCGGGCGCGCGCCCCGAAGCCGGTCCTGACCTGTCCCGATAGCCCTTGCCGGCGGTCGGCGCAACGTGCGGCGGACACCCCCGGCCCGCTTCCCCGGCTGCGGTGCAATCGGGCCGCGCGGACCCGGAATTCACAACAGATCCGTTGGCTAAGGGGGCGCCCAACGTGTCCAAAAAAGGTCATTCTATTGACAGGTATATGTTGCGGGCGGTTGACTTGGGCTCCCTTCGAGGGAACGGCGAGGACGAGGTGCCCCAAAGCGCTATTCGTGACAGCGCGTTTACGACCGCCGCAAAAGGCGGTACGGTTCGATTCGTGCCATTGCAGTGGAGCAGGCGGACAATCGGCTGCACGGTAGCGGAAAGCGCCGGCGGCACGTAGCACAACCGGCTCCGGACGGCCGTATCCGGGGCAGTGGACAAGCACTGCGCGTCTCGCCGGTCGGCGACGCACTTCACCGCGAACCATCCGCGTACGGCATTTCACCACCGCGGAGCGCCATCTGCCGCCAGGAGAATCGCTTTCGCCTGCACGCGCTCTATCGAAGGTCGGCCGATGCCTTGTCGGGCATCAGTTTTCCCTGCCGTCTTCGGCTGCTCTCTCAGGTTCCCCGACCCGGACACAAGGAGACAGAGTTGCCTACCACAGAAGTTGCTCGCGGCGCATCTCGCGGCCGTGACTGGCTGCGCAGCAGCGACCTGCCCTACAGCGACGAGATCCCGCTCGTGGCCTCCACCAGTGAGTTCCAGGGCGGCGGCCAGTACGGCGTCGAGATCCCGGTGATCAACTCCTTCAAGGTCCTGGAGCAGACGCTCGAACTGCTCCAACGCGAAGGGCTTCCCGTCACCCGCTTCAACGAGACCCTGGGGGCCTTCCTTTTATCAGACAGCGAGGTCAGCGACATGCTGGACCTCTGCCGGGAGAACGGCGTGGGCATGGTGTTCGCCCTCGGCCCGCGTCCTGAGTACGACCGCAAGGCCGCCTTCTACCGGGGCGGCTTCGGCGGCTCCCAGGGCCGGCGCGTCAACAACAACGACGCGCTCGCCGTCTCGGCGGACGAGGCGATCCGGCTCACCGAGCTGGGCTGCCGCGGCCTGATCGCCTACGACCTCGGCGTCATGCGGATGCTCAAGACCATGCGCGACCAGGGCGTCATCCCCGCGGAGACGCAGTTCAAGGCGTCCTCGCACTGCATCGTGTCCAACCCCTTCACCTCGAAGATCTACGAGGAGAACGGCTCCGACAGCGTCACCACCATTCACGACCTCGGACTGCCGGTGTTCCAGGAGATGCGCAGGCAGTCTCCGGGCCTGGTCCTGGACATCCCGACGGACGTCTACGGCCAGAAGGGCGGCTTCATCCGCTTCACCGAGGTCCCCGAGCTGGTGCAGATCGGCGCGCCGATGATGCTCAAGATGGGCGCCAGCGCCCAGGGCCACCCGTCCGACCCGGTCACCCAGTCCACCGTCGAGAAGCGCGTCCAGCGGGTCGCCCTCGGGATGGAGTACCTCAACAAGTCGGGCATCGACGCCACGTACATCGGTGAGAGCTCGCTGCAGCGCGCCCTGCCCGTCAAGGTCTGACAACGCCCTCGGGCACCACGGCCTTCCGTCCCCGGGGCCTCGCGCCCCGGGGACGGAGGGCCCGGCCGCGTCCACCGTCCGCACCGCAGCGAAGGAGCCCGCTGTCGCCATGGAATTCACGTTGACCGAAGAGCAGCAGCAGTTGAGGAGCGAGGGCCTGAGTCTGGCCGAGCTGGTGCCCGCGCCCGTCGCGGGTCGGCCGGTCCGCGACGACGAGGTGGTGTTCGCGGCACTCGCCGGCAAGGGGGTGGCCGGCGCCCTGCTGCCGGCACAGGACGGCGGCCGCGGACTCGGCATTGCGGACGTCTGCGCCCTCTGGGAGGGCCTCGGCGAGGGCACCACCGACGCCTCCGCCCTGCTGGCACTCAGCGCCCACGCGCTGCTGACCGCCGTCCCGCTGTGGAAGCTCGGCACCGGGCAGCAGCGGCAGCGCTACCTCCCGCGGGTCGCCGACGGACAGTGGGTGGGGGCGCTGTCGCTGCACGAGCTGGCGGGCGGCTCCTCGCCCGCCAACCGTGCCGTGACGGCGCGCCCGGCCGAAGACGGCGGTTGGCTGCTCGACGGCGCCAAGTCCCAGGTCGTGAACGGTCGTCAGGCGCACCACGTGCTGATCACGGCCGCCACCGGCGACGGGACCGCGTCCGCGTTCGTCCTCGACCACGACCTGCCCGGACTGCGGTTCGAGCAGACGCCCGACGGCCTCGACCGGGTCGTGCTGGACGGCGCGTCCGTCCCCGCGCGGGCCCTGCTGGGGGCGCCCGACGCCGCCTACCGCGAACTGGTCCCGCTGGCGCTGGCACTGGACGCCACCGCCGTCCTGGCGCCCTGGCTGGGCATCATGCGCGCGCTGTCCGACCGGGCACTGGCCGCCGCGCTGGACGGCCGCCTCTTCGGCCGGCCGGTCGGCCGGTTCCAGAACGTCCGGTTCGCCGTCGCCGACATGCGCGCCCAACTCGAACTGAGCACCGGAGTGCTGTACCGGGCCGCGTGGGAGCTGGACGCGGTGGACCGCCCCGGGCGGCAGGACGCGGCGGTCTCCCGGCTGTTCGTCACCCGCGCCGCGCGCTCGGTCGTGGACGCGGCCACCGAGGTGCTCGCCCTGGCCGGCCGGTTCCCGGACCCGGTCGCCGAACAGGCGGCGCGCGACGTCGCCTGGCTGGAGCACGCGGGCGGCGGCGTCGACCAGGCGCGTTCCGCGGTCGCCGCCTCGCTGGCCGGCCTCGGCTGACGGCGGCGCCCGTCCGGCACCCGTCCGGACCTGACGGCACCTGACGAGAACCGACGGCGCCGGGCGGTGCCGGACGGGCGCCGGACGGCGTGGACGACGTTCACCGGGCACGACCCGACCAGGACCCACAATGACTCAAGGAGCAGGCATGGACTTCTCGCCCAGCGGCGTGGACGCCGGTCTGGTGGAGGATCTCGACCGGCGTTTCCAGTCCGGGATCGCGGTGCGCGCGGCCGAGGCCGACGCCACCGGCCGGCTGTCACCCGAGAGCTGGCAGGACATCGTGGACAGCGGCTACCTGCGCGTCTTCCACCCCAAGGAGATCGGCGGCCTGGGGGTGGACGGGGTCACCCAGGCGCAGGCGATGGAGACCCTGGCCCGCGCGTGCGCCGGCACGTACTGGTCGGCCACGATGTCGACGCTGCTGTGCGGCAAGCTGATCAGCACCTACGGCAACATCGCCGAGCACCAGCGGCTCCTCACCCCGATCCTCAGCGGCGAGCAGGTCGGCTGCTTCGCCGTGGTGGAGCGGACCTCCGGCAGCGACGCGGGCACCTACCGCACCCGCGTGTCGCGGGCGCCGCAGGGCGACGGCTACATCATCAACGGTGAGAAGGCGCGCATCACCAACGCGCCCAACGCCGACCTCGCCGTGGTGCTGGCCCGCTTCGACGGCGACGACTCCGAGCAGACCGGCGCGCAGGCCGGCCACGACTGGTGCTTCGCCTTCGTCGACCTGCGCCAGGCCGGCGTGGGCCGCTACGACATGCCGCACATGGGTCTGCGGGCAATGCCGTGGGGCGGCGTGACCTTCGAGAACGTGCCCATCCGGCGCGAGGACGTCGTACCCGTGCCGTACACGGAGTTCGCCCAGGGCATGGCCTGGGGATGGCTGTTCATCTCGGTGGCCGCGATCGCCACCGCGGAGAACGCGCTGCGGGAGACCGTCCGGCACGCCTCCCAGCAGGTCGCCTTCGGCCGCCCGCTGATCCACATGGAAGGCGTACAGGCGCAACTCGCCCAGGCGCGGGCCGAGATCGACGCCGCCCGGCTGCTGGCCTGGCGCACCTCCTGGCACCGGGCGGAGGGCCGGTCGGTGCACGAACTGATCGCCATACTCAAGGCGACCTCCACCGAGACGGCGGTCCGGGTGACCCAGGCCGCGGTCCAGATCCACGGCTCCTGGGCGCTCGGCCCCGGCCACCCGGTCGAACGGTACTACCGGGACGCGCCGATGAACGTGATCGGCGGATTCACCTCCAACCGGCTGCGGGAACTCGTCGCCGAGTCCCAGGGCATGGACATCCAGACCTACCAGGACTTCGACTGGCTCGCACCGGCCGGCCTGACCGCCGGCCCCGGCGAGGACCCGGCCACCTCGCTGGTCGCCGTCGGCGGGGAGGCGGGAGCGTGAGCCGGGAGCCGTACCGCATCGTGCTGCTCCCGGGCGACGGTATCGGCGCGGAGGTCACCGCGGACGCGGTCCGGGTGCTCACCGAGGCCGGGCGGCTGACCGGGACGCGGTTCGCGTTCGAGGAGATTCCCGCGGGCGCGGAGTACTACCGGCAGCACGGGCGCGACTGGCCCGAGGGAAGCGAGCAGCGCTGCGCCGACGCCGACGCCATCCTGCTCGGCGCCATCGGCCTGCCCGCCTCGGAGGACGCGCACGGCAGCCTGCTGCGGGCGGACGGCCGGATGGCGGGCTGGTCGGCGATCGTCGGCAACCGGCTGAAGCTGGACCTGTTCGCCAACGTACGTCCGGTCAGGCTCTTCCCCGGCGTCCAGCACCTCATCTCCGGCACGCACAAGCAGGTGTGGGAGCCGGAGAACGTCGACATGGTCTTCATCCGGGAGAACACCGAGGACCTGTACGCCGGTTCGGGCGGCCTCCTGGCACCGGGCGGTGTGGGCCAGGTCGCCACCGACACCCGTATCGTTACCCGGGCCTCATCCGAACGGGTGATTCGGCTCGCCTTCGAGACCGCGATGCGGCGCGAGGGCGCTCCGGAGGACAAGGCCCGCCGGGTGACCTGCGTCGTCAAGGACAACATCCTGCACGGCTGCCGGCTGTTCGTGTCGGTGTTCGACGAGATCGGCGCCGAGTACCCGGAGGTCCAGCGGGAGACCATCCTGGTGGACGCGTTCACCCAGTGGCTGCTGCGTCGTCCTGAGCACTATGATGTGGTGGTTACGACCAACATGTTCGGCGACATCGTCACCGAACTGGCCTCCGCCCTGCAGGGCGGCATGGGCATCTCGGTAGGGTGCAACGTGGGGACCAGGCACGGCATGTTCGAACCCATTCACGGCTCTGCCCCCAAGCATGTCGGGCACGACCGGGTGAACCCCCTCGCCGCCGTCCTCAGCGCCGCCGAGGCCGCCCGCTGGCTCGGCGCGCAGCACACCGACCCCGACGCGACCCGGGCCGGCGACCTCATCGAAGCGGCGGTGGCGAACCTGCTGGCCGCCGGTCGGCCGCTGACCTACGACATGGTCGGCTACGAGCACGCGGCGCCCCGGTCGGCGGTCACCGACGCGGTCGTCGAGCGGCTCGCGGCCGGCCGTACGCCCGCGGAGGCCGAGCCGCTCGGGGCGTCATGATCGTCGATGCCCAACTGCACCTGTGGGGAGCCGACAGTGCCGGGCGGCCGTGGCCGCCCGGCACGTCCGCGCTCGCCCACCGCGCCGAGCCCTACGGCGCCGAGGAACTGCTCGTCGCCATGGACGACGCGGGTGTGGAGCGGGCCGTGCTGGTGCCCCCCTCCTGGGAGGGCGACCGCAACGACCTCGCCCTCGGCGCGGCCCGGCGGTATCCGGACCGCTTCTCGGTGATGGGCCGGCTGTCGCTCGCCGATCCGCCGGCCGCCCTGGCCTGGTTAGCGGAGCAGTCCGCCGACCGGGGCCCCGCCGGGCGCTCCGGCCTGCTCGGACTGCGCTTCACCTTCCATCGGCCGCCGCTGTCCGACCAGCTCAAGGCGGGCCGGCTCGACTGGTTATGGCCGGCACTGGCCCGCGCGGGCCTGCCGGTCGCGCTGTATCCCCCGGGGGGCCTGCGCGCGCTCGGCGCGGTCGCCGAGCGGCACCCGGACCTGCGCCTGGCCGTCGACCACCTGGCGCTGCCGGTGAACGTGACCGGCCCCGCCGCCTTCGCCGAACTCGACGACCTGCTCGCCCTGGCCGACCTGCCCAACGTGGCGGTCAAGGCCACCTGCCTGCCGGCCGCTTCGGCCCGGCCCTACCCCTTCGCGGACCTGACGGCCGCGGTGCACCGGGTTTTCGACGCCTTCGGCCCCGACCGGATGTTCTGGGGCTCGGACCTCACCCGGCTGCCGTGCACCTACCGCGAGTGCGTGGAGCACTTCACGCACTCCCTTCCCTTCCTGACCGGACGCGATCGCGAACGCGTCATGGGCGGGGCGCTGCTGGACTGGGCCGGGTGGCCCGCCTGACCTGATCCGACACCGCGCGGCCACCGCCGGCGCGGGCGAACCACAGCGCTCCGAGCACCTGACCCATCATGAGAGGAACAGCAGAAACATGTCACTCACCGTGCGCTTCCACGAGTTCGGCGGACCGGACGTCCTCACCATCGAGGACCTGCCGGTGCCCGAGCCGGGGCCCGGCGAGGTCCTGGTCCGGGTCGAGACCATCGGGCTCAACCGCGCGGAGGTCAACTTCCGCAAGGGCCGCTACATCGAGCAGCCCCGCGAGCTTCCGTCGCTGATCGGCTACGAGTGCGCCGGAACGGTGGAGTCCGCCGGCCCCGGCGTGACCGGGCTCGCGGCCGGACAGCCGGTCAGCGTGGTGCCCGCCTTCTCCATGAGGGAGTACGGGGTCTACGGCGAGCGGGTGATCGTCCCGGCCGCGGCGGTCGTCGTCCGCCCCGAACGCGTCGACGCCACCACCGGCGCGGCGGCCTGGATGGCCCTGCTGACCGTCTACGGCGCGCTGGTGGACATCGGCGGCATCCGGGCCGGCGACGCGGTCGTCATCAACGCCGCCTCCAGCAGCGTGGGACTGTCCGCCATCCGGCTCGTCAACCACGTCGGCGGGCAGCCGATCGCGGTCACCCGCAGCAGCGCCAAAAGGGACGAACTGGCCGGCTTCGGCGCCGCCGCGGTCGTCGCCACCGACAAGGAGGACCTGGTGGAGGGGGTACTGGAGGCGACCGGCGGCGCCGGGGCCCGCTTCGTCTTCGACGCGGTCGCCGGGCCGGGCGTGCGGGACCTGGCCCGCACCGTGGCACCCGGCGGCCTCCACGTCATCCACGGCACGCTCAGCGGCCAGCCCACCCCGTTCCCCGGCGTGGAGAGGATGAGCGCCTACAGCATGCGCAGCTACACCCTCTTCGAGATCACCAAGGACCCGGCCCGGCTGGAGAAGGCGAAGGGTTTCATCACGGCCGGCCTGGTCTCGGGAGCGCTCGCCCCGGTGGTCGACCGGACGTTCCCGTTCTCCGGCATCGCCGACGCCCACCGCTACCTGGAGACCGGCACCCAGGTCGGCAAGGTGGTCGTCAACGTCGGCTGACGGCCGCCGCTCCTTCCGCCGCCCCGGCACTTTTCGTCTTTTCCTCTTTTTTCGTCTTTCTCGGCCGTATCTTCGTTTCCTTCCGCTAGCCACCCCAGGAGATCTCTCAACCATGAAGTTCGGATTCATCATGTTCCCGTCCAAGGACGCCATCCGCCCGGGCGACTTCGGCCGGTTGCTGGAGGACCGCGGGTACCACTCGCTGTTCTACCCCGACCACACGCACATCCCGGCCCACACTCCCGAGCGCTACGACGTGGCGGGACTGGCGGAGGAGTTCAAGATCGGCATGGATCCGTTCGTGGCCCTGGGCGCCGCGGCCGAGGCCACCACCACCCTGCAACTGGGCACCGCCGTCGTGCTGGTGCCCGAACGGGACCCGATCGTCACCGCGAAGCAGGTCGCCTCGGTGGACGTGCTGTCGGAGGGCCGGATGAACTTCGGCATCGGTCCGGGCTGGATCAACCAGGAGATGCGCAACCACGGCGTCGACCCCGACGACCGCTGGGAGGTCATGCGGGAACGCACCGAGGCGATGCGTGAGATCTGGACCAAGGACGTCGCCACGTACCACGGCAAGTTCGTGAACTTCGACGCCATCACCTCGTGGCCCAAGCCGGTGCAGCGGCCCTACCCGCCGATCCTCGTCGCGGGCAACGGCCCGAACGTCGCCCGGCGCGTGGTCGCCTACGGCGACGAGTGGATTCCGATGGTCCGGCCGACGGTGCTCCAGGACATCGTCACCTTCAAGCGCGAGGTCCGCAAGCCCGGCTCCGACCAGCCGATCCCGGTCACCCTGTTCGGCGGCATGCCCGAGGACGTCGCGGCCTACGAGCGCGCCGGTATCGACCGCGTCCTGTTCTGGACCCGGCCGCTCCCGTACGACGCGGCCGTCGAGATGACCGCCGACATCGCCGCCCTGCTCGGCGCCCGCCTCAAGGGGGAGTAGCGCGGGGGCCCGCCCCCACCGGTCGGTGGGGGCGGGCCGTCGGCACGGGCGGTGCCGGGGGAGTGCGCAAATCAGGCGTTGAAGAGCAGCGCGTACGCCCCCATCGCCAGAGCGATGTCCGCCTGCGCCCAGAAGCGGTGGTAGGTGAAGGACGGCGCCGTGCCTCCGTTCAGATACGCCTGGACCTTCGACCAGTTGGGGTCGTTCTTGTAGAAGGAGCGGAGCTCGGCGAAGGTGGACGCGGAGCTGATCTTGTCGCCGTTGGGCATGGTGCCGGTCCACCCGGACGGGACGTAGACCGGGTCGTTGAACCGGCTGTAGTCCGTACGGGTCTCCGGCGTGGCGATGCCCAGCGGGTCCTGGTAGTTGTTCCACATGCCGTCCAGGAGCGCCTTGGCCGTGCTCTGCGCCTCGGCGTTGCCGGACTTGGCGGCGTAGTAGGCCAGCGTCTTGGCGTAGGCCGCCGCGACGCCCAGGTCGTCACCGTACGCGGAGACGGTCACGTGCAGACCGGTGTTGGCCCCGGGGCTGGCGGCATCCCAGGTGTCGGGCGCGCCGGTCCACTGCAGTTCGGACGGGATCAGGAAGGTGCCGTCCGACTTGATAGTGGTCTGCGAGATCGCCCAGGTCACCCACTTGTCCAGGATCGCCTTGGCCTTGGCGTCCCCGGTCTGCTGGTAGTACTCCGCGACCCGCTCCATCGACCACGCCTGCATGCCGAACCACTGGTTCGACGGCGGGTCGTGGTAGACCGGCTCCCAGTCGTACGCCATCCCGTAGAAGGTCGGCGTGCCGGCCGGCGGCTGCTCGTAGGCCCCGTTCCAGCTGTTGGTGGCCCCGCCGGCGATCGCGCCCTCGCTCGACTGCAACCAGCGGTAGAACTCCAGCTGCCGGCTCAGACTGGTGCTCCAGTCCGCCTTGCCGGTCGCCGACTTGGGCGCCATGGCCGGGTCGGTGGTCAGCGCGTAGGCGGCCAGCGGGTTCTGGTAGCCGAAGTGCGAGGCGCCGTCGCCGATCCGCCAAGCCCATCCGGCCGAGGTGTCGCTCGCGCCGCCCCAGGCGTAGTACCAGGACAGCAGGTAGTGCTCGCTGTCCTTGCCGGTGCCCGCCGGGCAGGACGGACTCGTGCAGTTCCCGATCTTCTTGAAGTACTTGTCGAAGAACGAGTACCGCAGGTAGTCACCCATCTCGCCGGCCTTCGCCACGGTGGCCGCCACGTCCGCGCCCTTGCCCTGCGCCTTGGCCCAGGTGTCCGCCCAGTACGCGGCCTGCACGGCGCGGGCGTCGGCGTCGGGAGCGTCGGTGAACTTCCACTGCTTGGCGTAGTTCGAGTCGCCGGTGAACAGGTCGAGGTAACCGTTCTTGCCGCCGTAGGTGAAGGCGTCGCAGGTCGGCTGCGGCACGGTCTCCCACACCGACTCCTGCGCGCCGCGCTGGAAGGTGTTGATGAACGACGGCCCGGCCGCCGTCGGACCGGCCTCGCAGCCGCCGCCGGGGGTGTCACCGAAGCCGTAGACGTTGTCCACGTCCTCCAGCCAGTGCATGCCGTAGATGTCGGAGGTCCCGTAGGCCGACTTCAGCTCGGCCGCGATCGGGTCGACACCGACCGACACCCCGCCGTCCAGCTGCGACGGGTAGTCCGACGGCAGCGGGTGCTCCGGGGCGTAGGTGGCCGGCTTGCTCGGGTCGTAGAAGCTGCTCGTCGCCTGGTCGGCGTGCTGGGGGATCATGTACTTCTCCATGGTCGCCCAGGCCGCGTTGAACTCCGTCCAGTCGCCGGCTACCTGGCCGTACATCGCCTGCAGCCAGATCATGTACGAGTACGCCTCCGAGGTGGTCTCGTGACCGTAGTCCGGGGCCTCCACGATGAGCGTCTCCACCGAGTGGTACGGGATGCCCTCGGGGGAGAAGTAGCCGCTGGCCGGGTCGGTGATCTTCCCGTAAAGCGTCAGGAACCGGGCGTCGTAGTCACTGGTCGCGGCGATCTCGGTGACCGTGACACTGGCCGCCGCGTAGCCGGTGGCGGTCGCCGTGAAGGCGGCCGCCCCGGTGCCGGTGGCCGCGGCGGCGACCGTGACGGTCTGCGCGGTGTTCCAGTTGGCCGGGGTGAAGACCAGGCTCGCGCCGGACTGCACCGACAGCGAGCTGTTGCCCGACGCCCGCGCCACGGTGACCGTCACGTTGGCGGCGGGCGCCTCGGACAGCTGCACCGCGAACGTGCCCGTCTTGCCCTGCTGTACCGCGACCGAGGCGGGGCTGGCCACGATCGAGGGTCCGGCGGCCACGTGCAGGCCGACCGGGGTGGACTCGGCCGAGGCGTCGAGGCTGTCGTACGCCTTCGCGTAGACCGAGTAGTCGCCCGCCGGGACGGCCGACCAGTCGAAGGAGTACGGCGCGGTGGTGTCGGTGGCCAGCAGGGTGCTGTCGCTGTAGAACTCCACCTTGGTGATCGTGGCGCTGTCCGCCGCGACCGCGGTCGCGGCCAGCGGGACGGTGGCGCCCGCGCTGTAGGCCGCCCCGGCCACCGGGCTGGTCAGCACCGGCAGCGGCGGCTGGTGAGCGCCCCCGCAGACGGTGCCGTTCACCGCGAAGGCGGTGGGGGCGGTGTTGGTGCCGCTGTAGCCGAAGTTGGCGCTGGCGGTGACGTTACCACCGGCCGCGACGGTCTTGTTCCAGTCGGCCGCGACGACGGTGACGTTGTGGCCGGACTGCGACCAGGTGCCGTTCCAGCCGTTCTGCAGCGTCTGGTTGCCCGCGTACGTGTAGGTCAGCGTCCAGCCGCTGAGGGCGGTGGTGCCGAGGTTGGTGATCTTGGCGTTGGCGGTGAAGCCGGAGCCCCAGTCAGAGGTCGTGTAGTCGACGCTGCACTGGACGGCCGCGGCGTGCGCCACCGGGCCGCCTCCGGCGGCCGTCATGGCCAGGGGCAGGGCCAGCGCGGCGGCGAACGCCGTGGCCAGCCGTCGTATCCGCTTTCCGAACGGTCTTCCTCGAGGCATGCGAGAGGTCCTCCTCGCGGTTCGTGGTGGGGGGATGGATAACTGAACCAGTGGGAGCGCTCCCACGATCGATCCACGCGGTCATGCTGTCAAGGCGTCAGATGGACCGCTTTCCAGCCCAGTTGAAAGCATGTCTTCTCAAATGGGTCAACGCCTCACCCCTATCGGGCGCGTGGGCTTGCCGCTATGGTTCCGGCGGACCAGTGGGAGCGCGTCCATTCATCGATCCCCCCACTTTCTGAGGAGTCGCACATGCGACGACCAACGCGCGCCGCGGTACTCGCGATCGGCGCCATGACCACCGCAGCGGCCGCGGCGGCCCTGCTGCCGGCCCTGGGCACCACCGCCTCGGGCGCGGCGCCGGCCTGCGCGGTCTCCTATTCCGTGGTCAGCCAATGGGACTCGGGCTTCCAGGGTGATGTGACCATCACCAACAACGCGGCGGCCACCACCAGTTGGAATCTGACCTTCGACTTCCCCGGCAACCAGCACGTCACCCAGGGCTGGAACGGGGACTGGACGCAGTCCGGCGGCACGGTGACCGTGGCGAGCCTGTCCTACAACGGCACCATCGCCACCGGGGGCACGCTGAGCACGGGCTTCCTGGCGAACTGGTCCGGGAGCAACCCCGCGCCGACGTCGTTCCGGCTCAACGGGACGCTGTGCAACGCCGACTCGACCACCCCGCCGACCACCCCGCCGACGACACCCCCCACCACGCCGCCGACCACGCCTCCCACGACGCCTCCCACCACGTCGCCCGGCGGCGACCAGGCTCCGCCCCGACTCCACGTCTCCGGCAACAAGTTGGTCGACTCGACCGGCAAGCAGGTCGTGCTGCACGGCGTCAACCGCTCGGGCACCGAGTTCATGTGCGCCCAAGGGCGGGGCATCTTCGACGGCCCGGTGGACGACGCCTCGATCGACGCCATCAAGAGCTGGCAGGGCGTCACCGCGGTCCGGGTGCCGCTCAACGAGGACTGCTGGGAGGGGCTGTCGTACGTGCCGACCGCCGACGCCGGCGCCAACTACATCGCGGCGATCACCGATTACGTCGACCGCCTGGTCGCTCACGGCATCACGCCCATCCTCGAACTGCACTGGACGCACGGCACCTACACCGGCAACTCGGCGGGCTGCTCGGACGTCAACGCCACCTGCCAGAAGCCGATGCCGGACGCGCAGTACGCGATCCCGTTCTGGACCGGCGTGGCCGACGCCTTCAAGGCCGACTCCTCGGTGGTCTTCGAGATGTTCAACGAGCCGTATCCGGACCGGGCCACCTCCACCGCGGAGCAGGCCTGGACCTGCTGGCGGGACGGCGGCACCTGCCCCGGTATCGACTACCAGGTGGCGGGCATGCAGTCCCTGGTCGACGCGGTACGCGGCACCGGCGCGCAGAACGTGATCCTGCTCGGCGGCGTGGCCTACTCCAACGACCTGACCGGCTGGCTGACCCACAAGCCGGTCGACCCCACCGGCAACCTGGGCGCGGTCGTGCACGTGTACAACTTCAACACCTGCTCGTCCGCCTCTTGCTGGGACACCCAGCTGGCACCGGTCGCGGCCCAGGTGCCGCTGGCGGCCACCGAGATTGGTGAGAACACCTGCTCGCACGGCTTCACCGACCAGTTCATGAACTGGCTGGACGCACACCAGCTGTCCTACCTCGGCTGGACCTGGAACACCTGGGACTGCTCCTCCGGTCCCTCGCTGATCTCGTCCTACGACGGCACACCGACGGCGTACGGGATCGGGCTGCGCGACCACCTCGCGGCCCTGGGCTGACCGTCCGTCACGCCGGGGCGTTCCCGGCCGCGAACGACGTGGCCGGGAACGCCACCGCGCCGGTCGTCCGGCGGGGTTGGCGGGTGCGGCGGAGGGCGGTGGGCACCGGCCCGCCGGACGCCACGTGCGGGACATGACGGTGTTCTATCCGGTGCCGTCGGCCGGGGGAAGACTCCCCCTTCCTCCGGCCGGCGGCAGGCGGGCGACGGCCGGGCGACAGGGCGCTCGGCGCATCGAAAGTTTCGATGCTCATGCGAATGTTTCGGGAAACACAGGACCGCCCGGCGAGGGCGTCAAGGAATTCCGCAGCGTCGGCCGCAATGGCTGCTGCGGACGGGGAGGTTCGCCGATAGCCCGGGATTCCCTCATGGGGGCGGCTCCCAGGTGGCGAAGGGTGTGCGGTGAGTCGGGTGAGCCGAAGAGTGTGGTGATCGAAATGTCTCGACAACGGGGCCTTGACGTTTCGATGACCTGGGTTCATCGTTGCCAACGATCCACCTCCCGCCCAGCCACGCCGCACCCGCGGCTCCACCTCCCGTGGCTGCCGAGGCCCTCGCGAATGGCCCCCCACCTGTCCGGTCGGCGCGTACTGCGCCCCGCCGGACTGCCAGAGGAAGAGGTCGGAAGTGATCGAGCCATCCCCCCACGGCCGTATCCAGGCCACCCGACGCCGTCGCCACGGCGTACGGTTCGCTCTCGCCACCGCCGTGACCGGCGCGCTGGCCGCCGTCAGCCTGGTCGCGCTGACCGGCACCGCCCACGCGGCCGACACGCTGGGCGCGTCGGCCGCCGCCGACGGCCGGTACTTCGGCACCGCGGTCGCGGCGAACCACCTCGGCGAGGCGCCGTACGCGGCCACGCTGGACGCCGAGTTCAACGCGGTCACCCCGGAGAACGAGATGAAGTGGGACGCCGTGGAGGCGTCCCGCAACACCTTCACCTTCGGCTCCGCCGACCAGATCGTCGGCCACGCGCAGAGCCAGGGCATGAAGATCCGCGGCCACACGCTGGTGTGGCACTCCCAACTTCCGAGCTGGGTCGGCGGGCTGGGAGCCACCGACCTCAAGTCGGCAATGGACAACCACATCACCCAGGTCGTGCAGCACTACAAGGGCGAGATCTACTCCTGGGACGTGGTCAACGAGGCGTTCCAGGACGGCGGCAGCGGCGCCCGGCGCAGCTCCCCGTTCCAGGACGAGCTCGGCGACGGCTACATCGAGGAGGCGTTCCGCACCGCCCGTGCCGCCGACCCGGACGCCGAACTCTGCTACAACGACTACAACATCGACGGGGTCAACGCCAAGAGCAACGCCGTCTACGCCATGGTCGAGGACTTCAAGGCCCGCGGCGTGCCGATCGACTGCGTCGGCCTGCAAGGCCACTTCAACAGCCAGTCGCCGGTGCCCGGCGACTACCAGCAGAACCTGCAGCGCTTCGCCGACCTCGGCGTTGACGTGCAGATCACCGAACTGGACGTCGCCGGTTCCGGCACCGCCCAGGCCGACAGCTACACCTCGGTGGTCAACGCCTGCCTGGCCGTGTCCCGTTGCGCGGGGATCACGGTGTGGGGCATCACCGACAAGTACTCCTGGCGCAGCGGTGACACCCCGCTGCTCTTCGACGGCAACTACGCGAAGAAGCCGGCCTACGCGGCCGTGCTCACCGCGCTGAACGCGTCGTCGGGCGGGACGGTGGGTGGTACGTCCTCGGGTACGTCCGCCGGGACCTCGGCGGGTACGTCCGCCGGGACCTCGGCGGGCTCGTCGGGCGGTTCCGGCGGTGCGGGGTGTTCTGCGGTGTTCCGGTTGGTGGGTTCGTGGTCGGGGGGCTACCAGGTTGAGGTGTCGGTGGTGAACTCGGGTTCCGCGGCGTTGTCGGGGTGGACGGTCGGGTGGGCTCTGCCGGCGGGTCATTCGGTGGCGAGTTCGTGGAACGCGGTGCTGTCGGTGTCGGGTGAGCAGTTGTCGGGGGTGAACGAGCCGTACAACGGCCAGTTGGCGGTGGGTGCGTCGACGACGTTCGGTTTTGTGGCGTCCGGCGGGCCGGCCCCGACCACCCTTCCCCTCACCTGCCAACCCCGCTGAACCACCATCACGACCGGGCGGACGGACGACTGATCGGCCGCTGACCGGCCGCTGACCGGCGGCCCGGCGGCCGGCCGGCGGCGCAGCAACCGGCCGGCGGCGCGGCGGACCCCGCGCCGCCGGCCGACCCCGGGCAGCCGCCGCCGGCGCCGTCTGCTGCGGGCGCAGGGCCGGGAACCACTGCCGGTCCGGCACCCGCGGGGCCGGCCCCCGGTCCGCTGTCCGCCGGGCCCGTCACACCCGCGCGCCGTCCAGGCGGCGCAGGGTCGCCAGCAGGGCACGGGTGCCGGCGACAATCTGGGGGGTCAGGGTGAACTCCTCGGGGACGTGGCTGAGACCGCCGTGGCTGGGGACGAAGAGGAGGGCGGTGGGGATGATGCGGCCGATCTGCTGGGCGTCGTGGCTCGCGCCGCTGGGGAGGACGCGGTGGGGGAGGCCGAGGTCCGCGCAGGCGGCTCTGGCGTGGGCGGAGACCCGGTCGGGGAGGACGACCGGCGCGGTGTCGGCGATCGTCTCCGTGGCCAGCCGGACGCCGCGGGCGTCGGCCGCCCCGGCGAAGTCCGCGGCCAGGGCGCGGGCGGCGGCGCGTTGGCGGACGGGGTCGGTGTCGCGGATGTCGACGTAGAACTCGGCGGCGCCCGGCACCGTGGTGATCGAGCCGGGTTCCACGGTGAGGCGGCCGACGGTGACCCGGACGCCGTCGTGGGCCGGGTCGCGGGCCAGCCGGTCGCCGAGGAGGACGCACTCGGCGGCGGTGACGAGGGCGTCGCGGCGCAGGTGCATGGGGGTGCCGCCGGAGTGGGTGGCGCGGCCTTCGGCCCGGACCCGCAGTCGGGTGCTGCCGGAGATGACGTCGACCACGCCGAGGCCCACGCCGCTGGAGTGGAGCACCTCGCCCTGTTCGATGTGGAGTTCGACGAAGGCGGACCATTCCTCGGGCCGCCAGCGGGAGGCGTCCACCAGGTCGGGGCGCAGACCGGCCGCGGCCATCGCCGCCGCCATGGTCGTGCCGCCGGCGTCGGTGAAGCCGGCCAGGTCGGCGGCGCCGGTCAGCCCGGCGGCCATCCGGCTGCCGTTGCACGCCTGGCCGAAGCGGGCGCCCTCCTCGGCGGCGAAGGCCACGAACCGCCACGGCCTGCGGTGCGGTACGCCCTGCCGGACCATAACCTCGGCGACCTCCATCGCCGCGACGACGCCCACGATGCCGTCGAAGCCGCCGCCGGACGGCACGGTGTCGAGGTGGGAGCCGGTGCCGATGGCCCGGCTGTCCCCGCCCCCGTCCCCGTCTCCGCCGTCTCCGCGGTCCTTGCCGGCGCCGGCGCCGGGGAGCTCGGCCAGCGTGTTGCCCGCGTGGTCGGTGCGGACGCGCAGGCCCAGCGCCGCCATGTGGGCGGCGAACACGGCGTGCGCCGCGCGTTCCAGCGGGCTGTAGGCGAGCCGGGTGCAGCCGGGCCCCGGCTCGCTCAGCTCGGCGAAGGCGGCCAGGTGTGCGTCGATCCGGCCGCCGTCCACCGCCTGGTCGGCGGCCCCGGAGGCCCGGGTGGTCACGCGGCCCCCTGCGGGCTGATCATGTCCACGCTGGCAACGTCCGCGGGGCGCTGGGTGTCCGCCGGGGGCGCGGTGAGCGAGCAGACGGCGACGACCCGCCCGCCGTGGCCGTGCACCGCGCGGATCAGCGGCGTCAGGTCCCCGGCCCCGCCGGCCCCGGCGCCCCCGGTCACCACGACCGTCCGCTCGCCGGGCCGTACGTCCTCGATGATCAGCCGGCCGAGGTCCTCCACCAGCACCCGCCGGCGGGCCCGGAGCGTACGGGCGACCACGTGCGCGAGCAGGACGTCGGCGGTGCCGTTCCAGCTCACCACCGCGTCCGGCCGGTACGGGGCGGCCAGTTCGGCCAGTGCGGCACCGGCCCGCTCAACGGCCGACGGGTCGTCGCCGCGGAACGGGCCGCCGTCGGACGGGTGGTCGCCGCGGAACGGGCCGCCGCCTCCCACGCCGCCCGCACCGGGGGCCGGTGTCGCCGCCGGCCTCACGACCGCTCCCCGCCCGCGAACGACGCCCGCGCGGTGAAGGGATCCGGCGCCGCGTCGGCCGCCGTGAGGAGGGCGGTGAGCTGGTCCTGGGTCGGGTCCGGGTCGAAGGGGCCGTCGTAGCCCTGTTCCCGGGACAGCGCCTGCGCGGCGTCGAGGACTATGCGGGCCGCGTCCGCCCGGTCAGCGGGGTCGGCGACGCGGGACCAGGCCGCGCACACGGTGACGGCCGTGCTGACCCGCCCGGCCGGGCCGACCCGGACCGGCGCGGAGACCGCCCAGACGCCCTCGTCCAACTCGTTGTCGCAGACGTCGAAGCCGCGTTTGCGGACGACCGCCAGGTGGTCGATGAGCCGGTTGATCTCCCGTACCGTCCCGGACGTGAAGGAGGCCCGGGGGTAGGACGAGAGCAGCGTCTCCACGAACGCCGGGTCCTGGTAGGCGAGGATCGCGCGGGCCGAGGCCGCGGCGTGCAGCGGGACCTCCTGGCCGAGGCGGACGAAGAGCCGGAGCGGGCGCTTGGTGCCGGCGATGGAGACGGCGACCACCCGGCCGTCGATGAGCTGGGTGAGGACGACGCTCTCGCCACACCGCCGTTCGGCCTCGATCAGCGGCGCGGGCGGTTGGATGACGAACGGCTCGTAGTCCTCGACGTGCCCGAGGCTGACGGCGCTCGGCCCGAGGACGTACCGCTTGGTGGTGGGTGAGCGGCTGACGAAGCCGGTGTGCTCCAGGGTGCTCATCACCCGGTGCATGCTGCCGACGGGGATCTCCAGCTGCTGGTGGAGCTGCTGCAGGGTCAGGCCCTGCCGGTACGCGGACAGGTGGGTGAGCACCGACAGCGCCCGCACCACCACGTGCATCGGCTTGTCGGCGCTGCCCTTGTCCGCGCCGCCCCGGTCCGCAGCCACCCGCTCGGCGCCGGGCCGTTCGCCGCCGCTCTTGTCCATCGCGTGTCCTCATCCCGTTAGGTTTCGCCGTGGTTACGTCGGAACTTGTTTCCGTAATACGGAATCCATAATTCGGCTCTATACCTCAGGAGTATCGGATCCGGTTCGGCCGCTGTCAATGACGGCCCCTCATGCTGGGCCATTGGCTCAGCAATGTGCGAGGTCATCGAGCTCGGGGCCCTTGACGGCCAGCCCCGGGCATTCCAATACTGTCGAATCCGCTTTACGGAATGTGCGTTTCCGTCTCACGGAAACAAGGGAAGGAGGGGTGATGGTTGTAACTGATGTGGCGGCGGCCGGAGCGGCCGCCGATCCGCCCGGGGGACCGCCCGGCGGGCCGTCCCCCGCGGGAGGTTCCCACCAGCCGCCCGCCACCACCCGGCCGCACACCCCGTCCCATGGCCGACTGCCCCGCGGCGCCCTGCTCCTGGTCGCCCGCAAGCTGGGCGGCGCGCTGCTGGTGGTCTGGGGCGTGGTCACCTTCACGTTCGTCGTCGCACGTGTCGTGGCACCGGATCCGACGGGCCTGCTGGTGCCGCCGGGGGCCACAGCCGAGGCCCGTGCCCAGGTGCGTTCCTCGCTCGGCCTGGACCGCTCGGTGCCCCGGCAGTACCTCATCTATCTACGGGACCTGCTGCACGGCGACCTGGGCACGTCCTTCGGCACCGGCCGGCCGGTCGGCGCCGACCTGACCGGCCGGCTGCCCGCCACGCTCGAACTCGCCGTCCCCGCACTGGTCGTCGGCGTACTGCTGGGCACCGCGCTCGGTGTGCTCAGCGCGGTGCGCCGCGGCAAGGCCGCCGACCACGCGATCCGCGTCGTCACCGTGGCGGCGCTCGCCATGCCGCAGTTCTGGCTCGGCCTGGTGCTGCTGTCGCTGTTCTACGTGCGCCTCGGCTGGCTGCCCGGCCCCATCGGCCGGCTGCCGGCCGGCGTCCCGCCACCGCCCGGCGTCACCGGCAGCTACGTCCTCGACGCGCTGCTGTCCGGCCGCTGGCAGACCGCCCGCCAGGCCGTACTCCAACTCGTGCTGCCCTGCGCCGTCCTGACCTGCGGCATCTTCGCGCCGATCACCCGGGTCGCCCGGTCCGGGATGGTCGAGGCACTGCGCAGCGAGTACGTCAGGACCGCCCACGCCTACGGTTTCAGCCGGACCCGCGTCCATCGCACCCACGCACTGCGCAACGCGCTGCTCCCGGTGATCACCATGATCGCGGGCGGCGTCGCCTTCGCCTTCACCGGCGCGGTGCTGGTGGAGGGCGTCTTCGGCTGGCCCGGCATCGGGCAGTACGCGCTGACCGCCGTCCAGCAGTCCGACTTCCCCGCGCTCCAGGGGTTCGTGCTCTACGCCGCCGTCGTGTACGTCGCCCTGTACGCCCTCGTCGATCTCGCGTACTCGCTGGCCGACCCGAGGATCCGCTCATGACCGCACCCGCGCCGGCGCCCGTACCGCGGCCCGCCTCGGCCGCCGCCGCTCCCGGCGGCTCCTCCTCCGAACTGCCCGCCGAACCTTCCGCGGAGCTTTCCGCCGCGTCGTCCGCCGCGGGAGGCCCGCGGACCCGGACCCGCCCCCTGCTGCCCTTCGGCGGCCCGCCGACCGCCCGGCTCGGCGGCTGCCTGATGGCGCTGCTGGTGCTGGCCGCCGTGGTCGGCCGGATCTGGACACCGTTCGACCCGCAGGCGCCCGGCGTCGGCCTGCCCTACCTGCCGCCGGGCGGCCGGTACTGGTTCGGCACCGACCAGGCCGGCTCCGACGTCTTCTCCAAGACGGTCGCCGCGACCTGGACCGACCTGTGGCTCACCCTGGTCGCGGTGGCGATCGCCTTCGTGCTGGGCAGTCTGCTCGGCGCGATCGCCGGGTACTGGGGCGGCTGGGCGGACGCGGTGATCATGCGCGTCACCGAGGTGCTCCAGTCCTTCCCGGCGCTGCTGCTGGCGCTGCTGCTGGTCACCACCCTCGGCTCCGGGCTGCTCAACGTGATCGTGGTGGTCGCCTTCGTCGGCCTGCCCGGCTATCTGCGGCTGCTGCGGGCGGAGGTCAAGGGCCGCAGGACATGGGAGTTCACCGAGGCGGCCGTCCTGGCCGGCAACAGCGGACCCCGGGTGCTCGCCCGCCACCTGGTGCCCAACGGGCTGGCCCCGCTGGTGTCCTACGCCGCGGTCAACGCCGCGTGGGTGGCGATCGTGGTATCCAGCCTCGGCTTCGTCGGCGTCGGCATCGAACCGGGTAGCCCGGAGTGGGGCTCGATGATCGCCGGCGGCAAGGACGCCCCGGACGCCTACTGGATCTCGCTCTTCCCCGGGCTCGGCATCCTGCTGCTCGCCGCGGCCTTCTATCTGCTCGGCGACGGCCTGATCGAACGGGAGGACCACCGATGACCGCCGGCACGACCGCGGCCGGCCGGGCCGTACCGCCGCCCGCTGCCACCGAGGCTCCGCTGCTCACCGTCCGCGCCCTGTCCGGCGCCTTCCGCACCGCGCGGGGCGAGCGGACCCAGGTGCTGCGCGACGTGAGCTTCGAGCTGCCGGCCGGCGCCATCACCGCGGTGGTCGGCGAGACCGGCAGCGGCAAGTCGCTCACCGCGCTCTCCGTGCTGGGGCTGCTGCCGCCCGGTCTCACCGTCGAGGGGTCCATCACCTTCGACGGCCGCGAGCTGATCGGCCTGGACGAGGCCGGCTACCGCGAACTGCGCGGCCGGCAGATCGCCATGGTCTTCCAGGACGCCCGCTCCTCCCTCAACCCGGTGCTCACCGTCGGCCGCCAACTCACCGACGTGGCCCGGCTCCACCACGGACTGCGCAAACCGGCCGCCCGCGCGCTGGCCGCCGAGGCACTGGCCCGGGTCCGCATCCCCGACCCGGCCCGCCGGATGGCCCAGTACCCGCACCAGTTCTCCGGTGGCATGGCCCAGCGGGCGATGATCGCGATGGCCCTGCTCTGCCGTCCCCGGCTGCTGCTCCTGGACGAGCCGACCACCGGCCTCGACGTCACCACCCAGGCGGACGTGATGGACCTCGTGGTCGAACTCGCCCGCCAGGACGGCCTGACCGCGTGCCTGGTCACCCACGACCTGGGTGTGGTCGGCGAAACCTGCGACCGGGTGGTGGTGATGCGGCGGGGCACGGTGGTCGAACAGGCCACGGCGGAGGCGTTCTTCCGCGCACCGCGGGCCGACTACTCCCGTGCCCTGCTGGCGGCCAACCGGCTGGACGAGGCCGCGTCGCCCATCGCCGCGCCGCCCGCCGACCCCCGCGACGACGACGCCCCTGGGAGTACGTCATGATCCCGCCTGCCGAGCCCGTAGCCGAGCCCGTAGCCGAGCCCGTAGCCGAGCCCACCGCCGGCCGCCCGGCCGGCACCGCGCCCGCGGCGCAGCCCGGCTCCGTACCAGACCCCGCTCCCGCTCCGGATTCCGCCCCCGGCCCCGCCCCTGTCCTCGAAGTCCGCGCCCTGCAGGTTGAGTTCACCGTCCGTAGCCGCGGGCTGCGGCACACCCTGAGGGCCGTGGACGGGGTGGACCTCGTGCTGCGGACCGGGGAGACGCTCGCCGTCGTGGGGGAGAGCGGGTCGGGCAAGTCGACGCTGGCCCGGTCGATCCTGCGGCTGGTCGAGCCGGCCGCGGGCAGTGTCACGCTGGGCGGCCGTCCGGTCGGCTCGTTCCGGGACCGGCGCGAGGTGTACCGGGACGTGCAGATGGTCTTCCAGGACCCGCGCTCCTGCCTCGACCCCCGGCAGCGGGTCCGGTCCATCCTGGACGAGCCGCTGCGCCTGCACCTGCGCCTGCCCGCCGAGCAGCGCGAGCGCCGGGTACGGGAGCTGCTCGCCGACGTGGAACTGCCCGCGGCCGTGCTCGACCGGCGGCCGGCCGAACTGTCCGGCGGCCAGCGGCAGCGCGTCGGGATCGCCCGCGCGCTCGCCGTGCAGCCGAAGGCGGTCATCCTCGACGAGCCGACCGCCTCGCTGGACGCGTCCACCCGCGGCGTCGTACTGGACCTGCTCGCCCGGCTGCAGCGCGAGCATGGCATCGCCTACCTGCTGATCTCGCACGACCTCCAGGCGGTACGGCGGATCGCGCACCGGGTGCAGGTGATGTACGGGGGGCGGGTGGTCGAATCCGGCACGACCGAGGACGTGCTGCGGTGCCCCGCGCACCCAACACCCGCGCGCTGCTGGACGCCGCGCCGGTCGCCGCGTACGGCGGCCACACCAGGACCGTCCGGCTCAGCGGCGAGAACCCGGGCCCCTTCGACCTCCCGGTCGGCTGCGCGCTGGCTCCCCGCTGCCCGTTGGCGGAGGACTCCTGCACGGTCGCCCGACCCCCCCGACTGTCGTTCGGCGGCACGCACGAAGCCGCCTGCCCCATCACCCACCGGCAGGTCAGCGTCGACCTCTCGGCCGCGCGTAGAGAGAAGGAACACTCCGATGACCAGTGAATCTCCGCGCCGCGCCCGCCTGTTGGCGTGCGCCGCCGCGGTCGCCCTCGCCTCGCTGCTGGCTGGCTGCTCGTCGTCGGCCGGCGGCACCACCCGGCAGGGCGGCGCCAAGGCCCCCGCCTCGCTGGTGGCCGCCTGGCCGAGCGACATCTCCACCATGGACCCGGGCAACGTCAACACCGACCAGGACAAGGAGCTGGCGATGAACGTCTACCAGACCCTGGTGGGCTACAAGACCTCGGCGCAGGGCGGCCACACGGTCTCCGACGGCCTCGACGCCACCCCGGCGGTCGCCTCCTCCTGGACGCTGTCCGGCGACACCGCCACCTTCACCATCCGGCCGGGCCTGAGGTTCTACCCGAGCGGCAACCCGGTCACCGCCGCCGACGCGGTCTGGTCGCTCCAGCGCGCGCTCCAGCTCAACGGCGCGGTCGAGCTGAACAACAGCGGCGTGTTCACCGCCGACCAGATCACCGCCCCCGACGCCTCCCACGTCGCCATCCGCTACCAGGACGGCGACGGCAAGCCGGTCAACGCCAGCGACGTCAACGTGGCGACACTGCGCACCTGTTGGTACGGCATCGTGGACTCCGTCGCCGCCCGCGCGCACGCCACCGCGAGCGACCCGATCGCCGCCGACTGGCTGAAGGGCAACGCGGCCGGCAGCGGGCCGTACTACGTCAAGAGCCGCCAGGCCGGCCAGTCCCTCGACCTGGCCGCGGTGCCCGGCGCGGCCCTGGACGCGCCCAAGTTCGCCGCGGTGACCCTCCGGGTCGTCAACGACGGCAACGTGGCGGCCCTGCTGCGCGGCGGCAGCGTCAACGTCGCCCAGTACGGCCTGAGCCCGCGCGACACCAACGTGCTGAAGTCGGCCGGCTTCCGGGTCGAGCACGCCGACACCTCCAGCTACCTCTACCTGCAACTCGCCTCCGACGTCGGCCCGTTCAAGGACCCGCTGGTGCGGAAGGCGGTCGCCGAGGCGCTGCCGTACGACGCGCTGGTGAGGAACGTCTACTACGGCCAGGCGTCCCGCGCCGACTCGTACGTCACCGCCGGCGCCCCCGGCTACGCCCCGGCCTGGAAGTCCTACGGCGACCAGGCGAAGGCCACCGCGCTGATGGCGCAGGCCGGCCACCCGAAGATCTCCACCAAGCTCCGCTACCCCAGTGAGAACGCCGACTTCGCCACCGCCGCCCAGCTGATCAAGAGCGCGCTCAAGCCGCTCGGCATCGACGTCACCATCCAGCCGCAGACCTCGGCCGCGCTGATCACCTCCATCATCGGCCGCGCCACCGCCCGGTCCGCCGGCGGTCCCGACGACGGCATGGTGCTGAACACCCTGTCGACGTACGTGGAGGACGCCAAGACCCCGGTCAAGCTGTGGAGCGTGACCGGCGGCGTGGTCAACTTCTCCCGCACCAGCGTCCCGGAGATCGACCGGCTGCAGAACCGGTACGCGATGGCGGCGCCCGGCCCCGCCCGTGACCAGGCGTACCTGCGGATCCAGCAACTCGCCGCACAGGACGCCTCGTTCCTGCCGCTGGTGCTCACCGGCCGCACCCTCGTCGCCGCCTCCGGTGTCACCGGGCTGACCTTCACCCCGGAACCGGTCACCCTCTACTGGACGCTGGAGCCCGCCAAGTGACCGCCGGGCCCGCGGGGGAGCCCGGCGCCGGGTCCGGACCGGAGCCGCTGTGGCACCGGTCGGCCGGGCAGCTCGCCGCCGCCTACGCCGAGGGTTCGGCGACGCCCGCCGACGTGCTGGAGGCGGTGATCGAGCGTGCCGAGCAGGTCGACGAGCGGCTCAACGTCTTCGCCCACCGCGCCTTCGACGAAGCCCGCCGGGCCGCCGCCGCCAGCGGTGAACGGTGGCGGCGCGGCACCCCCGCGGGCCCCTACGACGGCGTGCCCGTCACCGTCAAGGACAACATCCCGGTCGCCGGAATGCCCTGTGCCTGGGGCAGCCGGGTCTTCGCCGCCCGGACGCCCGACCGGGACGAACTGTGCGTGACCCGGCTGCGGGCGGGCGGCTGGGTGATCCTCGGCAAGACCAACGTCTCGGAGTTCACCCTCGGCCTCGGCAACGTCGACACCCTGCTGCACGGCACCACCCGCAACCCGTGGGACCCCCGCCTCACCACCGGCGCCTCCACCGGCGGCGGTGCGGCGGCGGTCGCCGCGGGCGTCGGCCCGGTGGCGCTCGGCACCGACGGCGGCGGCTCCATCCGCTGGCCGGCCGCGTACTGCGGGCTGGTCGGCCTCAAGCCCACCGTGGGCCGGATCGCCCGCCACGACGGTCTGCCGGTGGTGCTGCACGACCTGGAAGTGGTCGCGCCCGCCGCCCGTACCGTCGCCGACCTGGCCGCGCTGCTGGACGCCGTGGCCGGCCCGGACCCGCGCGACCGCGCCTCGCTCGGCGTACCGGACCCGCCCGGGGCCGGCGGCCGGCCGCTGCGGATCAGGCTGGTCGGGCGGTTCGGCGACCATCCGGTGGAGCCGGCCGTGACCGCCTCGCTCACCGCCGCCGCCGACCGGCTCACCGCGCTGGGCCACGTGGTCACGGCGGGCCCGGTCCCCTTCGACTTCGCCCGCTTCGACCGGCACTGGCGGACCATCGGCACCACCGGGCTCGCCTGGCTGCTGCGCGACCACGACGGCTGGCGGCAGCAGGTCGGCGCCATCTACCCGCCGATGGTCGAGCACGGGCGGTCGCTCACCGCGGTCGACTACGTGGCCGCGCTCACCACCTTCCGCGAGTTGTTCGTCCAGCTCGCGGACTTCTTCACCGGCACCGACCTGCTGCTCACCCCGACGGCCGGCGCGATGCCCTGGCCCGCTGACCAGCTCGCACCGCCCTACCAGCGGGTTTTCACCGGCATCGCCAACGCCACCGGAGTCCCCGCGATCACCCTCCCCGGCCCGCCGTCCCCCGACGGCCTGCCCGTCGGCTTCCAGCTCCTCGCCCGCTACGGCGCGGACCGCCTGCTCCTGGACGTCGCCCGCGACTACGAGTCCGGCTTTCCCTGGGCCGACCGCCGGCCCGTCCCCCACCCCCCGAAAGGCGCCTGAGCATGCCCGTCAGGATCACTTCCTTCGACACCGCGTCCCCGGGCGACACCGCCGAACTCTCCTTCCGGCTGGCCGGATACGCTCCGCACCGGATCCGCCGGCTCGCCCTGCTGGTGAAGACCGAAGGCAGCGCCGACGTCAACGACTTCTCCCGTGAACTGGCGTCCTGGCGTGCCCGGGAGGCCGTACTCGCCCACGGGGGGCCGAAGCTGCTCGACCGTACGGTCTTCCTGCACTCGACGGGCGCGGAGGGGGCGATGACGCCGTTCGGATACCTGCTGGTCGACCTGCTGGAGGAGGGCCGGGGGGAGGGGCCGGGACAGGATCCGGACGGCGGGCCGGACGAGGCGGCGGCCGTCCGGCCCGCGGCGGGGGAGAGCGCCGCCGCCGCGGCGGCGGCCGAGGCACCGGGACGAAAGGCAGCCGGCGGCGGCACGCTGGCCCTGGGGGTCGGGCGGAGCCGGACGATCCGCGGCGGGGAGATCGGGTCCGCGCGGCATGTCGGGCTGGCCGAGCAGGCGGTCGCCGAAGCGGCGGCGGACGCCGGACTGGCCCCCGCCGACGTGGCGCTCGCCGTCGTCAAGACCCCGCTGACCGGCCACGACGAACCCGTCCGGGTCACCTCCGCCGAGGCGAAGGCGGTCGGGGCACTCGGCGCGGCGCTCGCGCTGGGCGAGGTGGCCCGCGCCGACGTCGTACCCGCCGCCTTCGGCCGCGACCTGTCGCTCCACTCCGCTCGCACGATGGTCTTCTCCAGCTCGGAGGCGGCCCGCGTCGAAGTCCTGGTGCTCGGCAACCGCCCCGGCGCGGGCGGCGACCTGCGGATAGTCTCCGGCCCGCTGGCCGACGTCCTCGACGCGCCCGGCATCCGCCGCGTCCTCGCCGCCGCGGGCGCCGACCTGACGCCCGACGGCACGGTCCGCGAACCGGCCCGCGTCGCCGCCCTGCTGATCAAGGTCGGCCACCGCCACGACGGCACCCTGCGCGGCGCCCGCACCACCGTCCTGACCAGCCAACTCGACCCCGACAAACACGTCAGGTCGGTGATGAGCGGAGTGGCCGGCTCGGTCCTGGGCACCGGCCGGCTCTTCATCTCCGCCAACTCCGTCCACCAGGCCCCGGACGGCGGCGGCCTGTGCGCGGCGATCACGACCGCGGCGCCGGCCCCGGCCGCGACCCCTGCTCCGGCGGCCGGTGCGGCGGTCGACACGGCAGGCGGCGGGGCGGACGCGGTCTCCGCCGGCGCGGCCCCCGGCGCGGCCGTGACGGGCGGCACCGTATGAGCCTGTCCGCCCTCCCCATGGTTTCCGACGCCGACGTGCGGTCGGTGATCACCGTCGGCGACGCGGTGGAGGTCGTCCAGCGGACCTACGCCGACTTCGGGCAGGCGCGGTTGTCGTTGTCCCGCCCGGCGATCACCCGGATCGGGGACGGCACCCGGGGATTCGGCCTGAAGGGCGCGCTGCTCGACCGGTACGGGGTCGCCGGGGTGCGGGTCACGCCGACGCACGCGAGCGGTGGCAACAGCTGGTGCCTGGTGCTGGAGAGCGAGTCGGGGCGGCCACTGGTCGCGGTCGAGGAGACGTGGCTGCACCGGTTGCGTACGGCGGCCTCCGCCGCGGTGGCCGCGCGGCTGCTGGCGCGGCCGGACAGCCGGGTGCTGACGCTGGTGGGGGCCGGGCGGATCGCCCGCTTCGTACCGGCCGCGTTCGCCGCGGCCTTCGAGCTGACCGAGATCCGGGTGGTGGCCACCAGCGCCGGGAGCGCCGCCTCGTTCGCCGCCGGGCAGTCCGTCCCCGGGGTGACCCTCACCTCGGGGACCGACCTGGACGCCGCCGCTCCCGGCTCGGACGTCGTCGTCGCGATCACCTCCGCGCGGCGGCCGGCGGTCCGGCCGCGCCATCTCCTCCCGGGCGGCACGCTGATCGGGCTGGGCGGCGGCGCGGAGATCGCCGCCGAGGTGCTGACCGCGACGGCCGACCGCTTCTTCGTCGACGACCTCGGCTACGCCCGCGAGACGGGTTCGGTCGCCTCCTGGCTCGGCGGCGGCCTCTCCCCTGACGCCGTGGACGGCCACCTCACCGGCACCCTCCCCGCCGTGGCCGCCGGCCTCCTGCCGGGCCGCGTCGCCCCCGCCGACCGCATCCTCGCCGTGGTCCAGGGCGTCGCCGCCTGCGACGTGGCCCTCGCCTGCCTGACCATGCGCCGCCTGGGTATCGCCTGACCGGCGCGTCGGCGCGCGGGCCCGGCACCGGCATCGCGCGCGGCCCGCGCCTTCGGCCGGGCCTGGGCGGGACCGCGCGGGCCGCGGCGCCGGGGCGGGCACGCCGGTACCGCGCCGGCCCGGCCCGCGCGGGCGGCGCCGTACCGCCGGGGTGGCGCAGAAAACGACGGGCAACGGCACGAATGTGCGTTGCCCGTCCGGCGGGCCGCGGCTGGGTTCTGCTCAGCGATCCGGCGGCACACCGTCGGGTGACCCGCAGCACGTCCGTTCCCGGCCCGCCCGGCGGCGGGAGCGGAGCAGGGCCCCTCGTTCCACCCACGTCGAGGAGTGCCCGGTGCGCCTGTTGCGTTCGCTTGTCGTTCTCGCCCTGACCCCGGCTCTCACGCTGGCGGGAACCGCCGCCGCGAGAGCCGCCTCCCCCTCCGCCTCCCCTTCCGCCGCCGGGTCCGGACCCCGCTCCGCGCCGGCCGGCCGGCCGGTCCCTGATCGGGTCCCGGCCCCTGGCCGCCGCGCCCGCGCCCGTCCGGCAGGCCGCCCGCCCCGGCGGCGTCGTCAACGGCAACCACGTATCCGGCAACTGGTCCGGCTACGCGCGGGGCACCGGCAACGACGGCGTCACAGCGGTGACGTCCAACTGGGTCCAGCCATGGGTGGACTGCCGGCCCGGCGGCGCGTGGCCGTCTGGGTCGGGATCGACAACCTCCAGGGTGCCCTCTTCTTCCCCAGCGTGGAGCAGACCGGCACACCGTCGACTGCCGCAGCGGCACCCCGCACTACCTCGCCTGGTACGCGATGTTCCCGAGCGCGCCGGTCTCCCACGGCGACTACGTCGCACCCATCGCCGCCGCGCCCGACGGCACCTTCGCGGTGGTTTTCCAGGCCGACAGCGGGCAGCTGTGGAAATGCACCCCGCAGACCGGCGGGACACCGCTCGGCTACGCGATGGCGGCGGGCACCGGCCCGAGCATCACCGCCTTGGCCCACGGCGGCTACGAGGTCGCCTTCCAGGCCGGTACCGGGCTGCTGTGGGAGATCGGCGACTACATCAACTTCAACACGCAGCCGGGCATGCGCGCCGGCACCAGCCGGAGCGTCACGGCGGTACCCGGCATCATCCTGCAGGTGGCGTTCCAGGCCAGCTCGGGCATTCTGTGGACCCAGGACCTCGCCCCCGGCGGCGTCTCGCAGGGGCAGGGCATGGCCCTGAACAGCAGCCCGGCGATCGCCACCTGACGCCGGGTCCCCCCACGGGCGGAGGGACAGCGGCCCGGGGCCGGGAGCGCTGAAGTGCTCCCGGCCCCGCCAGGTCGGCGTAAACCGTTCAGCAGTCGGGAACCGCCGGGTCCATGTACGGGGTTCCGACCAGGCTTCCCGAGGTCGCGCCGTTGTTGTAGAAGGCGTCGGCGGAGGCGTAGTAGGTATCGCTCCACGGGTAGGAACCGATGCGGTACCACCAGGTGTTGCCGTCCTGTACGGCGAATCCGGGGAGTTTGCAGGAGACGCGGACCGTGGTGCCGCCGCTCATGACCGGCCCCGGACGACCGCCGGCGTCGGTGTAGTCGGTCCAGGTGTGGGTCTCGCCTCCGGTGGTCTCGTCGCGGCCGGCGGGTGGCGGAGCCGGCGTCGGGGGCGGGGGAGGGGGAGGCGGGGGAGGGGCAGGGGCAGGGGTGGTCGGCGCGGCGGAGGGGCCGGGCGGCTGCGTACCGGGGGTCACGGTGGGCGTTCGGGGCGGTGTCGGGTCGCTGCTCCTGGCGAGCACCGAGAACCCGGATCCCAAACCGCCGGAGTCACCCACCACGTCATCGGCCCACAGGTCGGCCAGCCGCCACCAGATCCCGTAGATCTGCCACGCCTTTCCCACCACCGACGCGGTCTTGAGCCCGGCGAGCGTGGCGGCGAGCTGGTCGACGGGGGCGTGGTCGAGCTTCCCCGCGGCGACCTCCTGCCGGAAGGAGTCCTCCAGGCAGTCGCCGGCCGAGACGATGGTGTCGCGCAGTGCGCCGGCGGAGACGCTCGGGACCCACCCGGCCAGCAGGGAGCCGCACGCGCCGATGTCCGGGACCGCGCCCAGGACCTGGTCGGCGGCGTCGCTGAGGAAGTCGAGGAAGACCGATGCCGCCGTCGGCTTGATGACGAACTGCGCGACGGACGTGGCAGACGTACGGTAGACGCCGACCGACGCCCTGCCGAGCGGCGGAAGATAGAGCTGGTGCGGGCCCATGCGGGAGTCGGCCGCCGCGTACAGCGCCTTGTCCGCGGCGGTGTCGCCGGCCTGGTGCCATCCCCACTTCACCGCCGACCCGTAGCCGAGCACCATTCCGTAGGGGCGGTTGTTGACCAGTTCCACGTCGAGCACGTCGTTCTGCGCGGTGGCGCAGGACCGCACGGCGACCGCGGCGTCGCCGCTGATCCCGGCCAGCGACGCGACCCAGGACGGCGGACCGGACGTGCACGAGGGCGCCGCGGCCCGGCGGCCGACGAGTTGGCCGATGTCCTGGTTGGCGCGGGCGAAGATCCCGGCCCAGTCCCAGGAGAACGGGTTCCACCAGGAGAAGTGCGGAATCTGCGCGACCACCTTTCCGCGCGCCTCGTCGTACGTCGACCGGTACGGGGTCCAGCTGCCCGTGGCCTTGTCGAAGGTGGAGATGCCGTACAGGGCCGCGGGGTCCGCGCCGGGCGGCGGCTTGGGAACGGGGAACTCGAGCGTCAGCAGACCGTGGATCGCGTCGGGCGGGCTCGACACCAACTGCACGGGCGCGGACGTCGGTTTGATGCCGCCCCACGTGCCGTCGGGGGTGCCGGAGTAGGTGGCCCTGACGGTGGCCCCCGGCGTCATCGCCCCCGGCGGAATGATCAGGTCCGCGCCGTTGCCCAGGTCCACGGTCGTGGCCTGGCCGGCCTTGACGCTCACCGGCGCCGGGTCATGTGCCGGGGAGGCCGCGCCGGCGCTGTCGGGCTTCGGTGGACTTCCGCACCCGCCCAGCGTGAGGACCAGTGCCGCGGCCACCCCGGCGGCTGATCCCCACCACCCCCGTCGGGACCCGCGCATGTCCGCTGACATACATCCACCACCCCTGGCTCGCTCTGCGCGCGACCGCGGCAGAGTGCAAGCGTGCCAGCCGATCCGTGCCGGGGCGCGGGGTTTTCCGCGATCTGCGCCGTACACCCGCCCGGCGGGACCTCACGGCTCCCGGACGAGACCGCGGGGAGGCGTACGGCTCGTCGAGTGCCAGGCGGCGAAGGCCAATTCCAGTTGGCCGCCCGGGAGGGCGCACGCGGAGACCTCCGCCGCCTCGCAGTTCAGCCACCGGGGCTCGCTCGCCCGGTCGAACCGCCCGCGGTCCCCGGGGCCGAGCAGCGCGCGCAGCCCCTCGGTGAACAGACCGCCGTGGCCGACCACGACCGCCGCGCCGGCGCCGGGCTCGGACACGACGGCCCGCAGCGCGCCCGCCAGCCGGGCGGTGGCCTCGGTGTGGCTCTCGCCACCGGGGAAGCCGGTCCGGGCGGAGCCCGCGCGCCAGGCTCCGATCACCCGGTCGTAGGCGGCGCGGGCGTCCGGGCGCCCGGAGCCGTCGAGATCGCCCACGTCCAACTCGCGCAGCGCTTCGACGACCCGCACCGCGGTGCCGGGCGGCGCCAGCAGCTCGGCGGTGTGCCGGGCACGCCGCAGCGGCGAGGACCACCACGCCGCGTCGCCGACGCCGGGCAGCGCGCGCAGCAGCCGCCCCATGCCCTCGGCCTGTCCGACACCGTGGGCGGTGAGCCGGAAGTCGGCTTTGCGGTAGGAGAGGATGTGGTGCACGTTCGCCGGGTTCTCCCCGTGCCGCACCAGGTACAGGCGCATGTCGCACCGTCCTCTTCCCGCTCGTGTGATCGCGCGGCCGGGCCGGGAACCGGCCGCCGTTCCTCCCGGCCCGGCCACCCGATCTTCCCGCGGTCAGCCCAGGTGCGCCAGCGCGGCGTCGTTGTCGACCCGGCCCTCGGTCTCCAGCTGGCGGACGGCGTCCTCCAGGAAGAGCACCCCGTAGAGGTAGTGGCCGGCGGCGAGGTCCACCGGGTCGAGCTGGTCCTCGGAGTCCTCGCCGGTGCGCTTCTTGATGTCGGAGAGCCTGCAGGCCGCCTCGCCGAGCAAGTGGAAGGCGTGGCCGAGGAGATAGCGGCTCTCCCACCCGGGGTCGTGCTCGGTCAGCTCCTGGAAGGCGGGCAGACCGCGCATCAGGCCGAGGAGCCGGCGGGCCGCGGCGTCGTAGGACGGGTAGTTGCCGCCGTCGATCGCCACCTGCCATGCGGCGCCCTGGTTGTCCAGCCGGAATCCCTTGCGCAGACCGGCGTCCCAGACGGTGAAGCTGAAGAGAATCTTCGACAGGTCGTACGCCGGGTCCCAGTGGCCGAGCGTGCCGCGCGGGTCGATAATGCGGTACCCGCCGGTGCCGGCGGCGAGCTCCCGGTCATCGGTGACCAGGATGTTGCGCGTGTTGAGGTCGCCGTGCACCGGGTAGTACAGGCGTCTGGCGTCCACGTGGGCGGTGAGCCGCGGATCGTCCAGCAGCGTCTGGGCCAGCTTCAGCGGATTCCGGCACTCCACGCCGTTGACCACGATCGTGTCGGCGTCCACGAGCGCGCCGGGCAGATACCTCTGGAGCAGCCAGAAGCGCCGGACGAGCCGGTCCCCGTGGACGTCCGCGATGTTCCCGGGCCCGGTCTCCTCGTCGCTGTGCAGATAGCCCGCACCGATCAGGTCGGTGAGGATACGGCGCAACTGCGGCGCGTACCGCTTCTCGATGTCCTCGTTGTCGCGCAGCGGCGCGGCGATGTCCCGGTTGGGGTAGTAGGGCATGGTGTACGCCGCCCAGTTGTCGCCGTGGAACTCGTGCGAGAGGTCGGTGTAGACCCCGTGCAGCGCCGGCAGGTCGGTGCGGATCTTCTCGATCTGCCGGATCTTGACCCGGAAGGACTCCAGGTCGTGCCCGTCGACGGCGCCGGGTATGTCGACCAGCAGCTTGAGGACCTGCGGGTCGCGGCCGGGAAGTTCCAGGCGGGACAGCCGCGCCGGAGAACCCCCCTCGGTGAGTTCCTCCGCCAGGCTCCCGCCGAGTCGGCCCGCCAGTTCTTCCAGCAGTGTCTCTTCGACCGCGCCCACGTCTGCCGCGGGCGTCGGCTGGATCTCGTGCTGAGTGCTCATGGGGTGTCAACCTCGCGTAGGCGTACGGAAAGGGAGGAGATCAGCCGGCCAGCGCGGACGCGGACGCGGACGCCGTGCTGGGCAGGGCGGCGTCGGGAAGCGCGGCGGCGTAGTGGTCGATGGAGCGGGCGACCGCGTCCCGGAGCCGGGCGTCGATGTCGATGCCCCGCTTCGCCGCGGCGTTCGCCGCGACCTCCTTGAGCGCGTGGAAACCCTCGGTGGCGAAGGTGTAGTGCCCCGCGATCACCGCTCGGTCGGTGTCGCCCGCGGTGGTCGCCGGGTGCATCCACTTCTCCCAGGAACGGCTGGCGTAGGCCGCTTCGAGGAAGCGCTCGCGCAGGACGGGCAGACCGAGTTCGTCCAGCAGCGCCAGGAAGGCGCGCGTCTCCACGACGCCGAACTCGGGCGCCACGTTCAGCGCGTCCACACCGGCCGCGTTCAGGTAGCTCAACTGCTCGCCGCTGAGGTAGTCGCAGTTGTGCGCCTTCAGGGCGGTGCCGTGCCGGCGGGTGACGCGGACCAGGGAGCGCACCGCGGCCGCGACGGCGAACGGCGCGACGGTGAGCGCGCCCACGTTGCGGGTCTCCATGACCTTCGTCGCCGTCTGCGCGACGATGAAGGTCGGCTGGGGCAGCCCGACGCTCTCCAGCCGGCCCAGCGCGGTGGCCACCTGCTCCTCGAACTCGACGGGGTCGTTGGTGTCGGCGCCCTGGTCCTCGAAGCCGATCTCGAAGAGCGGCTCCTTGCCCAGCGACCTCGCCGTCTCGACGGCCTGGCCGTACAGCTCGACGGCCCGGTCGATGGCGGCCTCCAGCGGGGCGACACCGCCGAGGTCCACGGAGGTGTCGATGTGCAGGAGGTCGAAACCCTGCCGGATGTCGTCCTCGTACGACTGGGCCGCGGACTTCAGTGCCGCGCCGAGGGAGTAGCGCTGGCGCTTCTCCTCCGGGTTCTGGTAGGGGCCGCCGTGGTCCCGGCAGAGCAGCACCAGGCCGTCGGGGTCCTGGGAGTGGACGTAGTCCGCGAACGACTCGGTGGTCCAGCCCTCCACGTAGCCGCCGCCCTGGGCGGCCGTCTCCACCTGGCGGCGGCTGGGGATGAGCATGATCCGGCGCCGGCGCCGGTACGCCACATTGATCGCGGCGTCCACGGCGTTCTTCGACATGGGGCCCACACCCAACCGGGAGGGCACCGGAATTCCTTCAGGACGGGGAGAGTTGCTCACGCTGATTCCTCCGCGCTCGGGAAAGTCGTGCGCACCGCACGGTGTGCGTCACGGACTACGATGACGAAGGGCGCTTTCCTTGCACCTTCCTCCCCCTTTCGCGTAGTTCGGCCACACGGCGGCGGGTTCCGCCGCAGGCGCGGCCTTTCGCGCGGGCGCGCCGCGAAAGGCCGCGGTGACCGCTCCCGCGCGGCTACGTCCGGTCGGGTCCGCAGAACACCGGCAGCACGTACGCGGCGATCTCCTTCAGCGCGTCCTCCACCGGGCGCTCGCTGAACCGGAAGTTGAGCGCGACGTGGGCCACGCCGCACTTCTGCAGGCCGGTCAGGTAGTCGGTGAGCGCGTCCCGTCCGAGCCGGGCGCCGAAGCGGATCGGCCGGACGGGAGCGCCGGGGTCCTCCGCGAGGTCGACGAACATGGTGGTCAGCAGTGGGCGGGGAGTGTCCCCGCACACCTCCAGCCAGCGTTCGGCCACCGGCCGCATGTCGGCGGGCCGCCGGTGATAGGTGAAGTGACCGTCGAGATGGGCCGCCAGCCACTGCGGGGACTGCCGGCCGTGTCCGGCCATCAGCAGCGGAACGGTCGGCTGGGCGGGAGTGGGCAGTACCCGTACGGTGGGCCCGCCGTCCTGCTCCGGCACCGGCCGCCACGCCTCCCGCATGATCCGTACGGCGTCGCGTACCGCCTGGCCGCGCTCGGCGTAGTCCACGCCGAAGGCCGGGTATTCCAAGGGCCGGTCCCCGGAGGCGATGCCGAGGAGCAGCCGGCCGTCGCTGAGCCGGTCGACGCTGGCCGCCATCTTCGCCACGTGCAGCGGGTGGCGCAGGGGCAGGGCGATCGCGGCGGTACCCAGCAGGATCCGGCTGGTGGCCGCCGCGAGATGGCCGAGGTACGGGAAGGGGTCGTACACCTGTCCGGCGTCGCCGAAGCCGGGGTCCCACAGCGGGACGTCGCGCAACCACAGGGCGGTGTACCCGAGGCGGTCCGCGAGCGCGGCGCGTTCGCGGTGGTGGCGCAGGTCGGGTACGCCCGAGGGCCGGCCGGCCGCGCGGGTCCGCTGCCGGCCGGCCGTCGACCAGTCGTTGTCGAGGGGGAGTTCGACGCCGAGGGTGAGGGTTCCCGGCCCGGGGGCCAGGAGGGCGAGGGCGGACCCGCCCCCGGGTGCCGGCCCGCTCATCGGGCTTCGACCGACGGGGAGGCGAGGCCGGCCTCGAGCGCCTGTTCCGGGGCGGCGGGCACCGCGCGGTCGCCCGGTTTGCCGTGGGTGTCGAGCCAGCCGGAGTAGGCCGCGACGGCCAGGCCGACGAAGGACACCACGGCGGCGACCGGGCCCAAGGCGGGCAGTCCGAGGCCGGCCGCGATGACCCGGCCGCCGATGAAGGAGCCGCCGGCGTTGGCCACGTTGAACGCGGAGATGTTGAACGCGCTGGCCACGGCGGGCGCGTCGCTGGCCTTCTGCAGGACCCGGATCTGCAGCGGCGGTACGGTGCCGAACGCCGTGGCGCCCAGCAGGAGTACCGAGACGGCGGCGGCGGCCTTGTTGTGGCTGGTGTAGCCGAACACGAGCAGGACCAGGCTGAGCGCCGCCAGCACCACGTAGATGGTGGGCATCAGGTACCGGTCGGCGGCCTTGCCGGCCAGGAGGTTGCCGAGGAACAGGCCGGTGCCGAAGAGCACCAGCAGCCAGCTCACGGTGGACGGGGCGTAGCCGGTGACGTCGGTGAGCAGCGGTGTGATGAACGTGAAAAGGGTGAAGACGCCGCCGTAGCCGAACACGGTGATGAGCAGGGCCAGCAGTACCTGGCGGCGCTTGAGGACGTTCATCTCGGCGCGGAAGCTGGGCGGGTTCTGCCGCTGGATGGTCGGGACGAGCAGGGCGGTGCCGATGGTGGCCAGCAGCGCGATCACGGTCACCGCCCAGAAGGTCGAGCGCCAGCCGAAGTTCTGGCCGAGAAAGGTACCCAGGGGGACACCGAGCACGTTGGCCACGGTGGACCCGGTGAAGACCATCGCGATGGCGCTGGCCTGCTTTTCCCTGCTGACCAGGTCGGCCGCCACGACCGAGGCGATGCCGAAGAAGGCGCCGTGCGCGCAGGCGGTGAGGAAGCGGGCGGCCATTAGGGTGCCGTAGCTGGGGGCCACGGCGCACAGCAGGTTGCCGACCAGGAAGATGCCGCTCAGCAGCAGGATGGCGTTCTTGCGGGGGAGCCGTCCGAAGAAGGCGGTGAGGACGGGGGCCCCGATGACGACCCCGAGGGCGTAGCCGGTCACGAGTAGCCCGGCGGAGGTGATGCTGACGTGCAGGTCGTCGGCGACGTTGGGCAGCAGGCCCATGATCACGAATTCGGTGGTCCCGATGGCGAACGCGCTCAGCGCGAGCGCGAACAGGGCGATGGGCATCGCGGTGTCCTCTGGTGTCTTGCAGCCGGCGGGCTGCGTCCGGGGCCCGGGTGCGGGAGAGCACGCGGGCCCCAGTAATTATGCACAAGCATAAAGCGCTGATGCATCACATGCTTACACATGTCATGTTGGCGCATGCTATCCTGGTCTGTGGCCCTTGCGCGCTCCCGAGGAGAAGGAGGGAAACAGTGCCGCTCATCAACCAGGTGAGGCCCCTCATCGAGCTGCCGACCGCGCTCGAACACCGGTGGCAGACGCTGCGCCTCCTTGAAGCGCGTATCGAAGAGGCGCTCTCGCGGGCGCTCCAGACGGAGCACCAGCTGTCGGTGACCGAGTACGCCGCGCTGGCCGCGCTCGGCTTCTCCGACGACGGCGGGCACCTCAGACAGCAGTTCCTGGCCGACTCGATCCCGCTCAACCAGAGTTCCGTCAGCCGGCTGGTCGGTCGGCTGGAGAAGCTCGGGCTGACCGAGCGCTACCTGTGCCCGCAGGACCGCCGCGGTGTGTACACCCAGATCAGTGACAAGGGCCGGGAGCGGCTGGCGGCCGCCCGGGAGACCTGGGTCCGCGTGCTGCGGGAGGCACTGGGCCAGGCGGCCGAGGACCCGGAGCTCGCCCCGGCCGCCGTCTGGCTCAGTGAGGAAGCCGGTCTGTCGCAGAGCCGATGAGCCCGAGCAGCTCGGCCGGGCTCGCCACGGTCAGGTCCACGGCGCCGGCCGAGGCCCCCAGACCGTAGCCCGCGATCCCCACCACCCGGGTGCCCGCCGCCCTGGCCGCCCGGACGCCCGCGTCGGCGTCCTCCACCACCAGGCACTCCCCGGGCGGCACCCCCAGCCGCCGCGCCGCCGCCAGATAGCCCTCGGGATGCGGCTTTCCCAGCGTCACGTCGTCGGCCGTGACCAGCACCTCGGGCACCCGGAGCCCGGTCGCCCGCAGCCGGGTCGTCGCGGTGGCGCGGCTTCCGGAGGTCACGATCGCCCACGGAAACCCGGTCAGCTCGGCGAGCAGCGGTACGGCTCCCGGGCACGCGGAGACGCCCGCCAGGTCGGCGGACTGCACTCGTTCGAGTTCACGTCCCTCGGCGTCCGAGTCCAGTTCCGGCGCCAGCAGCGCGACCGTCTCGCTCGCGCGGCGGCCCGGCAGCAGCGGACGCACCGCCTCCCAGGCGATCGCGTGCCGGCCGGCCCAGTCGCGCCACACCCTGTCGATCACCGGCGAGGAGTCCACCAGGACCCCGTCCAGGTCGAACAGGACGGCACGCGCGGTCGTGACCGCGGACATTCCCCCGGGCAGGCCCTCGGGCAGATCAGACACAGACATGCGTTCCCCTCCTTCTCGGCGTGCGTGGCAGTCGGCTGATCGGGCGGGATCCCTGTCAGGCCGCCAGAAGCGTCTGGAACAGGCTCCGCAGCTGGGTTCCCGGTTCCACGCCCAGCTCGGTCGCGAACACCTCGCGGGCGGTGCTGAAGGCGGCGACCGCCTCCGCGCCGCGCCCGTCCGCCTCCAGCGCCTTCATCAGCAGGAACCAGGCGCTCTCGCGGAGCGGGTGGGCCGCGACGATGCGGCGCAGGCTCCGCACCGCGCTGGTGTACTCACCGGCCCGGATCTGCAGTTCGTGCAGTCGCTCGGTCAGATCCAGGTTGTACTCCTGCAGCTGGCGACGTCTGGCGGTGTACACCCGCCCGGTCGGCAGGTCCTCCAGCAGATCGCCCCGCCACAGCGCGATGGCCTCCTCGATGTGCCGGCGCTCCGCGGCGGCGTCCCCGCCGCGCCGACTCGCCTGGGCACTGGCGTACGCGCTGTGGTAGGCGGCCAGATCCACGTACAGCCCACCGCACACCAGGCGGTAGGAGTCGTTCTCGGTGCGGATGACGTCGGTCAGCCGCGGATCGGTCCACGCCAGGAGCCGGCGCAGCCGCGTCATGTGGATGTGCAGGGCGGCCCGTTCGTTGCCGGGGCGGCGGTTGTCCCACAGTTCCTGGATCAACAGCGGCGCGGGTACCCGACGTGGTGCCTCGGCGAGCAGGAGGGCCAGCAACATCCGCTGTCTGAGCGGCGGGACGGGCATGCGCTGCCCGTCGACGGTGACCCCGAACTCCCCGAGAAGGGTCGCCCGGATGAATGCGCCCACGTGATTCCTCGTTTCCTGAAATCCCCGACGGGTTGCGGGGATTTCCCATCCATCTGAGAGGGGGCAGAAGAAGCTACGGCGGATCCGCGCAGCGGATCGGGGCGGAGGTCAACGACATGCCCAGGCGATCCCCTGGCGCAGGAGACGGGCGGCGTCGGGCTGTTGCAGGTCCTTGGGGTAGTGGCCGACGGAGCTGTAGAAGACCCGGCCGGCGCCCCAGGTCCGTACCCAGGCGACCGGCATGCGCGAGCCCGCTATCCACGGCAGGTGCTCCCCGCTGAACTCGGTCTCCGCCAGCACGTGGTTGGTCGGGTCGACATGCATGTAGTACTGCTCGGAGGCGACCGGGAAGTCCGCCACCCGGTCGGTCACCTTGTGCGCGGGATCGACGATCCGCACCGTGTACGGGACCTCGACGCCCTCGCCACCGGGGTGGGAGACGCAGTTGCCGCCGATCAGCTGGTTGTAGCGCAGGCTCGCGCGGAACGAGGCGGCCATGCCGTGCCAGCCGGCCACCCCGGTCCCGTTCTCGACGGCGTGCAGCAGGCTGTCCTCCTGGCGTGTCGTGAGGTTCTCGGTGGTGTGGGCCTGGGTCCAGCCGATGATGATCAGGTCGTAGCCGGTCAGGTCCTGTTCGAGGCGGTAGGGATCGTTGACGGTGTCGACGTCCAGCCCGAGCTCCTTCGTTTCGGTCAGGACCCATTCCGCGACGTCGTAGGGCCGGTGACCGGGCCATCCTCCGTACAGGTACAGGGCGCGCGTCACGACTGCTCCTTCGGGTCAGAGGCCGAGGTTCCGGTAGACGGCCACGACCGGGTTGTCGGCCAGGAAGTAACCGGGTGTGTAGTAACCGGTGGTGGCGAAGTCCAGGGCTCCGTCGCCGTTGAAGTCGGCGACCGCGATCCGGGCCGCGGAGTCCTGCGACACCCGCTTCTTCGTCCACAGGCCCGCGGCCACGTCCACCGCCTTGTAGTAGAAGACGCCCTGCCAGGGCATCGGCCCGCGCAGGGCGACCAGGAACTCGTCCTCTCCGTCGCCGTCGAAGTCGGCGGCCACGACGTGGTGGCCCGGCCCCTCTCCCACGTCGTTCGGGTCGCCGTACACGTCGAGGACGGTCCGCCGCCACATCCCCGCGTCCGGGGACTCCACGTACACCGCGACCGTGTTGCCGTGGAACGGCTCGATCGTCGCCGCGTAGCGCGCGCCCTGGGCGGGCAGTCCGCCCAGCGCGACACTGCTGCTCCCGCGGAACCCCGTCCGGGCCTGCTGGCCGTCCTCCCCGCCGCCGAACCGGCGCGCGGTCCAGGCGTCCGCGCCGCCGTCCCACCCGTAGCTGCTCAGGCCCTCGCGGCTCGCCACGACGAACCTCTCCAGACCCGACCCGGACGTCCCGGCGGGCACGTAGTCGTGCAGGATCCGGAAGGAGGCGTCGTCCACGGCCGCCACCTCCCACTCGGGCGCCGCCAGCACGTCGTCCGGCCGGTTCAGCACGGTCACCACGGCCGGCTGCTCCATGCCGGCGCGTCCGCCGATTCCGCCCACCACCGGCAGGGCGAGGAGCTGGAGCCGCTCCGCGCTGGTGAAGTGCCCCAGCCGCAGGCGGTGCGCGGAGACCAGGCCGCCGATCCGGCGCACCTCCCAGGGGCTGCCGAGCAGGCCGGGGCCCGGGTTGCGCAACCAGGAGATGGATCCGTCGTCGGGCGTGTGCGCGTACATGCTCTTGCCGTAGTCGTGGCACACGGCGAGGTCGAGCGTTCCGTCGCCGGTGATGTCGGCTGCCGCCCAGGCCACCGGCTGACTCATCCGTGCGATGACGTGCGGGGTCCAGCCCGGGTTCTCGTACCAGCGGACCACGCCCTCGGCCAGACCCGACGTCAGCAGCCCCGGACGGCCGGAGCCGTTGAGGTCGACCGCCTGGATCCAATACCCGTCGGTGAGGCCGTCCGCCAGCACTTCGCGCTCGAAGTACGGAACCTGCACTCCGGTTCTCCTCTTGGACATATATGTGCACGAACATAAAATGTCCCAGCAGAGATTACTCGGGGGCGGGCCGCGCGAATATGACTCACCTCACCTAATATCTATATAGACTTATAAGTTGATTTGTGATACAAAGTCGGGGGTCAGGGCATGATCCACCGCGATACGCCGGATCGTGAACGCGTCCCCGCGGTCCGGCGTTCCGGCAGGTCACGGCAATCCCCCGGGTCGTATGCCAGCGGCCCTGCCCGGCGCCCGGCGTCCGGCACCCGTCCGGGCCGCATGCGCGGCCCTGATTGAGCCAATCTCCGGACACCCTTGCCTCGATCTTTCGTGGCGCCCCCGCGCCCCCGCGCCCTCTCCGCGGTGACGGCTCAGGCCGTACGGCCCGGCGGACCGGACCTGCCCGCCGCCCCGCGCCGGCTCGCAGGACCGGGCCACACCTCCATCACCCGCCCGAGCCACCCCACGATCATCAGCGAGAACGCCGAAAGTCGGCGGCCTGCCGGCGGGAGCGTTCGGGTGAGGCGTGCTGGGCGTTGAACAGCAGGACGCTGGCCTGGCCGGCGGAACCCGCCGGGTACGAGGCCGTGGCGGCCGTCAAGGAGAGCTGCCGGGCGGTGGTCATCGCGCCCCCTTCTCGTCGAGGAAGACCTCACCGTAGGCGTCCAGCGCTTGTTGGAGGCGACCTGCGGTCCGGCGGACGAAGGCGGACTCCCCGGCGGAGAGCGGGTCGTCCACGGCGGAGAGGTTCTCGGCTACCTGCTCGGGGCGGGTGAAGCCGACCAGGACGGCCGCGTTGTCCGCCGGCCGGGTCGCGGGTGATCGGGGAGTCCGTACGGGAGGCGAGGTCGGCGCGGTTGGCGGCGATCTGCGCGGCGATGGCGCCGGTGCCCTCGGCCAGTCCCCCGGCCAGGGTGACGATCTCGGCGGTCTTCTGCCGGGCGAAGGCGAGCCAGCGGCGGACCCGCGGGTCGATGTCCTGTTCGGCCGCCGCGTCGAGCGGCACCTACAGGAGGGAGCAGGACGCGGCGACATCGACCCGGCCGGCCAGGCCGGGGAGGGTGGCGAGGACGGACAGCGACTTCTCGTAGCCGTTGATCCAGATGTTGCGGCCGTTGACGACGCCCGCGACGAGCCGCTTGCCGGGCAGGCCGCCGACGGCCGCGAGGTCGTCGAGGTTGGCGGCGGCGGCATCGGTGAAGTCGAGGGCGAGGCCCTCGACCGGGGCCTTCGCCAGGACCGCGAGCGCCTCGCCGAGCCGGTCGAAGTACGAGGCGACGAGCAGCTTGGGCCGGCTGCCGTGGCCGCCGAGCCCGCGGTAAGCGTGGGCGGTGGCGGCCAGCTCGGCCGGAGTGCGGTCCTGGACCAGCGCGGGCTCGTCGAGCTGGACCCACTCGGCGCCGGCGGCCCGCAGGTCGGCGAGCACCTCGGCGTAGACGGGCAGCAGCCGGTCCAGCAGGGTCAGCGGGTCGGAGTCCGGGTCGGCGCCGGGGGCGGGCTTGGCGAGGAGGAGATAGGCGACGGGGCCGACGAGCACCGGGCGGGCGGCATGACCGAGGGCGAGGGCCTCGGTCAGTTCGGCCACCTGCCGGGTCGAGTCGGCGGTGAAGTCGGTGTCGGGGCCGGTTTCGGGGACGAGGTAGTGGTAGTTGGTGTCGAACCACTTGGTCATCTCCAGCGGGGCCGCGTCCTGCGTACCGCGGGCCATCGCGAAGTAGCCGTCCAAGGCGTCCTTCCCGACCGCCGCGCGGTGCCGGGCCGGGATCGCGCCGACCATCACACTGGTGTCCCGCACATGGTCGTAGTACGAGAAGTCGCCGGTCGGCACCTCGTGGACACCGGCGCCCGCCAACTGCTCCCAGTTGGTCCTGCGCAGGCCGGCCGCCGTCTCCCGGAGGGCATCGGCGGTGACACGGCCCTTCCCGTAGCCCTCGACGGCCTTCTTCAGCCCCCGGTTCCGCCCCTGCCGGGGGTAGCCGTACACGGTGGCCCGTGCTGCCGCGGCTGCGGACTTCGCCGTCACGGAAATCTCCTTCGCGAGACATCTCCCTGGATCCCGGGGCGGGACGCGAGCGCGAAGGTATGACGAACCCGACGGAACGGCCGTGCGCCACGCACACGTTCGCCCGTTCGGTGGATACGCCGACCCGCCCACGAGGTCACCGGGACTCCGTACGCGATCGGTCGCGTACGGGCAACGGGCAGGTCTTCGGACTCGCGGGCACGTCCGCCCGAGGCGGACACCTACTGGCCGTCGCTTCCCGGGCCCCACGGGCCCAGTGCGTATGACGGCGGTCGTTCCCCCTCACCGCTGCGGGGCAGTCCCGGAATCCCACCGGGTTCCCTCTTGCGACTCCCCGCCTGGCGGACGGGGTGAACCGGCTGCTCCGCCAGGCTAGGGCGTGTCCGGCTCCCCGGTCACCTCCGCCCGTATCCCGGGACGCGGGTGGGGCCGGCGGGGTGGCCCGGGGCGGCGGGGTGGTCCCGGGCGGCGGCACGCAGCCGCGGGCTCCCGGCGGGGGCAGCCGGCGGGGGCAGCCGGGGTCAGGACCGTCCCTCCGGGAGCCGCACAAGGCGGGAGTAGGCGTGCGCGGTGAAGAAGGCCGGCAGCTCCCTCGCCAGGGCGGTCCGCTCGAACAGCGCGCGGACCTCGCCGAGGTCGACCCCGGGAGACTCCGCGCCGAGCACGGCGAGTTCGGCCGCCAGCACCTCCGCGACCTTCGCCCGGTCGACGACGCGGTGCCGCAGCCACTGCCAGATCTGCGCCCTGGCGATCTCGGCGGTGGCGGCGTCAGCCATCAGCCCGTACAGGGGGACCGCTCCCCGCCCGTCCAGCCAGGCGGCGAAGTAGCGCAGGGCGACCGCGACGGTGGTGCGGACGCCCTCCGCCGAGGGCGGGGCGCCGGCGCGCCGCACCGACAGCAGGTCCGCGGCGGTCACCGCGACGTCGGCGCGGGTGCGTCCGAGCTGGTGCGGACGCTCGCCGAGAACGCCGTCGAAGACCTCCCGGCAGACGGGGACGAGGCCGGGGTGGGCGACCCAGGAGCCGTCGAAGCCGTCCTCGGCCTCGCGTTCCTTGTCCAGCCGCACCTCGGTGAGGGCGGCGCGGTCGGTGTCGACGCTCCCGCCGGGCACATGGGCGGCCATGCCGCCGATGGCGTGGGCGCCGCGCCGGTGGCAGGTGCGGACCAGCAGATCGGTGTAGGCGCGCAGGAACGGCGCGGACATGGTGATCCCGGCGCGGTCGGGCAGCAGGAAGTCCGCCCGGTGGCCGAACGTCTTGATCAGGCTGAAGAGGTAGTCCCAGCGGCCCGCGTTGAGCCCGGAACTGTGCTCGCGGAGCTCGTGGAGGATCTCCTCCATCTCGACGGCCGCGGTGACGGTCTCGATCAGGACGGTGGCCCGCACGGTGCCCCGCGGGATGCCGAGGAGGTCCTGGGCCAGGACGAACACGTCGTTCCACAGCCGTGCCTCGTGGCGGTTCTCCAGCTTCGGCAAGGAGAAGTACGGGCCGCGGCCCGCGTCGATCTGCCGCTGCGCGCAGTGGAAGAAGTACAGCCCGAAGTCCACAAGGGAGGCGGGCGAGGGGCGGCCGTCGACCCGCAGGTGGTCCTCGGCCAGGTGCCAGCCGCGGGGGCGGACGGCGATGGTCGCCGGATGCCCGCCGGGCCGGTACTCCCCGCTCTCCGGCGTGGTGAAGCCGATCCGTTGCCGGACGGCGTCGGCGAGGGTCAGCTGGCCGCCGACGATGTTGTGCCAGGTCGGAGAGGTGGCGTCCTCGAAGTCGGCCGTCCAGACGTTCGCGCCCGAAGTGAGGGCGTCGACGGCCGACCCGCGGTCCGCAGGGCCAATGATCTCCACCCGGCGGTCGACCAGCCCCGGCGCCGGGGCGGCGACCTGCCATGAGCCGTCCGCGCGGACGGCCGCGGTGGTCAGGGGGAAGTCCAGCACGGAGCCCGAGGCCAGCCGGTCCGCCACCCGCCTGCGCTCCTTGAGGACGCGGAGCCGGCGGTGCGCGAAGGCGTCGACGAGGCGGCCGACGAACTCCAGGGCTTCGGGGGTGAGGATCTCGTCGTGGCGGTCGCCGGGCGCGCCGAGGACCTGGACCCGGCCGGTGAGAGCGGTGGTGGACATGGGGGTTCTCCTCAGCGGGAGCGGCCGGAGGCCGGACGGGGGGAGCGGGGGGGCCCGGGCGGATCCCCGGCGCCGGGGGAACGGGGGCGACCCGTCCCCCCGGCGCGGACGCGGGACCGGCCGGGGGAGTGTCGCCGGAGGCGGTGGGCGGTGGGCGGTGGGCGGTGGGCGGTGGGTCGTGGACGGCGGACGGCGGACGGCGCGGTCGGCCGGTCGGGCGGTCCGGCGGCCGGGCGGCCGGGCGGCCGGGCGGGCGGGCGGGCGGCCGGGCGGCCGCGGCCTAGTGGAACTGCTCCTCCTCCGTGGAGCCGGTCAGCGCGGTGGTGGAGGAGGAGGGGTTGACGGCGGTGGACACCAGGTCGAAGTAGCCGGTGCCGACCTCGCGCTGGTGCCTGACCGCGGTGAAGCCCTGCTGCTGCGCGGCGAACTCCTTTTCCTGGAGGTCCACGTACGCGGTCATCCCGTGCTCGGCGTAACCGCGGGCCAGCTCGAACATGCCGTGGTTGAGGGAGTGGAAGCCGGCCAGGGTGATGAACTGGAAGCGGTACCCCATCGCGCCCAGCTCCCGCTGGAACTTCGCGATCTGGTCGTCATCCAGCGCGGCGCGCCAGTTGAAGGACGGCGAGCAGTTGTACGCCAGCATCCGCTCCGGGTGCCGCGCGTGGATCGCCTCGGCGAACCCGCGGGCCTGGGCCAGGTCCGGGGTGCCGGTCTCGACCCAGATGAGGTCGGCGTAGGGGGCGTACGCGAGTCCGCGGGCGATGACGGGCTCCATGCCGCCCCGCACCCGGTAGAAGCCCTCGGCGGTGCGCTCGCCGGTGACGAAGGGGGCGTCCCGCTCGTCGACGTCGCTGGTGAGCAGCGTCGCGGCGAGCGCGTCGGTGCGCGCCACGATCAGCGTCGGCACATCGGCGATGTCGGCCGCCAGCCGGGCCGCGTTGAGGGTGCGGATGTGCTGGCCGGTGGGGACCAGCACCTTGCCTCCGAGGTGGCCGCACTTCTTCTCCGCGGCCAACTGGTCCTCGTAGTGGATGCCGGCGGCGCCCGCGTCGATCATCGCCTTGGTCAGCTCGAAGGCGTTGAGCGGCCCGCCGAAGCCGGCCTCGGCGTCGGCGACGATCGGCGCGAGCCAGTCGGTGGTGTCCCCGGCGCCCTCGGCGGTCGCGATCTGGTCCGCGCGCAGCAGCGCGTTGTTGATCCGGCGGACCACCTGCGGCACCGAGTTGGCCGGGTAGAGCGACTGGTCGGGGTATGTCTGCCCGGCCTGGTTGGCGTCGGCGGCGACCTGCCAGCCGGACAGGTAGATCGCCTGCAGGCCGGCCTTGACCTGCTGCACCGCCTGGCCGCCGGTCAGGGCGCCGAGCGCGTGCACGTAGTCCCGCTCGTGCAGTTGGCGCCACAGGCGCTCGGCGCCGCGCCGGGCCAGGGTGTGCTCCTCGCGGACGCTGCCGGAGAGCCTGACCACGTCCTGCGCGGTGTACGTGCGCTCGATCCCCTTCCAGCGCCGGTCGGTCGCCCACCGCCGGGCCAGGTCCTCGGCTGCTGCTGTCGTCGTCCTCGTCGGTGCCATGAGCGTCTCCCGGGGTGTCGCGGACTGGGCGCGCGAACTGTGCGAATGATTGACACTCAGTGCCAAACTGAGTGCGAGTGCGGCCTGCTGGCTCCGGTGCGAGTAGGGAGAGACGACGTCGCCGAGCCAGGCGGAAGGCCGAAATCTCCCACGTCAGAGCGGATTCATGACCGATGCCGGGTGCGTGGCCGCCGCAGTCCGGCGGGCCGCACTACGACTGTGGCAGTGGCACGGAGTGCCATCAAGGCGGTATGATTGCCAACTTCGGCGGATCTTCCGGTGCCGATCGGCCAACGTTGCGAAGGGCCGGCACCGGGAGGCGCGGTGCGGATCACGAGCGGGTCCACGGCGGGCGGGACGGGAGTCCGGGATGAGCAAGACGTACGCGGGAGCGCGACTGCGGCGGCTGCGCGAGGAGCGGCGGCTGAGCCAGGCCGAGCTGGCCCGGGTCCTCGCCGTCTCCCCCAGCTACCTGAACCAGATGGAGCACGACTCCCGCCCGCTGACCGTGCCGGTGCTGCTGAGGCTGACCGAGGCGTTCGGCATCGACCCGGGCTTCTTCTCCGAGCGCGATACCGGCCGGCTGGTGGCCGACCTGCGCGAGGCTCTGTCGGACGAGGTGGCCGCGGGCCGGGTGTCGGCGTCCGACCTGTCCGATCTGGCCTCCCGGACACCGGCGGTGGCGGCGCTGTTCGTGGACCTCGGCCGACGCAACCAGCAGCTCACCGAGCGGCTCTCCGAGGCGGCGGAGGGCCGGGGG